>CAZGHT010000036.1:0-39977 GCA_964525535.1 uncultured Rhodothermaceae bacterium
TGGCAGGACCTATGCGCATCCGGCGCGTAACATCCATTCAAATGGCATGTTACGCGTTGGGAAGTGTGAGCAGGTATCACTCTATAAAGTCGCCGTGATTGTTCTACCGTTCCTCAGGCTCTTCAATCCCATGAACCCTTTTCTAAACATACGCTCGTACAGCTTCTGTATCATCCTAGGGCTCAGTATCTTCGCGACAACCTGCCAGTATACGTACGGTCAGCTGCATAACTTCGTCGTCAAAGACACGACCGCCTCTGCGATCGTCGTTAACCCGGACCACCCGGGTATGGCCACGATTATCATCTATTCTCCCCTGCCTCATCTCACGATCGACTCCCCGATCGAACTGGTAGCAACAGCACATGAGGAGCTCAGAGAAGAATACCTGTTGACTATACAACCGGACACACCTCACATGTTGTCCTTTCAGTATCCAGGCTTCCGGACGCAAGACTTGAGGATCCCGCCTATCGCTCCCAATCAAACTCGATCGTACGTGGTCGCCCCTCCACCGGGCTTCCGTGGACAAATCTTGAGCATCGAAACATCGCCCGACAACGCCGAGATCACCGTGGACGGTGTTTCGATTGGCATGAGTAATCTGAAGGTATACCTTTCCCCGGGTACACATTCTGTGCACATTTCGAAAGAAGGATACAATACCATCGCGTATTCCGCCCAGATATCTGAGGGCGAAGACAACCTGCAACGGTTCACCCTGTCCAGAGCCGACCTGCCGGTCACGATCACTTCGAACGTCGAAGGGGCGCGGGTATTTATCAACGATGAAGAAATCGGGGCTACACCGCTGAGCGACTGGCCCCTGCCTCAAGGCGTCGCCGAATTACGCGTAGAAAACCCCGGGTACAAACCGTACGTAGACGTCATCGACATCCGCAACGAAGGGGCGAATCGCATCCACATTGAGCTAGAAACGAGGATCGAGCTTCTCCCATCGCAGAGCGTCTACGTTCAGAACGAAACAGCCCATATCGAAGGAGAGACGTTGATCATCTCCTATGACCTGGCTTCGGAAAGAAGTCGATACAAAGTCGATATTTCCCTGTTCGGCCCCGACGACGTTTCGCTTCCCATGAAAGGCCTGACCGGTGCGATGGGTAAAAAAGTGACGCCGGGTACAGGCCACGTCATCTACTGGCCCATCGATCAATCGCTGCCTCAAGAAAACCTGAAAGTGCAAATCCACGCCAAACCGGGCATCCACCCGGGTTGGTTCATCGGGGGCGGATTGGGCATCGGGGGAGGCATCGCCACGGCCATACTGGTTTCTATGAATCCCGACGACGACCTCGTCGGAAGACCGCCAGGCCGGCCTCAGCCATAGGGCCTGGCCATAGGGTTTAGGGCGTGTTTCAAGCGTATTTTTCAGTACAGGTATACCCAGATCAACGCGTCTCGATCGAAGTGTCGCTCGATAGAGCCATCCACCGGCGCCGAGGTGTTCAAATCCGTTCGTGTGTTATGCTCATCTTCAGGGCTCAGAATTGTGACAACCCCCTGCTCGTTGTAGACCACAACAAAACACTCCGCTGGATGCTCAAATTGACTACTTTCTGACCCGAACGAGAGGATCGCTTCGTTTCTGTATTCCCTCAGCAACCGGTCGAGCTCAGCGATGTCTTGCTGGGCCAGCAACATCTGGATGGGGGTCGGCGGCTCGATCAGCGCCTCCCTCGCACCCGGGGGAGCACCTTCTCCACTGGCATCTATGGCCGATTCGGGCTCAGGGGGAGAACCGAAAGGGTCGACCATCCACAGTACCAGCAAGACAACCACTGAAAACACGCCGAACGATAACAGGCTTTTTTTCACGAGCCCTCCGGCTCCCCGACGCTGCCGATCTCCATCCTTCTCCTCCGCCCTTCCTTTTCGATTCCTTTCGCCCCGATAGGCCATCGTCCTGGCAATCGGCTCCGGTCTTTTGCGCCCCGCAATGCCGGCCGGCCCCTTCGAATCTTTTGTTTGTATCTCCGGAAGACGTTGCATCAGAACCTCGCGTAATGCGCTGCCGGATGGATAACGCCGGGATGGGTCTTTGTGAAGACAGGTATCGATGACCCTGGACAACCACCGGGGGACGTCCGTGTTCAGCTCGTGAGGAGGGATATGCGCTGCATTGAATACCTGATAAGCGATCTGCTGGAAATTCCCCCCATCAAAAGGCAGTTGCCTCGTCAGGCATTGATAAAACACGATGCCAAGGCTGTAAATGTCTGAATGTGCTCCGAGGGGTTCCCCGTTTAATGATTCAGGGCTCGCATACTGAAAGGTACCGATGAAATAGCCTTCTCCCTGGGTTATCCTCGTCATATTTTCGTTTCTCGCGACTCCGAAATCGACGAGCACGGGCTCACCCCGTCGGTTAATGATAATGTTGGCACTTTTGATATCCCGGTGAATCACGTGCTGGTCGTGAATGTAGTCCAGCGCATCCGCCAGCCTGGCTCCCCATTCAACGACCTGATCGACGGAGGGAGGAGCGTTGCGAATCAAGTCTTCCAGGGTTTGTCCTTCGATGAGCTCCATGACCATATAGGCGATACCGTTCTCGATATCGGCGTCGAACACTTTAACGACATTCGGGTGGGAAAGCCCGGCCAGCGTGGCGCCCTCTCTCAAAAAACGCTGCCGGAAATCTTCATCGACGTGTTGATGGGGAATTTTGATGGCAACCCGTCTACCCAGCCCTTTCTGGATGGCTGTAAAAACAGTCCCCATCCCTCCTTTACTCAACCTGCTCTCGATCTCGTAACGGGAAAGTGAAGGATACGATTCTGGATGTGTCATGGTCTGGAAAAATACGGCTACAAGGATCAGTGTCCAGGCGTACTAGATTAACAGATGTTGCGCGCCGGATGCGCAACCGTCCTGCCAGAGCGGCTTTGTATACTTGCAAAGCCGCATGCGCCGGCCTGCTGCGCACAGTTCGCGTAACCTCACATATTAAGATTCGACAAGGTAAGAAATTCATCGTGCCGATATTATAGATCCTTGTTACCTTCCTTATCGATCACTTCGTTCGCTCAGCAAATTGTCAGATTCCAGTACATGCGTTTTTTCGGCATCTTGATCTTCGTGCTTCTTACCCTGGGCGATTCTCTGGCATTCGCCCAGACCGAGACAAAAATTATTCCCGACGATGGCGCCGAGATGGACTCGTTTGGCCGTTCTGTATCCGTCAGCGGCAGTTATGCGGTCTTCGGCGCCCGATGGGACGACGACAAAGGGGCCAACTCGGGGTCTGCGTATGTATACGAACAGCGGGACACCTCCTGGGCGTTCCATGCAAAACTCACCGCCAGCGACGGTGACGTGGGAGACTTATTCGGCTGGTCCGTCTCCATCAGCGGCGACTTCGCTATCGCCGGATCCCCCTTCGATAGCGACAACGGCGCCCGATCCGGGTCGGCGTACGTCTTTGAACGCGCCGGTACTTCGTGGATCGAACGGGCCAAATTAACCCCGATGGATGGTGCAGCCGGGGATGAATTCGGCTGGTCCGTCTCTATCAGCGGCGACTTCGCCGTCGTCGGAGCGTACGGAAATGACGATGCCGGCACCGACTCCGGCTCGGCGTACCTCTTCCGGCGATCGGGCAACGAATGGAACCAGGTCGATAAACTGACGGCTGTCGATGGGGCCGATTCAGACAAGTTCGGCTGGTCCGTCTCCATCAGCGACTCCTTGCTGCTCTCGGGCGCCCCGTTTAACAACAGCAACGGCCCGAACTCGGGGGCCGCGTACGCCTTTCAGCGGCAGGACGACACCTGGGTCTTCGACGAAAAATTGACGGCCAGCGATGCCGCGACAAATGACGAGTTTGGCTGGTCGGTATCAGTGGATGGCCACGATGCGGTCGTAGGCGCTCGGCTCAAAGATGCAAGCGTCGACAGCGTCGGAGCCGCCTACGTGTACCACAGAGACACGGGAGTGTGGACAGAAATCGACAAGCTGACCTCCTCTGAGGGAGCACAGGGCGACGAATTCGGATTTTCGGTGTCGATTCATGGTACCCATGCGCTCGTTGGCGCATACCGAAAGGATAACAACGGCATCGACTCCGGGGCCGCGTACTTGTTCGAGCGTCAGGGAGGAAGCTGGTCGTTGCAGACACGGTTGGCGGCGAGCGACCAGGCCGCCGGTGACGAGTTCGGATTTTCGGTCTCAACCTATGGCGGCCAGGCCCTTGTCGGCGCCTATGCCCACGACGTGAATGGCACAGACTCGGGTGCTGCGTACTTCTATAGCTTTTCGTCGAGCGGTGCCCGTCCGTCCTTCACGTCTACACCCGACACCTCGGCTGTGGTCGGCGAACGGTATTCCTATCAGGTTCAGGCGAACGGGACCCCTGAAATTTCGTTCTCGCTGCTCTCGCGTCCTTCCGGTATGACAATCGACGCACAAACCGGTGAAATTTCATGGACGCCGACCGCTGAAGGCCTCTTTGATGTTACCGTTGCAGCCACGAATGATTTCGGGAGTGACGAACAGATGTTTACGATCCGGGTGACCTCCGCCTCTGAGTCGCGCGCGCCTATCCTCACGATGCAGCCCCTGGAAATCACCGATCCTACGTCGTTCTCCTTTCGGGCGCTCGTCGATCCCCGGGGCCTCCCGACGACCGTCACATTCGAGTATGGGGTATCCGCAGTCGATGAATCGGTGGTTACAGCCACTCCTCAGCCCCTCGACGGTGAAGGCAACATGCTCGTTTCGGCTTCGGTTACCGGACTCATGGAAGCCCAGCCGTATATCTACAGAGCGATTGCAGAGAATAGCACCGATCGGACTGTCGGTCCGGTACAGTCGTTCACGACGTACCAGTCTGCCTACCGGATTGCCCAGGATCGGTCGTTCGCCAGCCATACGGATACGACCAGTTATCAACTGATCAGCCTCCCGGGTGACGTCAATCTGCCCGTGGACCAGACCTTCACGGACGAACCGGGCGAGGACTGGCTCGTTTTTCGGGACAACGGTCGTCCCGGCCAGCCCGATACGTTCTTCGAGCGCTTCAACGGATCGGAGGAGTTCACCCTCCGGCCCGGCCGAGGGTTCTGGGCGCTCAGCAAGAAGGCATGGACCGTGCCCGATCGAGAGGTGCCGACGGTCGGGCTAGATCTTGCCGGCGCCTACGGCATTCCGATTCATGCCGGCTGGAACATCATCGGTTCGGTGTACCTGGGCCAGCTTCCCTGGGACGCCGTCCTGGCAGCCAACGCGATCACACCTGAAACGGCCCTGCCAGAAACGACCCTGCTATGGGCCTATTCCGGAGGATTCGTCCCCACCAGCGTCATGGTCCCCTATCAGGGATATTATTTCTTCAACGACGACATCAACAGGACGGAGTTGAAGCTCCCTTTCCCGGGTATGCTGGCTTCGCGGGGAAGTGTTTCTGCCTCACCGAAACAGAACGCCAGCCGGACGCTCTCACTGCACATCCTCTCGCTGCACATCACGGCACGGGACAGCCTTCACTCTACGGCATACGTCGTCATTCACCCGGAGGCCAGCCCTGCCCTGGACCGCCTCGACCAGTTTGCGCCTCGGGACGGTTTTTCTTCGGTTAGCCTCCGTCTTGAACCTGCTTTTCAGGCCGCCTACGGCCCCCTGGCCCTAGAAGCGCGCCCCGCGATTCAGGAAGGCGAGGTCTTTGACCTCTCGCTCCAGGCCATCCCGGATGAACCCCTCCAGTTGAGGGTAGAGGGCGTCTCCGGATTTCATCCGCTGGAGGTCTTCCTGCTGGACCATCGAACGGGCAAGTCGACCAACCTGACGGACTACGACGAGACGGTGTTGTACCCTACGGATCGGCAAAGTCGATACAGCCTTGTCTTAGGCCCACCATCCTTCGTCGAAAATGCGCTGAACAAGCTGGTTCCCGAGGCTTTTGTGCTGGGGCAGAATTATCCCAACCCGTTCACCCATCTCACTACGATCGAGTACAGTATACCCGAATCGGGTTCGATTCGCGCTGAAGTGTATGACGTCCAGGGTCGCGTCGTACAGGTGCTCGTGGATGCCGTTCAGCCTGCGGGTTTTCACCAGACTGCCTGGGATGGCCGGAGTCAACAAGGCCGCCTCATCCCCCCCGGCGTGTATTTCTTGCAGGTACAATTTGAGAACCAACGAACTGTGGTGCCGGTGGTGAAAGTCAGGTAGGCGAGTTTCTCAATGCCCTCCCCCCTGACCGGCCACCTGCTCACGCGCGCGTGTTACGGCTTCCTCCGGATCTCGGGCAAGCACGGCATAAACGATCGTATATTCTGCGAAGCGAACGTGTTCGCCACGATAGGCCAGATTTTCGAGGGACTGATACACGAGGGGCTTTTGCTCTTCCGCGCGATACAATTCGACGTCGAAAAAATAATACCCGTCCGGGATATCCGGGATCTCATCGAGGGTATGGCGAATCACGCCTGCCCCGTTGCGCCTCCATCGTTTGGCAAGCTCCTCGTTGCTGGTGACGCCGATGAACTCACCTTCTTCGCTGGATTTGTTGAGAATAACAAATACGTCCATGATCCTGAATCGCTGTATCGTGCTGGCTACCGGGGTCGTAAGCCTGAACACGGGTACCCCTACAGAGCGCCGATAAATTGATGAATGAAGTGGACCGAGACTGAACCTTCGCCGACGGCGGAGGCCACTCGTTTCACCGAACCGCTGCGCACGTCACCCGAAGCGAAAATGCCCGGAACGTTCGTTTCGAGCAAATACGGTTTTCGTTCGAGGGGCCACCCTTGGAGATGCGTCTCCTCGGACAAGTCCGGCCCCGTCAAAAGAAATCCTTTTTCGTCGCGGGCAATGTGCGTTCCCAGCCAATCGGTACGCGGTGCGGCCCCGATGAAGATAAACAAGAAGCCGGCCGGCACCTCAACACCGGCGCCTTCCTGGTTGTCGCGCACGGTAATGCACTCCAGGTGATCGCTGCCATGGCAGGCCTCGACGGTGGCGCCGAGACGCACCTCTACATTGTCGGTCTCCTCGATGCGCTCAACGAGGTAATGGCTCATCTTACGGGCCAGCGATTCCCCACGAACCAGCATGATCACCTTGTTCGCGTAGGATGCGAAGAACAGAGCGGCCTGGCCGGCCGAATTGCCGGCGCCAATGATATACACTTCCTCATTGCGGCAATTCATCGCTTCGGTCATGGCCGCTCCGTAATACACCCCGCGCCCGGTCAATCGGTCAGCGCCCGGAGCCGGGAGTTTCCGCCAGGATACGCCCATCGAAAGCATGAGGGCATGGCACGTGAGGCTGCTGCCATCGGCCAGGGTGAGTGTTTTATAGGGGCCGTCGACCTCGAGGTGCTTCACCGACTGCGGAGAAAGGATCTCGACGCCGAACCGCCTGGCCTGCGACGTAGCCCGGCGAGCCAGGTCGGCGCCCGAGAGGCCTACCGGAAAACCGAGGTAGTTTTCGATGCGGCTCGACGTTCCTGCCTGTCCGCCGGTAGCGGATTCTTCGATGAGCACAGTCGTCAATCCTTCGGAAGCGCCGTACACCGCGGAAGCGAGGCCGGCCGGCCCGCCTCCCACGATGGCCAGATCGTAAAAAGCCTGCTCGGCCCTCAACTGCAGGCCCAGCCTCTCTGCAAGCTCCGCGACGGTGGGCGACGCGAGCCGCTTGCCGTCAGGCAAAAATACCAGCGGAGTAACGCCGTTTTTCGCTTCGGCTCCCTGCCGCGCCTCATTGACGACCTCCCTCGCCTCAGCGCTCTTCTCGACGTCCACAAACGAATAAGGGATCTGATTACGGGCAAGAAAATCTTTTACCTCATGACCGCGAGCGGACCAGCGATCGCCCATGATGCGGACGCCGCCGAAGCCCGGTTTATATACCTCCTGCCAGTCCGCGAGCAGATCGTCAAGGATGGGGTACAGGCGTTGCTCCGGAGGGTCCCAGGGTTTGAGCAGATAATAGTCGATCTGGGACTGATTGATCGATGAAATGGCGGCTTCGGTATCCGCATAGGCCGTCAAGAGCGCCCGCTTGGCTTTCGGCTCCAGCGTCATCGCCTCGCTCAAGAAGGCGACCCCATCCATCTGGGGCATCCGCTGATCCGACAGGATAAGCGCTATGGGATCGCCCCGCTCGCCGATCGTCTTCAGGGTTTCGAGTCCCACTCTACCGGAATCGGCCCGGAGAATGCGGTACGTTTCTCCATACCGTTTACGCAGGTCCTGGGCTACGGCTCGCAACACCTGCGGGTCGTCATCCACCGCAAGAATGATGGGTTTGGCCATTACAGTGCTCCTTCACGTCTTAGGGATTATTAAACACTTGCATGATTCATCGGATATACGTCAGAGAAGGGCCGGCAGTTTGACACTGAATCGCGTTTCGCCAGGCCTGGACGTCACATCGATCGTTCCGCCATGGCGGCTGGTGACGATCCTGTACGTGATATCCAGACCGAGCCCGGTGCCCTGCCCCGCCTCCTTGGTCGTAAAAAAGGGTTCGAAGATGCGCGGGAGGTGTTGCTCGGAGATGCCTTCGCCGTTATCGACGATGTCGACGCCGATGCACTTCGCTCCTTCGTCGTACCCCGTTGCGATCGTTATGACACCCCCTTCGTCCGGCACAGCATCCACCGCGTTGTCGAGTAGGTTGGTCCACACCTGATTGAGCTCTCCTCCGTAGGCTTCGAACGGGGGAACCGGTCCAAACTGTTTTACGAGGCGTATGTCCTTTTTCTTCAACTTATGCGCCATGACTGTCAGGGTATCTTTAATGCCCTTATGAAGGTCGGTCTGACTTTTTTCGTTCGCCTGATCCATATAGGAATAGGCTTTCATCGCGGTCACCAGATCCGAGATGCGAATTGTACTCACGGCAAGCTCCTGGCTGAGCATCCGCATTTCGATATCTCGGGCCAGCCAGTTGAGAAAGTTGATGACATGTTGCGGGATGATCTTTTCGGAGAAGGCGGCCAGAAAAGGCTGCGTCAGGCCGGCAGCGACCAGCGTGGCCGCGGCATCCCAGGGTTGCTGTACCCCTTGCTCGTCGAGCCAGTCCGCGAGGTCGTCTTCTCGCTCCCCCTGAGTGATGGGATCCAACTCCGGAGGTTCGCCCAGCACGATCTCGTAGACGGGGAGAAACGGATCCGTATCCCCATCGAGCGTTTTGAACATGACTTCACTCAGCATGGTAGAAGCCAGTTCATCGAATTGCTGCAGGGTTTCCTGGAGGTTCTGAGCTGCCCTGCGAGCGGCTGAGGCGGGGTTGTTCAGTTCGTGGGCGAGGCCGGCGGCCATCGTCCCCAGCGCGGCGAGTTTTTCTTGCTGGATCCGCATGCTGGCGGTAATTCGGGTTCGGTCCAGCATGACGTGGGCGAGCCGCTGCTCGAGCACCGGAATCCTGTCGAGCATTTCAGGAAAATGTCGGATGTGGAGCCGGGCGACCCTCGACGGCTCCACAGCGAAGGAGCTCGCTCCAAAATGCGTCATGCGCGAGTTGGGTAACATGCCGCTGACCTGCCCTTCATGGACCGTAAATACGCCTCTTCCCAGTTGCTGTTCGTCGAGACGAAATTGGACGCGCCCCTTCAGCAGCGCAAACATCCACTCTGCCTTGTCCCCGGCCCGGGTGAATTGGTCCCCCTGATCCAGCGTGACCTCCTCGAAGTGCTCCGCAAGCCACGCCAGTTCGTCTTCGTCAAGGTCTTCGAAAATGCTCAGTGCGCGTAACTCTTCGGTGCTGATCATAGAAGGGCGGGAATGCGAGGGTCGGCGAGGCGATGGACCGCAGTGTAGCGATAACCATGGAACGATCGACATTGATAACGCTTTACACGCCGGAGGTTTCATTAACAATTTCACTAATCTCGGGCGCTCAAATATGGTATATTCACGAGGGCATCATGCACGATGCTCTTGAGATCCCTTGTACCGTACCCTCTGTCTTCATGCGAATAAGCGACGTTGACGCTGTCTGGCTCCACTGCCCTATCCCGTACGAAAAGCAACACGTTTCCGATTTTGGGAGGCTGGCGAGCTTTGACACCTGCCTGGTAACGGTTCATACAGACGAGGGGTTGGTCGGCTACGGTGAAGCCAAGGCCGCCGTAGGCAGCGCCGCTACCTGCGCTGCGCTGGTCACTCTGGTCCGGCATGAATTGCGTCCCCTTCTCCTGGGCCGGGATCCCAGGCAGATAAAACGGCTCTGGGAGACGATGTACAACGGCACGCGCGACCACTACGCGCTGCAACGAGGCCGGACTTTTCCCGTGCTGGGGCGAAGGGGCCTGTTGATCTCGGCCATGAGCGGTATCGATACAGCGCTCTGGGACCTGCTTGGTAAGTCGCTGTCCGTTCCAGTGGTCGCTTTGCTGGGCGGCCTCTGCCGGGATCGCATGCCGGCGTACGCCAGCGGCGGCTGGGCCGATGCCGACGGCATTGGCGACCAGCTGGGCCGTTACACGGAAGCCGGCTTCCGCGCCGTCAAGATGCGGGTGGGCGTCATGGATGGCGACGTATCGACGAGTGTCGGGCGAGTCAGAGCCGCACGCCGGGCACTCGGCCCCGATGTCAGGCTGATGGTCGACGCCCACGGCACCTATAGCGTACCCGAAGCCCGGCGCTTCTGCCGGCTGCTCGAAGAAGAAGACGTGTTCTGGTTCGAAGAGCCTGTGAGCGCCGACGACCGAAAAGGGATGGCAGAGGTCCGGGCCGCGACCAGCATACCGATCGCGGCCGGGGAGAGCGAGTTCACCCGTTTCGACTTTCGCGACTTGATCGATCTGCGAGCCGTCGACGTCCTTCAGCCGGACATGGCCATCTGCGGGGGCATCACGGAAGGGGTGCGCATCGCCCACCTCGCAGAGGCCCACCAGCTCACGTTGGCCCCTCACCTCTGGGGCTCTGCCATTATGTTTATGGCCGGCCTCCACCTCGCCTTTGCCAGCCCCTCCGCCATCATTTTAGAATATTCCCTGGGGGCAAACCCGATGTTGCACGACCTCGTCGAAGAAGCGATATCTCCCCTAGACGGCATGCTGGAGGCCCCCACCCGCCCCGGCCTCGGGGTGACCCCCCGACCCTCTTTCATCGAAACCTATACCCGACACGTAGATCCTGAAAACCCGACATGGCACACATAAAACATATCAATCACGTTACCCTTATCGTTGACGACTTCGAAAAAGCCTGCCGCTTCTACGAGCACGAGCTGGGGCTGGAACCCCTGCCGGCTTTTCAATTCGACTACCCGACTCAGTTCTTCAAGCTCAACGACCGGCAACAGATCCACCTCTCCGAATGGAAAGACCAGCCCTCTTTCAGAGGCCACATCTGCCTCGAAGTCGACGACTTCAACCCGTTCTTCTACCGCATGAAGGAACTCGGCGTGATCGACACAGCACCCTGGGGCAAATGCCGCCGCCTGCCCGACGGCTCTTCGCAAATGTTCATCCGCGACCCCGCCGGAAACTTGCTCGAGATCATCTGCCCGGCTGACGTCCCTGTCGACGAGGCGATCGTCAACGACGAGCTCTTCGAGACCGACAAGAACATGTACGTCTCGGACCGCAGCGACGGAAGGGGACTCCAATCCGGTTCAGCCAGCCTGTATCATGAGCCCTCCCCATGAGTGTCCTCCTGCTCGAATCCATTCATCCGGACGCACAGGCGCTGCTCGCCAGCTCGTTCGAAACTCTCCTCGGAAATCCCGGCCTCGAGCAGCCCGCTTTCGTCGATCTCGAACAGGTCGAGGGGTTGGTAACCCGGGGACGAGGCGACGTATCTGCTCGCATGATAGCACAATGCCCACGTTTACGCGTCATCGCCCGATGCGGCGCTGGCCTCGACAATATCGACACAGCCTCAGCATCCCTCAAGGGCATCCCCATAATTTACGCACCGGGGAAAACGGCCCGGGGGCTGGCCGAGCATACCCTCATGCTCATGTTGTGCATGGCGCGTTCCGCAGAGCGGCTCTTTTCGGAGGTTCGCAGGGGTAACTGGGCGATGAGAGCGAGTTACCAGGGCCTCGAGCTCCGCGGAAAAACGCTCGGCATCGTGGGTATGGGCGCTACCGGCCGGCAGGTGGCTTCTCTCGGGGACGCCTTCGGCATGCATGTCCTCTACTGGAACCGCTCCACGATCGACACTCCTTTTTCGTCTTCCCCCCTCGATGAGTTAGTGCGAACCGCCGATGTTGTGAGCCTCCATATCGCGTTGACACCCGACACCGCCCGCCTCATCGATCGCAATCGGCTGCAATCGATGAAGCCCGGCGCTTTCCTCGTCAATACAGCAAGAGGCGGTCTCGTAGACGAAGACGGCGTGCTGGAATGCCTGGACGACGGCACGCTGGCCGGCTACGCTGCCGACCTCCTCACCGACGACCCACCTCCTCCAGATCACCCGCTGCTCCATCACCCGAGGGCGCTCGTAACCCCCCATTCGGCCGTCCTCACCGATCTGACCTACAGGGATATCTGCATGAGCACCGTTCGCAACGTAATTGCCGTGCTTCACGGTGACCAACCGCAGCGCAGTTCTGTCCTCCCTCCACAGGCTCCCTGAACTCCATAATCTCCATGGTACAGCGTCGCTTTCCATGCGTCCCCTCTCTCGGCCTGAACCTGGGCTACACCGGGTGAATAGGGGTATTCCCTAAACTTCTCCCCAAAAGGTCGATACCTACTCAGAGAACCTCCCCCCTTACGTTCTACTTCCACCAATGACAGATTTAATCAGTATAGACCGGATCACGCAGGTCATACGCCCCTTTCCTGTTATTGCTGATCGAGTATTGAAGATGGTGCGCAACGACAATGTAGATTTTCAGGAACTGACCCAACTCATTTCTACAGACCCGGCGCTCAGCTCGCTCTTGATCAGCCTCTCAAATTCGCCGATCTACGGCACGATCAACAGGCGTATCGATTCCCTGCACCGCGCTATTCTCATCCTGGGCCGGGATCACGTGGTCGAGGTGGTGATGGTGCACATCATGAGGAGCATGAAAGACATGGTCCAGACGAGTTGGCCCAAAGGGGATATTCTGTTCTGGCAACACAGCACTGCCGTAGCCATCGTGGCTCGCTCCCTGGCCAGTAAGCTCAGCCTTCCATTCTCTCAGCAAGCCCTCCTGGCAGGGTTGCTGCACGATCTGGGAAAGCTGTTGCTCCTCAATCACTATACAGAACAATACAAAAAAATACTCGATCAGGCGCACCATGCCCTGATGCCGTTACACCTGCTGGAGTCGGAGTATCTTGGGTTGACGCATGCCGAGGTGGGCGGCGGCGTCTGCTCGAACTGGAACTTCCCGGATGAATTCGTCAACACGATCGCGCGGCACCACGACGAAACGAGCATATCTGCAGATTCTCTGGGAAATATTGTCCAAAATGCCAACTTTCTCGTAAAGGTGGCCGGGATCGGCGAATCGGGAAATTGTTTCGTCCCCGCCGCTAAACTGTCACTATTGCCCCATACGCAAATTAACTGGTCGAGCCTCCAGGAACTGCTTCATGACCTGCCGATGCTGGTCTATGAACTCACCTCATTCATCTTCGGCACTAAGACCGCAGAATGTGTAGGACCGCGAAATACGTCGAGCATGGTCCGCGAGTTACGTATCTACCTGAGCATACAGAATGTGAACGAACAGCTGCTGGCTCGCTACGCGCTCGCAGCGCTAGGCTATGCGACCTATGCCAACGCCGAGAACGAGGAGCATCTCCCTCCCGATACCGACGCCATCCTGACCGATCGACCCGATCATTTCCCCCACGGCAGATATACCATCGTTAATTATGAAGAATGGCGGGCCAATCAGGACGATTACCCGAATAACGAGTTGGACGTCATGTCTCTCAAAGCCTGGATGGACAAACAATTAAAACACGAGATGGGCGTGCGTATGCTGTCCTGAGTTTCCGGTAGGGCAATGCTCCCCCAGGTTCCAATCAAAAGCGGAGATTCTACCCACACTCCGTTCCACAATTGTGGATAAAGTGTTGAGAATGTGTCACAACCATCGCCCTTCTCTTCCCCTTCCCGTACACAAATACCTGTCTTCCAACAACTTAGCCCTCTTCACATCGCGTAATATTGCGGTAACATGGCTACCGGAATCTGTGGACAACCGGCAGGTCATATGAACCACGTGCCGGCATCGAAGGCATCAGGGTTGGTAGAAGAGGTTCCCGGCTTTCAGCAATTCAACGGGGAAGCCGTCCCCGACCATACTTGCTTTGAGGAATTCTCCGCCTCCGCTTTCGAAGAATTCGAGCCGGATGGCGTGATGCCCTTTTTCGAGGGCCGCCTGCCCGGTTCGGGTTTGCCGGCCGTGCAATCCATCGTTATCGACCACCAGGCGATCGTTCACATACAGCCGCGAACCGTCGTCGCTTTCCGTAAAGAACGTGTAAATGCCCGACTCAGGCACATCGACAAACCCTTCGAAGACCAGACCGATCTGATCGGAGCGATCGGCATGGCCGGTGATCTGAACGGTGGTGGCGATGCCCGTTCGTATGGGGGCCAACGCATCAAAATCAGGAAGAAAGGACCAGTTGCCTTCGTAGTAGGCATACGATAAGCCAGGCTGTAGCGTCTCGACATTCGCAGCAGCCTGGAGGGCGCCTTTCTCGAATGAGCCGGCGACGACGCGACTTCGAACGCCCTCATCAGTAAACGCGGCCGCCCGGATTGTCGTCGACTGGGACAACGGGATGGGCCCTTCGTACATATCCGAGGCCGTCGAAGGCGTTGTACCGTCCGTAGTATAACGAATGTCTACGTTTTCGAATGTCGAGGTAAGCGTTACGTGCGTTTCTCCGAGGAAGAGCCGGCCCACATCCTCGAACTGAGGCGGAGGAGGTTTCATGATATGGCTCTGTGTGAGGCGATCTCCTGTTTTTTGCAGTTGAAAGCTGTCGAACAGCCGGCCGTTTTCATCGATCGCCTGAAACGTCACCGTGTTTCCGTGTATGGCGAAATATCCATAATGGTGTACACTTTTGACCTTGGCGGTAAACCACGACCGGGTAGGCGCGAATCGTTCGAGCCCGCCCCCGGCTCCGCCGGCATTGATATAAATCACCCCGTTTTTCTGATTGACGCGTCCCTCCAACAACGGCCACGTTCGTTCGTACATATGCACGTGACCGAAGAGATTAAAATCGACGCCGTAGTGTTCGTAGAGGGGCACCAGGTTTCGAGCGTGCGTACCGTAGCTCGTCGACCCCACCCAGCTGTCGCCGTGGTCGTTTTCTTCCGACGAATAGGGGGGATGGTGATGTACGACTATTTTCCAGGTCGATGTCGACTTCGCCAGTTCTTGCTCGAGCCAGGTGTACTGCTCAGACCCTTCCGTGACAGGTCGGTTGGTGTCAACCATGAAGAACCTGGCATTGCCGTAGTCGAACGTATAATAGTATTCGGGCGGAGGGTTGTGGAAATACCGGTAGTAGTTGGCGTCGTCGTCTTCGTGGTTGCCCAGAATGGTGTACATAGGCACACGCTCCATCAGGTCGTGCGCAGGAGGGAAAAAATCGACAAGCCAATCCGGCATATGTCCTCCCCGGTCGACGAGGTCTCCGGCATGCAGCGCGAAATTGGGCCGCTCCTGCCAGCCTAACGTCGAGACGCGCCCCCAGACCTCGGGGTTGTTCTGGGAGTCGCTAAACAAGACGAAGGAAAAGGCGGTCGAATCGTTCACGTTGGTTTTGAACGTGGAGGGTTGGCTGGTAATTCGCTCGCCAGAGGCGAAGGTAGACACCACACGCCAGAAATATTTGGTCTCTGGCTGCAAGCCTTCGATCACGACCTCGTGCATCGTCCGACTCCCCTCCAGTTCGACGTGCCTGGAGAGATTGGGCTCCGTATCGCCTATTCGGCTTTCCCCGTATTCGACGCGCGTCGTCGCAGGCGACTCGGTCTCCCAGAGGACAACCATTGACGATTGGGTGCCGAATTGGAGATACGGTTGTACTCGGAAGGTATCCTCGGTCGGGGTCCACGAACGCCACGCCACCAGGATGACGCCGGCCAGCAACAAGAGCGGTAGAGGTAAGGAACGTTTCATTTCAGTCGTATCAGGTGGGTGAATGCCAGCCAATAACTGCATTTTCCACGTCACCAATATTATTGAGGGGTTAAGAGAGTGTTGAGAAATCATCGTCACCGCCCTTGACCATGAATCTTCGGATCGACTCTTATTCCCCGAGATATCGCTGTGGATTCTCCGAGGCTATTTTCCAGTACAGATCTTCGCCTAATTCACCACGCAACTTCATGGACAATTCTCGCTCGCTCAATTTTTCGAGCTCAATCATATAGAAATCCGAGCCGAACAAAGTCTTGTTCAGTATTTCCTCGGAAGACAACAGTACTTTCAAAATGGGCACGTACTGTTCGAATCGGAAGATCGTATAGGAGATATCGGTATACAGATTGGGATACTTGCCGCTTTGCATCATTTTGTAGATCTGCCTCAACCAGTCCATCTTCTCCAGCGGCTCATCCTCATCGACCCAGGGCTTGTTCAGGAAAGCCTCCCACTCCGTCTGTCCGCCGAAATGAGCGAGACAGAGCCTCAATTTTTTGAATGTGCTCAACACAGATCGGTACTTGTGGGGAGCCAGCATGTCGTCTAACATCTCCTCTTTGATCCCCTTGCCGGAGACGCCTCCTTTCGAACAATGCACCATAACCGGGAGCTCATGGTCGTCAGCGTACTGGTAGATGGGTTCCAGGATGTTGGATTCGACGTCATAACCGAGTGGAGGATACAGCTTGATCCCTTTGAAACCGAGTTCGTGATATTTCGCAATCGTCTCCACAGGATCCGGGCCGCCGAAGGCCTCAGCACTCCGAGGGTCGACGTGGATATAAGGGATGATTTGATCGGGGAATTCCCTGTATAGCCGGTACAACTCGTCGTGCTGCGCTATTATTCCCTCTCGCGTTTTTCCTTTTTTCATCCCTCGCATATCCATCGGCAACACGACGAATCGCGTGTTGAGCGGATATCTACCTCTCACCTGTTGAAACAATTCCTTCTGGCTGTCGAAGGCGGAAGCCATGGCAAAATTAGCGAGCCTGTCCAGGTAATCCCTTGGAGAAAACGGCCATGATGTACGCAGGACCTTGACCATTATCGAGCGGGTTACCGGGGAGCGAGATAGAAAGTTGAGCGGGAACGGGGGGTACCAGTACGGTACGTGTTTGTGCGTGAAGGTATGAATGTGACAGTTGATGATCGTGGGCTTCATAACATCAGGGCGACGGCGTGGCGAATAAGTATGACACGAGAGTGATAGATCCCCGTGAGGGATACGCAGAATAACGGGTGTTACGAGCTGCTGTGCACAACCTGCGTAACATCACGAGATAATGGATGTTACGCATCTGTGCGTCATCGATCAGCCACAACGGCTTTGAAATGGCTAAAACGGACGGATACCAACGGCAACGCCTTATTTCAAAGCCGGCTCAACGAGCTGCTGTGCACAACCTGCGTAACATCACTGAACAACTCCGTACATACGGTACGGGGTATACATTCGCCCTAAAGTAAGCGGTGAAGGGGAAAAGGTAAATGGGATTGAACAGGCGAGCGTCACACTTCCATAACCCGCATAAAGGTCCGGGCTGCGGTTCTGAAGCCGGCTTTTAATCAGGCAGTTCGTGATTCTCGAGATTTCGTTCTACGATTTGTTGTTCGATGCGAAAAACGTTTTCGCCCCGGCTATCCACGGTAACGCGCAGCCAGTGTACGTCGCCTGCGCCGAACGTTTCGACACGCGTGAAATTTTCGATCCGCCGGCCCGACGATGAGCTCACCAGCGGTTTATCGATGCGGAAATAATGGGAGTCGCCATGGGCGAGCAATACGGGCCTCCCGAAGCGGATCGTTTCTCGTTCGAGCGCCGTGAGGAACTCCTGGAATGACTGCCGTTGAGCCGGATTGGCATCAGGCGAGAAACCCGGATTGGCGTGTATCATCAGAAAGAGGCCGGGGCTGTCCAGGCGCTCGGCCTCCTCGAAGGCCTCTTCCATCCAACGGACGGCCGCCGCCATACGCCGGTCCGCCTCTCGGTCGTCTGCATCAGTACGCCCCGGGAAGGGCGCCCGGGCATTCCCGCTTCCGACGATATGCAGGCCGGCAAACACGACTCGATCCTGCACCCATCGTACGTGCTCAGGAAACTCCTCGTACCCGGGCTGCGTCGCCTGCGTGGTCAGTGGATACGCCGGCTGCCCCAGGGCATACCCCGGGTTGGGGTAAAAGAGCGATCTCAGTGTTTCGAGCCGCTCGAGCGGCTCGAATTCGCCTGCCGACTGCCGGTGGCAATCGGTCCATTCGTTATCGCCCGGAATGAAAATGAAGGGCTTCTCGAATTGTTGAAACAACGCCAGCCGCCCTTCCAGATACGCGTCGGTGCAGGGAGTCCCTCCCGTCTTGATGTCGCCGACATGCAACACCCATTGCACCGATTCTGCGTTGACGTCTCCGATGAGCCGTTCGAACTTGTCCACGTCCTCAACGGCATAGGGCATATCACCGATCAACGCAAAAGAAAAAGGCGATGCCCCCGAAGCCGGGCCCGGCTTCGTCGTCGTGCAACTGAACAGGCCCCCTGACACCAGCCAGAGCCCCATCCACATACCCAACCAACCATGTCGTTTCATAAAAGAGCGATGACCTTCAGTGTGGAGTGACGTGTTCGAGAAGTCGAAGGCATACACCTTCGGTGACAAATCCAGGTGTGCAGCACTACATGAGCAGCGCGATAGTACCTGCGCATAGTAAATTACAGATGGTACGCGCCGGATGCGCATACGTGCTGCCAGAGCGACTTTGCACGATTGCAAAGCCGCGTAAGCCAGGCTGCTGTGCACAGTTCGCGTAACATCACTAAAGTACCATTTCATGTACCAAGCGCAAAGACCGGCCGGCCATTATTTGAGAAGTTAACATTCTGATATCACGCCTTTGGGCCGGGTTAGGGATATTGATGCCATCCTTCGACTGCCTTGTTTTCGCCATTGGACGCCTATGTATCGGTTCTTCACGCTCTTCCTGCTCGCATTCCTTCTCGGTTGTTCGACCAGCGCCCCGGATGCTACCAGCCCCCGCGGCCCTCGTGCGCTGGTGGTCGTGGTCGACGGACTGCGCCCCGAATACGTCACGCAAAGTATAATGCCTCGCCTGGCCCGGCTTCGTGACGAAGGGTTTTCGGGGCAGGCACATCACGCCGTGTATCCAACGGTCACCCGGGTCAATTCTCCCTCTATAGCCACAGGCAGCTATCCCCGAACGCACGGTATGATGGGCAACAATATCTACGTGCCCGCTGCAGCGGATCGCGTCCTCTCGACCGGAGACCGGGCCGACCTCTTGCTACTGGAGGAAGCTGCGGGCGGAGCCTTGTTGACGGCGCCAACCCTCGCCGAGGTGTTGGCCGATGAAGGCCGGGTTTTGTTCGCGGCCAGCTCAGGCTCTTCCGGCTCTGGCTACCTGTTGAACCCCCGGCTCGGCCTAGGGGGCCTGGTGCATTACGAATACGTGCTGCCGGATACGATGGAGGCCGCCGTAGAAGATCGTCTGGGCCCCAGACCGCTCGATGACCAACAGCCAAACCTCCACCGGGTCCGATATGCAATCGACGCCGTGCTCGAGATCGGCATCGACTACCTGAATGCCGATGCAATCCTGTTGTGGATCACCGAACCGGACGGCACCGCCCACGCCAACGGCATCGGCGCCGCGGAAACTATCGAAGCCCTCAACGGGGTCGATGAAGAAATCGGCCGGTTGTTGGACGAACTGAATCGAAGGGGGGGCAGCGATACCATCAACCTATTCTTCACGGCCGATCACGGTTTTTCGACCCACACCGGACAGACCTCCCTCGCCGACCTCCTCGTCGATAAGGGGCTCAAGACGTCTCCGGAATCGGACGACGTCGTGCTGGCTGGAGGCGCGATTCACGTGAACGAAAACCCGGGTGAACGTATCCCGGCCATCGTCCAGCTTCTCCAGGACACCGAATGGATAGGACCCGTCTTCACCCGGGACGGCCTCGAAGGCACCCTCCCCATGAGCGCGGCATTCTGGGACCACGAGCGCTCGGCGGATATCCTGACCTCCTACAACTGGACCGCTTCGGAAAATGAACACGGTTACCCCGGAGAAGTGACCTCGCCGGGAGTCGCCGGACACGGATCGGCCAGCCCCTACGACATTCGTACCTTCTTTGCCATCACAGGCCCGGATATAAAAATGGGCGCCGCCAGCACCGTACCCTCCGGCAACGTCGACATAGCACCTACTGTTCTTCACCTGCTCGGTCTTCCTGTGGCGGCGTCGATGGACGGTCGCGTGTTGACCGAAGCTCTGGAGGAGGGCCCGTCCCCCGATAGCGTCCTCGTCGAACGAGCCGACCTGACGGCTCAAACCGATTCTTATACGCTCATTCTGGAGCGTTCTAAAGTCGGCGACCATTACTATGTCCATAGCGCCCGTGTTGAACGATGAACCTCCTATTTCTATGCACCGGCAACTACTACCGGAGTCGCGTGGCGGAAATCTATTTTAATCATCACGCAGCTCAGCTCCTCATCCCGTGGAAGGCCGCGTCGAGAGGACTTGCGCGCACCTTCTCTCCCGGGAATGCAGGCCCAATGTCCGAATTGGCCGTCAAAACTCTCGAAATGTGGGGCGTTCCGATCCACGAACAGGATCGAGAGCGATACCCCATACGCGTAGAACCCTCCGATTTTCCTGAATACGAGCGCATCATTGCGGTCAGCGCAACCGAACACTACCCGATGGTCGAAACGCACTTCGAGAATTACCTGCCGCGCGTCGAATTTCTCGAAATTGGAGATTTACACGTTGAGCCGGCAACCACGGCGATGCCCCGGCTCAAAGAAGAGCTCGACGTACTCCTTCAGGAACTGATTGGCCCCTTCGACTGATCGGCCTGCCTCCTCTTAATCTTCAGTATTCCCCCAGGCTTCCATCATCTTGTGATAGATCTCTGTATTGTCGTAGATGCCGGTGAAGCGTTCTGCCCCGGGGCCGGCGGCATATACGGGTATCAGTGTAGCGCTGTGGCCGCCCGTCGAGAACGTTCCCTGAACCTCTTCGTAGCTCTCCCCGGAGGCCAGAGTATACCCCCCCGTTTCGTGATCTGCTGTCACCACGACCAGCGTCTCCCCGTGCTCTTCAACGAAATCGAGGACGATGCCTACGGTCTGATTAAAATCCTCGACTTCGCTCACGATGTACTCGGCGTCGTTGGCGTGACCGCCCCAATCGATCTGGGACCCTTCGATCATGAGAAAAAATCCCTGATCTTGAGCTGAGAGGTACTCCAACGCCAGGGCGGCTGCATCGGGCAGGAAGGTCCCGCGGCCATCGAGCATACGAGGCATCCCGTCGTCGGCCAGCAGAAATCCATATCGCTGATCCGGAGCGAGCCCTCCATTCGCCAACGCCGTTGAATCCATCACAAATCCATTTTCTTGCAGCTTTTCCATATAATCGATTTCGTCTTCTCGATCGACGAAAAACTGCAGGCCGCCGCCGGCAAAAAAATCGACCGGGGACTCGGCCAGGTGTGTGGCGATCTCCTCGGCCATCTGCCTGGATTCGACGTGAGCGTAAAACGCAGCCGGAGTCGCATGGGTGATGGACGAGGTAGCGATCAGTCCCGTCCGGAGCCCCTGCGCCGCCGCATATTCGAGAATGGTTTCTACCCGCGACGTATCCGTATCCACACCCAGCGCGCCGTTATACGACTTTACGCCGGAGGCAAATGCCGTAGCCGCAGCAGCCGAGTCCGTGACCTTCTGCAGCGCCGACCAGGTTTTGATCAGCCCGATATGTTTGAACCGCTCGAAATGAATGCGTTCGACATCGCCGAAAAACAGCGAAGACATTTGAGTCAACCCCATACCATCCCCGATCAGCAGTATGATGTTCTTGGGTCTGACGGCAGGCTCTGTACTCGCCGGCTGCTGACAGGAAGCCGAAGATAATGCCATAATGCACAGGGTAATGATCAGAAAGGAACGTAAAGCCAGATGATACAGCATAA
Source organism: uncultured Rhodothermaceae bacterium (assembly GCA_964525535.1). GTDB lineage: Bacteria > Bacteroidota > Rhodothermia > Rhodothermales > JAHQVL01 > JAHQVL01. The sequence goes on from CAZGHT010000036.1 coordinate 22,100, forward strand.
CGAGGGAGGAAACTTTAAGTATTTGTAAAGTCCTGACAAGACAGCGACGGGGACGTATGCGCCAACCCGAAGCGCGAAAAACGATTTAAATTCGGCAATCCCTCGTAGAGTTGCAATAACAACGCCGGCTGTAATAACGGCAATAAACCAGGGGCTCAAGAAAAGAGCGAATCGTCGAGCATCCGATTCGGCTCTTGCATCATCCACTGCAAATATCCGCACTGCGAGCAGATCAACGTGTACACTTTCTTGTAATCCAGCCCCAGCAAAGCAGACTTGACGGTCGTATTGACCTGTGCAGTTCCCTCAATGAAGGAGGTGTGTTCACAATGCACACAGGTCAACGGCTTACCGGCCAGCATATAAGGGCCCGGAGTCAACGGTTTACCGGCGTCTTGTTTCGATTTTTTCAAGCGTCTGTATCGGGAAAAGAAATCCTCAGCCATAATCAACTCGTTATTCATATCATAGTATCTGAAACGCGCGCAGCCAAAAAGATAGGTGAATTCCGGCAGCAAGCAAAACCGAATCGTGACCAACCACCAGACGAGCCCCGCCAGTGCCCGAATCTGTCCCGCCTGAACTGAGAGATCTCGTATCTCCCGGCCTCATACTACCTGACCGAGCCAGACTCTGGATTCGCTCCCACCGCGCCGGCATACTGCAGGTATCCTGCTGGCCGGAAAGCGATGCATCATCTCGCATGAACTTCGAGATTACCCTCGATGACCGCGCCGCATCCGATTTCACCGGCGTCATCGACCTGCCTCCTTCAGGGCGCCCGCCGCTTCAGCCTCTTCGACGATACGCGTACCGGGTCACCCGGAGCGACGATGGGCGCCTGGTCGGAGAAGGCGCCTTTGAAACGGCGCCGGCAAACCCCGCCCAGGCACCGCCGGTTTTTTCTTTTGCCCTCATGAGCTGCAACCAACCTTTCCAAAAAGACGGATCCCTCCATGAAGATTCTGTCGACATGCTGCGGGCCGCTCAAACCTGCCTCGAAAATCATGACGTGAAGATGATCTTCATGACCGGCGATCAGATCTACGTCGACTGGCCGCGATCCATGTCGCTGTTCGATCCGTCCTATTTTCGCTCGGTCGCCCCGGGCCAGCACACCCACATCCTGGACTGTTCAGCCCCCGAAATCCGGGCCCTCTATCACCGCAAATACAGAGTCGGGTGGGGAATCCCCGAATGGCAACGTCTCCTGGCTACGTATCCCTGTTATATGATCTGGGACGACCACGAAATCGTCAACAACTGGGGGTCTAAAGAGGAGCATAAACAGGCAGAATGGCAAAAGCTGCTCTCGGGAGCTCGAAAGGCGTTTGTAGATTATCAGGGCTCGCGCACTCTTTCGGGCATAGACCCTTTGCCGGCGAACCATCACTTCGAAGTATCGTACGGCCCGGCGGCGTTTTTTGCCCTGGACCTGCGATACTCACGCGATGTGAATGAGGGCGGAGGCCTGATCGATCAAAACCAGTGGGATGCGCTGGAGGCATTCCTGCAACGGCACCAGGCCACTCCGCTCCTCTTTTTCATTCTCAGCGTGCCGGTCGTGCATCTTCCGCAACGGCTCATCCCCATCATGAAGCTCCTCAGGCAATCGCCCGAAGATTTCCAGGATCGCTGGTCGTCGCCGCTGTTCAAGAGAGATCGAGCCCGTTTGTTCGAAACCCTTCGGAATCACCAGCTTTCCCACAACCACCCGAAAGTGGTCTTTTTGAGCGGCGACATCCACACCGGGTGCGCCCAGCGGATCGCGTGGGATAGTGGGCCGAAGATGTACCAGTTCATTTCGAGTCCTATCACACACCAGACGGACCGGATATTCAAAGAGGCTTCCAAAATGGTATTACGCTTGAACCGGCGGTTGCGCACCCGGCTGGACAAGGCGCGGGTGCGCCTCCTCGAGAACACGATCGAAGGCGGCGCAAACCCGTACGGCGGGCTGAACCTGGGTATTGTGGAAGTCATTTCAAGGGGCCGCACCCAGAGCGACACCCCCTCCCCGGCGCTGCGCTTCCTTCTCTACGGGCATCGCGGGGAAGAACCCGTGTGTGTGTATCGTTCCGAGTTGTTATAAGACAGAATCCCTGCCTCAACATACCGGCACAACACAGTATGAGCATCGAAAAATAGCGCATGCGAGAAGGGAAACCGGGATAAAGGGAGGAAATTCGATAAACGGGGGCTGCCGGGTAACAAACGACACCCTCGCCTGCAACGTTCAATTCGATCGCGTGACGATCGGCAATACCTTGTGGAGAAAAGCGCCGTCGAGCGAATACTTCAACACAGAACCCTCGATGGCAAACCAGGTGATCAACGTATGCCGGTAATAAGTGTCATTGTCCGAACGAACCGCCGAGATTCGCATCAGGCTTTCGAGAAGATCGATGACGGTGGTCTGCGCTCCCTCATCGTCTGCACCCGATATGCCGATCCGGTCGCAAAATTCCGCAACCTCTATGGAATGAATCTTTTCGAGCGGTAAATAGTGGCCGGCATGAATCATCAGGGCCATCCATGCCCGGCCCTGTTTCAAACTGAGTGAAGAACTCAACTCATACCCGGTAAGGGCCAGCAAGCCCTTCAATTGTGTGATATCCATCCAATCAAACGATCGTAACAAGAATGCTCCCGCAATGTACGTAAAACGAGCTATTTTCGGGAGCCCTTTCCATTCCTAAGATCAAAAATTGCCCCGATTCATGGAGCTTTCTAAGGTACGGCAGCCGCTGCTTCCCCTGCAGCACGCTCGAGATACAACTTGCAAAAGGCGAAGTGCATTGCCTACTTTGCGGTTCATGCGTTCTACCACGCCCCCCTCTTAACCCTCAATAGAAATCCACATAGAATTCCACCATGACGGAGTCCCCGAAAAGAGTGCTGGTTGCAGGATGCGGCAACATGGGCACGTCTCATGCGCGCGCCTATCACAAATTGGACGGTTTCGACATAGTAGGGCTCGTGAGCCGCTCACCCGCCAGTCGAGAACGGCTCTCGGCAGAACTGGGCGGCCTGCCCATGTACGACGACTTCCATGCGGCGCTGGCGTCCACAGGTCCGGATGTCGTCTCGATCAATACGTACCCGGAGACGCACGCAGCATACACACTCGCCAGCCTGGAGGCCGGCGCCCATGTGTTCGTCGAGAAACCCCTGGCCAACACCGTGGAAGAATGCCGGCAGATCGTGGATACCGCCCAACGCCTCGGCAAGAAGCTCGTCATCGGCTACATTCTGCGGGTGCATCCCGCCTGGACCCGTTTCATCGAGATCGCTCGCACCCTGGGCAAACCCCTCGTGATGCGCATGAACCTGAATCAGCAAAGCGCGGGCGCTCAGTGGGAAACACACAAACAGCTGATGAAAACGATGTCGCCCATCGTCGATTGTGGGGTCCACTACGTGGATGTGATGTGCATGATGACCGGGGCCCGGCCGATACGCGTGAGCGCTATCGGCGCCCGGCTCACAGACGAGGTGGCGTCGTCCATGTACAACTACGGCCACCTCCAGGTCACCTTCGACGACGGCTCGGTAGGCTGGTACGAGGCCGGCTGGGGCCCGATGATGAGCGAAACTGCCTTCTTCGTCAAGGACGTCATCGGCCCCCGGGGTTGCGTCAGCATCGTCGATGCGATGAAGGAGGATTCTTCGGATATCGACAGCCATACCCAGACGGGTTGCCTGCGCCTGCACCATAGCGAGCTCGGCGAAAACGGCGCCTTCGTCAAAGAGGACGAATACCTCAATACCTCTGACGAACCCAGCCACGACGAGCTGTGCGAACTGGAACAGCGGTTCCTGCTCGACGCGATCGAAAAAGATCTCGATCTCACCGATCACATGAACGACGCCGTCAACAGCCTCAGAATCGTACTGGCAGCCGATGCATCCTTCAAGACCGGCAAAACGATCGACCTGTAGTGCGAGCCGTTGACCGCCACACGGTGACGCTCGAAATCGGCATTAACAGAACGATCAGGACCACGCCCTAGAAGGCAACTCCCAGGCTGAGCAGCCACATACGCACGTTGGCGTCGTTTGCGCTCACGCTGAACCCTTCGACCTGATAGTTGTCGTCGGTATAATCGGAAATGCCAAAGCTGAACCGGATATGCGGGTACAGAGCAAATCCCAGCCCGGGAACGCTGAGCATGACCCCGAGCCCGGTGCTCCCGTTCACTACGAAATTGCGAATGTTGCCCTCCACTTCGCTCGGCACCCCTGAAGGCGTAAAGATGCGAAACTCGGGACCTACGAAGAAATACGGCTTGAGCGGGCCAATGCCGAAATTAAAAACGAGGTCGATGGGCACGGTGATGTACGTCAAATTAAAGTTGTCGTCCTGAAAAACCGACGTGCCCTGAAATAGCGAGCCGGCATTGAGGTAATACAGCGCTGGACGTGCATTCAAGGGACCCAGTTTGAGATCTAGAAATACGCCGGCGTGAAACGAGCTGGCGTTATCGAAGCTGACCGGGTTGCCGTTGGCGCTGATGTCGCTCAGAGAGGCAAAATTACCCCCTCCGACAACCCCCAGGCGTATCTGTGCCGAAGCCGTTCTATCGGCGGGGCTTACCGCCAGCATCAGCATGAGCACAGACACGAAAACAACCAGACAGGTGCGATTCGGGTGACGGACTAAATCGTAGAACATAATAGATGCAGAAAGGGATGAGATTTTTGGACAGACGAGTCTGTGTACGTAATACTGCTAATTACATACCGTTCCGTTTGTTACCCCCTCCAGAATTGGATCTTTTTCTGTAGCGGTTCGGCGTTCTCAGTTCGGCGTTCGAAGAACCAGCCTCACTCGAACAGCGGAGCGAGGTCGACGAGGCGAACCCCGCTTTTGTCGGCCACGGCCATTTTCCCGTTGGTATTTCTGATTTCGGCGCCCCCCACGTCGCCGTTCTTGTTGAGCGCGTAGAATCGGACGTTGAAGTTGGGCCGGCCCTGGTCGTCTTTCAGGCGAGCCAGTTTCGTGAGATCGGCGATGCGCTGGCAGGCGAAGAGGCAGGCCTGTTGCGGTCCGTCGCCGCCCCGCATGCGTTCGACAATCAGGAAGCTGGCTAGCGATTCCAGGTTGGCCTCTCCGCGGCCGGTCGACCCGGCGGCGCCGACTTCGTTGTCGCAATACAGACCGGCCCCGATGATCGGCGAATCGCCCACCCGGCCCGGTATTTTGAAGGAAAGACCGCTCGTCGTCGTGACGCTGCTGATGTTGCCGGACAGGTCGATGGCGGAACAGTGGATCGTTCCATAATGATGCATGACGTCGTCGAAGTGGGATCCGATCTCCGTATCGTCAATGCCGTGCGGGGGCAGGTAATCGTCCCTGTTCGAGAGGGTCTCGACCCACTTCACCCACTCGCGCCGGGCAGCCTCCGTGAGCAGGTTCTCGACAGGGAAGCCGTGCATACGGGCAAAGCGCTGCGCTCCTTCAGCCACGAGCAGGACGTGATCGGTTCGTTGCAGAACCAGGCGAGCCACTTTTGAGGGGTATTTAATGCCTTCCAGCGCAGCGACGGAGCCGGCCCGGCCGCTCGGGCCGTGCATAACCGCCGAATCGAGTTGCACAACGCCGTCGGCGTTGGGTAATCCCCCGTAGCCTACGCTCATATCTGCCGGATCTTCTTCCACGAGATTGACGCCAGCGACTACGGCATCGAGCGCATCGGCGCCATTTTCCACCATCCGCATCGCCTCCGCTACTGCATCGCGCCCATTTGCGCTCGCAATGACGACGGGGCCCTCGAAGGCGTTCAGGCTCGCGGCAGAACCGGAGGCCGCCTGCAGCGGCCGGCCGGCGGCGACCGAAGCGGCCACACCGGCTAATACGCTCTGCTTCAAAAAACTCCGCCGCGACGATCCGTTTCGTTCGTTCATGATACACCTACCTTGGACTATTTTGCGAGAACGTCTTAAGTTTACCAAAAAAGTGCCACTAATGCCCTATGAAAATCGGTCGCCTTCATGTGCTCACGGACTATCACTTCCAACAGGAATACACCCATTCCGAGCTGGCGCGGCTGGCCATCGAAGGAGGCGCTGACCTGATTCAATTCCGGCAGAAGTCGGGCACCATACGCCACAAGCTGCACGGCGCCCGCCTCACTGCCCGGGTGTGCAAGGCCTACAAGACACCGCTGATCATTGACGACCATATCGATATTGCCATGGCGCTCGAGGCGACGGGCGTACACCTGGGCAGAACCGACTTCCCCCTCCCGGAAGCCCGCGCCATCCTGGGAGCGGAATATCTCATAGGAGCTACCGCAAATTCGATGAAACAGGCGCTTCGAGCCAATGAACACGGAGCGGATTATATCGGGTTCGGCCCGATTTATCCCAGCCATTCCAAGAACAACCCGGCCCCTCTGCAGGGATTAAATACACTGGAAGACGTGTGTAAATCCGTCGACGTACCTGTCATCGCCATATCGGGCATTACGGTCGATCGGGTCATAGAAGTATTCGACGCCGGGGCATTTGGCGTGGCTGTAATGACCGCCATCAGTACCTCCAGCGATCCTCTCTCTGCCACGGTGGCCTTCCGGGAAGAAATCGACCGGTTGCTGGGGCCTCAACCCGGCCCGGCCGAAGCCCGTGAAACGGCCTGAAAGAGACGCTCCGGATCCGGCTTCGACGCCTGTGCCTCGACCCGCCACCCCACGCCATGAATCGCGTCTGCCGTAGTCGGCCCAATCGCAGCGATGCGCACGCTTCCCCAACCCGCGGGCCACTGTTGGTGGACGAGGGCGACGCCTCTCGGGCTGAAAAAAGCCACCCAGTCCGGTACCGGGTATTCTGCCAGCGCCAGAGGCCCCTTCGGGACGGTTCGATATACCTCGCGGGCGATGAAGGGCACGCCGGCGCCCTGCAGCGCAGCAGCGAGATCGTCACGGCGATGTTCGCCGCACAGGTACAGTAAGGGAGGCGAGGCTGAGGGCATACGATCCTGAATGTATCGCCCGAGAGCGGCCGCATGCCCACTCCTTGCCCCGGTCGGGAAAAGTCCCAGGCGGCGCATCGCACGATCGGATCGGGGGCCGACGACAAACACGGGCTTACCCGCCCAGGCTGCCAGGATACCGGGCGTCTGCCGCTCACAGGACTCCAGCGCTTCTGCAGCCCGGGCGCTGGTGGCCACCAGACCCCCGTATCGTTCTGGATTCGACAACTCGCGTACCAGGAGGTCGCCGCCTACAAACCTGACGTCGAACACCCCGATGGAGACGGCTTCCCAGCCTTGCCTTTCAAAAAGATCTTCGTAAGCGTCTGACGAATCTCGTTGTCTGAAGAGATAAAGAGAGGGCAAAGGCAGGTGGCAGGCAGCCGTAGAACGTGGAAAAAGGATCCGGCAAACGGGTTGGTACAGCCTGTTATGAAACAGACCGGGACAGGTTCTCTTGTTTCTTTCTCTGCATTTCGAGGAGTTCGAGCGCGCCGCGCTCCTTCATACGTTCGGCCAGCGCCAGACCGGCCTCACGGGGATGGTCTCCGGAGAAGACGAAGGTATCGCGCAGTGTACGTTGTCCAGAGACAGCGCCTACGAAACCAGTAAGTACCCAGTCCAGGTCTTCCCTCTGAGCGGCGAAGGCGCCTACCGGCACCTGGCATCCCCCGTCGAGAGCTCCCATAAAGGATCGCTCGCTCGTCACCGCCAGCCCCACCTTGCGATCGTGAAAGTGGGCGCCCAGAAACTCGACGAGCGATTCGTTCGATGCCAGGCAGACAATGCCGAGGGCGCCCTGGCCGGGCGCCGGCACCACCCGGTCCGGCGTCAGGGTCGTATGTATTCGATGTTCGAGGCCAAGCCGGATGAGGCCGGCTGCGGCCAGTACGATCCCCTGCCAGGAGCTGGCGTCGAGTTTCTCGAGGCGGGTATCGACGTTGCCCCGTACGGGCACGATCTCGAGATCGGGCCTCCAGGCCAGCAGCTGCGCCGTCCGCCGCAGGGACGACGTGCCGATCCGGGCGCCTTCGGGGAGGTCCTCCAGCGTCCCCTCAAAAGCAGGGTGGGCTACGAAAGCATCAAAGGGCGATGCCCGTTGAGGCGTCGCAGCCAGCACGAGCCCGTCGGGAAGGGCGGTCGGGAGATCCTTCAAGGAGTGTACGGCCAGATCGATTCGCCCGTCCAACAACGCCGTATCGAGCTCTTTGGTGAATAACGACTTGCCTTCGATCTGGGCAAAAGGCCGATCCAGAATTTGATCCCCCCTCGTCGTAATCCGTTCGAGACGAACCCGGAATCCCATCCTCTCGAGCGCTTCCCTGACGTACTCGGCCTGCCAGAGGGCCAGGGCGCTCCCCCTCGTCCCGATGACGAGTTCGTGCTCTTTGTTCATCACGACAGCCCTCCGGGAAGGGTGAACGGGCGCCGGCGCTTTCTTTTCGTTAAACGGACAGGAAGCCAGTGCCGACAGGCTGGCTCCTGCCGGATCGTACATCACTTCTATGATGCTTTTCGTCCGCTCGTAATCGGACATGACGGGATCGTCCTCGCATGAAGGGCGAGCAAAGAGCGTTTCCAGGAGCTTGATCCCGTTTACGTAATCGATATGATGAGGACCCACATTCTTCAACCGAACCACAGGGACGGCCAGCACTTTCTGCATGATGGACTTCGTCAGGCGATCCAGCTGGGCGAAATCCGATCCCTCGAAGCGGGTGTGGTGTCGCTCGATCTCCTGGCGCCGGATGGTCTCGAACGTATCTGCGATCGCCTGTATCGCTGGCTGCAGAGCCTGGTGATGAAACACCCAGGACACAAAGTCCGACAACATCTCCCGGCATATGTGTTTCGCCCGGGGGATGTCGGCCTTGCGAAGAAAAATCACCCGATCAATAACCTTTTGGAGTGCATCGATGTTGTGGACTTGATATCCCTGCAGCGTCTCGATCTGCGGATCTACGTTGCGCGGCACCGAGATATCGACGAGGATGCGGTCATGGGACGTCGCTTCGCATACGACCTCCTCAGCCGTGATAACAGGATGGTCGGCGGCCGTCGTTACGATCGTCACGTCAGCATCCAGGATGGCCAGATATCGATTCTCCCAGGCGACTGTAGAAAGCTGGGGGTAGCGCTCCCTCATCGTATGCAGGCGCTCCGGATTACGGTTCGTCACGGCAATACCGAGGCAGGGCACTCTGTTCAAGGCATCGACTACGAGCCGGCCCATCTCTCCGGCGCCGACGACCAGGATCTGACCCAGATGCTGATCTTGCCCCCGGGCCGTAAGCTGCTGGCAGGCAAAAGACGCTGCCGTACCCGCTATCGACGAAGAGCCGGTTGACAGGTGCGTTTCGCTGAGAATCCGTTTCGCTACGCTGAATGCCGTATGCATCAGCCGGTGCAGCACAGCCCCTACCACGTCTTCCTCCACAGCCAATCGATACGCTTCTTTGACCTGTCCCAGAATCTGGGCATCCCCCACGACCATCGAGTCGATACCGGACGTCACTTCCAGGATGTGCAGGACAGCATCTTCATCCTTGAGTATGAACGCTTCCCGCACCGGCCACGGTGCGCCGGCTTCCTCACCGAATGCGCCTTGAATACGCTGAATGTCGGCGTCTTCCCCGTATAGATAACATTCGAGGCGATTACAGGTAGAAACGACAATATATTCGGAGCCCCCGGACAGCCTCAACCTCTTATACAAACTGCGAAGAACCGAATCGCACAGCGAGAAACAATCTCTAAGGTCTACAGATGCTCTGTGGTGATTGATACCAAATGCGTAAAATTGCATCACACTAACTCCAGCATCTACGTTTCATGTCTGATCTTTCGTTTTACGGCGTGTATGCCCGACGGATATTATCGAACGGAATCCAATTTTCAAAACGATCCCAGATCTAATGTTCCGTTCGGTATATTCCCTGGGCAGGACGCTTCTTCCGAACCATTACCCGCACTCCAGGCCCCAGGGGGCCGCCCCCATCGAGGGTCTAGACCCATTGGAATAATCAGTCCAACATGGGGCAGCGTAGAAATCGGATAGGTTTGCCATCGACACTCCCCGATGCCCCCGGCTGTAATATTCTGGCGCTGCCGCATACAAAGGAGTATGCGTCCTGCCTCCGGGTCTGCAACCTCCTCGTTCCTCCTTTTATATTAACCCAAAACCCGGAAGCCGCTTCCCAGTTAGAGGAGACGCGCCATCAGAACTTGTTTATGATCTCGTTCCGAACATGTATTTTATCAGAGAGATTAAACGCTTAATCGACCGGATATTTATTGAGATGACTGAAGAAGATCGAAACGTTTCTGACCCGCATCTATTAACGTCCCTCGATTCCTTTGAGGAACTCCTGGACCGCTCGGAACGCGAACCCGTCATTTTGTTCAAACACAGCACCATGTGCGGCACCAGTTCGCTGGCCAAACGACGCCTGGACCAACTGGAGCCCGGCATCGACCCCCCAGTATTTATGCTGGTCATTCAATCGTACAGGATGCTGTCGAACCACGTGGCTCATCATTTTCAGATCAGGCACGAAAGCCCTCAAATCATCGTCATTTACAAGAAACAACCGGTGTACGACGCCTCACACACGCGAATCTCCTCCGAGACCATTCGTGAAGCCGTAGCTTCGCTCCTGTTGCCCTAACGTTTATTTGAACACTGTCCCAGTGCGTCTGGACATCACCATGAAAACATCTAACCTCATACTCTCCCTCCTTACCCTTGCTTTAATCGCCGGGTGTCGCGGCTCGGAGTCTCCCCCGCCAGAAGAAGCCAGCAGGGATCCTTTGCCCTCCCGGCCGGCGCATCAGGCGCCGCCATCGCCACAGACCGGCCAGGCGCCGGCCTTCGTTCTGCCCACGCCCGACGGGGATTCGCTGCGACTCGCCGATTTCGAGGGCAAAACCCTCCTCGTCAATTTCTGGGCAACCTGGTGCGGCCCGTGTCTCGTAGAGATCCCGGACCTCGTGGCGCTCCAAAACGAATTGGGGGATGCCCGGTTCTCCGTCATCGGCATTTCCATGGATTTCGAGGACCCCGAAGTCATTCAATCCTTCGTCGACCGAATGGGCATCAATTACCCGATTGCCATCGATCAGGGCGACGTGGCGGAAAACTTCGGCGGTGTGTACTCCCTGCCCACCACCTTCGTCGTCGACAGCGAAGGATCGATCACTCAACGAATGATCGGCCTGTTCCCGGTGGACGCCTTCAAACCGCACCTGCGCTCGATGATAGAAGCCGAATAAGTAATTTATGATGTGATGTTACGCGAACTATGCACAGCAGGCTGGTTTACGGCGGCTTTGAAATGATGCATTGCAGCCGCTTTCCGTCTGTTTTGCCATTTCAAAGCCGTTGTGGCTGAACGATGGCGCACAGATGCGTAACATCCATAATTTATAGGCCCGGGGACTTAAGATCACCTGCCCTCTGGCCGAAACAGTACTCAGCCTACATCTCACACCTTTTATGGGTGATGGGTAATGTAGTCCTCCTTGGGGTGATGTGGAAAGCCCGGCTCACTGGAGCCGGGCTTTCTACCTTTGGTCGGCTGGGGGCTGGAAACCAGAACCCGTCACCCGTGTTCGTGCACGCGTACCGTCAGCGATTCGATGCGATCGAGATCGACGTCGACGCCGAGGCCGGCGCGGTCGCGAGGGACCGTCAAGAAGCCCTGCTCATCCATCGTCCATTCCGGTTTGACGATGTCCTGCTCCCAGTACCGCCGGCTGGGGGAGAGGTCGCCCGGGAGGGTAAAATTGGGCAGCGAAGCCAACGCCACGTTGTGCGCCCGGCCTATGCCGGATTCGAGCATTCCTCCGCACCATACCGGAATGTCGTGTGCCTCGGTAAAATCGTGAATGGCTTTTGCGGAGGAATGCCCCCCCACCCGTCCCGGCTTGATGTTGATGATGCGCCCGCTGCCCAGTGCATGCATGTCTTCAGCGTGCTCGACGTTCGTGATCGACTCGTCCAGGCAGATCGGGGTATTCAGTTTCTGCTGCAGTGCGGCGTGACGAACGACATCGTCCCAGGCGAGCGGTTGTTCGATCATGAGCAATGCGAAGCGGTCGAGTTCCTGGAAGATCGGTATATCATCCAGTGTATAGGCATTGTTCGCATCGACCATCAGCGGGACCTCTTTCCCCAGGTCGTCTCGGACGGCCTTGACGAACGGCAGGTCATACCCGGGTTTGATTTTCACTTTGATCTTCTGATACCCTTCCTCCAGATACGATCTCACTTTGTTGACCAGATGAGCCGGACTCTGCTGTATGCCGATGGAGATTCCCGTAGCGACCCGGTCCCGCACGCCGCCGAGGGCTTCTGAAAGAGACTGCTCTTTTTTGCGCGCCCAGATATCCCACACAGCCATCTCGACGCTGGCCCTGGCCATCTCGTGCCCTCGTATCTTCTTTCGCAGGGACTGATAGACGTGTTCGGGCGACGCAAAAGCGACCCGACCGATCGCGGGCAGGATCCAGGACGTCAGCGCCAACCAGGCCGTTTCGATATTCTCGGCGTTGTAATTCGGAAAGGCGCCGGCTACGCATTCGCCCCAACCCACGGTGCCGTCCATGTCTTCGGCCTCGACCAGCAGAATGCGGCGCAGCGACTCCGTCCCGGACGAAATCGTAAAGGGTTCGACGAGGGGCAGCTGTATCTCTCGCAGCAACACTCGTTTTAATCGTATCATAGCGTATCCTATCCCATACGTTGAAGTACTTCAGCACTGATCTGCAGCCGGCGCCGACAATACGTATTCGTACTGCCCGTCCTCTTCGTTGTAATAACACCCGGTAACTGCGTATCCCTGTTCGAAATAATGCATGAAGGCCTTCCGGGTTGCCTGCCGCCACATTCGCGCGCGATCCGGATCTTGCTCTTTGAGCGCCTGGATGTTCTCGGGTATAACAATTCGCAAAGCAGGCGGGCGGCCCGGATCGTGCTTCGCTACGGGGTCTGTCGAAATGACAGCCGGGCACGCCGCGGGGTTTTCAGGATGCAAAAACCCCCGCAGGTACTCAGCGCGATCCTCGTCGTAGACGTGGGAGGTTACGATCAGGCGATCCGTGCCGATGCCCCGGTGCAGCCGGCTGCTCGATCCATCCCCGTATAGATCGCATACGTACTCGTCAGCGACCGCTCCCAGCCGGCGAATATTCAGGTTGGCGTTCACGGCTTCCAGCGGGTCGTACGTCCAGTTAATGTATCGAATACCCTGCCCTTTCACGTAATCCTTCTGAAATTGCTTCAGAGCCCCCCCGACTCCCAATCCTCGCCAGGCGGGCCTGACGGCCAGCATGTGCGACCAGTGAATCTCAGCGCCCCTCCTGCGCCCCGGCAATCCATATACGAAGGCGATGAGATCGCCGCGTTCCGAAAACGCGCCAGCTACGATACCGCCTATCTTCTGGGCCACCAGAATCAAGGACGGCGGGATCATTTCGATAAAGCCCTCTCCCCAGGTTTCTTCCTGTACCTCTCCTATGGCCCGGTATTCGTCGTACGTGTGTAGATGCCGTATGGTATATGCCTTCAATGCCGTTCCTGAATGACTGGTGTATACCTGGAAACCGAAAAAATAGGCACCGCGACACTCTCACACAATCTCTCCCAGCGATACCCGTCGCGACGGGTGCAGCCGCGCGAAGACCGTTCGGGGTGTAGACGCACCCCCAAATGAGAAGAGCCCGGCCTTACGGGGCCGGGCTCCAATTACCCGCCCGAACGAGCGCGAGTAATCACTCAAGAAAAAGGCATCGGTAGCAATAGGGGTTCTCCGAAGCACAGGTCATTCCAGGTTTCCCGGATGCATTTACTGGCATAATTTCGCCGGTATTGGTCTTTTTCGACCGACAAGCGAGGCCCAAAATTTCCGATGTTGTCAAAATTATTCCTGATTTCGTACATTACCGGAGTCAACAATCAACGCTTCGGAACAATCCGTCCGCACAACTCTTCCCTGAGTTTCCATAGGGTACGGTTCGACAAACAGCGTATCGGCAACCGTACATCTCAGGCATTCACTTCGATTGTACCCTTTCGATATACTCAACCATTCCGCTTGCTTCGACATGCTCCAAACCCGTCCGTATGCCTCATTCGGACTTCATGGTGCTGAACGCCCATGAATGGGTCAACGGGTTCCTCTTCGCCTTTCGGTCGCCCATTCTTCCAATCATTGCCCGAACATTCGCATGGTACGCCCTTCAAAAGGTATTCAAGAAAAAACACGACTTCGACATACATCTTCCCAACCTCCTGCCTTCTCAGAGAGTGCCAACGAGCCGCTGGTCCCCGTCTCTGACCTACTCGAAGAACGAGAGTCGTATCAGCGGGAGCTCGAACGCCAGAATACCGCGCTCCGTAAATACCAGGCTGAACTGGAGCAATCTCGATCCGAGTACAGACAGCTTTTCGAGCTCGCCCCGATCGGCTATTTCATTTTCGACGAAGCCGGCATCATCCACGACGTCAACCTGACAGGGATGAAGATGCTGCACAAAGCACGCCGGCAGGTGTTGCATAAATCTTTCTTCCCCTTCCTGAGCCCTGAAGATCGCCACCAGTTCGGCGCTCACCTCGCGTACGTCATCGAATCGGGTGAACGGCAATCGTGCGACGTCTGCCTCCAGCAAACAGACGGCAAGATCTTCGTCGAGATACAGAGCACACCCATTCATAACGAGAACGACGACGAGGCTCTGATTCGCTCGGCGATGATCGACATCACGGTGCGATCTCAGATGGAGGAAGAGCTGATCGCCGAACGCGAAAAAGCCCTGCTGGCAGTGCGGTTCATGAACGAGTTACTGGCCAACATGAGCCACGAGATCCGGACGCCGCTCGCGGGTGTGATTGGCTTCGCCGAGGTGCTCGAGGAAGAGCTCCCCCCCGAATACACCGAAATTGCCTCGCTGATCGCCAGCGGCGGCAACCGGCTTTTGAATACCCTCAATTCCGTCCTCGACTTTGCCAAGCTCAAAGCGCACCATCACCGCCTGGTCCTGGCGCCCATCAACGTGGTCGACCGGGTCCGCAGGCAATGCAAGCTCCTCTCTTCGCTGGCCACCCAGAAAGAGCTGGCGTTGCGGTTCGAAGCCGATCGGGAATCCATGTTTGCCCTGCTGGACGACAGCTCCCTGGATCGTATTCTCAACAACCTGATCGGCAACGCGATCAAATACACGCACGAGGGGGAAGTGTGCGTTCGCGTCATCCAGGATCACGATCTGCTCGAAATTCAGGTCGTGGATACCGGGATCGGCATCAACGACGAGTTTCTCCCCAAGATATTCGCCCCGTTCCAACAGGAACACATGGGGGACGATCGCCCTTACGAAGGAGTCGGCCTGGGCCTTACCATCACAAAACGACTCCTGGACTTGATGAATGGGGAGATCCTGGTAGAGAGCCAGCCCGGTGCAGGCAGCTGCTTCACGGTGCGCTTTGCGATCCTCGAGGATGAAGTCGAGGCAGTGCCGCCGCGCCCCGCAACGCCCCCCGCCGACGAGGCGGTCACCGAACTGCCCCGGTATCGTGTGCTCGTAGTCGAAGACAACCTGGAGACGCAACTCTTGATCAACCGGCTTCTCAGATCCACCTGCGACGTGACGCTCGTCGACACCTTCGATTCGGCCGCAATGGCGTTTGCCGACACCCTCTTCGACATCGGTTTGCTGGATATCAACCTGGGCGAAAAACGGACGGGGACCGAACTGTTGAACCATTTCCGGTCCCAACAGGGGGGGGACTCCTTTTACGCCGTCGCCTTCACGGCGTACGCGCTCCCTTCGGACCGATCGCATTTTCTCGCTCAGGGGTTCGACGATTACCTGCCCAAGCCGTTCGTGAAGTCCGACCTGATGGAGGTGTTGCAGCGGGCCCATAAGGCGCTGCAGGCCAGCGACGAATGAACGGTCAAGAAAAAAAGGCCATCTCTGCCCAAGAGATGGCCTTTACGATGCATACAGGAGGGCCTGATGCATCATACCCCAGATACACCACGTATCTTTGTAGCTATATTCTAGGCGGGCTTCTCTTTTTGCCAGCCCGTACAAAATTTTTTTTCACCCTGCATCTTTCAGTCCATCTCAAGGACCTTTGCGAGCCGTTGACCGGCAACGACGGCCCGCTTCTCTGCCAGCTCTTTAGCGTCGCCTGCATAGGAGCGCGGCAACAGGGGAGCCCTCCGCGCGCCGTCTCTGACCGCCCCCTCGAGCTGCCCGTTGAGATATACGTACTCGATAGCCAGCGCCCGGCCTTCCAACGCCCAGTCTCTAAAGTTCATCGACAGATCGACCCTGTCGGCCGGCTCGAACCCTCCTGACGCGAGCAATCGGGTCGTTTCGTTTCGGGCATTACGTACGTCGTCGCTCGTTCCGAGCAGGCGGTCCCAGAAGGCGTGGAGGTTGACGCCTTCCGAGGAACGGCTGGGGCGAACAAAAAACAAATTCCCGCCGCGGTCGCCCTCGAGGTACGTATCGTTGACCAGCGCCACGCAGTGGAGCGGCTGATGCACATCCCCAACCACGTGCAGCATCCAGCTCAGGTGGGCCGCACGGTCGGCCTCATTCATCGAGGGATCCGATAGAATGCGATGGCTTTCGTCGAGCGCGTGGAGCACGTCGTTCGCAGGAGTCAGCGTTTCCCCGATCGCCGTATTGGCCCCCACGAGCATGCTCTTCGTGAGCGGAAAGTTGGTGTAATGCCACGTCGGGTGGTCGTAGTCGCTGCCGGCCCGGCGAATGACGTCCGGCCAGAAGCTGGCCTGCATGAAGAGGTATTCCCCAAAATCGATATCCACGTTCAAGTCGTTGTACGACTGCTCCCACTCCTCGAAAGCCGGGTGGTGGCGCAGCAGGTCTGTGTAGGCTTCCTGGAGGTGGGCGGGCAGGGTCCGGTAGGCCATCGCGGCGATGATCATGTGGCCTGTGCGGCTCCAGCTGTATCCATCGACTACCGGCCCCACGATACAAACGATCAGGCAGAGCACCAGGGCGCGACGCGCGCAAACATGTATCATAATCAGAAAGGGATTCGGGTCATTTCCCGCCCGTGATGCGTTGAATGAGCCGGCTCATGAACCGGCGGGCGGGTTTTTTCGCCGGCTTCATTTCTGTCGGCCTGGCCGGTATGTCGTCGTCTTTTTTCTGATCCTCTCTGATGGGATCTTCCTTCGTCCGGTCATCCATCCGGATTCCTTCCGGGCTGCTTACCTCAACCCGTTTTTCCTCGTTCGGGACGGGCCGGGGCTCTTCAACCTTCTTTGGACCGGTTTCTTGCGGAGCCTTTTCACTGGCCTCATCCGCCGCTACACGACCTTTGGTGACAACGGAAAGAGTTGCCCGGGGCTCGTTGACAGGTCGATCTTCCCCTTCCTCGCGAAGATCGACGTCTTCGCTGTCGTGGTCTACGCCTTCGCCCTCGTCGACGTCGTCATCGAGGTCTTCTTCGTCATCGAGGTCATTCTGCAGGAGCTCCATATCAGACTCCTTCATCGAAGTCGTCCCCATAGTAGCCAGTAACAGATCCCACTCCTCCTCCGAGACATCGTCGGGGCGTTCCTGATGTTTTCTCTCCTGATGCTCTCCGGGGTCGTCGGGATCTTCTTGATGAACTGCAAGCAGCATAAAATCTCCTGGGCGGGGGATTGTTGATGCAGGATGCCGGGTTCAGGTTACAGGAGGGTAGTTTCTATACGTTCAACTTGCATCCCGCACCTTGTATCCTGCAACCGAATGCAAACAAGCGAAAGTTCTGGCACTCAGGCTTGAGTAACATCTTTATTAAGGAAATAAGATTTTTGAAAAGATACTACCGGTGTGTACAACCGTCTTTATTAAATCATCGTCAAGAATGGTAGCTGGTAGCTG
>CAZGHT010000036.1:40077-48472 GCA_964525535.1 uncultured Rhodothermaceae bacterium
GACTCGTTTTACATGGGGACTCGTTTTACATGGGATTGCCTCAAAGCGGCTTTGCGATACCCCTGAACCCTGGTTTCCCCCATTCAATAGAGGGGTGCAAAAAACCCGCTATTTCAGCAGCAACATCTTATTCATGAAGGTACGCTCGGGGGTCTGGAGGCTGTACAGATACGTCCCGCTGGGCAGGTCGCCGGCACGGAATACAACCTCATGATGGCCGGCTGACCGCACGCCATCCACCAGCGTAACCACCTTGCGCCCCAACATGTCGTATACGTCGAGCTGCACGTGCGCGGATTCCGGGAGACGGAATCCGATGACCGTTTCGGGGTTGAATGGATTCGGGTAGTTCTCACTCAGGCCGAATGCAACAGGCGCTTCGTCCTGCAGCCCTTCGGCAGGTTCTACGTAATATCCGCCGGCCAGCGTGTTCGACTTTGAAGCCGAACCCTGAACGGTGAAGCGGATCTGGAGTGGATCCCCCTCCTGCCCGCTGCCGAACTGCTCCAGGAAAGTGGTAACCGTTAGCACGTTGTTGCCCGAGGGAAGCGATCCTGGAAGGAAATCACCGCTGATGTCTCCGAAAAGGGCAAAGGGCGGGACGTTTTCGAGCCGCTGGAAGAAGCCGCCGTTCAGGTCGAAGAGCACGCTGCGGATCCGGGGTTCGGTTTTGGCAACGACGTTAACCTGATCGGGCAGCTGGCCGGCATCGATCACCGCTCCGTCGTTCAACTCAAAGAGTTCCGTGTTGGTGTTCGCGTCGACCACGACGAGCCTGTTCGGGGTCAACACCATCCCGGGCACGACGGTGAAGCTGACGCGTTCGGGCTCACCGGCCGATCCACCCACAAAAGGCGTAGCTTCGAGCACGTACGAACCGGGGGCGAAAGATCCTGCATTGAAATCGCCGCCGTTATCGCCAAACAGGGCAAAGGGGCTTGCAAATTCGGCTCTGATTAATTCCCCGTTGAGTTTGAACCTGACCGATCCCACGTCTCCTTCGAACACCGCTTCGACGTTCAACGAAGCGGGCAGCATTTCGAGATTGAGCGCTGCCTCCTGACGGATGGGATCGAATCCCGGTACGGGTTGATCGGTCGAGGCGTCGATCAGGGTGAAGACGGATTCACTCAGCACCGGGTCGGGGTCGGTGTTGCTCAAAAGAAGAAGCTGCCCTCCTTCGACGAGTTCGAGCGACGCGATGGCGCCGTCTCGCACGCTGTGCGCCTGTACGTTGGCGATGAGCAATCGCTCCTGTTCTTCCGTGGGAAAGAGCGCAGTGACGTCCAGGATGCCGGACGTCTCCCAGTCTCCGAAGTCGTCCGGATCGCCGTCGGTTTGCCCGGGCGGCAGGACCGCAGTGCGGTCGATCTCGCCGATGCGTTCCAACGCGCCCGATTCGGGATCCAGCTCCCAGATCGAGGCTTCGCTTCCGCTGGCGGCGCCAAACGTGGCGATGCCGGTGCCCCGGTCTTCCTGGATATAAACCAGGCCGTTATCGGCCCAGTCCAGGTTATCCGGGCTGCGCAGGCCGAAATCGGGGTCGCTGAACTGACCGTTGCCGGCGTCGTCCCCGTCGTAGAGGATGGTGAGCTCTGCGAATAACGTTGAAAAATCCACATCGACGAGGTACGTGGCGCCCCAGTCGTCGATCGGGAAAACGCTGCCTCGTCCCGTCGAGGACAACACCACCTGCGTACCGTCAACCGGATTCGTTGCCAAATCTTCGGGCAGCGAAAACTGGAAGGCGCCGGCCGCCTCGCTCAGGGCGTCCTGGCCGGCCTGATCTATGAAATCGATACCGTCGAAGATATCGATTTCGACGAACTGCCCCGACGCACTTGCCCCGGTACCCCTGAACTCGTCCGGTATGATCGCCCCGGAATCGGCAACCCATACGTACAACTGGCCTCCGGCGAGACCGTTGCGCTCCAGGAAATCACCCGATAGATCTTTTTCGCCTACATACAAGAGCAACGGAGCTCTCGGGCGGTGATCGGTAATTAGCACGGCGATCTGGTTCGGATTGCCCGGGTCGAGCAGGGTGGCGCTTTCCCAGGCCCCCCGCCCCAGCCAGGGCAGCGCATACAATACACCGGCTTCGACGTCCAACGCGAACCCCTGGCCGCCCGGTATGTCCTCTCCGGTCAGGTACACGGTATCCTCGGCATTCAGGGTCCCGGCTACGAACAGATTGCTCGAACTGGGCCGGCGCAGCCCCCAAGCGGGCTGATTGGCCGGGTCGATTTGCGATCCAACGACCACTTCCTGGCCGAACCGATCGATGATGGTATCATATGCCAGCCCCGCATCGATAACCTGGCGCGTATCCGGGTCGAAATCGAAAAAAGAAATGCGTCCTCCTCGCAGTTCGGCTCCGTTAGCGAGTGTGTAGAGGTATCCAAATCCCTGAGTCAGCTCGTGATTGATCAGCGCGCGAACCGTCCCGTCGGGCAGCGTATAAGCCCCGATACCATCCAGGATTCCAGGCGGTATATACCCGTTGATGGATTCGCCAACGGTGAACGCTGGCAGGGTCATCCAGCCATTCTCTCCTGTGATGAGCGACTGTTCAAGGGTCTGTGCGTTAACGGGAGGGCAGATTGACCATAACAGGAACCAGATCCCGAGAAGTAGGCGGTAAAAAAAGATTCCTGACCGCCGGTGCTTTCGGTGCTTATTGTGTTTTCTGTACATAGGACAAGGAGGAAATATATGGCATTCGCGTTAGGGGGAAAGGCGATATGGACGCAACTGCATGCATGGAATTTCACGGATGAACAGATGGAATCAGATGCAATTACGGGAGCGATGTAGGGGGAGTTAAAATGGATACGACCCGAACATTCGGGGCGTATCCCACGCGGGGGAGATCAACGGGTTGGGAGTGCGTGTCGATGGATCGGGGTCATCCAGTAAGGACTTCAAGCAAAGACAGGGAGGATTTCAGGTAGCCTGCTCATAACGAGGCAACCTGTACTTTGTTGGATGATCCCGATACTGTGATGTGATACATCACGACGGATACAACGATGAAATACTGCAGGGAGTGGGCAGTCGTCAATCGCAAATGTATCGCAAATTTCCTGCAGATGTTACGCGCCGGATGCGCATACGCCCTGCCAGAGCGGCTTTGCACGGTTGCAAAGCCGCGTAAACCAGGCTGCTGTGCACAGTTCGCGTAACATCACTTACCTGTTTGTGTTAATATGGAGGATAATGCAACGATACACGTCAACGGAGTGTCACGTAAAAGTGGAATATATGTCACTGTCTGCTAAATAACCAAACGCTTTTGGCCCGCGACCGGGTGGATTTATCGCGTGATGGAGCCGGCATTTCACGAATTCCATCGAACTTCAAAAAGACAGATACCGTGCCATCGCCCGCCCTATCGGGTCGAATCGGTAACATGCTCCCGAAATCGACGAAAGAAGGCGCTGGAAGGCATACTTTCCGGAAACACCCTTCACGATATCATAGCGATGTGGGGTACAATCGTAAGCCTGAGAGGGCGAGACGTAATCCCGCACTGTCTCGTTCATGAATTCCCCACAACTTGATGTTAAGAAAACAACAAGGCCACCTCCCTACGCAGACTAAGTCCAAACAAAGTTCGCTTTAAAAACACAATCGTTAGTCGCATTAACACGACATATTATGCAGCCTGGACTAAATGTACATTACCAAACAAGGCCCTGCACGTCGAATGCCGCACCCCCACCCTAGAACCCGCCCGGCTCATGAGCGAGCCCGAGACGCTATTTAACGCTTTGCTTACCGTACACTAACACAACGGCAATCATGCGTTATCGATTTCTTACGCACTCCCCTACATACACTGCTTATGTTGAGTAAGACTTACTCGTTCAAATCATTTGAACATTCTCTGAGACTCTCAATCCAAACCCTATCTTGAAAAGGACACACATGAAAAAAGCGTTAGACATTTTCTTGAGCGTTCTTCTGGTGCCTCTCGTTGCCGTTTCGCTCTCAGGATGCGACATCCTGGTCGACCTCCTCGGCGGAGACGGTGATGACCCCGGAAGCACGGTTGCATTAACCAACCATTCTGTAACCCCGGCCTTAGTCAAAAATGTAGTCCCCGGTGTTGAAATATTTTCGCTGATGTCGAGCGACGACACGTTCCCGGAGTCCCCCAACTACAGAATGGGCGGCTCTCCTGACGGCGCCGGCCTCCTGAAAAATGACGACGGCACGTTTACCTACGTGACCAACCACGAAGACAACTACTCCGTTTCCCGGATTACCCTGGACGAGACGTTCAAACCCGTAAAAGGAGAGTATATCATCACGTCCGACCACGGCCGCTGGCGCCTGTGCTCCGCGACGATGGCTACGCCGGAAGAGCACGGCTTCGGCCCGCTGTTCATCACCGCAGGTGAGAGCAACCCGGAGTCGCAAATCCACGGTGCAGATCCCTTCGCAGCGAAGAACACCTCTCGTATCCTGACCGCCCTCGGCGCCTGGAACACAGAAAACGCGATCCCGCTCCCAAAAACGGCCTACGCCGGCAAAACGGTCCTCGTACTCGGCGACGATGACTCGGGCGAATTCGGCGGCCAGATCGTAATGTACGTCGGCGAAGGCGTGGGCAACCTCGACACCGGCGACCTCTACGTCCTCGCTCGCGTCGATGACAATACGCGCGAAAAAGACATGGTCGTCGGCGATACCTACGAAATCGAGTTTCGCCAGATCGAGAACCAGCTGTCTCTGCAGCCTTCGGAATTCAACCCGGCCGCCGCCGCGCTCAATGCGATGCCTTTCGGCCGCGTCGAAGACCTCGACTATCGCAAAGACGGCGTAGGACGGGAAATCTACTTCAACGTGACCGGGCAGAACGACTCGGGCGCCAATGCCGACTTCGCTCGCTCGAAGTACGGCCGCGTTTACCGCCTCACGCTGGACGTGACCAACCCGCTCAAAGGAACGCTCGAAGTGCTCCTGGACGGCGACGATCGTACGGGTCCTGCCGGCACGTTCCAGAATCCCGACAACATCCTCGCTACGACAAATTACCTCTACATCAAGGAAGACCCGAACGGCTACGGCGACGAAACGCACGACGCGTACATCTATCAGTACGAAATCGCTACGGGCAACATGTCGGTGGTCATGGAGCTCGACCATCGCCGCGGCGAAGACAAATATAACGTGGCCCGCGACGGCGTCACGCCGGCCGAGTCCCGCCTCGGCGGCTGGGAATACGGTGCGATGCTCGACATTTCCGACATCGTAGGCATCGACGACACGTTCATCCTGAACGTACAGCCTCACACCTGGCGCAGCCCGCTCTACGCCGGTGTCGACGGCGGTGCGCTCCGCGCCGAAGAGAATCAGGCCAGCCAGATTCTCGTTGTGAAAGGTCTGCCTCGTTAAGCTTCTTTTCCTTCGAAGGAAGGGTTTCAGGGATGTCCCTGAAACCCTTCGCTTCTTTCTCTGTCGGTCCCGCCTGTCGTTCCAGCCCGCTGTTTCTCCCTCGAAACCCCCTCATCGAATCGGAAGCCGTCCAATGCGCACCTTCTTCCCCCTTCTTCTACTTTTGATTCTGGTTGTCCTGGGATCCGGTTGCAACAGACAAACAGACCCTCACCGATCGAGCCCCAGGTCGGAAGCCAGCCGCACCTTATTGGTCGAAAAACTTACCGCTGCGGAGGCCGCCGTCGGAGAGATGCTCGAACTGGTTTCCGGCTCAGAATCCCCCTCTGCCGTTTCCGACCGGCTCATCACCTCTTTCCAAATCGCCCGATCCTATTTCAAACAGGTCGAATTCATCACGGGGTATCATTATCCGGGCGTCACTAAAAAGATCAACGGACCGGCCCTGCCAACCATCGAAGAATACGACCCGAATGCCGTCATCATCGAGCCCGAAGGATTCCAGGTCATCGAAGAGTTGATCTACACCGATGAACCCATCGAGCGAGAGGCACTGGAAACGGAACTCAACATTTTAACAGCCAATCTGAAAAAGGTCCGCCAGTACAACGAAATTACGACCTATACGGACCGGCACGTGATCGAAAGCGTCCGGCTCGGGCTGGTGCGCCTGCTCTCGCTCGGGCTTTCCGGCTTCGACTCTCCCGTCGCTCAACAATCCGTGCCCGAATCGGCGTATGTACTCCAGGGCATGGCCGTGGCGCTGGCCCCTTACCTCGAGGATGCACCGAACGTGCTCGCGGGGCGTGTTCGAGACCGCCTGGCGGCCGCCATCGAGCACCTCCGGGATCCCGCTCACGAGTTCGTCACGTTCGACCGGCTCGCCTTCATCCGCGATTATGCCAATCCACTGTCTGAGTCGATCTATGAATTAGCCTCGGCCCTCGACGTCGAAGCGCCGCCCGTTCCAAAACCCCTCAACAAAACAACGACGATTTTTGCTGCCGATGCGTTTAATACGTCCTTTTTTGCGCCTCCCTACGCGGGTGAGGCAACCGGGGAACGCATCGCTCTGGGCGAACTGCTCTTCTTCGACCCGGTGTTGTCCGGCAACAACCAGCGGTCCTGTGCCTCGTGCCACCGCCCTGAACTCGCCTTCACCGACGGGCTCCCCAAGAGCGTAGGCTTCGAATTCGAGGGAACGACGCAGCGAAATGCGCCGACGCTCATCAACGCCGGCCTGCAGCCGAGCTCGTCCTACGATCTGAAGACGTTGTTCATCGAAGACCGCGTCACGCGAGTGTTCGAAAGCGAACTCGAGCTGCACACTTCTCTCGACGGGGTGGTCCAGAAACTGAACCACAGCCCCGAATACAGGCAGCGGTTCAATGACGCGTTCGGTCCCGCAGCGGATGACGACGAGCGGGCCCGGCACATTCGCATCGCATTGTCCGACTACGTGCGCTCGCTCTATGCAATGAACAGCCCGTTCGACCGGTATGCGCGCGGTGAAAGCGATCACCTGGACGAGGCGGCGCAACGCGGATTCACCCTTTTTATGGGTAAGGCCCTGTGCGGTACCTGCCACTTCTTGCCGTTGTTCAATGGCGTTGTACCCCCCGATTATGCAGAACACGAAGCGGAAATCATTGGTGTGCCGGACGCTCCCGATACGACCGACGCGCGCATCGACCCGGACCCCGGCAAATATGTATTGTATCAATACGACCTGCATCGTTTTTCATTCAAAACGCCGACGGTCCGTAATGCAGCCCTGACGGCGCCTTACATGCACAACGGGATCTATCGCACACTGGAGGAAGTTGTTGATTTCTACAACCGGGGAGGAGGGGCCGGCATCGGTATCGATCTAGAGTTTCAGACGCTCCCCCCCGATCCGCTGAACCTGACGGATGCAGAGGCCCAGGACCTGGTTGCGTTCATGGAATCCCTCACCGATACCACACGCCTCACGTCACGTCCCACCGACTTACCTGTCGTATATCAGATTGACGGACAAACTCCAATTCAGCGGATCGTGGGCGGCGTGTATTAAATCGTGCCTGCTGCGAGCGATCAGAGGTTGCACAAGCGGCCCCGGCACGGCAGCAGACGCCCTCGCTCATGCCACACATCGATCCTCCCATCGAACCGCAGCTCGTCTTCTGGCTGGCTATGTTGACCGCGGTAGCAACCGGATTGGGGGCACTGCCCTTCGTTTTCGTCAAATACTTGCCCAGGCGGTTGCTCGGTATTTCGAACGCGATCGCAGCCGGGCTGATGCTCGCCGCCAGTATCGCGCTCGTATACGAAGCCATTCCGTTCGGTACAGCCTTGTTGATCCTCGGATTTGCCTCGGGCGTGTTGTTCATCTGGATCAGCCATCGCTGGGTCGAGCGGTTCAAAGATCTTCGTCTGGGCGGTCTGCGGGGTTTAAATGCGCGCAAGGCAATCCTGCTGCTCGTCGTGATGACCCTGCATTCGTTCACAGAAGGCATCGGCGTGGGAGTCTCCTTCGGCGACGGGATGGCCCTGGGTTGGGTCATTACCATTGCCATCGCCATCCACAACATTCCCGAAGGGCTGGCCATCTCGCTCGTGCTGATCCCCCGGGGGATGTCGACGGG
The DNA here is from genome assembly GCA_964525535.1 of uncultured Rhodothermaceae bacterium. Lineage (GTDB taxonomy): Bacteria > Bacteroidota > Rhodothermia > Rhodothermales > JAHQVL01 > JAHQVL01. The sequence continues at coordinate 48,108 of CAZGHT010000036.1, forward strand.
CCAGGCCGCCCTATGGTGCATCTTTTCGAGCATCCCGCAGCCCTTCATGGCCGTGCCGGCCTTCCTGTTCGTCGAAACGTTCACCCGATACCTCCCCGCCGGGCTCGGCTTCGCGGCCGGCGCCATGACCTGGATGGTCTTTTCGGAACTCCTCCCCGAGGCTAGAGAGAACACCACGAATGTGGACGTGCTGCTGGCCGCATTGATTTCTATCGCTGTCATGCTCGCTTTCCAGTATGTACTCAGCGGTATCTTTTAACCCATTACGCACCTGAAACTCATGATCCGAAGGATTCACTTTTTGACGATGGCCTTCGAAGACGCTGCGAAGCCCTCCCCCCAGAATTGACGCCCGTCCGTGCCGC
>CAZGHT010000037.1:0-36838 GCA_964525535.1 uncultured Rhodothermaceae bacterium
CTGAGTTACAGATGTTACGCGCCGGATGCGCATACGTGCTGCCAGAGCGGCTTTGCACGATTGCAAAGCCGCGTAAACCACGCTGCTGTGCACAGTTCGCGTAACATCACTGAGTTACAGGGGGAAGCAATCGATGTGTCCGTAACAATAATATAATACTTTCGGTACTCATTTACACAAAATCCTTCATACTTCCTTCAAATAAAAGGGCGTAGTTGGACCGTATATAGAGCCTATCGAGTGCGATGCGTACTCGCATGAGTTTCATGATTCACGCGTGGCAGGCCCCCTTTCAGCTGGTCTTGCGCGGTCCTGGCGCCCGTGGGGTCAGTGCTGCCAGGGGATGGCCCCGGCGAGGCGGATATACTCCCGCAAGGCCTGTGCCAGATCTCGAACAACCTCTCCCTCTTCTTCGATGAGGTTGTGTTCTTCCCGCGGATCTTCGCGCAAGTGATACAACTCCTGCGGCGCATACGGGCTGTTCTGGAGAAGCTTCCAGGGGCCGCGCCGGAGGGCTTCGATCGTCTTCCCTCCATACCGCATTCCTCCTTCTCTTCTACTGAAGAAGATATCGCGGCGAGGCGGATCGAAAGGTTCGCCCGTCAATAACGGCAAAAAGCTACGCCCTTCGATGAAATGCGAGACCTCTAACCCGGCCGCCTCCACGAGTGTTGGAAACAGGTCCATGGTGAGCGCAATCTGCTCCGTCCGCCGGCCGGCTTCGATACGCTGCGGCCAGACCAGGCAGGCAGGTACTTTCAAGCCGCCTTCGTATACGCTTTGTTTTCCGTCGCGCAGCGCTCCGTTATTCGCCCCCACGTTCAGCTGGCCTCCATTATCACTCGTGAAAACGATGAGGGTATTTTCGTACACTCCCGTTCTTTTCAAGGCATCAACGACCTCACCGATTCCATGGTCCATGTGTTCGACGAGTGCAACCAGTCGGGCCCGTTGCTCCGAAATGCCGGGCTCCCTTTGCACCACCCGTTCCACCCATTCCCGAGGAGGCTGGATGGGCGTATGCGGGGCGTTGTAGGCGAGGTACAGAAAAAAGGGAGCTTCAGACGCTGATCGCTCGAAGACATAATCGACGGCCCAATCGGTAAAAAGATCGGTCGCGTGTCCTGTTGGCTGAATGGCTTCCCGATTCCGGCGCATATAATTGATCCCGTGACGGCGGTGCGTATAGTAGTCGTCCATCATGTCGCCGAGGTATCCATGAAAGTAGTCAAAGCCGCGGTCGATTGGCGTATCTGGAGGGGCGAGGCCAAGATGCCATTTGCCGATAAGGGCTGTATGGTACCCGCCGCGTTTGAGCATTTCAGGCAGGAGGGGCAGATCCTGTCGCAACGCCCCCCAGCTATTGGCCGCATGTGTCCGGATGACCCCCGGTACGCCGGCCATCGGCGGATATCGCCCCGTCATAAGAGAAGCCCGTGTGGGCGAGCAAACGGGTGAGTTTGCATAAAAATGAGTAAACCGCAAGCCGCCGGTTACCAGCGAATCGATGTGAGGCGTCTGCATATCCACTGCACCATAACTGGACAGGTCTCCATAACCGAGATCGTCGGCGAGTATCAATACGATATTAGGGTGCTGCCCCCTGGCGGGAGGCCCATCACAACACACGATACAGAAGATCGAACAGAGAACGAAGCACCATGGGGTGCGCATATATTTCTTGATTCGGGGCATGGCCTGAATATTGGAAGGGTTGTAACAGCGAATGGGAGACGATGCAACTTAACGTAGGATTTATTCCAACTATAACACCAATCACATTGCAAATAATTCACACATTCTTATATTTAAAGCGAATCCCTCCTGATTCCCACCCACCTGACCCGCCCTGCATCATGACCTACCCGGTTCGATTCGTATCCGGCCGTTATCTCTGTATCCTTTCGATTCTCATCCTCCTGTTTTACAGGCCGTTGGCCGCACAAGACGACCCCGATATGTACTGGGTCAGCTATCGCGGCGTATTCAAGATGGAAGCCAAAACGGGAGAACGCCGCGCCGTCATCGCTGAAACCGTGAACGACCCGGGCGATCTGGCTTTCGACCCCGTCGAACAGAAAATCTACTGGATCGACCGGGCCACGCTGAAAATCCAACGTGCGAATCTGGAGGGTACCGGCATCGAGGACGTCATCCTGGACGATCTCGACGATCCAGGCAACCTGACGCTCGACCCCGTCGGCCGTAAATTGTACTGGTGGGATGCTGAACCCGGCCAGTTTGCCCGGGCCAACCTCGACGGTACGGAGGTCGAAACGCTGCCGACCGCACTGCCCGAAATTGCGGCGGCGAGCGCTGTCGATACGTCGACTCGACACATCTATCACATCAGTTTCAATCAGATCTTCCGCACGAACCTCGACGGCTCGGACGCGCAAGAAATAATCCCTTCTCTTTCCGGGGTCCTGGAAGACCTCGCGCTCGATCTCATCCATGGCAAAGTGTATTGGACCGATGCCAGCCGGCGCGTCATCCAGCGAGCGAATCTGGATGGATCCGGCGTCGAAGACATCGTCACCACGTCCCTCTCTGCCCCAAAGAGTCTCTCAGTAGATCCGATGGAAGGCGCTCTGTACTGGATCGATGGCGACCGTATCCGTCGATCCAGGCTGGACCTTGTGGAAGTCGAGGATGTACTCACAGACGTGCCGGCTCCCAGAGATCTCCTGCTTCAACCGGGCCTGGACCGGTTGTACTGGAGCGTCGAAGGACGCATTCAGCGTGCAACCCGTCAGGGGGCCGACGTCAAAGACCTGGTCCGCAGCCGGCTGGACTCTCCCCAGTACCTTGCCATCGACTCCTCTGCAGAAAAGATGTACTGGGCCGGCAACAGCACCATCCAGCGATCGGACATCGACGGAGACCGTCTCGAAACCCTGTATGCTTCCGAAAACGAACGCATCACGGGCTTCACGCTCGACGAGGCAAACAAGCAGATATACTGGGTGGCCCGCAGTGACGCCCCCTTCATCAAACGAGCGCGTCTGGACGGGTCCGGCGTAGAGGAACTGCTGCCGCTCGACGTCACGCGACAACCGACCAGCATCGCCCTGGATTCGCTGCAGCATATCCTGTATCAGGCAGATCTCGACCGCATTTCGCGCACGGGACTCGACGGCAGCAGCATGTCGGGCAGCCAGATACTGGTTTCTTCCATCCAGTTTGCCCCCTTTTCCATTACGCTCGACCTGGATGGCGGCGCGTTGTACTGGTCGGACATCTTCTTCTCGTCCATCTTGCGCACCGACCTGGAAAACCTGGACACGCAGGAAGTCGTATCCGTCGGGGCCGAGGCATTAACGGGCATCACGGTAGCGTTGGACGGCGACGCTCAAGAGCTGTACTGGTCGGTGGCCGACGAACACCGGATCCAACGGGCCCGTCTCGACGGCAGCGAAATCGAAGAGGTACTGACCGTCTTCGGCCCGCGCGGGATGGCTTTTCACAGGCCCGAAGTGAAGGAACCTGAAGAAAAGGAGCCGGAATCCACCATTGCCAACGAGGACGCAGAGGTGATCGATCCTCATTCCTTCTTCGAGGCGAACAGCTACCCCAACCCGTTCCACCGGTTCGCGAAGATTCAATATTCGATCGCTGCGCCCCAGCAGGTTTCCGCCGTCGTCTACGATCTCCAGGGCCGGCAGGTCACCACGCTGATGAACACCTACCACGCAACGGGGACGTTCGAAATCCATTGGAACGGCAACGATGCGCTGGGACGCTCGGCGCCCCCCGGCGTATACCTCCTTCGGCTTTCGGGATCTTCAGGAATACACCAGAGCCTTCCTATAGTGAAAATGCCACAGTGAAAATGCCACAGTGAAAATGCCACAGTGAAAATGCCACAGTGAAAATGCCACAGTGAAAATGCCGTAATGGCGGTATATTATCGGACGAGCGTCAACGAACGCGACTGTTCAACGGGGCGCGCCGAATCCCCGCCGGCGGCTCGCACGAAATACGTCCCGGCAGCGACCCGACGGCCAGAGGCGTCGTTTCCATCCCAGGTGACTCGCTGGATACCGGCCGGCAATACTCCGTCGTGCAGGGTACGCACGTTACGCCCCAGTGCGTCGTAGACGGCAACACGCACCGGCGCAGCCCGGTCGAGTTGAACCGAAACGTGGGCGACGGTCGTGAACGGGTTCGGAAAGACGGCTTCCATCGAGAACGGAGCGGCCTCATCGGGCAGGTCGTCAATGGAGGTAGCCAGCCGATCGAGCTGTAGGGTATACATTGACCGGCCGTGGGTGCCGGCGATGAGCACCCGGGTGTGCGGGTTGATCTTGAGGTCGTTGACCGGCACAGCCGGCATCCCTTCGTCGAGCGGCTCCCACGAGCCGCCGGCGTTATAGCTGGCGAAGGCGCCGATGTCGCTGCCGAGGTACAGTTCATCGGGGCGGAGGGGGTCGATAGCAAAGGCATTCACCGGGGCGTCGGGCAAATTGGAAGAGATATCCTCCCAGGTCGCGCCGCGGTCGACGGTTCGGAATACGTGGGGTTGAGGACTTCTCCACTTCAGCCCCGAAAAGGTCACGTAGGCGATGCGATCATCGAGAGGGTCGACAGCGATGCGTGTCACCCAGCGGTTCGGCAATCCCTCGGTCACATTGCTCCAGGCAACGCCATAATCCTCCGTAACCCAGACGTTGCCGTCGTCGGTGCCGGCGAAGAGGACGTCCGAATTGGCCGGCGCGACAGCGATGGCCGTGATCGATCCGAGCAGGCTCGTGCCGCTTTGTTTCGTGAGGTCTCCACTGATGGGCGACCAGGAGCCGGCTTTGTTCACCGAACGGTAGACCCGGTTGGTCCCGTAATACAGCACGCTGCTGTCGTTCGGGTCCAGTACGACGGGCGTCGACCAGTTCCTTTTTTCACTGAGGTTGATGCCGGTGAGTGCAGGCACTTGCTGAAGGCCAAACTGGCCGGGTGTCTGACGAACGAGATTTCCGAACTGGGTCTCCATATAGATCGTTTCCGAATCGTCCGGGTCGACGATGACGTAAAACCCGTCGCCGACCATCAGCTGCTCCCAGTCGTCGAGCGCTCCGGTTGTCGTCCGCCAGACGCCGTTGTCCTGCGTGCCCCCGTAAAACCGTTCCGGAAGGCTGGGATCGTACGCGATTTCGTAGAACTGGGTGACGGGCAACTCGTCCACCCGGGTCCATGAAGACCCGTTGTTCTCCGACAGGGCGATACCTCCGTCGTTGCCGTTGACCAGAACGTCGGGATTGTCCGGAGCAAAAGCCAGGGCGTGGTGATCGACGTGCGTACCCGTTTGCCGGGTCCAGGACTGCCCACCGTTGAAGGAGCGCATGAACCAGACATCCATGACGTAGACCCAATCTGGGTTTTCTGGATGGACCCGGACCTGGCCGAAATACCAGCTAAAGTTGGACATCCCCTCAGGGAGCTGGTTGTTGGGATCAACCCGGTACCATGCGTCGCCGCCATCGTCGGTGCGATACAGCCCCAGGTGACTGAAGCCGTCGTTGTAGAGCGCGTACATCACATCGGGTTGATCGCGGCACAGGGCGAGGCCGATGCGGCCTACGCGGGGCGGCGGGAGCGAATCTGTCTGGACCGACGGATCCGGCAGGCCCTGCTGCGCACCGAGGCGTTCCCAGGTGTCCCCCCCGTCAGTGCTCCGATAGACGCCGCTTCCCGGGCCGTAGAGTTCTGCACCGTTTACCGTTCTGGAGCGTTGCCACGTAGCCGCAAGGAGCACGTCCGGGTCGTCAGGGCGCATCACGACATCGATGACACCGGTGGTGTCGTTGACGAATAACACGTTATCCCACGTCGCCCCGCCGTCGTCGCTCCGGTACAGGCCGCGTTCCGGATGCGGGCCGAAGTACGAACCGACCGCGGCCACATAGACGCGCTCGGGATTCGTCGGGTGTACCCGGATGCGGCCGATGCTGACCGTGGCCTCCAACCCCATAAACTGCCAGGTCGTGCCGCCGTCGATCGACTTATAAACACCGCCCCCGGCGAAGTTGTTGTGGCCTCCGTTCGCTTCACCCGTACCGACGTAGATCGTTTCAGGATTGACGGGGTCGACGGCGATGTCGCCTACAGTGAGCACCGCCTGGTCGTCGAAGATAGGACCCCAGGTCACACCCCGGTCGATGGATTTAAACACACCGCCCGTCGCGGCGCCTGCATAAACCGTGTTAGGCTCCTGAGGATCGAACGCCACGTCCGAGATGCGGCCGCCGATGTTGGTCGGGCCGGCAAAGACCCACGGGGCAGCCCGCCGTTTCCCGGCGACTTGTTTCAGCGTCTGCGCCTGCAGCAAAGCAACGCGATAGGCATCCGCGTCGGCCTGAAAGTGCGGATAGGTGCGCTGCAGCCAGCCCCATTCCGAAGGCCTTCGTTCAGAAGCCTCGGCGGCCACGGGATCCGGCGATCCGGAGGAAGACCGATCTGAAACATACACGAAGTACGCGATAACTGATACCAGGAGCACACCGAGGAGCCCGAGTATGCGATTCGTCATGACTGAATCTGGTGAAAATGTGCGTGAAACCTGGGCTGGCGAGAGGAAGCTAACGCCTCAAACGAAACCAGGGTTCGCAGGGCCCGTAGGGATTGCTTTCCGTTTACGCCGTTTGTGTGTGCTGCAGCGAAGATACACCCTCCACTGACGCCGTCTGGATCTGCTGCAACGTACTTATCCTCCCCATCCTTGTTATGAGAACTTTATCCTCGTTCCTATTCTGCATCGTTCTCTCGTTCGCGTTGTATTCGACAAATGCTGTGCCGAGAACCTCCTCTTCTCGGCTTACCCTCGACGAAAACCTCGTTCTTGCATCGCCAGTTTGCGACTCGTTGAGACCTAATCCCCACGGCATCATCGACCCGGCCTATATCGATCCTTCCCTGAACGACCGCCTGGCTCAATTCCTGGACGACCTCCAGAGCGTTGCCGGCCTTTCCGTCGTTATTGTGCGCGATACCACGGTGATTTACCTGCAATCGTTCGGCTATCAGAACCTGGAACGCTGCGAACCCCTCACCCAGGACAGCCGCTTCTATCTGAAATCGACGACTAAATCGTTCCTGGGCGTACTCGCTGCCAAACTGCACGAAGACGGCGTCGTCGAGTTGGATGCCCCGATTACCGAGTACCTGCCTGAACTTTCCCCGCCTGACGTCAACGCAGACCGTCTCACGCTCCGGAGCCACCTCACCCACGGGATGCCGTATTTCGACGCCGGACTCAATTTTGTAAGCGCATTCGTGGGTATGGACGAAGACGACTACGTCGATCACGTTAATACGTACGGCCGGCCTAAAGACACCCGGTTTCAATACAGCAATTTCGGCCCGATCATGGCCGGCCATGCGCTGAGTGAGGCAACGGGGAGAAACTGGCGCGACCTGATGAAGCAACATGTCTTCGGCCCACTCGGCATGGAAAACAGCACGACCTACATCGGCGAAGCGACTGAAGGCCCTATCGCCACGGTATATGCGTTCGGCGAAGAAACGCGTTTCACGCCGACTCCGCTCAAAGTAGATGCCCAGATGCACGCCGCCGGCGGCGCCGTCTCTACGACGCCTGACATGGCCCGCTGGCTCATCGCGAGCCTCAACGATGGCCGGATCGACGGCCGGCAGGCCCTTCCGGCCCGGGCTTTCCAGCAGGCTCACGCCCGGCAGATCAATATGGACTGGACCTATTATAAATTTCACCGGTTTGCCCATGGTTTTGGCCATTACAGTGCGGACTACGAAGGCGATTTGCTCATGCATCACTTCGGGGGCGAAACCCATATGTCCTTCATGCCCGAACACAACCTCGGCATCGCCGTGTTGAGCAACCAGATAGAGGGCGGGTCGATCACGACGCATCGGGTGGCTGCTTTGTTGTACGACACCCTTCTGGGTAAAGCGGATCTCGATGAACGATGGCGTGCTGCAAGCCAGGAGATTAGCGACGGTATTCGGGGCCTGTACGACCGCAAGGCCCGTCGCATCGCCGAGCTCATCAAAAACGCACCGGATGCGGAGGAGCGAATTCCCCCCTCCTCCCTCGAAGGAATGTATCACAACGCGCGCATCGGGACGGTCGAACTCACTCATACCGATGAGGGCGTGCGGATGCGCTACGGGGCCTTAACCGGGTCGCTGAATCCCGTACGGGGAAACGCTTATCTCGCCTATTTCATGCCCTGGGGCGCTCCTCCCGAGCTCTTCGTGTTCGAACGGGCGGGGCCTTCGCAAAGGCCGACCCTGGACTGGGGCGGGCGTATCTTCGAGCCATAACACACCCCGAGCTCTATCTCAACCCGGGTCGCCATCCCAGTTGGACGCTCTCTGCTGCCGACTAGCCCTGAAGGGGCGCTCCATCCCACGACGGCCCGACCGTGCGAATCGACTGCAGATCAAAACGCATACCCGATATTGAGGGAGAGATCGGGACGGGTGCCGAGTCGTTCGTCGCTGAAGATGAGCTGTACCGGCCCGATGGGTGTCCGCACGCCGAACTCCAGTCCAAATCCATACGAAGGGCCTTGCTCCAGCAGGTCGACGAGGACCGGGTCGAGCTGGTTATCCTCGTCGTCGCGCAACAAGTCGAAGGTATTCCCCATGTTGGCCAGCAGTCTGACGAATACATCGGGATAAACCTCCCATTGCGCCCCGGCCGCGAGCAGGTACGCTTTTCTCCCGAATCGGGCCTGGGTCTTTACCCCGTAGAGGGGCAGGTATCCTCCCGGAAGCACGCGCGTGGTGTACACCCCTCCCAGAAAATTGTAATAGGTCAATGGCAATGCATCGCCCGCGCCCCAGGCAAGCGCCGCCCGGCCGAATAACGAGATCCCCGGCCCCAGGGGTACATGCCCCTGTAGATCCGTAAATACATGCCGAAAAAACAGGTCATACGACTCTGTCGAGTCGGCAAACGGCGGTTCCGCGTTAGACAACCCCACCTCACTTTCCATCGACAACCGTACGCCGCGGGTCGGGAAGTCGATTTGATCGAAGGTATCTGCTCCCAGCAACAGGCCGGCGGTCAGGATGCGCCGGTCGTCGAGATCCAGGCTTTCGGGTCCACCGCCATCCAGGGATGGAATCACACCGGCCACTTCTTCGTCGATGCGCGCCCACTCGGCGGTGACCTGTACTCCGGCCAGCACTTCATCGAACAAGGCCACACCGCTGAAGAATTCTGCGCTGACCACATCGAATCGCAACCCCAGGATGGGCACATCCGGGCTGGCGCCTGTCGCTCTTGCATACGCATCAGGGAGAAACAGATTGATCGGGGCGCTGGCATACCCGAGCCGGCCGCCGACCATAAAACGAGCGCCGATGCCCATCCGGGTCAGGTAGCGCCCTTCGACCTGATTTTGCTCGCCGAGGCGAGCCCGGAACTCCGTCGTCGAACCGAACCGGAGCCGATTTTTGAGGGTCAGGCTGAACAGGATGTCGCCCCGGTAAAAGCTGTCGTATCGGAGCCCAACCCCGAAGCGGTCAGGAGCCTTCTGGGGCTCCGCCTCTACGCGAAGCGTGTGGCGGCCCGCTTCGTTGTTCAACAAGAGATAGGTGACGTATTCGAACGCGCCCGTACCGTACACGCGCTGTATCGCTCGATCTACCTCAACGGGACCCAGTACGGCCGGAAGCTCCAGGTTCATCCGCGTCTCGATCAGATCGGCCGCCTCTTTGTTAACACCGGTGATCTCGAGGCGGTCGACGAGCAGCGGTACAGGATCCGGAGCCGGGATCTCCCGTGGGCGCCCCCCGCCAACGGAATCCCTCACGGCGCGCAACTCGTGCACGACGGCCCGGGCGGCTTCCTCCCCACGCAGCACCCAGGCCGATACTTCGCCAAACGCCGCGGCCGACAGGTCCTCTACGTCCGGTTCGATCAGAACGTCGACAAGATGACGCTGCTCGATATTCGACGTTCGCCCCTGGAACAGGGAAACTTCCAAAAGCACGTCGAAGAAAGACGGCGTAGCCATTGCAGTAGAATCGGTTACGAGTCCGACATCGACGCCGATCAAAATGTCGGCGCCGAGACGGCGTGCGTCTTCGGCCGGGATGTTGCGCGCTAACCCTCCGTCCACGTAGAGTTCTCCGTCCACCTCAACGGGGGTAAAGATGCTTGGCAGGGACATACTGGCACGGAGCGCAACAGGCAGCGGCAGCCGGGTCAGGGGCACAGCTTCACCGGTGCGGAGATTCGTGCCTATCGTCGTAAAGGGGATCGGAAGAGTGGCCAGATTGTCGACATCGTGATACGCCCAGGTGAGGCGACAAAGGAGGTCCATAACTCGCTGGCCGGCCAGGAGTCCCCCGGGCAGGCGAAGTTTCAATCCGTCTGCGGGCACCGACAACAACACCCCCTCACCCAGGAACCGTTGTTCGAGTCGCTGCGCCGTACGCTCGGCTCGATCACTGAACAGGCGATCCCAATCGGCGCCGGCGAAGATCGCTTCCAGCTGGGCCGCCGAGTACCCCATAGCATATAACCCACCCACGATGGAGCCCATGCTGGTGCCGGTGATGACGTCAATAGGAATCTGCTCCTCTTCGAGTACTTTGAGAACACCGATGTGTGCGATACCACGCGCCGAGCCGCCGCTGAGCACCAGGCCGACCGAAGGCCGATCGGGTTCGTAGGCCTGTTGTCCGAAGGCAGGAAGAGTACTCCCCCCAGAAAAAAATACCAGAACCAGAAATACCATTACCCGGTTGGGTTCTCGTAGCAGTGTATTACACGCCGTCATAAGTCGCCCAGTCGTTGCAACACGATATCTTCGTCTGCCAGACGATTGAGGACGGGTATCCCGAGAAACCCCGTGGCGCCAATGGCTAGAACGTGCATATAGTTCGAAAAGATCTAAGGCAGGCGGTCGAGTACAGCCTGGAGCTCAGCCTTCAGTTGAAGCGTAGCAGCATCCAGTTCAGCGTCGTCGACCGGGTGTTGCTCCAGAGGATCCTCTACCGTATGGTACAAGGCGCCAGTGTCGTAGAGCTTCCAAACGCCATTGTGTGCAAAACGAGCGTTCTCGAAGCGCCCCCATTCCGGGGCGTAGTAACAGTATACCCAGGAACGAACCGTATCCGCTTCACCGACGAGCTGCGGGAAGAAGCTGAGGCCGTCTGTGAAAAAATCGTGCGGTACAGGCCGGCCGGCTGTTTCCATCAACGTCGGCAAGAAGTCGGTGAAGTCGATGAGGTTATCGTTCACCTGGCCGGCCGGAATGCGCGCCGGCCAGTTGGCGATGAGAGGCACATGGGTGCCATAGCGAGTCGGATACCCCTTATCCCCCCTGATCTCCCGCTCGCCCATGCGAGACGTCACGTCCCGATCTGTACCGTTATCGCCAGTAAAGAGAAGGAGGGTATTCTCACGAAGCCCGGTACGGTCGAGATGATCTACGATGCGTCCGACCATCTTATCCATGTACGCCATATTCGACGCAAAGTACGCCGGATCGTTGACGCCGTCGACCTGGAGAGTATCGTACTCCGCGTCGTCAGGCGTAGGCCGAAACGGGTCGTGCGTCAGCACCATCGGAAAGTAGACGAAGAACGGCTGGTCTGTGTGTCGCGCGGTGAAGGATTCCAGATAGTCCACAAACATGTCGGGACCGTACGCCCCCGGGTATTGCTGCACGGGGGCCCCGGTGATATCCAGAGTCGGGTCTTTGAAGCGGTACCCGCGATCTTTCACCTGCCAGAGGCTGTACGCGTCGAAGCCCGCCTCTTCAGGAACCGCTCCCCCACGACCGGCAAGCTCTCGTTGGTGCGCATTGCCGTAGAGCTGCCATTTACCGACGACAGCGGTCGCGTAGCCCGACTCTCGCAAGAGATGTCCGAATGTCCGCTCTTCAGGGTCCAGCAAACCGAATCCGATGTAGTTCCGAGAATTATATTTGCCGGTCATGATCTGTACCCGCGACGGCGTGCACAAGGGATTGCTGTAGGCGTTGGTAAATCGCATGCCTTCTCGGGCCAGCGCATCCAGACGTGGAGTCTCGTAGGACGTGCCGCCGTTGACGCCCAGGGTTTCGTAGCCCAGATCGTCCGCCATGATCAGGATGATGTTAGGCGGCGATTCCGGAGGATCCGAACAGTGCAGGCCGATCAGCGAGGCACAAAAGAACGCGATGATGACTCGGAACGTGATCAAAACAATCCTCAAATATGCTGTATGTACCGACAAGATACACAAAATGAAAACCAGTTCCAGGAGGCCATAGTGATTGCCCGTTTCGCATCGGTGGCGCTCTGAGACGAACTCATCTTGTACGCTCCCCATCTTTTGAACGCATTTCTCCACGATGTCTGCTTAAACATATTGCCTGCCTACATGCAGTCTCACCGTGCTAAACCCAGTTGCGGGAACGCTTAAGCGGACGCCTAACGCAATACATTATGCTTACCTATGCCTCGCGAATTACTGGGATGGCCTTTGTCCTGCTGCTCCTGGTACACCCGATTTTCGCCGATACCAGCCCAGCACCGGCTCGCTTCGCAACACTGACGGTCAACTCGACCGGGGACGAATCCGACGGAGACCCCTCTGACGGTGTATGCGACACGGGCAACAGCGACGACGGCCTGACCGGACTGTGCACCCTGCGTGCCGCCATCATGCAGGCGAATGCACTCGGCGGCCCGAACACCATCCTATTTGACCTGGGTGGCCCTTTCCCCAAGATCACCACGACGGGGCTTCCTGCTATCACCGAGTCCATCATCATCGATGGAAATACGGGAGGCGCCGATAAAGTCGTTCTCACTATCGATCCGGGCGACGTGACGCCGGGAGTCGGCAGTGGATTACTCATCGAAGCCGGCGGGTCTTCGATCTCGAACCTCATCATCTACGGCTTCGGCGGTTCCGGCATCACCATGACGACCGGCGAAGACAACGTGCTCACGGATTCCTGGCTCGGCGTCGACGAAACCGGAGCCTCCCGGCCCAACGGCTCTTTTGCTCTCTTCATGGAATCGGGAGGCCACGAGATCGGCTGCCCCGACGACCCCGCCTGCGGCAACGTCATCGATGACATCGGCATCTTTTTCAGCGGCGGCATAACCATTCAAAACAACTTTGTCGGGACGACTCCGGACGGCTTATCCAGCCTCGACAGCAAAGGCGGCATCTCACTGCTCGGATCCAGCTCCAATACGATTGTGAATAACCTCATCTCCGGAGGAAACAACCACGGCATCTTGCTTAGCGGAGGTTCATCGAGCAACCTCATCGAAAATAACGCCATCGGCATTGCTCTCGACGAGGTAACCCCGCTGCCGAACCGCGGCGACGGCATTCACCTCGAGGGCTCCTTCTCGAACACCATTCGCCTGAATGTGATCGCCGCCAACGGCACAGGCGATCCCGGCTATTGCCCTTCGATCGGGGGGTGTGATGGGATTGACCTCCGGAGTGGCAGCGGGAGCAACACCGTCTCGCAGAACTTCATCGGCACCGACCTCACGGGCGTTCTGCCTCTGGGCAATGAAAACAACGGAATCTTTGTCTCGGATTCTCCCGACAACACGATCGGCGGGTCCTTCGAGGAAGGCAACACCGTCGTAGACAATAAAATGAACGGCGTGTACGTCGAAGGGGATTCCGACAATAACGTCATTGCAGGCAACCTGATCGGCGTCGATCAGACGGGCGCCAGCCCGATGGGCAACGGAGGATACGGCGTGGTATTCAACGGGACGCCGGCCAATACGCTCGGCGGCGAAGAGGACGTCGTTCCCGGTATGTGCGAAGGCCCCTGCAACACGATCTCGGCCAACGGCCTGGGAGGCGTCTTCATCGACGAGGGCAGCTCGGGGATTCTCGTAGCCGGCAACCTGATCGGCACGGACGTGGGTGGCACGACGCCGCTGCCGAACGATGGGCACGGGGTCTTCGTGCGCAACGCGTCGGACAACCAGGTCGGCCCCTATAACAGCATCGCCTTCAACGAAGGAGATGGAATCCGCGTCGTCGAGTCCGTCGAAGCGCCAAGCGACAGGAACCGGATCACACAGAACAGCATCCGCGACAACGACGGCATCGGCATCGATCTCGGAGGCGAAGGCGTAACGAAAAACGTGACCGTGCTCTCCGATGCCCCTAATGACCGGATGCTCTACCCGGTCATCATCACGGCTGACCAGGTCGGCGACGCCGGATCGTCCGTATCCGGCTTCTTCAAAGACAAGGCGCGGCCTAACGAATCCATCGATATCGAGCTGTTCGACAACGATTCCCCTGACCCCAGCGGGCATGGCGAGGGAGGCGAACCGGTCGGCAGTCTGACGGTCACGACGAACGACACGGGCTACGTCAAGTTCGAGCTCCTCGTCGACGACGTGGTGAGTCTGGTTTCCGCTACCGCGACAGACAACGAGGGAAACACGTCCGAATTCTCCAGCATACAGCAAGGGATTACCGTCACGCAATTGTCCGACGAGCCGGACGCCGACCTCGGTGACGGTCAGTGTGACACCGACCTGGAGGCGGCGGGCAACCAGTGTACGCTGCGGGCGGCGATCCAGACGGCCAACAATCACCCCAACATACCTGTTGCGGGCGAAACCCCGATCCCGATCAACTTCAGTATCGAAGGCGGCTGCTCCTCGTGCGTCATCCAGCCCGAGGACGATCTTCCGGCCATTACACAGCCTGTGATCGTCGATGGCACGACCCAGGAGGGAGCCTCTTGCGACGCCTGGCCTCCAATCTTGCCCGTCATCCTGGATGGACAGAACACCCTGACCGCGGGCCTCGATCTCTCTGACGGGAGCGACGCCTCGACGGTTCGCGGGCTCGTCGTCCAGCGCGTGGCCGGACCGGGGATCCGGATCGAAAGCCCTGACAATACCGTGACCTGCAACTTTCTGGGCACCCATGCAGCCGGCACCTCGGGAGAGGCCGCTGGCAGCCCAACGGGTAATACCAACGGCATCGAGTTATTCTCTGCCGGAAATACGATTGGCGGTGCGGGGTCGGCCACGGACCGCAACTTGATCTCCGGCAACCTGGAATACGGCGTCAAGATAGGCGAGTGGGGTGCTGGCACCGAAACCAACCGGATCGTGGGCAACCTCATCGGTACGGCGTCCGATGGACGAACCGTAGATCCCGACGGCACGCCGGGCACCAATGACGACCTCGGCAATGGCCGGGGCGGCATCATCGTGTTTAACATGTCACCTCCGCTGGCCATCGGGGGGATCACGGACACTCCGGGCGCCGGCGCCGGCAACGTCATTTCGGGCAATGGATTCAAGGCGCTGGCGGATGACCTGCTCGAAGGGCATGGCATCCACGTCGCCGCTCAGATCGGCGAAAACAATCCACTCACGATTCGCGGCAACCGCATCGGCGCCGCGGAGCCGGCCAGCCCGGTGGACACGGTTGCGGCTGGCAATGCCAAAGACGGCATTTTCCTTCGCGGAACCGATAACGTGGTTGTCGGAGGCAGCTTCAGCGACCTCGCCCCGGCCGGCGCCAATATGATTGCCTTTAATGGCACGGCCGGCGTGCGCGTGGTTGATGGGCCGAACTCGTCGGACAACAACTCGATCCGTGGAAACGCTATCTTCGAGAATGGCTTTGGTATCGGCCTCGGCGCCGGCTTCGTCACCCCGAACGACGCCAATGACCAGGATACGGGGCCAAACACGCTCTTCAACTTCCCGGTGCTGGGAACGATGACCCGCGCCCAGGAAGGCGACGATCTCACGATACCATTCACGCATCAAAGCAACGATGGCCGCAACATCACCGACGTTGTGCTCGACTTCTACGAGAACCAGGTCTGTGATGCATCGGGGAATGGCCAGGGAGGTCGATGGGTAGGCAGCATCCGGCTCGCACCCTCGAGTGGGCTCATCGACTCGGAGATCGCGCTGTCCGGCATAGGCAAATGCCGCCCGCTGACGGTCACGGCGACCGACAACCTGGGCAACACGTCGGAATTCAGCTCCTGCCAGGTGATCTCCAACGAATGCCTCGAATTCGAACTGGCCGAACTCGCCCACCAGTACCCGGGAAGCGAAGGCTTCGAACCGACCACGGAGACGACCGACGGCAACCCGAACCGCATCGTCTCTCGCATCCGGAATAACGCGACCCAGGACCTCAAAGCGACCGTAAGCATCACGGATGGCGCGAGCAACCGTTCGCTGATCCCTGCGGAAGAACAGGCCCAGTTGCGCACGTTCCCGAAGGATGCTGCGGTCGACCTCGAATTCGACTGGGACACACGCGGCTACGCGTGGCCCGGTGGATCGTCGCCCGGACAGGTAGACGTGACCATCACGCTGCGGGACGAATCCGGCGCGCTGATCAGCGAATACGAGACGCCCCACACGGTGCGCCCACGGCCCATCGTTTTCCTGCACGACTCCTGGGGCAGCCCGGAGGACTGGGATCCCTACCAGAATTTCTTCCTGGATCAACGCGACGATTGGACCTTCAGCACACCGTCCTTCAACCTGGGCAAGGCGCCGAATATCGCCGATGGCCCCTTCAGCCTTTCGGCCGCTCACACACCGACGACCATCGAAACCCATCAAAAGATGCTCGATGCGACGATCGAGGACCTGCGGGAGACGTCCAAAGCCAGCCACGTGGACCTCATCGCCCACGGCGCCGGCGGTGTTATCGGCCGCTATTACATATCGAATGCAATGTCCGTGGAAGACAACCGACCCATCGTGACGAACTTCGCCATGATCGGCGTTCCCCATCACGGGTCTCAGTGCGCGCAGGACTTCTTCACGATCACTACGCTGCCGGCAAACACAGTTATCGGGTACGTGACAAAAGGCTTGACCAACAACCCGATCACTCAAACCCTGCTCGATAACATCATCGGCGATGGATACGAAGAACTGCACCGGTTGTCCGGCCAGAACATCTACTTCTCTACGCCCGACTTCGCCAGGATGCGCTTGAATAAGGAGGCGGCCGAGCAAAAGAACGTTCGTTTCTGGCGATTCGCCGGCAGAGCCTGGGCGTATACCTGTTCCAATATCACCGAGGACGGCGATGGGGCGGTCGAGTTTTCCAGCCAGCGCGGCTCCGAGACGGGGTTCACCTTCCAGAACGAAGGTACGCTCGCCTTCTGGAACCACACGACCGAGCTGACCAGCGAGCTCGTCGGCGGGCAGGTACGGCTGGCCATGCAGAGCACGCCGGATGACTTCGCCGGCTCGGAAGGAGCCAGCCAGGTGCTCGATCTCAACAGCGCACCGGACGCGCTGGCCGAAGAGGAGCCGGCCTACATCGGAGGAGGATTGTTGCCGGTTCTGTCGACGAGTCCGACACAGTTCGAAATTCCGATCGACCAGGCCACCGCCTTCGGAGTTACCCTGGCCGGGCACGACGTCGTCTCCCGGCTGGTCGATCCATCGGGCAACCAGGTCGACTCGCTCCTCGGGCAGGCGAACACGGCGCTCTTCCGAGGGCACCGGGTCACGGCCCCCGTCTCTGGAACGTATACGCTGGAACTCAACCACAACGTGTCGGCCGGCACTGCGGTGGTCCCCTTTGTCGTCTGGGCCTACGGCCTGGACCGCGGCCTCGACCTGACGGTTCAAAACCCCGATGTCACGCTGTCCTTGCCCATCCAGGCCGCCTTTGTCGAAGCAGGCGAACCGGTCACGGGCGCTGAGGTGACGGCCACACTCGTGCCGCTCGACTCCAGCAACGCCGCAGCGGGCGAGACTGCCGTCACCCTGCTCGATGACGGCTTGCACAATGACGGCGCAGCGGGCGACGGCATTTACGGGGGCGCCAGTACGCCGTTGATCGCCGGCCGCTATACGCTCAGAGCCTGGGCGATCGACGAAACCGGCTCTGTCACGCAATCCACGCTCGTCGACCTCGCCGGCTATTCCAACGGCACGACAGTGGATCTGGAGGCCAGCCTGGAAGGCCCAGCCACGGTGGCGAGCCAGAACCCGGTCACGTTCATGGCTACCGTCGTCAACGAAGGGCCTGCCGGCGCCACCCAGGCCCGCGCCGTCATTGACATCGGCTCGTCGTTCACACCGACGCAGGCCCAGAGTCCTACGGCCAGCTGCCTCATCAACGCCAATTCCGTGTCGTGCACCGACGCGACGCTGGCCGCCGGTGACACGATCGCGATCGAGATCACGGCTGACGTGACTTCGATTGCTGCGAACACCTCGTCGTCGAGCATGACGGCGAGCAGCGCCGAAACGGACTGGAACCTGACCAACAACACCGATGAGACCACCGCCACCTTCCAGGTAGGACCGGTGTCGACCGAGGAGCCCGGCGATACGCCGGCAGAGTTCGCGCTGCATCCGAGTTACCCTAATCCCTTTAACCCGACGACGACACTGTCCTACGACGTCAAAGAGGCGACGCACGTACGCCTTGAGGTGTACAATTTGCTGGGCCAGGTCGTGGAAACGCTGGTGGATGACATGCAGCCGGCAGGAACGTACCGGGTCGCTTTCGATGCGAGCCAGCTCGCCTCAGGCACGTATCTGTACCGGATCACGATGGGCGAATTCATGGACACGAAAACGATGACGCTGCTGCAGTAAGAGTGCCAAGTGCAGAGTGCCAGGCCTGATGTGCACTTCGGTTGGGCTGTTCTTTTGACGGGCTGTTCTTTTAACAGAGTCCCCCTCCTCGAAAACGAGGAGGGGGGGCCGGAGGTGAAAAAGGCCACTACAGCGGCCGGATACGGATATCGCGCCATCGGCTTTTTGCGCCGGTCGCCCACCGGTTGCGGCCCCCGTGAACTTGTACGGCGATCGATCCTGCACGGCCCAGAATGGCTTTCACCTTTTCGCGGTCGTATTGGGCCCCGTTGTACAGGGCGGCGTTGAAATCTACGATGAGCTGATCGTTGATCCAGGTTTTGATCACCGGGTATTCACCGACACAGACGACGCGCACCCGGTTCCAGTCGCCGATACGCCAGGCCTGAAGCCACTCTTCAGGCGAACAGGCATACGATAACGATCCCTCTTTGTAGTTTTCGTACGGAAGGGACTCAAATCCCGTGAGACGATTGGCAGAGTCTTTCGTACTGCGCAGGCTAAAGGACCGGGTATTGTACCCGCCGGTCCCTTCTCCGTACAGGTGTCCCACGATGCCGCCTTCCAGATAGTCGATCATCATCTGAAAGCACTGCCCCTCGTCGTTGGCGCGCAGGAAGAGGCCGGAGTCGACGCCCCAGTCAGGGTTGATCTCCAGTAAAAGTTCGAAATCACTGAAGACCCGATCGGTAAGCAGAATGCCGCCGTTGCCAGACCCGGGAGGATCTTGCTGACCGACCAGGGCCTTCCCCTCGATGGTCCAACGTCCTCCCGTACCGTGTCCGATTTTCTCGGGGTTCGTGTGCCATCCGTCGAGCGAAGAGCCGTCGAAGAGCTGGATGAAGTCGGCCTCGTCGGGGCGCGACTTACGAGTAGTGATCAGCGCCGGCGCCATGGCGGCGCCCGGCATTACGGCGAGCGTATGTTGTAGGAAGGTACGGCGAGAGGGCATGGGGCGGATCGGTTTGGAGTTCAGTGGTCGGAGTTCAGTGGTCGGAGTTCAGTAGTCGGAGTTCGCGGTTCAGTGTTCGGGGTTCGAGTTACCCGAATCCCTGAGCACCGCGCTGTGTCCCCGGGAATCCTACTTCAGCAACACCATGCGGCGCGTCAGTTTTTGGCCCGGCGTTTCCAGCGAATAGAAATACAATCCGCTGGCCCACTGGGTGGCGTCCAGTTGTACTGTATGCTCTCCGGAAGCCTGAACGCCATCGATCAAAATGGCGACTTCGCGTCCCAGGATATCGAACACGGAGAGTCGCACCTCGTCGGACTGAGGGAGGGTATATCGAATCGAGGTCGTCGGGTTGAACGGATTGGGGAAGTTCTGGTGGAGCGCAACCCGGTCCGGCACCTCCAGCGGCTCGTCGACAGAAACCGCGCTGGGTATGGCAAATCGAGCTCGGATGGGGATGGTCGTGTTAGCCACCGGGAATTCGTCCTCTCCGCTCCCTTGAAATTGCACGTCCCATAAATCGACCCAGGGCCCTTCCGTTCCCTGCCCGATGAAGGACACATTCTCTACGGCGTAGGGGGAGACGCCTACGACGAACTCGTTGTCGTCCGTCCCCGCCTCCGCATACCCGATGTATATCGTGTCGGGCAGGGCCGACAGGCGAGCCGCGTACGGGCTCAAATCCAGGTCGAAAAAGCTGATGCTCAGGCTCGTCAGCCCTGCGTACGGCCTGGGGTCGTTGAGTTCGAGCGTAAAGAGCGTATCGCCGGGTACGCCGGCACCGCTCGGCCCCCACACCGCGAAGGTGAGGTCGCGAGGGTCTTCAGGGCTGCCGATCGGACTCCCGTTTTGATCGGCGAACTGATTGATGAACAGGGGAGCGAGGCTCACCTGGTCGAGAGTAGGTCCGCGATCGGTAAACGGAACGACGAACTCCGCCGCAACGGATGGCAGCTCGCCTTCCTCCCCGGATCCGATCGTAAAGAACAACTGAGTGACGAACTGGCTGTTGTCGTACTGGACGTTAGCGAGAGAGACCAGCTGTTGCGAGGAAGACCAGGTAGCCGAGTAATCGGCAAAGGCGCTGGCGCCGTCCAGATTGGTGTTCGTTAGAACCACCACGACCCGGCTGGACATACCGTCAAACGACAGATCTTCTCCGGTGAAACTCACGAGCTCGACTCGGTCGAAGGAGCCATCGGATCCGAAAACAAACGCCTTGCCTGACAGGTTGGCTGCATCGTTGGCCGAAGCGTCAAATACGAACGAGATGTCTTCCACGGCATTCCAGACCAGGTATTGCACGCCTCCCGGTCTGACATTGGCCTGAGAAGGGGGCGTATCGAGGGAAGTCCTGCCGTCATACACGGCCGACGGAACAGCGCGTAACCCTTGACGCTGTGACGTCGTATATCCGTAAATGGGATCGATGGATACGTCGTTGAAAAAATTGGCCGCATGAAAGTCGAGCACTATTTCACCGAGGCTCACCGACGGGTCGATCTGTGCGAGGCTGTTTGTCAGCCCTTCGCTATTGGAGGTCGGTTCTCGGGTGATTTTTCCGGCCTCTAAGGGTCCGAATCGGTCGGCGATGTAATTGATGAACATCGACCCGCGCTGCCGGTCGTCCAGCGAGTTGTCGTCCGAGAAAGCAAGGAGCGGAACGTTGTAGCGAGTCTCGTCACCGAGGTAAGAGATGGTTCGGCCGATATACCCCAGAGCGACTTCGGCCCATTCGGAAAGACCTTCGTTTACGAAGTTGCCCTCTCCCAGGTCGTAATTAAAATGGATGAGGTGCTGGTATTCGTGTGCCGCGGTGAGCGCCACTTCGTCGATGCCGAGAATGGAGAGTGTTGGGTTGGTATCCAGGTAGAGGATGTCCCGGTTGTTACCACCAGCGGACAGGTCTACGGCCGCAACGAATCCTCCAATAAAGGTGTTGACTGTCTCGCCGTCAAAGCCATCCCGGATATCCAGCATGAGCACGTCCGTGATGCCGTCGCCGTCCACATTGGGAGGATCGCCGAAGATGAGTTCGTCGTTATCGATAATACCCGCTTCAGGGTTGATCGACCCTTCCGGCGTGGACTCTCCGAGCGCTTCCGTGAGGCGTTGGATCGCGTTGGCGTCGTCGGTCAACTCATCGCTCGTTTCCACCCAGATCTGAAAGCGCGGTGAATCGGTCGGATCGATGGCCATGAGGACGAATTCGAGCGTATCCAGGCTCGATGTAGTCCTGTTGAACACCTTAAACCGTTCGACCTGCCCAACCGTATCTGCGGAGGCCGCAGAGCGCTTCCCGGGGAGTTGCCCCGCCGCTTTTAGCACTCGAAATTCTTCCAGGGCCCGTTGCCCGGCAGGGCTCGCAGCGAGGTCGTCGGTGATATGGAGCTTTTTCCATTCGGACGGGGCTGCTTTCCGTGCGTCAGCCCGATCGATGGGCTGGACCTGCCGGAATTCCTGGGCGGATACAGGCTGAAAGAGACTCCAGAGAACGACGAGGGACACGAAGACTGACAGGCTTTTCATGGCATTCAAATGATGGGATTCAACGAGACCTCCTTCGAGGAAAAAGCGAAAAACACCGGTTCGATGTGAATCATATCATTTTGAGAATACACATCGTTTACCTGAACCGGCGATACAACTGCATGAACTAACCAATTAAAGGGGTAAACGGGCGAACCTGGGACGACGACAGCGCGATGGGCACGACAATATCCCCTATTCGATAGTTACCCGGGTGAGCAGATGGGTGGCATGCACACCCTGTGCCAATTCCAGAGGTGCCGGCGTCAGACAACACCCGCAGCGATTCGTGATCCCCTACTCCGCAGTAATCGTAAACGCCTGGCTCCCGATTTGATTCCCTTTGTTATCGTACAGCGATACAGTGTAGCTTCCGGCTTCCGGCTCTCTGAACGTCTTCCAGTCGTTGATACGATAATTCGTGCTGGCGTTGACGTCGATATCGTTCGAGCGAACCACCTCCCCGTCGCTGTTCATCCAGCGGATCGTTACTGTGGTTGAGGCCGGTACGTTGAGACTGGTCCACATATAGACCCGTGAAGGCGGAAATGCGTCGCCGCACTCTACAGGTGCCCGGTCCTCGACCTTCTGACAGGTCATCATCTCATTGACGGTAAGTGCCTTCGGAGCCAGCCTGGTGGAAGCAATTTTAGCGGACGATTCCGCTGCTTGATCCAGTTTTTGCAACGCCGTCTGGCTTTTTTCATAGAGGCCTTCGGCCTGATCCGGATCAGCTTCGATGCTCATCAGTTCGGCCCTGGCGGCTTCGATGGATGCTTGCAAGGCTTCCGCTTCGCTCGTCAACTCACTCAGCGTATTTTCTTTTTCTACGATTTGTTGATCCAGCTCGTCGACTTTTTTCTGCATCCTCGTGAGTTCATAGGTGCTGTACGCGAGGGCGCCGATGACAATCAGAGCGCCCAATAACGTGGCAATGCCGGTCTTTTTCGAGGATTTCTCGAGCTTTTCGAGCTCTTTTTCGTGTTGGGTAGCCATCAATCGTTAGAATCTGAATCTACGGGAGCCAATAAACGGAGGGCCTGATCCCACATACGCAGCAATCGGTTGGCCGAATAGGCGATGAGCCCCGACGACCCGAACATGAGGGGCAGGATGATCTGCAGGTTGTCCAGATTGTCCCTGGACTGCCAGATCAAATAGCCGGCACACCCGATCAGCATGAACAACGAGCTGGTTGTCACAAACAGGTGGACCATACGCTCCATCCTGAAGAGAGCCGTCATGCGCTCGACCGCCTCCATCCGGGCACTCAGTTGTGTCGTTTCCATGGTATATTCGAAGAGTAGTACTGTGTTTTTAAATACCGTTATTTACAATACAGCCCAATCTACGTAAAATAATGAGATAAGACTAGCTAACCGGCGCATCGTATGCGATTATAAAGGCGCATGCGTGTTCCCTATGCCCTCGTTCGAATGCATACAGCGCCTATGTAACCCTGGAAGGAACCCCTTCCAGGTCGGTTCCACCCTAATCCCTGTACTCCTCATGACCACGCAGACCCGGAAGAGCCTCTATGACCCGGCCGTATACGAAGAATGCTTGAGCCGGCTCGAAACCATTGACGCAAGCACGGAACCCCAGTGGGGGTCCATGACCGCAGCCCAGATGATGGCGCACTGCGCGGAAATCGTCGAAGTGACCAACGGTAAACCGCTGGAGAACACGCCCTTTATCGTAAAACTGTTCAAGGGTATGATTCGAAATCTGGTCGTCAACGAAAAGCCGTATAAGAAAAACAGCCAGACCCACCCGCAGTACAAACAAACCAGGGATAAAGACTTCGACACCGAAAAGAAGCGCCTGCTGGGTGCGTTAGAAACCTTTCATCACATGGATGAAGCTCAGATTGCAGCCGTCAAACACCCCCTGTTCGGTACCATGACGAAGCAGGAAAAGGGGTGGAGCATGTATAAACACCTGGACCACCACCTGACACAGTTCGGGGCCTAGAAAAGCCGGGAGCTCCCTGCAGCGCGTCGCCTACCAGATCTGGAAGCCCGGCGACACGAAGTTGGGCGGCAGATAACTCAGGAAGAACGGCCCGTAGGCAATAAGGACCAGCACCACGGCAACCACGATCCATACACCGAGCCTGTCCATTCGGGTACTCCATCCATTCTCCGAAGCCGGAGAGAGCGTTTTCGACCAGGGAATGTCGACCGGCTGTTCCCTCTTCTTCCCGGCGACGATGGTAACCAGAATAACGATGAAGAACAGCAGTATGGCGACAAACATGAGAGTACCCCCGATGCCGGTCAGGATCCCACCGAAGTCCCAGGCCGGGTTATCGTACGCCGCCTGCGCCCGGAAAATCCGCCGGGGCAATCCTTCAAGCCCGGCGGAGATCATACCTCGGGCAAAAATGAAGACACCGATCAGATACATCCAGGAGGATACGAGCGCCACCCGGCGCCCCCACAATTCGCGATTTGTCAGGTACGGGACCATCCAGTAGCCGACCCCCATCAGGGTCAGCGCTACCGCGGTGCCTACGGTCATGTGAAAATGCCCCGGCACCCAGGTCGTATTGTGGACTACCTGGTTCATCACGAAGCTGGCGTTGATGAGCCCGGTAATCCCTCCGAATACAAACCCGATCATCGCCAACAATTGAGCGACCAGGGACGGATTACCCCACGGCAGCGTTCGAATCCATCCCAGCAGGCCCGTTCCGCCCCGGCTTCGTCCTCCCATTTCCAGGGACGCCGTCACGGAAAAGGCCGTGGCCAGGCTGGGGAAAAAGACGCCGAAAGTGAGTACGGCGTGGATCGCCTTCATCGTCGTGGACACCCCCGGATCGGTGTATTGATGATGAAAGCCGGTCGGAATGGATAGCAGCAAAAACAGGATGAAGACGAGCCGCGTGAGCGAGTCGCTGAGCACTTTGCCGCCGGCCTGCTCGGGCACCAGCACGTACCAGGAGACGTAGGCGGGGAGCAACCAGGCATACACGATGGCGTGCCCCGTGAACCAGAACAGGGTGCGCGTCAGCAGGGGGTCCGTTTTATCGACCCAGCCGAGCGACCAGGGGATCAGAAACCCGAGAAATTCGACGGCGATCGGAAGCGATGCGAGGAACCACATGGCATAACTCACGAGGCATATGAACGCCATGAGCGGAATGCGGGTCGAAGGGTTTTCTTTTCGCCATGCCTGGTACACCAGTACCATCACGAGCAGAGACACCCAGGTGCTCACCACAACCAGGACCAGCCCGAAATAATAGGTCCAATGGGCCTGCAACGGGGCATACGACGTATACAACACGCTGGCCTGGTTGGACACGACCGCGTAAATCACGAGTATGTTGCCGGCCACCAGCAACCCGAAGGACGTCCACAACAACGCGCTGTTTAACTTTTTCGAAAGCGCACGTGCGGTGAGGAGCGGCAAAAACGCGTTGGAGAAGGAAAACGTGAATATCAGCGCATTGGCTACGCCGTGCGCCGTCAGGCCCTGGTAATAACTTTTGAGCGCCGGGAAATACTGCAGGATGTCGATATTCGCGTAGGACAATGCCTGGGCCAGGCCGTGAAAGATGCCGGCCGTGAGGGCTGCATAACCGACATAGAGCGTCCAACTCAGCACTCGCCTATCGTTGCCGGCAAGGAAAAAGCCTTTCGGGTCGAAAACGGTGGGGGTGATAGTAGCCATTTATTCGACGATCATCGTTGCAAACATAGTATGGTGGCCTCCTCCGCAGTACTCGTGGCACAGGATCAGCCGCTCGCCGGGCTCTTCGAACCGGTACGTGTTTCGCGAGATTTGCCCTGGAATGAGCATCATATTAACATTGGTCCCTTCGACGTGCATGCCGTGGAGGACATCCCGGGACGTCGCGATGAAGGTAACCTCGGAGCCCACCGGCACCCGAATGACATTGGGATTGAAGAGCCAGATCTGGGCGATCATGACCACTTCATACGTGCCCGGCCCTGTTTGTCTGACTCCAGGATTATCAAAGGGCGCCTCCGAGGTGATCGCCGCCGGGTCGATCTTGCGCTCCTTGTCGGGAAGATGAATACCCATCGTTATGCTGGCGTAAAACAGAGCCGCCAGGCACACTACGAGTAGCAATGCACCAAGGGTCAAAAACGCCCTTTCGTAGACCAGAATTTTATGCGAACTCATGGCTCGTTATCGTCGAAGTCGTTTAGCGTCGAATCATCGTCAGGTACATCATGACCCAGAAGCCGAAAATGAGCATGAGGAGCAACAGGGTCAGGAAGATAGTGCCGCGAAGATTGGGCTCTTCAGTGAAGTCGTCCACTTCGTCCGTGCGACGTTCAGGAGCCCCCTGTTCTACGTTCGATGTCATCGAATGGAGGGATTTCAGGTGGAAATACGTCATGAAAGCAGAGCGCACTCAGGCCTTGCCCAGCATCCGACTGATCTGCCGGGAAAGCACGTACAGAAGACCGGAGAACAAGGCCAGTACAGGTATGGCGATCAACAGCCTGATGGGTTGGAAACGGAGAGCGAGCAGTTCGCTGAACGTCTCCCACAGATAAGCGACCAGAGGCACGCCTATTAAAACAAAAACGGCCATCAGAAGAACGATGCGGACCAGCGAAGGCTCTTTATCAGCACCCATGATCGTTTCTTTTAGGGTGGTCTATTCAGGCTGCCTGTTTTCATCAATCGAAACAGGGCATACGGTCATTACGAACACGCTACCCTAAACTACAGAGGTCGATCCACTTTTGCACTCCCCGTTGCCGGTATTTTTCACCCCCACACCAAACGCAAAGAAACCCCCACAAACCGCGTGGGGACTGCGACAGGTCGGACACCCTCTTCTTTGTGTTTGTTTTTTGTGTTTTACTGCTCTCAAGCCTGTGCAGGGGAATAATAGCCCAGACACCTTTGTCTAACAGGAAACGCAATTGTACCATCTCGACTGACCCAAAACCGCTTGACGTATGAACATGCTGTCTTTTCCGAGAACCCGATTCGCCTTGCTCATATCTGTATGTGCCCTGACCGGCTGCGATTTCCTCTTTCACGATGGCAACGGGCATGGAGACATGGGGACGATCCGCTTTGGTGACGCCTATGAAATTCGGACCGTAGATCCGCTCTCAGGCGACCCGATACGTCCCGAACTGACGGATTCGACGCTCCATGTAACCGTCGCTTACAGCGGGGGCTGTAAGGAGCACGAGTTTACGCTGAATCAGCGCACAGCTGGTGAGGAGTCCCTCCAGGTCTGGATCTTCCACAACGGCAATAACGATTTATGTGAAGCCTACCCTTCTGAGAACCTGGCGTTAGCCCATACCATCGATATCGATTCTTTTGCCGCCATTACCCTGTTGAATCCGAACGGCGACCCGTTTGCGCTCAAATGAATCAGGGTTCTGGATGCCATGCTCTGGCCCCGATTAAGGGTTTTCAGATGGGTTGATCCTATATGAGCCCCCCCTGAGCCCGATTCCGGTGCCCAGTGGCCGGAGTGGTAAGTGCCTGCTTATCCAGCTATCTGCAGGACTTTGGCTCCCCGTATGCGGCCTTCCTTGAGATCTATCAGGGCCCGGTTCGCATCCTCCAGTGCGTATCGCTGCACGTCGGGCCTGATGTGAGCCGCACGGGCGACCTCGAGAAAATCAGCCACATCGCTGCGGGTTACATTAGCCACGCTCTTGATCTCCTTTTCCATCCATAGATGGCTTTCGTATTCGATGTTCAGTAGCTGGTCCTGATCGTCTGCTTCTTTGCGAATGGCATTGATCACGAGCCGGCCGCCGGGCGCCAGGTTCCTCAAAGCCTCCACGACGGGTTTCCAGGCCGGCGTCGTGTCGATGATGGCGTGAAGCCGATCCGGCGCACGGTCAGCGGTGTCGCCGGCCCACACGGCGCCGAGCTGCCTCGCAAACGCGCGTTCGTTTTCGTTGCGGGCGAAAACAAACACCTCAGTTCGCGGATACATGTGTCGGACCAACTTGAGCACCAGATGCGCCGAGGCGCCGAACCCGGTCAGACCGAGCCGTTGCCCGTCTTCGATACGGCTCAATCGTACGGAGCGATATCCGATTGCGCCGGCGCATAACAGCGGAGCCACTTCCTCGTCGGAAAGCCCGTCAGGGACCGGGATGGCGAACGGTGCAGGAACGGTCATGTATTCCGCGTATCCGCCATTGGCGTCTTTGCCGGTAGCCTTGAAATCGGAACAGAGGTTTTCGTTGCCGCTCGTGCAATATTCGCATACGCCGCAGGCCGAGTAGATCCAGGCGACCCCGACCCGGTCTCCTGCCCTGGCAGACGACACGTCCCCGGTCTCTACGACCGTGCCCACCACCTGATGGCCGGGAACTACCGGCAGTTGTGGAGGTGGCAGCCTTCCCTCGATTTCGTCCAGCTCTGTATGGCACACCCCGCACACCGACACCCGAATCAGCAGTTCGTCTTCTTTGCGATCCGGCACATCCAGTGTGTCGTTCTCGAGCGGTTCTTGATTATCCTTCAGTGCGGCCACCTCGCGTAACACCATACCTCTCATAAAACACCTCCGTCCGGGACGGTGTCCCCGGTCGAGCCAGAGGGCCCCTGGGACCTGTCGTGGGTGGGATATTAATCAATTGCTCGCAATGCTTCCAGGAATCTTTCCGGGTCCTCCAGGCTCATCATGAGCGCATACCCCTGGGTCGTGGGCAGATACAGTACCCGGTGTGTATCCGTAATAAAAGCCAGCGCTTTTTCGCCGTTCCTGAGCCGAAACCATCCCGAGTAGTAGCCGGGAAGCCCGACTCCGTTGGTGCGCCTGGCCAATCGAAAACCTTCTGCATCGGGCCGGTTCAGATCGATCAGCCGGCCCCCATCGATCTGCAAGTCTGCCTGAGAGATCGACCGGCCGTATAACCCACCCCGAATCTCGATTCCCTCCCCTTCGACCCGTACGCTGCTGGATTTCGAGTAGTACAGCGCATTCACAAGCAGGTAGGCCACGCCCAGCAGGATAAAAAGCACCGGAACGATGATCCACAGCGAAGTATTGCCAGCGGGTATGATGTCAAAGACTTGATCAGACATGGGCGTCGTTTATGGAATTGTCCGGGCAGGGAACGATAGGCCTTTTACTTTTTTCGCCATCCTATTATCCCTTACATCGCCCCTTCCCATAGTTATTTGCCAGATGTAGATTCCTTCGGGGAACGTCGAGACAGCACTGCTCATCCCCAACAGCTCTTCCTATGGATCAACGATGCTCTGCTCTTCCAATGGCATCGCCATACTCGGTATCCGTTTAGTGCCTTATTGACATAATATACGAAGTATAATTAATATCCCTACCTGTGCATCACCATTGAAAATGATTTGATATGTCTCAACCTGCAGCAATGTACTCCATTAACTACTATAAATCTGAAAAACTCGTCCGTTTGACGTGGCTCGATGGAACGGATGGGATGACGGATGAGGATTTCCGACAAACGCTGGACGTTTTTGCCGAAAGTGTCATTCAGCATGAAGCCAAAAGGCTCGTTATCGACGTACGTGCTTTCAAGCATCGCCCGTCGAAAGAGATTCTCGCCTGGCGTGATGAAGTGATTGTTCCTAAATACAACCAGGGCGGGGCGAAGAAGCTGGCCTGGATCTGGCCGGGCGATGTATCCTCGATGAAGCCTGACAGCACGGGCAAGGCTTATGAGGATGTATACTTCTCTACCGAAGAAGAAGCTCTCGCGTGGTTGGCCGAATAGATTGTTTCGATATTACTATACTCACCGATGTTACGCGCCGGATGCGCATAGGTCCTGCCAGAGCGGCTTTGCACGTGTGCAACGCCGTGTCAACCAGGCTGCTGTACACAATTATGGATGGATTCATGTGGCCTTTTTTTCTGCTCATCCTTCAGTCAACCCTGAGTCTCGTCGTATTTGCTCTAATCGCAGCCTGGTTTATCGCACCTCGACTGAAGAATGGATGTTACGCATCTGTGCGTCATCGTTCAGCCACAACGGCTTTGAAATGGCTAAAACAGACGAAAACCGGCTGCAATGCATCATTTCAAAGCCGGCTCAACGAGTTGCTGCGCACAACCTGCGTAACATCACTGAAGAAAATGGATGTACATGTCGAGGATTGAAAAATGTATAGGACCGATATTTGACGGAAAGGGGTTGCATGATCATTAAACGCCCTGACTCTGCCTTAAAACTAAGGACCCAAAACCGGTACACCTCCTCTACACTTCTGGGTGTTATACGGCGATTATGATCGCGTAGGCAAATTTCTCGAATGCAAATAGCCGAATGTCATGTTAACCGATTCGAACATCCAACTTACGTGCTTGCCCCTGGCTTCGGTGTCATAGAAATAACATAAGTGAACTACACTCATCTATGACATCCTCATGCACAACCTAACGACTTTTCTCATCTTTTGTGTTACTCTTCCTATTACCCTTCCCCTCTCACTATACGGGCAACAGCCTACACGAACCGTTTACCTGAAGGTTCACGGGGGGGTTTCCAGTTACCTGGGCGATAACAACACCACCGTGTTTAACGGCGATGTATTTGAAGTAAAAAACAAATGGCCGTACAGCGTAGGTGTAGAAGTAGGTATCCAATCGAATACGCGATGGCAGTTCGGGTTGGGCTCCGTTTTCGCAGATTATCCTATTATTACCCAGTTTTCTGATGATCTCCCCGTAGAAAGTCACCCGACCAGGCGTACCAGTTTCCAGGTGGTCTCCCATTATGCCTTGAATGCACGCCAGTTGAAGCCATTCCTCGTATTCGGAATGCACCTCACACTGGGGCAGGTGAGTATCTTTGAGGCATCCAGGCTGGCCCTACACAGAGAGCCAAAAGTCAACAAACATTACATATGGGGCCCCATACTGGGATTAGGGCTGGATTATTTCATTACTCCAGGATTTTCCGTTGTAACACAATTCGTAACCAATGTAACTTTTGTAGACGACGCTGCGGATGGGCGACTTCCTCTGGGGCCTCCGTTGCCAACCAACCTCAACGTGAAGGATCGATTTGCCCCTTTCGACCTCTTGAGTGGGCTAAGTATCGGGGTGGCAATCCGTCCTGGCTGTTTTAATGGATGCGATAAACACGCCCTGTTGGGGCGGGATGATGATTTTCAGGAAATGAGTGGCAAGATCAGAATCAACAAAATGTTAGGCAATGGACTCACGACCCTCTCCTACTTCTTCAGCCCGTGGGAATCAAATACGCTCTTTGCCGGCATTACAACAGGCCTTGGTCCAAGATCAATAACGGCACAATTCATTCACCCAGACGAGGGAATAGAAAACGACTTCATTCCTTTCACCGATGCATTTGCCGGTGCTTCCCTGCACTATTTTGGACGGCGTGCATCAAATCAACGCATCACGCCTCATGCCGGTATTCTGGCAGCTATTCCGCGGCAAGCCCAATTTTCTGTTGGACTGGACTACCACCAGAACGAATACTTCTCTCTCGGTCTTGAAGCGCGTTATGTCCTATGCCCCAATCGCGAACAAACCTTTTATATGAATGAAATCATTCATGTCATGAATAGTGCATGCGAGTACAGGTTCGGTATCGGCCTGACGACCGGCTTTACGCTCTAAGTGATGTTACGCGCACTGGGCACGGCAATCCGGTGAACGGCAGGACGCATGATCCTCCGGCGCGTAGCAAATGGCAAAAACAAGCACAAGTGAGGCGCGTAACTCCAATGGCCAGAAACTGGCTTATGAGCGCGGATCCGGGCCATACTTGTTTGGGCCTACAGTTCCTCTCCCAAAAAGTACGTAGAGGCCGAATAGAATATTGACAATCGGAACGATACTTATCCAAAAAAACCAGGCACTCAAGTTCAAATCGTGCAGCCGTTTCACAAAGGGGAAAGCGAGGATAACCGTTGAAGCGATCGAAAGCAGTACGATTGCAACAAGCGAGATTACGGAATCCGCACCAAAAACGAACCCTGAGAAGAATCCAATGATCACCATCAGAAGGGATATGCCAACAGAAAAACCGAGTGATTGAAAAAAATAAGTGGTCCGCCGCATCCTGCCTCTGAATGAAAACAGGGAGGGGTACTCTTCGTAATCCATCCCTTTAAACGAATTACCCGGCGCGGATTGCCGGCCAAACGAGGCTGTATGTCCATATGCGCCCGCGTTAGCGACATTCGGGTTCTGTGCCTGCTGCGCACTCTTCTGATACATACCCGTGCTATGGTATACCTTTTGTCTTCGGGTCGCTTCTTGCCGGGAAGCATCTCGATGTGCAGCATTGCCGGCGTGCTTCTTCACTGGTTCAGGGCCCGAAACGTCGAAAAGACCCTTCAGATTATTCGCCGGGACCCAGTCCGTCATTCCTTGTCTCCGGACGAGATCATTGCGGCGAAGCCGGTTAGAACGAGCAAGATGTTTCAATTCTTGGGCCGAAACAGGACCCTGGGGCTCTGTATGGTGAGCGTTTTTCCAATACCAGGTAGACATGACAGGAGAGCAACATGTGAAGAGCAACATGTGAGAGTTATTGATTCATTCGTTTCGATGGTCCTTCACGACGAATAATTCCATGATGGGGTTATCGATTGCCTGAGCGGCCGGATCACATGGACGACTGAATCGACCGGTTCTTTCGAGGTGCTCGTTAGTGCCAGCAACGGCATCTTGCCGTCTGCACTTCATGGTGCGATTTGCCGGGTTTTGCCCATTTCTCTGGCGCTGTAATCAACTGGCGTCAACTGACAAACTCTGACACATCGCCTGACACAATAGGCATTACCAGATAAACGTGTGGGTATATTTAAGCAATACAGTCCGACTCTCTGTGATAGGCAACCTCGGCCCCAGAATCTGATTGCGTTCTGAGTTGATGCCCTCGTTATACACGAACCACAAGTCGTTACCTTCTCGAAAGTGGTAACGGATACGCGTATTGATACTCACGCGTTCAGTCTGGTTGTTGTATTGTACCAGCGACGCAACAGAGAAATGACTGTTCAATGCTGCCTGGATCCGTACCCGGGGGAGATGCGCATCGAAGCGCTGGTCCCGATCGGGAAATCGAATCACGCTGAGTTCGTAATTGACACCTACCTCAAGATGTTTCGACACGTTCCAGGACAAGCCTGGAGATATGGACGTTCTCCATCCGTCATAGAAACTACCACTGATGAGTTCGGCGCTCGGCCGAAACAGCCATCCTTCGGGGGCGCCGGCTTCCAACCAGACATCGTGAAACCAGTACGAGCCGGGAGGCACTTCGGCATCTTCGGAAAGCGAAAACGGCGCACGTACATCCTCATAATAGTGATCCGTAGAAATCAGGAACGTCGCGCCGTTTTTAAGCTCGAACCAGTAAAAGGGGTGGGCCCAGAACGATTCGACCGATCCGTCGGAATTTCTCAGATACGTAGACGCCCAGTTGCCGATCCAAATTCTACGAAGCCTGGACGACTCGTCCTTGAACTCTTGATAGTTGACATCCGGCGAAAGGAAGGTAAAATCGGAACGACGCGTAAATCCGATCCCCGGAAGATAGTCCGCTCCCGACCACGTAATTCCCAGGTCGTAGTTCAATCCCTGGAGTTTACGACGGGTCCAGTTAAACACGGCCCGCCCGGCATTGAGCGGTTTGTAGTTTTCCCCGTTAACGTGTGCCTCGTCAAAGCTCTGCACCCATTTCAGGGTCAGGTATTCATCGCCCATCATTCGGACGATGCCATCCAGACCATAGACGATATTGTAGGTCCCGTCCTCCTCCAAACGGCTGGTCATCATGGCGCCCACCGTGGAGTAATCATTAAAGGCTTTCTTTCGGAGGCGCAGGACGCCAAAGTTTTCGGTAGGCAACCCATCCTGACGCGCGGTTTGCATACTCAAAAAACCGATATCCCATTCGTTAATACGCCCTACAATACGCGCCCCTCCCCAAATGCGAATAGGTTCTCCCTCAACCAGGCCAATCCTGCGGCTATGAAAAAGCCGGCTGCTCACCTCACCTGTGTCAAACTCGAAGATGCCCGAGCGTTCTTGAAAAAACTGGCGCTTCTCCGGGAAGAAGAGCGAAAAGCGCGTCAGATTAATCTGCTGATCGTCCGCCTCAACCTGAGCGAAATCTGTGTTCACCGTCACATCCAGGGTCAGATTAGGAGTGAGATTGTACTTCAGGTCCAGGCCTACCTCATTGGTCAGGTCATTATTCAGATCATAAGCGGATTCCGCGTCGTTCAATGCTGACATTTGATCGACTCCCGTCAACCCATACGGTGTAACGTAGAACGGATTTTTTCTCGTGACTCCCTCAAGAATGACGTCCTGCATCTGGGAGGGTTTTCTAAAACCGTTGTTGAATTCCGGAGAGATATCCGGATACAAGTGTCGCTCGTTGGTCGTTGTCAACCAGCGATATACGGAAAGACCGAACACGACCTGGCTATCCTCCTCTTGAAACGCTAAACTGCTGAAGGGAATTCGCATTTCAGCAAACCAGCCTTCTTCTGTAATCATGGACGCCGAATCCCAGAAGCTATTCCAGTCCCAGTTCGTATCCGACTCAGCATCATTGGCAACAGATCCGTCGGCCCGCATTCCAAGGGGTGTGGTATAGAACCACAGGGCCGATTCATTATCATTGAAGGTATCCAGTAGCAAACCGAAGGTATCATCCCCGCTCCATCGGTCCCTATAAAAGGAGTTTCCACGCATGTTATCGAGGTCATTTACGTAGAAACGTCCAGCTGCGTAGATATAATTATCATCGTAAGCAACACGAATTTCAGTACGTTCCGATTTTGCACCTCGGTACGTCGGCTGGTAGGTAACCAGTGGAAAAGGATGTATGGTGGACCACGCTTCTTCGTCGATGCGGCCATCGACGGTGACAGGGCCTGCTAGTCGCTGCAATTTGATGGCCGTGGGGAATGTAGTCTCTGGCGAGGAAATACCCGTTCGGGCGCTTGCCTGTCCAACAGCACTACAGGGAAGGATCAGAAGAAAAACTGCACCGGCTAAAACCCAGAACAAGGGGGACCAGTACGTATTCATGATCCACCTCTATGGACATGATTGTGCCTGTTTCCGAGGTGACCCGCGATCAACAACACACTTCCAATAAGGGTCAGCACGACCTCGACGGACTCACCCCAGACCTGGCCCAAAAATATCCCGATACCGAGCACAACAACCCCGGCGCTCAGAAAATAAACAACCCAGCGTTTTTGAAGGGACTGATAAGCGCGCCTCGATGCCACTACCGTAATGGGGATGAGAATCGCAAAAAATACCACATGCACCCATTCTGAAGCAATCCATAAGGAGGCGCTGGCCAATAGGAGCGGAGTGGCAATGCAATGAATCAAACACAAGCCCGAAAAAAAGACACCAGACCAATCCCACCAGTTTATCGATTTCTTGAGGGTCGTAGATTCCATGGGGGTTATAATCTTTTAGATAAGTTAGTTAGTGATGTTACGCAGGTTGTGCATAACACCCCGTTTTCCCGGCTTTGAAATGATGCATTGCAGCCTGTATCCGTCTGTTTTTGCCATTTCAAAGTCGTTGTGTGGCTGAACGATGGCGCACAGATGCGTAACATCCATGAGTTAATGAATGGCCTGCAGCTGTGTTGCTAACAAGTGAGGGCCAGAAATCATTCTCGTACCTGCTTGGCATTTTTGATCAAAAAGTACACGCCCATGGGCGCGTCCGGCATCAACTCAAATGTGCCCTCAATCGTGATAGCATTGTAGGTATATTCGACGCCGTCGTTCTTGCCCGTACTGATCTCAATGAATTCCGCCTGGGTGCCGGGTGCACAGAACTGACATCCATCGAGAGGCAGCATACTCAAGATGAAATGTTTCTGCTTGAGCGAACTTTCCAGTGGCATCATGAATCCTGTGATCTTGACGTTTTTTTCTTCGAGCTTCTTCACCTCATCTCCAAACTCAATGCCCCACTTCCCTTCCTTCTCCACGTAACTCAGGTCGTCCAGTGCATCCCAGCTCAGCTCTTGCTGAGCGAATATCTGTCCCGGAAGAGCGCTGAAAAAAACAGCAAGCAAAATTCCGCATGTAAGCAATTTTCCCGTATTCATGGTAGTTGTAACCGGTAGTTAGTTATGATTGTGACAACGTGCGCGCGATATCGGTGCGGTAGGCCTGGATGGCTGGCAACACTGAGGCGACTACTCCAATGACGACAGCCAGAACCACCAGCCACAATTCCTCAGCCGAAAAAGAGAACCCACTGAGTTTCAGGCCTTGCGACTGCCCCAGGAAAGCCCCAAGCACTTCGGCCGCGCCGTGGCCCAGAATCAATCCGAACAGTGCACCGAGTAACGCAAGCAACACGCCTTCGAGTACGACCTGGTTCAGTAAAAACTGGCGTGAAGCCCCCATCGTACGCATTATGGCCAGGTCGTAGGCCCTCTCTTTCATCGCGTTGTACAGGGCGATAAATACACCGAGCGATGCAGCTATGATGAGCACATAGGCAAATACGTGAAATGCATCGATGCCTGTGCCGAGCAGGACAAGCAATCGTGCCGTCTGGAATACAGGGGCCGCTGCCTGCATACTGGTCTCCTGGTTGATGTACCTCGGCAACGTGGCTGCGGCAATGGGCGTCTTGTATTTCACGATAAGCGACGTATATTCGAGCTCCTCCTCAGAAACCATCATTTCTTCTTCGTGACCCGTGTCCTCATGCGTTCCCTCATCGTGGTGTGTTTCCGCATGGTCGTGGTCCTCTTCACTCGAATGGTCGTGGTCCTCTTCACTCGAATGGTC
>CAZGHT010000037.1:36938-48471 GCA_964525535.1 uncultured Rhodothermaceae bacterium
ATGGTCGTGGTCCTCTTCACTCGAATGGTCGTGGTCCTCTTCACTCGAATGGTCATCCTCTTCACTCGAATGGTCATCCTCTTCACTCGAATGTGAACCATGAACGGCCCATACGGTCTTTACATCGGTAATAATCAGACGATCGACAACCGTACCAGCCGGCTCGAGAATACCCACTACCTGAAGCGGATGATCGCCATGGGCATCGCCGCCGCCGATTCCATGAGCGCTAATAATCGTGTCCCCCACTTCAATGCCTGCCTCCCTGGCTACTTGAGCGCCTGCCACGACTTCATAGGTCTCATGCCAGACTGCCCCTCGGGCAACCGAGACCTCATAATGATCGAGCAGAGCTTGCGTCGAACCGACAATGCGGTATTGTTCATAGCTATCCCCCAGCGCAAGGGGAATGGACTCTGCGACCATAGGATGCGAACTCAATTGGCGGGCTTCCTTAACCGGGATATTGCCTGTAGGTGTATCAACGTGGAATACGGTCGACAGGATGAGCTGCAGCGGGCTCCCCTTCGCACCCACGACCAGATCGATACCCCTGATGTTGGACTGCATGTTATCGTCCAGTTGCTTGCTGAAGAGCATCAGTACGACGATCGTAGCCATACCCAGCCCGAGCAGCAGCACGTTCAGAAACGTTCCCAGTTTTTTCTGTTGGATATAGGAAAGGGTCAACGTGAAGATGTTCATCGCGAAACGGCCTCCTCCATGGCAGATGAGTTGGGTGGTACTGATTCGTCCAGCAACAATTGATTCCCAAAATGCGGCTTGATGCGCTGGTCATGGGTGGCGATCACCAGGGTTGCCCCGTAGATTTCGGCCTGCTTGATCAACAGCTCCAATACGTGATTGCTTCGTACGTCATCCAGGCTGGATGTGGGCTCGTCGGCCAGGATCAGATCCGGTTTGTTGATCACGGCGCGTGCGATGCAAACCCGTTGTTTTTGACCGTGACTGAGCGTTTTTGGATAAGCGCCTGCCTTCTCGGACAGATCCAGATCAGCCAACACCTCCCGAATCCGGCTGTCATCCTGGGGTTTGCCGGCCAGATAGGAGGCCAGCCGGATGTTATCCTCGACGGTCAGCGACGCCAGAAGGTGCATCTGCTGAAACACGATGCCAATGTGCTGGCCTCGAAAACGGTCGAGCCGATGCCCTTTCAGAGAGGTCAGATCAACGCCGGCGACAGAAACCGTTCCTTTTGTCGGGCGAAGGACCCCACCCATGATGTGCAGCAGGGTGCTCTTGCCGCTGCCGGACAGCCCTAGAATCAGGGCATGGTCACCGCGATCTGCCGAAAAATGAGGCAGAGATAGTACTACCTCTTCTTCATAACGGTGCTCGATGTCTCGTAGTTCAAACATAAAAAGTTGGATTTTCGATACAAGGACTTATCCTTAATGAGTACGCGAAATCAGTCTCATCGATGACCCGATTTCACCCCTGGCGAGGCACTCCAGGCAGCGGGCGGCGCCACAAACAAAGGGCTCACTGCTTGAATTCGACGGCAAGGTACTCGGCCACCGTCTCCCCCGTATTCTCGATCGAATGAAGCCCTGTTTCGTGAAAATGTGTCATTCCCGCTTCAAGTCGATTTTCGCTGGAGCCCTCCGGGCCCGTGAAAGCGACCGTGTAGTCACTCAGCGAATAGATGGCACGAGCATAACCTTGATGAGCCGGAATCTCGGAGCCGGGCTGTAGCGTGATACGGTGGACCTCGGCAAAATCATTCTTAAAGAGAACCTCGCTGATAGCCCCCGTTCCCGGTGCTGGCACCGGGGTGTCCCCCAGCGCTTCTGGAGAGCGCAAGGCGCTTGCTCTTCGCTCGAAGACGACAAACTGGGCCGCTGTGCCTCCGGTATTCGTTACACTATGCACCCCCTTTTCGTGATAGTGGACGTCGCCTTCGTTAAAGGACACCGTCTGCTCTGATTCTTCGGTTTCGAAAAGGAGTGTATACGCACCGAGCGAGTACACAAC
The DNA here is from genome assembly GCA_964525535.1 of uncultured Rhodothermaceae bacterium. Taxonomy (GTDB): domain Bacteria; phylum Bacteroidota; class Rhodothermia; order Rhodothermales; family JAHQVL01; genus JAHQVL01. Next base: position 38,934 of record CAZGHT010000037.1, read on the forward strand.
GCGCTCGCCCCCATCGTGTGGAGCTATGGAGGCGCCAGACGGTAGCTCGATGCGGTACACATTAACGTCATCGTTTTGGAGGGGAATCTCGACGTAGGCGCTTTCCAGTGCGGCGAGTTCATCCGGAACAGCCAGGGGTTCTTCGCTGGCATTCTCGCTCTGACATCCGAAAGCAAAGAGAAGAAGTGACAGGATTGTAAAATAGTCTATGAATTTCATGGTCGGTTCTAAAGAATCAGGTTGAACGAACATTGCAACATATATGCCCTTATGAGAGCGAGACACTCATGCGCTGGCGCTCGTAGGTATTTACCCTGTTCTCTGACGGTCGTAAATTCCATGGGATCATAATTGTCTGAGATAACTCACTTTGAAGATGGCTTGTTGCTGAGTAGCAAAGAAGGCAGGGTCCGAACGTCGCAGGGTGTCGTTTACGAAATACCGATTGTCATTAAATACGAGAAACACATAAGACAGCGGGCTGAATTCATAACTCAAACGAACATTCCATCGAGCACGTTCTATCAGGGTGTTGTACTGATAGAAGGCGTTGAGTTGAAAGCGTGGATTCAACGCCAGGCGCAGTTCCGGCCCGAACAGGTGGGAATCTACGTTTTCGTCATCAATCCCAAGGCCGGTCGCTCGATTGAGTTCGTAGTCCAGGCTTAAGGACATATGGGGGGATGGCGCCAGGCGCACCGATACGGTCATCGTCGTAAGCTGGCCGTCGAAGTAAGGCCCCGTCGTTACTTCTGCAAATCCACTGTATCGGCGTGAGAGATCGCTTTGAATTTCAGCGTTGTACCTGATGTACGAATGGTCACCGGCTTCCAATTCAACACCGAGAGGACGAAAGAATTCCACATCTTGCACTCTCAGGGTTTGCCAGTTGGGTTGCATACGGAGATTGATTTCGGCGCCATTCACAAATTCTATACTCACTGGAGCGATTGAAAGCCAGGCCTCCTGGAACGCGCCATCGGAAAGGCGATGATAGACATAAGTAACGAATCCGGGGTTAAAACTGCGTATAAATGCCGGCTTCCACGACGGTCTGAGATCCAAGCTCCCGGCCGGGCTGGTTACGATGAGGTCGCGCCGGGCTACAAAACCGACCCCCGGGTTATAGTTCTCAGAGATGAAGGCCTGAATATGTCCAAGATAACCTCTATTCGAGTCGTTGCCCAGCCACAAATACGATGCAAAGCCATCCCCTTCTCGTTCCCGGGTCCAGGAACCGGATACCATGCCTTGTAACGTGAGCGTTTGGGTAAACCGGAATAGCCCATCAACGGCTCCGACCGTATTGACCTCTGCGGGTTGCCCGTCAAACCCCTCATCTTGACGCAGGGTCGCCAATGCTCCGATTCGATTGCTATTGCCCAGGTTCCGGCTATAACGGCCCACCCCGAAATGACTGACCGGGCTGGTCGTATTGCTACGTTGCCGGACGAACAAAGCCCCGATATTACGGCTGCCCGTGCGTGAAATCAGACGCGCCCCGGCATCGATGGGGATAGGCTGGCCAAAGTCGTCCAGCCCGATTCGCCGGCTAAAAAAAGGCAGGGCCGCTGTGCTGGACCCCATACGAAACAGGCTGGCATTCTCCAGGAAGAAGGCCCGCTTCTCGGGGAAGAACACCGAAAAACGAGACAGGTTCACCACCTGTCTATCGGCATCAGCCTGGGCAAAATCGGTGTTCACGGTAAGATCCAGCACGGTGCTGGGGGTCATCGCCCACTTCACATCACCCCCTATTTCCGGGGTTACGGCATCGAACAAGTTCTCCGATTCACCGACGCGTTCATCGCGCATCACCAGGTACGGTTGTATACGGAGGTTGGTAGAAGGAGGTGGAGGCTCGATGTTGTTCAATGTGCCGGCGTAGTCCATTCGATACGGCGTGTAGACGCGCGGCCAAAGCGACCACCCACTGAATTCACCCAGTCGTCTGATCCCACGGACGAAATTGATTCCCCATGTATTCTGACCCGGTGCATACCGGAGCACCTTCCAGGGAATGGCAATCTCAACGACCCAACGATCGGCTTCGATCGAGGTCCGGGCCTCATAGGTAGCATCCCAATCGATATTGAATATCGTTCCATCCGTGACTTGCAAATCTCGCAATACGCCGTACGGATTCACTTGAAAGATTATTGCATTACGGCCGTCCTTAAACGGATCGAGGCTAACCCCGAAGACATCATTTTCGAAAAAGTCGAAATCACGCCGTAAGTCTTGTACCCGGATGCCTTCAGGGCCTTCCTGATCGTAACAAACGGCTGATACGTACAGATTTTTGGCATCGAACAACACACGCACCTCTGTATCGTACGAGGGGGCGTACCCTTGATTCGGTTCTTCTTGCTTAAACCCAGACACAGGAAGCGCATTTTGCCAGTCGGCTTCGTCCAGGCGGCCGTCGATTAAGACCTCGCCGGTGGACCGAGTGGCCTCCAATACCGGTGGACGTTCGGGAGGAGGGAACACGTCCTGGGCGCATAAAGGTCCCGCGATCAGCATCACACTGCAAGAGAATGCCCGCAGGGCACTTCGTATCACAACATCTATAAGTTCACTGATCGATAGAAGTCGCATGGGTGTTATGAGATCAATTCGTGCCGCCCGTACCTGGAAAAACCAAGGCCGAGAAGAGTCAGACCAACCAGAAGGATCAGGGCAACGGGGGGGATCACGCGGCCAGGTAGCCTTGCATCCTCCAGCCGTGCAAGACTAAAGGAAGGCAACGCGTCGTAATCCGACGCCATGAAAGCTACATCCGTAAAATACCGGGGTACGAAGTGCGCCTTCCAGGTTTCGTGAAATGCATGGGCTTCTTCGAGGAACAGAGCGTATCGCACCGGCCCCGTACCTGCAATGTCCATAAACGCCTGATGGGCCAACACCGTGGGTGAGAGATATCCGATGCTGTTTATAAATGCTTGCTGTTTTGCCTTCTGATCTTCGAATCGTGCTTCCAGAGGAGCCAGTTGTTCTGCGATTCTCTCTTCTCGGGCAACGCGAAGCATAGCAAAGTTGGCGTCTTCATCGGTTACCGGGGCAATCTCCGGGTGATCTTCGAAGAATCGAGCGAGCGACGCCGCTCCCTGTTGTTGAGCCAGTGTGGTTTCCATTCGCATGGCCGTTATGTACTCCATCCGCGACGGAACCGGGTACAACGCGGTGGCAGCGAACGAAATCAGTGCAGGCACCACCACGGCCAGAACGAGCCAGCAACTCGCAAGGACCAGAGCACTTACAGAGGCCACTTTGACACGGCTATCTACGAACACGCACAACCCGATCCAGAATGCGCCATACGCAAAGGCTACCAGTACCCAGAGTACCCACCGATGCCATATGCCTGCTGTTCCTACAAGAAGCCCCAGCACTGCTGTGCCCAGCAAAATAACGCCCCCTAACAGGACCGCACGAACGGCAATCTTCCCTTTCGCGAGGGCAGTGAGCGTTATCGGTTGCGAAAGAAGCATGCGTAATAAGCCGGATTCTCTTTCGGCCGACGTCAAGCCGAATGCCAGCGCGATGATGAGCAGCGGGTATATGTAAAGGAATACAAAGGATAGATCGAAATGCCCTACCAGCAACTTGAACGGATTTTCGAGCGTTGCTGTGGGGGCCGCAGAACGAACGCCGGCTACCGACACCTTTAAAACAGCAGGCTGCAAATCGCTCTGACCGATAGCAAAGGCGGCAAGGGGACCTGGCGGTAAGGTGACGATCTTACCCTGGGAGGATCCGATCGCATACGGATTTCTCGGGCCCCAAGTATACGAGTCGAGTGAAATACTGTCCTGTTTCATCACCCTTTCCTGTTCGACGGCTTCCGCTTTGGCTTCTGCAATGTCCTCCTCATAATCCTGTTGATACACGCGCAGCTCGGCCTGCTGGTCATTTGTATATCGAAGTCCCAACCAACCGGCATAGACCATCGCACCCGTAAACAACACGATCGTTAAGCCAGCCACGCCATCCCTGCGCAAAAGCTTCATTTCGTAGGTGAAAATCTGATTCAGCATAGCTTTAACCAACCTTCATGTGAGCGATAGCAACAGGCGTCAATACCAGAAGAATAACATTCCACAGGCTCAGGAGAATCAAGCTCAGGCCATAATGATCGAGCACGGCCGATATGGGGGGTGGTTCGTAAGCAAAGGCGGGAATCTGCGCCCACAGTGCACGGTCTGCTCGATAATCCCAGGCGGCGCCTCTATCGACCATATCTTGATTGAGCGCCTGTACGAAATGGTATCGGTAGACTTCAGCGGCCTCAACAAAATGGCGATGATGCAAGTGATCGCTCCCAGCAAAACCCATGGACGAAAGCTGTACAGCAAGTACGGGAGATAGTAGAGCACCACGCTGAGTAAAACGCTCCTGATCTCCATAAACCTCCCGGAGCGACTCAAAATGTTTTCTGTATACCGACGTCTCATCGCGCTCGGCATCCAGTAGCGTATGCCCGGCTACACTTGCTGGAATCGCATCAATAGAATCGACCTCGTATTCCTCCATGAGACGGGCTTGCACGGCCTCAGTCCTTTCCGTCCAGGACGGTTGATCGGCCATATCTGCTTCAATGGCCGTTTCGAATTCGCTCGCAGAAGGCGTCGGATGTACGGTCCGGGCTGCATCCGTAATGAGGCGAGGCGCGACAAAACTGGTAATGAACCAGAAACCCATAAGAACGAGTAGTGCCTGCCTGGATGAGGGTGCACGGGCGCTAACGACCAGCGAGGCTAGAATATAGATGAGGAAATACAGCAGATAGATCAGAATGAAGAACATAAACCGGTTGCTATCCCACAGGGCATTACCGGGTCCTTCTAGCAGGGCCACAGCGATAGCGCCCATAACCGCAACTGGTATCAATACCAGCAGTAAAGGGCCGGCTACCCCCAGGGCCTTTCCCAATCCCAGAGCGTAACGAGGCACCCCCAGGCTCAACAATTGCCGCAACGTACCCTGCTCTCGCTCGCCGCTATATGTCCCGAAAGCGAGCAGTATGATCAGTAACGGAATAAGCAACTGCAGGGTCGTAGAAGCGGTCAGGCTTCCAAGCCGCTGTACGGCCGTTGCATCATCCACCTGGCGATAGATGGCGTCTTTCACACTATGGGCCTCCATGAATACAGAAACCCCTGTGTACTGCAAAACGCCTTGATCCAGTGCGCTAAGCGGCGAGACCGGTTTGAAGGCATACGTACCGAAATGTGCGGCTGAATGCTGGTTCTTTTCTCCCTGGTCCAACCACAGTTCGCGGTCTGCCGTCTCCGACAGATGGCGCTGGTTTTCGACATCTCTATAGTGTTGCCACCCAGCAATCAGGGCTCCTGACAACAGGATCAACAGGATGCCGGCCGTCCATCTATATCGTCCGTCACGCAGCATGTCGATGGTTTCTTTTCGAGTGACACGTAGAATCATGGATATTCTCGGATAGTGAGGATGCTTTTACAGTGATCGGATCAGAGGTCTAAAACTGATATCGAAGCGAGGCAATGATTTCGAGAGGGCGGCCGGGATACGCGATGCGCGCTCCCTCTATATTGCCGAAATAGTGGTAATAATCTGAATCCAGCAAGTTCAGCCCTGTCACGGTTAAGTGCAGTCCTTCAACCGGGAAGGGGTAACTCAGGCTGGCATTGAGTACCGTAAAAGCGCCCGTTTTGACCGTGTTCATCCGATCCACGTAGTAATCGCTGGTATACGTCAGCCACACCCCTGCTTTGACCGGTCCTATCCGTTGGTTCAAGCCGGCCTGGAGCATATGTTCGGGAACCAGACTGACGTTGAGCCCGGAAGCATCAACTTCCTCGGTTTCAAAGGCAGGCACGAATCGGAAGTCGATCCACTCCGAATCGGTGTATGCGTAATTCGAAAACACCGTCAGTCCTTTGATCAGCGAGCTTAAATTCGTCTGAAACTCGAGTTCTATTCCTTGCGACCGCTGCTCGCCTGCATTGGTTGATCGGGGTGTGTCTCCACCGCCCTCCGGAAAGACGACGAGCAACAGGTCCTGCCTGACAAGGCGATACACGGCAAGATTAAAGGACACCTTGTTTTCAAAGAGGCGCCCCTTCAGCCCAGCTTCGTAATTGTGACCGATTTCTGGCTTGAGGCCCGCTGAACGGCTTTCAAAAGACCAGTTGGGCCCAAATGCCGGGTTGAATCCCTGGGCATACGTTAGATAACTGGACAATTCAGGCGTGATTTTGTACCGCAACGAAGCCTTGGGGCTAAAACGCCGGTTATCGTCTTCCACGGTTTGCGTCTCTTCTTCCTCACTGGTTGCGAAATAGGTAGATGAGCGCTTGAAGTCATCAAAGCGGCCACCGATAGTTATCCCTACCCGGGGCGTCAGATCGAGCTCCACCTGTGTATAGGCGCCCAGTATCCTGCTTTCGTACTCACTATCGAGCAGTTGATCCGTAATCCATGCATCTCGATTCGTAAACGCCCCAGTATTGGCATCGAGCTTTTGCGTGTAAAACAGGAATTCGAAGGTTTCCTCGTTAAACCCGAATTCACCGGTCCAGAACGACTTGTCCTCCGGTGTATCGATGAATTCGTAGCTCGCACCTGCGATCACTCGTCCCCGGTTAAACGTATACGTAAGCTGTGGCTCGAAAAAATAAGTGCGACTCTTAGTGGGCGCATCGAACCCATTCCAGTAGAACTCCTGCGTATCCTCGTTGAACAACTCATCGAATCCCAGGAAATCCAGCGCATCCATAAATCGATAATGGGCTGTGCCGGTCACATTCAGGTTTGAAGAGATGTTATGATCTATCTTGATCGTCGATAGGAAGAACTGTCTTTCGTCACGCGTATCGTCGATCTGGTAATTGGCCGACTCGCCCCCGGGTAATTCGATCAGGCTGGCATCGGCGCGGACCGGTAAGTGGCTTGCATACCGCTGTTCAAGGTCGTAATAATTCGCGTAGAAGGACAGGTTCGTCTGGCTGGACAGGAGCCATTGATCCTTGAAAAAAAAGGTAATCCCTTCCCGATTCGATCCATCTCTCCAGCCATCTTTACTCTCGTACTGCGCGTGGATCAATAGTTGGTTTTTTCCAGGAGATAAGGGCAACGAGGCCGTTACCGAAGGTCGAAAATATCTGTGAGATCCTCCCCCCACGTTGGCTTCAACCCTCGGCGCGCCGAAGGCATTTTTGGTAATGTAGTTCACCGTACCTCCTATCGAACCCCGCCCATACAGCGCAGAAGTCGGCCCCTTGACCACTTCAACCCGCTCCACGACCGACAGAGGGACCAGCGCATCCAGGTTTACCTCGTCGCCTCCTAAAACAAAAGGCACCCCATCTACCAGCGCTATGAAATTATCATTCTGGTGGTTGTTGGGCACCCCCCGAAATCGGGCCGTCGTAAATACGCTTTCTCCGTTGTCTCTTACCACCACTCCCGGAACACCGACCAGGGGTTCACTGGCGTAGACATGCGCTCGCTGTTCGATCTGTTGAACGGGAATGACGCTCAAACTGGCTGGGACATCCTGCAGTTCAACCGCACGGCGCGATCCGGTCACCACTACCCCCTCCAGGTCAAGGGTTTTCTGGCCGAGTTCGAAATCTTGCTCGACCGAACCGTCCTCTGAAACCGTCACGAGGCGGCGTACCGTTTCGTAACCCAGGAATTGAGCAACTATCACATATTCGCCGGTTGAGACGCCTGTAATGCGATATCGTCCTGAAGCATCCGTAATTACTCCAGTTGCTGTGTTTTCGAGATACACACTGGCCCCAGGCAGTGACTCCCCCGTACTCAACCGCACTTCACCTTCTACTCGCCCTGATTGACCGTTCGCAACTGACGCAGCGCAAAACACGAGCATCAAAAATATACAGATTGTTTTCATGATTGTACTGATAATGGGGGTATTTTCTATTATTTGCGGATGTGACGCGAACTGTGCGCAGCTGGCCGGTTTACGCGGCTTTGCAACATACAATGCATACGTGCAAAGCCGCTCTGGCAGGACCAATGCGCATCCGGCGCGTAACATCTATTATTCAGGCAGCAACCGCACCGCGCATGTGTTCGAGATAAATCGTTTCCAGATCAGCGTTCTGCAATTCGCTTCCGGAGAGTTCCCGCACAATCCGGCCGTTGCGCATGATTCCAATGCGTGAGCCGACGTCCTTAGCGCGGAACAGATCGTGGGTGGCCATGAGAACGGATACGCCACGTTCACTCATAGCGCGCAATAGCTCTGAAAACTCGTACGAAGCGGACGGATCGAGACCGCTCGTTGGCTCATCCAGGAGGAGCGCTTTGGCGTCCTTGGCCAGGGCTAATGCGATACCGACTTTTTGCCGCATCCCCTTCGAATACCCGGAAACTCGCCGCGTATGGGCTTCCTCCTGGAGGCCGGCCCGGCTTAGAAAATCGTGCAGATCTTCGTCAGTGTACTGGTCTTGCCCGGCAAGTGAAGTAAAGTAATCGAGATTCTCGAGCCCGGTAAGATTTTTGTACAACATCACCTGTTCAGGAATGTAGGCCAGCAGGCGTTTGGTTTTCATCGGATGCTTTTGCACATCCAGGCCACCAACCTGTACCGTGCCGCCGGTAGGGCGGGTAAACCCTAAAAACAAATTGATGGTTGTGGTTTTGCCGGCCCCGTTTGGACCGAGCAGACAAAAAACTTCGCCTGCGGGTATGTCGAGAGTGAGTTTATCAACAGCTGCGGCGCCATCGAAATGTTTACTCAGTGCTATCGCTTCGAGCATGTGGGTTGACGTTCAAGCCTGATCAAATATCGTAGTACGTACACATAACCAGAGGGCATCTCCGGCTACGCGACTTGTAGAGGGTTGGGGGTAATCAGGCAAGAACGGGAGGGGCTCTCAGGCGAGTCGAGAAGAGATGGCGTCGATCGGTGGGAAGGAATATATGGGATTCGATAGTCCAGAGATGTACCAGCAGTCCCGTCCGCACTTCTGTGTCCGGCATTTCTGCAAAGTGCGATACCGCATCGCAATAAGGGCAAAGATCCTGCTCAGTCCATTGAACGTCGCACAGATGCCCCGTCGCTTCTGAATGATGATCAGAGAACGTGTGTCCGACGGCATGCCACACCGGGTTTGTCACCAGGGCCAGAGCCGCCCAGGCGAGCAGTATAACATAGCGATGTCGGATCGAGGTCGGCGTCATGAAAGATGTAAATGGAAACACTAATGTGTATGGTAATACACACTGATTAAAGATTCAATAGAAAAATTAATGATCCTCGGGGTTACCCTACCCTAATCGGCCTGGCTATTTCTTTGCAGGTGTCGTAGATGCGTAGTCAAACTCAACAAGGTGTCGTACTCGTGGGTCTCCACCCCATTGCGTAATCGCCACACCGGGTGCCGTTCGATTTCTTCGACCTCTACGCTCAACGAACCGGTCGAATCGAGGTCCAGCGTATTGAGTCCTTCACGTTCCAGCGCTCTTTGTGTCCAATAACGCAAGACGCCCTCTCCCACCAGGCTCACCGATTCCCTGAAAGCAT
>CAZGHT010000038.1:0-17194 GCA_964525535.1 uncultured Rhodothermaceae bacterium
GCGCAGACTGAAGGAGCGTCACAGGGTTCTGGATGCTGGTTCCTGGATGCTGGACCCCCGACCCGGACCCGGGACTCCGGACATAGATCTCAGGCCTGGCCTTCGGCCCGGATGGATGCACTCCCCTGCGGGCGTATCTGCCTCATGAGGTTCCCGAACGCATACTGAACCCGAGCGGCTCCCCGGTGAGCGCTTACGTATACCAGAGGAATCAGGAGCAATGTGATGAGGGTGGACGCCAGAAGGCCGCCGATCACGACGCGGGCCAGCGAGGCCTGAATTTCCGCACCGACGCCGAAGCCGAGCGCCATCGGGAGAAGGCCCAGGATAGTGGTGAGGGCCGTCATCAGAATCGGACGCAGGCGAAGCCGGCCGGCTTCAACGATCGCTTCGGTCAGGTTCATATTTTGCTCGCGGCGAAGCAGGTTGATATAGTCGACCAGTACGATGGCGTTGTTCACCACGATGCCGATGAGCATCACGAGCCCCATCACGCTCTGCATGTTGAGCGTATCGCCCGTCAGGATAATCACCGGCACGACGCCGACGATGGCGAGCGGCACGGAACACATGACGATGAGCGGATCCAGGAAGCGTTCGAACTGGCCGGCCATCACCATGTAGATGAGTATCAGCGCCATTACGATGGCCAGGATAAAGTCTCTTTGCGCTTTTTGCTGTTCTTCATATTCGCCGCTGTAGACGATAGAGAACCCATCCGGCGTAGGCAACTGAGCGAGGTCGGCCCGGATGCGCGAGACGGCATCGCCGAGAGGCACTCCGTCTTCGAGGTTGGCGGTAACGTATGTGACGCGCTGCCCGTCGATGCGGCGGATGGAGGTCGGCCCGCGGTCTTTTTCGTGGGTAGTGACCTCAGAGATCGGTACGATCTGCCCGGTCGGGGTTCGCACGCCGATGTCGTCCAGATCCAGCGTCGTCAGCCGATCTTCCGGCTTGAGGCGGACGCGGATCGGGTATTCTTCGCCGCTTACCCGAAACTGACCGGCCAGCGAGCCCCCCACGTTCGTCTGAATCGTTTGTGCCACATCGCGCACGGAAAGACCCAGATCGGAGATCTTGTCGCGATCAAAGACGATGTTTTCTTCGGGTTGCCCTTCCCGGCGGCTCAGCCGCACGTCGGTCACCCCTTCGACGGCAGAAACGCGCTCACGAATCTGTTGGGCGAAGGACTGGGCGACGTCCTGGTCGTATCCTCTCAGCTCGATCTGGATGGCCTCGCCGTCATCGCTGCTGCTGAAGAGACGGCGCAAGATCCAGAGCCCGGATTGGGCGCGCACTCGTATGCGAGCTCCCGGGATGAGCCCTTCCGTCGCCTCCCGGATGTCGTCGGCAATTTGCGTAGAGCTCATGGTACGCTTGCTCGACTCGACCAGCGTGATTTCGAACTCGGCATCCCCGTTGCGCACTTCGGTCGCGAACGTCTCTACCTGATCCATCGGCAATACGTCTTTGACCACGACGGCGAGCTCATCGAGATACTGGCGTACCACTGCGATATTCATACCCTCTGCCATCTCCATTTCGACGTCGATCTCGTCCGCATCCGTTTGGGGCGCGAGCTCCACAGGAATGCTGCCCCAGAAGAACAGCGTAAGCCCCAGCAACGCCACGGTGCCGATGAAAATGGGAGCCCGGTGATTCAGCGCTTTGCGAAGCGTGGCCGAGTAGTTGTTCTCCAGGTTGCGGAAAAACGTCCTGAGGCGGGACTTTTTGACGGCAGATTCGCCGTCCCCTTCTTCACCCGTATCTTTCTTGACGCTCAGGAAGCGGCTGGCGAGCATCGGAACGAGCGTCAGGGCCACGAGCAAGGAGCACAGCAGAGAGAACACGACGACGATGGCCAGCGCCTGGAACAAGGCCCCGGACGTCGTCTGAGCGAAGGCCAGAGGCAGGAAGATGACCGACGTCGTCAGCGTCGAGGCAACGATGGCTCCGGTAACCTGCCGGGTACCGATCAGGGCGCTGTCTTTCAGCGATTCCCCTTTCTCCTCACGTATTCGCACGATGTTTTCCAGCACCACGATCGCGTTGTCGACGATCATGCCGATCCCCAGCGCAAGCCCGCCGAACGTCATCTGGTTAAGCGTCAACCCCCCGAAATAGAGCAGACCGAACGTGGCGATTACAGAAATCGGAATCGAGAGGGCGATGATAAACGTCGAAGACCCGTTGCGAAGGAAAAGATAAAGAATGAGCAAGGCCAGCAACGACCCCCACAACGCCGAATCCTGGACGTTGTCGATCGACTGCTGGATGAATTCACTCTGGTCGCTGATGACGGTCAGGCGAAGGTCGGAGCGCTCCAGATTCACCCGTTCGACCTCTTGTTTGACTTCTTCGGCCACCGACACCGTGTTGGCGCCCGTCTGTTTGCGGACCATCATACGGATGGTGGGAATGTCTGCGACCTCGACCAGACGAGAGATGTCCTCATACCCATCGTTCACCTCGGCGACGTCTTGCACCCGGATGGGTTTGCCATTCACGGTCGTGATCACGGTCCGCGCTATTTGATTGATCGACGTGTATTCACCCCGGGTACGGACGTAGAGGTCGTTGAGCCCCTGTTTGACATTACCGCCAGGCAGCCGGCTATTCTCCTGGGCGATAGCCGAACGAACGTCTTCCGCCGTCAGGCCGCTGGCCTTGAGACGGTCGCGGTGCAGGTCCACCTGCACTTCCCGATAGATGCCTCCCCAGACGTCAATCGTGCCCACACCCGGGATCTGCTCGAATCGCTGGGAGATGTCTCGCTCCAGGACGCGCGTCAGTTCTTCCATCGGGCGATTCGATTGCGCCGCTATAACGACCACGGCAAAACTATTCGGGTCGAATTTCCACAATCGCGGAGGATCGGCTTCTGGAGGAAGCGTAGTCACCACGCGGTTCAGAGCGTCTCGAATGTCGTTCGAGGCTTCGGAAAGGTCCGTTCCGCGCGTAAATTCGAGCGACACCCGACTGGCGCCGTCGCTGGACTGAGACGACACACGCTCGACGTTCGGGATCCCGGCCAGGGCATTCTCAATCGGGTCCGTGATGATGGTCTCTACCTCCTCCGGGCCGACGTTGGGATAGGAGGTCCAGACCGTGATCTGCGTAAATTCTATTTCAGGCAGCAAGTCGACCGGGAGATACCGAAATCCTACGACCCCGATGGTAATGATGACCAGGTAGAACATCGCGGTCGCCACCGGCCGCTTGATCGAGGTAGAAGTAATTGAACTCATGGAGAGGATACGATCTTATATCAGTGATTCGAAAGTACGTAGCAGGTTGAATGGAGCCCCGGCGCACTCAGCCTCTTTCAGGAACGAACGCGATCCAGGGCATACGCCTCACGGGCCGGCAGAGTCGGAGACGTTCTTGACGATCGCGCCCGATCGAGCAAGCCGTTGCTGCTTCTCGAGAAATTGGTTCAGGAGATCCTCGCGCTGCAGGTTTTGGAGATCGATGAGCCGGTTCCACGTGGTTGCGCGTGCGCGGGCTTGCACATTTTCTCCTCTGAGAAGTTGTTGCCCGATCGTGACCACCCACGCATTGTCGTCGATACCGGATACCCCGGTGAGATCGTGCCCTTGAGCAACGACCTCTACCGCCTTGAAGGCCATCGGGGTAGGCTCCGAATAAGGCGCTACTTCGTCTTCCGAGGTTGGGACGACGGGATCTGTTTCCAGGCCCAGCGAGGTGGCGACGTACACACCGATCGCCCCCGAGTTCGGATCTTCATACAACGCGCTGTTCGGTATGATCGTCGCCTGTTCGGACTCGCCGTAGTAGATATCGACATTCACGAACATACCGGGCTTGAGGAGACCTCCCGGGTTCGGCACGTCGATCTCCGCCGTCGTGCTGAAGGAGTTGGCTTCCAGGAAGGGAGAAATTCGGGAAACAGGCATGACCATAGAGGAGTCGCCGAAGCTCTCGCTCGAAATCTGGGCCCGCTGACCCGCTTCGATATAGCTGAGCATGCTCTCCGTGAGAGAGGCTTCTACGCGGACGTTATCGAGGTTGCCTATGGTGAACAGCCAGCTGTTTCCACTAACCCGCATGCCGACTTCTGCGTTACGCTGGCCTATGCGGCCGCTGATCGGCGCGCGGACGACCGTCCGCTCCAGGTTCGTCTGACGCTCTTCGACGGTAGCTTTCGCCTGTTCGACCTGCGCTACCGCGCGTTCGTAGCTCGCCTCGGCGGCGTCGACTTGCGCCCGCTGGGTTTCGAGATCCAGGTCTGAAACGAGCTGTTTTTCGGCCAGCGTCTGAGTCCGTTCGAACCCCAGCGTCAACTCGCGGAGCCGGGCTTCGGCCTGACGGGCGTCGGCTTCGTTAATGCGCAGGCTGGCCCGAGCCTGATTCAACTGTTCCTGAAAGGTCCGGCTCTCCAGCGTGACGAGGGGCTGGCCGCGCTCTACAAAATCGCCATTCTGCGCGTGCACCTTCTCGATAGGAGCGGAGATCTCCGGGTAGATGTCGACCTGGTTGTCCGCCTTCACGATGCCGATTACGCGTTCTTCGAGGGGCAGGGAGCCGAGCTGGGCCTGCACGATCTCTACGGTCGGAATGGAGGCCGGCCCTCTCTGGCCTCGAGGCCCATCGTTTGCACCTTCTTCGTCCGCACAGGCGCTGACGAGCAGCAATGCTGCAGTAATGAAGGAGAATGCGCCGAAACGGAGTGTAAATTTATAAACGGGATGTTGATTGGTCATATTTATTCAAGAACGGTATTCTTCATGGACTACGAAATCTAGAGCCTCTGAACAAGGGAATGGTTAAGGCGGTGCTAAAGCCTTGTTAAAGATGTAAAAGAGTGCGGCGTTCGCGGTATCGGTTCTTCAGCACACCCCGAACTCAGAGCTGCGAATATAAACCGCCGTCAGTCCATCAGTTTCTCTTCGAACACGTAACCGTCGTATTTGATGCGGTACAGGATGCTATACAGAGAGGGGATGAAGACGAGCGTGATAACGGTACCGAACAGCAGCCCGATCATGATGCTGACAGCCATGCCTTCCCACATCTCGCCCCCGCTGAGATAAAGCGGGATCATACCCAGCACGGTGGTGAACGTTGCCAGGAGAATGGGCCGAAAACGCTGTAAGCAGGCCGCAATGACGGCATCCCGGTCGTCGCGGAGCACTTCGCGCTGTTCGATTTCGATCCGGTCGATCAACACAATGGCATTGTTGATAACGATGCCGGCCAGCGATATCACACCGAGGAAAGGCATAAACCCGAACGGCTCCCGAAACAAGAGCAACCCGATCACGACGCCGATGATGCCCAGGGGTATCGTCAGGGTCACCATGGCCGTCTTCCTGAAGGAATTGAACTGTATGATGAGCAGGAGCAAGATGATAAAACCGGACAGCGGGAGGTAACGGATAACAGCGCCCATGTTTTCCGCCGTATTTTCCGCATCGCCGCCCAGGGTATACGTATACCCGGCCGGCCAACCCTGCTGCTGCTGCTCCAACCAGGGCGTTACCTCGGCCATGATCGCGGAGGCATTGCCTTCTTCCGTGAGTTCGCTGGATACGGTGACCGTACGGTTGAGGTCGAGGCGGCGGAACTTGGAGTATTGCCATTCCGGTACGACCCGGGCGACCTGCAGCAGCGGTACGCTGCGGCCCGTGCTCTGGGCGAAGATATTCAGCGTCTCCAACGAAGCCAGCGTTTGTTGCTGGCTCGCATCGCTGCGCATGACGATGGGGATCGATTCATCCCCCTCCCGGTATTCGCCGGTCTGAAACCCATCGAGGACCGTCTTGAGCGACGTTGCGATATCCTGACTGGATACGCCGGCTGTCTGGGCCCGCGTCTGATCGATATCGATGACGAACTTCTTGCTCTTAGGGCCCCAGTCGTCTTTCACATTTCGCGTGCCGGCTAACGTGGTGAGCTTCATCTTGATGGACTCGGCGATCTGTGCGAGCGCATCCGGTTCGTCGCCGGACACGTTGATCTCGATAGGCACCCCTCCCCCACCCGCCCCCAGGGAATTCACCTTGATATCGGCATCGGGAAACTGTTCGAACGTGAAACGGCCGAGCCTGTCGATAACAGCCCCGTTCAACGCTGCGGACGACGTATTTACGAGCATGTGGGCGTAACTCGAATTCGCCTCGTCAGGCGAATAACCCAGGTCGTAGGACTCTGGCCCCCGGCCGATGTACGACGACCAGTCGAAGACCCCTTCCGAGCGTGTTTCGCCTACCAGCAGCGAGTCGATCAGGTAGCGCTCGATGTCTCCGACGAGTTCGGTCGTGCGCTCGATGCGTGTGCCGAGCGGTAGGTTGATATCGACCGTGATCAAGTTCCGGTCGCTATCGGGGAAAAAGAGAAAGGGGATGAAGGCAAAACCCTGCAGAGAGATCAGAAAGCAGATGAGAATACCGGCAACGACCCATTCTTTGCGGGTGAGGGCAGCAAGGATGAGATCTTTGTAATACCGCTTGAGCCGGTGAATCAACCGGTCGATCAACGTTTGATTCTTGTTCGCATCTACGTTGAGAAAGAGGTAACAAAACATGGTGATGACGGTCAGCGCAATCAGCCACGAAGACAACAATGCCAGGGAGATCACGACAAAGATCGGCCCCACGATGTCGCCCATCGTCGACTCGGCGAGGTAGAATGCGAGAAACGCGGCAGATGTGGTCAGTGTTGAAATGAGGAGCGGCGTAAACAGTTCGCTGCACGACTCGATGGCGGCCTGTTTGGCTGGCGCCCCCCGTTCCACCTTGACCATGACCGATTCGGCCACCACGATCGCATTGTCTACCATCATTCCCAGCGCCATGATCAAGGCTGCGAGTGTCACCTGGTTCAGCCCAACCTGCAGAACCCCCATGAGCATGAGCGTCATGATCGTGACGATCGGGATGAGGCTGGCTATCACCAATCCGGTACGAATTCCAAGAAAGACCAGCATGACGGCCAGAACGATGGAAACGGCCTGAAACAGGTTCGCAATGAAATCGGAGATTTTGACGTCGATGTAGGTATCCAGCGAAGCCACTCTCGCCAGCTCGAGACCGACAGGCAAACGCGCCTGCCAGGTACGGATGATCTCATCGACCTCATTGCCCAGGCTGATGATGTTCGCCCCACGTTTCAGATTGATATGAAAGGAAATCGCATCGCGTCCATTGACGCGAACCCGTTGATCGGGAGGATCGATATATCCTTTGTGAATGGAGCAGATGTCTTCCAGATAGACCAGTTGATTCGAGTTACCCACCGGAATCAGCGTCCGCCCAATATCTTCGATGCTGTCGAAATTACCGGTAGGCTCAAGGATGATGCGCTCGTTTTCGAGGTTGATTACCCCCCCGGCGCTGACGATGTTCGTCGAAGCGATGATGCTTTGGAGCCGGCTGGCCGACAGGTTGTATTCCCGCAGTTGCGTATCGTCGAATTCGATGAATACACGTTCTTCTTGCACACCGCCCAGCTCGACTTTGGCAGCGTCATCAAGCTTGATGAACGCGTCGCGGATGTCGTCGGCAAACTCCTTCATCGTGGCATACGAGTACCCGTCACTCGTCATGCCTACCACAATACCGTACACGTCACCGATCCCGTCGTCATTCAGGCTCGGGCTGACCCCCTGAGGCAAGTCCTCCATCGCATTGATCTTCCGGCGAAGGCGATCCCACACCGGTTGAAGCGCATCCGCTGGGACTTCGTCCTTTAGAATAACCGACACCACCGAGAGCCCCGTTCTCGATGTACTGGTGACTTCTTTGAGTTCGGGGAGCTCCTGGGCCACCTTTTCGATTTTGTCAGTAACGAGCTGCTCGACACGCTCGGGGCTCGCACCGGGAAAAGTCGACACGATACTGGCTGCTCGTATCGTGTACGGCGGCATGCTGTCCCGGGCGAGGGACCGATAGAGCGCCAATCCCATCACGAGGATGACGACCAACGCGAAGAAGGTGATCCGGTTGTTCTCTATCGAGAATCGAGCGAGATTCATGGTTTGTCCAAACTATTTGTCCAAACTACTGGAGATTAATCGGGCAGGCGAACTTCCTGGCCGTCGAGCAAGGTTTGCATGCCGGCAGTAGCAATCTTCTGGCCTGCAGAGAGCCCGTCCAGCACTTCGAATCCTTCGGGGGTCAGTTCGCCAATACGGATCGGCTGTTTCTTCACGTGCGCGGCTGCGTCCGACTCATCGATGAGAAAGACGAACCGCCCTTGCTCGTCTTCCCCTACGGCTTTTGCCGGCACAACGAGTGTATTACCGGTCGACCGGGGCTCACCGAAATCGAACGTCACGTCCGCGGTCATCCCTGAGCGTACGTCTTCCGAGGGGTCCAAAATGAGGACCTGTACCGGATAGGTCGCAGAGCTGCGATCCACCGAAGGGGATACTTCAGAGACCCGCCCGGAAAAGAACGGACCGGGCAACGACGTGAACGATACGTCGACATCCATCCCCACCCGTACGCTGTTGATCACATTTTCGGGGAGCCCGAGGGCGATCTCCATTTCGGAGCCGGCGTTGAGGACCGCTATGGGCTGGCCGGCGACCACGTTTTCGTCGATTTCGGCGTTGAGGGCAGCGATGGTCCCGTTTTCGGGCGCGTAGATGTAGGCGTAGCTGATTTGTTCGTTCTGAATATCAACGCTTCGCTGCGCCGACTCGAAGCTCGCTTCAGCCGTACGAAAGGAATTCTTTGCATTCTCGAAGTCGCTCAACGAAGCGCTCCCCTTTTCATAAAGCGACCGCACGCGTTCATAATTCAGTTTGGCCGTGTTCATCTGTGAGGCGGCGCTATTGAGCGCAGAGACGGCCTGTTCGAGCGCCAATCGGGCGGCCACGTTGTCCAGTTCCGCCAGCAGCATGCCTTTCGTGACGCGTTGGCCAACCCGCATGTTGAGGGCCGTCAAAATACCGCTCGTTCGAAAACTGAGATCGATGACTTTTTCGGTTTGAGCCGTGCCACTGAAGGTTCTGATCCGGGCGCCTCCTCGATACTGGACCTCCTGGTATTGAACGGGACGGAGCACTTTTTCGGGATCCTTCGCCTCGTTACGGCACGAGGCCGAGATCATAAGAAGGCCCAGACAGAGGCAAAGAGATAAACGCCGTTTCATGATCACCTGTTGTTCGTTACTCGGGAAAGCCATTTAAATATTCGGTAAATCGATTGACGAACGCTGCATTCTCTTCTTCGTCGTGCAGGAGAAAGAAATAGCCGACCGTTCGCTCGAGCAGGAGCGTTGCCAACAAGAAGTTATAACTCGCGGTAGATCGAGCCAGCTGCGCCTGCAGCAAATTATTCTGTGCGTCCAGGAGTTGGACGAGGTTCACGGCTCCGCTCGAATAGGCCGCCTGCGTGAGTTCGAGGCTCTGGCGAGCCGCTTCTTCGGAAACCTGGGACAACTGGATATTCGATATCTGGTTCACCATGTCCAGCACGGCGTCCTTCACGTCCCGCTCGATGGCCCGTTGCGTACTGGACTGACTCAACGTCAATTGTTCTTTCTGGATGATGGCTTGCTGCCGGTTGATGTTCTTCAGGTTCTGGTCGAAGATGGGCACCGATACGCTCAACCCGACGCTGAAATTGTCATCCAGCCTGAATGCGGGCGGCGGTACTCCGGCCCCCCACTGGTCCAACGAG
The DNA here is from genome assembly GCA_964525535.1 of uncultured Rhodothermaceae bacterium. Taxonomy (GTDB): domain Bacteria; phylum Bacteroidota; class Rhodothermia; order Rhodothermales; family JAHQVL01; genus JAHQVL01. Next base: position 9,651 of record CAZGHT010000038.1, read on the forward strand.
CGGTTATATTGAGCCTGCGCAGCGACCGTGGGCAAGAACCGGCGCCCCCCGTTGAGCAGGATGTTCCTGTCGACGACATCGATATTGTAGCTCAGTGCTTTCAATTCCGGAGCGTTCGTAAGGGCCTCCTGCACCAGAAAATCGACGAAGATCTTTCGGATCGAAGGGTCGTCCAGTAACTCAAGGAACTGGTCGTACCTGTATTCTTCGAACACCCCCTCGCTGATTTCGGCCTCTTCGACGTCGATCTCGCGATCGATCGGCTGGTTGACGATTTCATTCAAGGCGTAGAAGCCCTGTTCCAACTGGTTGAAGGCTTCGATGAGGGACTGCATGTTCTGCGCCATCTCGCTTCTGAAGCGGAGGACGTCCGACTGGCCGGCCTGGCCGGCATCGAAATTCTGTTCGGCGATCTGCAAGTTTTGACGCGTTACGTTCAGGTTGTCGCTCTGGATCTGTAAATTCGCCTTCAGGATGAGTACGTTGAAATAAATGTTGGCTGCATTCAGGATGAGATCGAACTCTGCAGCAGTCAGGTTTTCCCGTTCGGCCCGGGTCAGATCTCTCTGGATCCGCACGTTCGTGTTCGCCGCTTCTGAGAACAGAGTCTGCGTGAATGTAATAGTCCCGTCCGCCGCATACTCGGGGTTCTGCCCCTGGGACGCTTCTGCCGTTTCCCGATCGACGTACGTGCCCGTGGCCGTAGCGGTCACGGCCGGCAAATACAGGCTTCGTGCGCCTCGCAGCTCTTGCTCGGCAAGCTCGACATCCTTGCTCGTAATTCCGAGGATCAGATTCTGTTCGCGGACTTCGTCGATGAGGTCCGCAAGGGAATAGGTTTTCTCGGAGATCACATTTTCGAAGTCCCCGACGAACTCAATAGTTGCTGCCATACTGTATTTGATCGACACGCCCGTTTTGTCGGCGGTATTCCAGTTCATGGTCAGCACGGGGTTGATGTCCAGATAGATCGGCAGTTCAGCGAGGTTTACGCCATTGATCACCGACTCGACGTTAAGGGCGATCCGCCTGAAGAAGAGGTTCAAGTTTTCGTCGTTTGCGGTGCTGGCCATCAGGCCCAGCTCTACGTCCTGCCGGCGCGTCGACGTAAAGGAAGGCAGCCCGCGATGGAATAACGTATCCGCCAGCGTTTCGATGTCTTGCGGGGAAAGATAGAACCCTTCGGCCAGGTACACCGCATCAACGTCGTCGCTGAGACCCTCCAGACTGCTCGTGTTTTCGTAAGGGACAAGCGTATAGGGGGCCCCGAGGTCTTCGAATATCTCGTCGAATTCTTCCCGGATCAGATCTAGATTCGCCAGCCCTTCCTGCACGAGCACAGCCACGTGCTCGAACGCGTAAATACTCCTGAAGCTTTCCAGATCGTTCCTGTAGGACCTCGGGATGATGATATAGTTGAAGTTATCGATGCCCGATGTCCGTTCGTCTTCAGCTAAATCGACCAGGTCTATATTGATCGCTCCGAAGAGGATCGTCGGTTTCGGGAACGTGTCCCGCCGGGATATTACTTCATTGTTGATCTGCCCGAATGCGAGTATGATGTCCGTTTCGTTGTCGAGCAGGGCCTGATAGTTCTGCTCGGCCCGGGTTACATCGAATTCGTTCGACAGCCGGCTCGCCTCAGGAAAGTTCAGTTCGGCGTCCTCCCCTGCGACGGCCCGGATCTCGGATTCTAGCTGATCGAATAACGGAGCCGTCACGGGGGTTACCATGTCGACCAGGACACCGATATTGTATACCGGCTTCTGCTGGCCATATGCGTCTGGGGATACGCCGGAAAGAAGATAGACTACGATAAAAAGGGGCCAGGAATGCTTCATGAGTGACAGATGTTACGCGCCGGATGCGGGAACGAGTCGCCCGGGGCGTGCTGTGCGCCGTTCGCGTACCATGACGGGGTGAGCCGCACGGTGCGGTGGTGCGATGAAGTAGCTGCCGATCCAATCAGACCGCTGCCATTATAATAATAGTGGGAAGAATTATTCATTTCTTTAGTATTATGACCAGATGTTACGCGCCGGGCTGAATCCCTGAGGAAAAAGCACCTTCTCATCTACGATTGGCCTTTTACCAGGTTCAGCAGCATAACGTGTAACTCACGGTGCTCAAACACGGATCTGAGCGGCAATCCGCTCGTGTGAAGGTCATAAACACGCTACACCCACCTACCACCCCTTGATAGATCGGTACGACATGTCAAAACACCCTCGGACGTTATTCTCATTTCTCCTTCTATTGACACTTGCATGGCTCGATCATCCTGTCGCCTATGCCCAGGATCCTCCGCCGGTCGAAGGAGAAACGTTGCCCGAAATCATCGTCACACCGCCCGTTATCATCGAGTCGAACCGTGTGGATCCTTTTGCGAGCCTGACTACAGAGGTAACAAGCCGGCAGGTGGACGATCTCAACGCCATCGATCTCTCGTCGGCGCTGCGAAGAACGCCGGGGGTCAAGGTATCCCGATTCAACCCGGTCGGGGCCTTCGGCGGCGCCGAGGGGGGCGCTGTTTTCATCCGCGGCACGGGGGCCAGCCGGCCCGGCAGCGAAATCAAGACGTACGTCGACGGCGTCCCCTTTTACATGGGTGTATGGAACCACAGTTTGCTGGATCTCATCCCCATTCATGCGATGGACCGGTTGATCGTCCACAAAGGCCCTCACCCCCATTCCTTCGGCAATAACTTTTCGGCGATCAACCTGGTGCCTCTCCGCCGCGCGTACGACGGCAGGGAGGTCGAGTTCCAGCTGTCCGGCGGCAGCTTTGCAACGGTCGTCGAACACGCCACGGTGCAGGGTAAATCGGGCCGGCTGGATTACCTGCTCTCTCAGGGCTTCGCACGATCCGACGGTCATCGCGACAATGCCGACGGGCGCCTGCTCAATGGCATGGCCCGGATCGGGTATCGGATGGCTCCCGGGTGGTCCACCGACCTCCTCCTCCTCCACGCCGACAATTCGGTGTCCGACCCGGGGCGCATCGACCTGATCGATTCCAGCACGGGTACGTTCGAGACCCGGGGCACGATGGCGACGCTGAGCGTTCGTCACAGGACCGACCGGGCGAACGGCCGCCTCCAGCTCTATGTCAACGGGGGCGTGGGAAACTGGACCGATCATCCCGTCGATCCGAACACGAGGAGCGAGTTCTTGCTCAGCGGAGTCCGCTTGAGAGAAGCGCTGACGCTCTTCGCTCAAAGCACCCTCATCGCGGGCGTAGACCTGGACCGCATCGACGGTAAGGTGATGTTCGACGGCAGCACCGGCTTCGAAGGGGATGTCCTCACCCTCGTCTCCCCCTACGTATCCCTCAGCAGCGCGCTCGACGTTACTCCCAACCTGAAGGTCACCCCGTCGGCGGGCGTGCGCCTTCACGCGCATAACGTACTCAGCACCCGGGCCGCTGCCCAGGCCGGCTTGCTCCTCGATTTCGGCACCCGGTTTCAGCTGCGCGGCGCCATTACGCAGGGGTATAATTACCCGGGGCTCGACGTAGCCATCCTGAATACGATCGTCCCCCCGCTGGCCATGAACAACCCGGCGAGCTGGGAAAACCTGAACCCCGAACGGGTAGACCACTTCGAGGTCGGACTCGCGTACACCTTCCTGGAACGCGTTCAACTCGATCTGGCCCTGTTCGCAGACCGATACAAAGACCGGTATATCTTCGCCTTCCCGCCCGTAGTGAGCAGCCCCAGTTTTACCAACCTGGGAGACTACGACGTGCGGGGAGCCGAGGCCAGCCTGCAATATCAACAGTCTGTATGGGGCCTCTTTACCGGCATTACTCTTTTCGAGCCGAGCAGGAGCAACCACCCCTACGTACCCGACGCATCCATCGTGCTGGGGGGCTCCGTCCAGGCAGGCTCATGGAGATTCAGCGCCGATGCGCAGATACAAAGCGACATGCACGTGCTCAACACGGCTCGCACCTTCGGAGAGCTCCAGACCTCGAAAGTAGACGAATTCGCTCTCTTCAACCTCAGAGTGAGCCGTTCAGCCCCCTGGATCGGATCGGGCAGCGAGGTGTTCATCGCCGTTGAAAATGTACTGGATGCCACCTACGCCTATCGGACCGATTATCCGATGCCGGGGCGCTGGGCTCAACTCGGGTTTCGGCTGGGCCTGTAGCGCTTCGGGCCTGACTTCGGGATTCGGGGGCCGGAAGAAGGCGCCCCAGGGTTGCATACTCACCTGTTGGCCAGTATCTTCGGTCCAGGCCGCCCTTCCACACCCAATACCTACGTTCCTCCTTTCACCACCTTTTACCCACTCATCCTGATGAAGACCTGTTTGATGCTGGTTCTGGGCTTCCTGCTCAGCATACCCTACGTCGCTGCTCAGAACAACGACTCTCTCATTCTCAAAACGGACTACAGCGCGCTCGCATTGCGAAACATCGGTCCGGCCTTTACTTCGGGACGCATCGCCGACATCGCCATACACCCGGAAAACCCGAACGTGTGGTACATCGCCGTCGGCTCCGGCGGCGTATGGAAAACGACGAATGCCGGAACGACGTGGTCTTCCATCTTCGACGGCCAGGGATCGTACTCTACAGGAGCGATCGCCATCGACCCGAACAATCCGAACGTCGTCTGGGTGGGGACCGGGGAAAATGTGGGCGGCCGGCACGTGGCCTACGGCGACGGCATATACCGCAGCACAGACGAAGGGCAGACCTGGGAAAAAAGGGGCCTGGAAAACAGCGAGCACATCTCCCGCATCGTAATCCACCCCGAACAGTCCGACGTGCTCTGGGTGGCTGCCCAGGGTCCGCTCTGGAGTTCGGGCGGAGATCGCGGGTTGTACGTGACTGCCGACGGCGGAGCGACCTGGACGAAGACGCTCGGCGACGATGAATGGGTCGGGGTCACCGATGTCGTCCTCGACCCGCGCGACCCCGACGTGCTCTACGCCGCCACCTGGCAGCGACACCGCACGGTAGCGGCCTACATGGGCGGCGGCCCCGGATCGGGCCTCCACAAGAGTACCGACGGCGGACAAACCTGGAGCCCACTCACGAAGGGTTTACCCTCATCCAACATGGGGAAAATCGGCCTCGCGATTTCATATCACAACCCGGACTACGTGTACGCCGCCATCGAACTGGACCGCCGCAACGGCGGCGTCTACCTGTCGAGAGACCGCGGGGCCTCCTGGGTGAAAATGTCGGACACCGTTTCGGGCGGTACGGGCCCGCATTACTACCAGGAGTTGTATACATCGCCGCACGCCGAAGGCCGGCTCTACTTGATGGACGTTCGCGTGCAGATTTCCGAGGACCACGGCGAAACCTTCAGCCAGCTGCCCGAAGAAGACAAACACTCCGACAACCACGCGATCGCCTTCCTGAACGACGATCCGAATTACATCCTCATGGGCACTGACGGCGGGCTCTTCGAGAGCTTCGACAACGCGGCCACCTGGCGCTTCATCGCCAACCTGCCCGTGACCCAGTATTACAAGGTCGCCGTCGACGACGCCCTCCCCTTCTACAACGTCTATGGAGGTACGCAAGACAACGGGTCCCACGGGGGGCCCTCTCAAACCGACAACGTGCATGGTATCCGTAACGCCGACTGGTTCAAGACGCTCGGCGCCGACGGCCACCAGTCCGCCGTCGAACCGGGCAACCCCAACATCATTTATGCAGAAACCCAGGAAGGAGGCCTGCACCGGGTCGATCGCATTACCGGGGAGCAAGTCTACATCAAACCGCAAAACCTGGAAGAAGGGGTCATCGAGCGATTCAACTGGGATTCACCGATCGTCGTCAGCCCGCACGACCCGGCGACGCTGTACTTTGCGTCTCAGCGGGTCTGGAAGTCGACCGACCGGGGAGACAGCTGGACGGCGCTATCGGACGACCTCACGCGAAACCAGGAGCGGTTCGCGCTCCCGATCATGGGGCGCGTTCAAAGCTGGGACAACGCCTGGGATGTGCTGGCCATGTCCGCCTATAACACGATTTCCTCTCTGTCGGAGTCGCCCGTTCAGGCCGGCCTGCTCTTCGCCGGTACGGATGACGGTATCATCCAGGTTAGCGAAAACGACGGCGCTACGTGGCGACGGATAGAGGTGGGGTCGATAGCCGGCATCCCCGAAACAGCCTTCGTGAATCACGTTTATGCCGACCTCCACGATGCCGACGCAGTCTATGCAGCGCTCGACAATCATAAATACGGCGACTTCACCCCCTACCTCATCAAAAGCACGGATCGGGGGCGCAGCTGGTCGTCGATCGCGAGCAATCTGCCTGAACGAACCCTCGTATGGAGAATCGTCCAAGACCACGTCGACCCCGACCTGCTGTTCGTGGGCACCGAATTCGGCATCTACTTCACGGTGGATGGCGGCAATGAATGGGTGCAGCTCAAAGGCGGCGCCCCGACCATCTCGTTTCGAGACCTGGCGATCCAGCGCCGGGAGAACGACCTCGTCGCCGCCTCGTTCGGCCGCGGCTTTTTCATCCTCGACGACTACAGTCCCCTGCGCGACGTCGACGAGTCCCTGCTCACCCGGGAGGCTCACCTCTTTCCCGTCAACGATGCCAGGCTGTTTATCCCGCGTGACGTGGCCGGCGGCTCCCAGGGGGCCAACCAGTATACCGCCCCGAACCCCGATTTCGGCGCTATCGTCACGTATTACCTGAACGACGGGTGGACCTCCCTGCAGGAAGAACGGAGGAAGCGGGAGAACGAAGCGGGCGAGGAGGACCTTTCGTTCCCGGGATGGGACGCCCTGGAGGCCGAAGCAGAGGAAGCGCCGGATGAGCTGGAGGTCGTCATTCGCAACGAGGCCGGCGAGGTCGTAAAAAGGGTGGAAGCGCCGTTGTCGGAAGGGTTCCACCGCGTGGCCTGGAACTTACGGCACGCCTCCAATGCCGTGATCGAGCCGGGCGAATCCTCGAGCGACAACGGCTTCCTGGTTACACCCGGCCGTTACAGTGCAGCGCTGACCCGCGTATCGGAGGGGGTAGAAACCGAGCTGGCGGGGCCTGTGTCCTTTAACGTCGTTCCGCTGCGCGAACCCGCCCTGGAAGGTGCATCGCCCGAAGAAATTATCGCCTTCCGGAAAGAGGTAGAGACCATGCAGGCGGAGCTGTCCGCGTTTCTGGACGAACTCGACCATCACAAGGAATACCTCGAAGCGATGAACGTGGCCCACCGCAGGGCAGACCGGCCTGACCCCGAGGTAACAGAGCAGTTATTCGACGCGCGTCAGTTCGTGCTCGAACTCGAAAACCGCGTACGAGGATACGAAGTAAAAGGCGAGCCGGGGGAATCGAACGCCCCGGGGCCTCAAAGCCGGTACTTCGTCGGGGTCAGAGGGCTGATCACCACGTACGGCCCGACCCCGATGCATCGCGAAACCTTCGCCCGGGGCAAGACCCTACTGGATGAATCTCAAGCTGAACTCGCCCGGTTCAAAGAGGACGTGTTGGCCGGCCTCGAAACAGCCCTCTCTGCAACCGGAGCCCCGATGATCAACGAGCGATAGACTCACCCCGATAGACTCAC
>CAZGHT010000038.1:17294-30052 GCA_964525535.1 uncultured Rhodothermaceae bacterium
CGATAGACTCACCCCGATAGACTCACAGTACCAGATGCTACTGCGTACCAGGCATCTCAACTCTCTGCGTCAATTTTTACAACTTTTTATACCTCGAGTAGTTACCCGTCTGTATTGAGGTACGGTATTAGTGCGTTATCTGCAGACCAAGTACTCCACAAACCAAATTGATTTCTACCCATATGGTACGTTCGTTACTGTTATTTCTTTTGTTCGGTTTTTTCCACCCGGCCACTGCACAGGAAAGTATCGTTCTGACACCCATCAAAGACAACACCCTCTTCGAGGACACCAGCGGAGCGCTGAGCAACGGCGCCGGTCAATTTCTGTTTGCCGGCAAAACCCGAGATTTTTTGCGGAGAGCATTGATCGCTTTCGACTTTGAGGAAGCCGGCATCACTTCGGCGTCCCTCGATAGCGTTCGGTTGACGATCACGGTGAGCCGCTCCATCAGCGCATCGCTGCCGGCCACACTGCACCGCGTCACCGCCAACTGGGGCGAAGGGACGTCCAATGCCGAAGCCAACGAAGGCAAAGGCATCGCTTCGACGACAGACGACGCCACGTGGATCCACTCGTTTTTCGACACGGCCATGTGGTCTTCTGCCGGCGGGGACTTCGAGGCCGATCCCAGCGCTACCCTGAATATTGCGGGAAATGGAATGTATTCAGTAACCTCTACCGGGGGACTGCTGGCCGATGTGAAGAGCTGGATTGACAACCCGGCGGAGAACTACGGATGGATCCTGCTGGGCGATGAAGGCACGAACCAGTCTGCCAAGCGATTCAACAGCCGGGAGCATTCGGATGCAGCGACTCATCCGACCCTGGAGTTGTTCACCTCGACCTCCCCCAGCAGCACCGAAGGCGCCGAGATCGCCGGCGTTCCGCGCGTTCTGAGCAATTATCCGAATCCGTTTCGAGAACATACCGTGTTAACCTTTTCGACACCGTATCCAGCCCTGGTACAGGTGAAGGTATACAACATCCTGGGGCGTGAAGTGTTATCGACCGCTCCCGTGCAGGTTCTCGGTAATTCCGTTCAGCGCATCGAGATCGATGGGGCCAGCCTGGCGCCGGGAATCTATGCCTATCGCCTGAACCTCACCGGCCCGCGTGATCGGGAAGTCTTGACCGGCATCGTCACACGCGTCAATTAAGCGAAGGTAGACGTACGATGTACAATGTACCGGGTACTTTGTACATCGTACTCGCTTATTCAGGGCGTTTCAATTTCGGTTGCTGCAGGATGAGCCGGGCGGCGATGCGATGAGAGAACCCCAGATCCGAGGCGAATCCGGAGAAGTCCCCGAAGCCGTAGTCGATGCTGAACTGATTGAGCCGAAGCCCTGCGCCTACGTTCGGGGTGAGGTCGAGCCCGAACTCATCGGAAATTAGCACCCGGCTGATCCCGCCCCTCAGCGAGATTACGTCGCGAAACGTGTAATCGACACCGATACGCGGGTGATAGGATACATCGCCCGTATTCAGCACAAAGGCTTGTTGACCGTCGAAGGCCACATCGATATCCGCCGCCAGATAGAGAACGCTGTTATCGAAGGGCCATTTGTATCCGGCGCCCAGGCGGAGAACAGGGAGGACCAGTTCGGTGCCGCCTTCGGGGATCTCTTGGCCGATGTCGGCCAGCCCGGACAATTCCGACTCATTGATGCTCCAGCTTTGCAGCATCGTGGAGAGATCCTGAGCGTTGGCGCCGAGAAACCATCGCCCGGACACCCACTGCGCCCCGACGTCGAAGCTATAGCCCCAGGCGTCGGCAAAGTCGCCGATCGTCCGACGTATGACTTTGCCGGTAACGCCGACGGCGAGTTCGTCTGACAGGGAGCGGGCATAGCTCAAGTAGAACGCATAGTCGGCCGCCGAGAAGCGTTCGATGAAGTTTTCCGGGTTGGGTTTGGGCTGCCCCCGTTCAGCATCCCACGCATTGAGGGTGTTGGGGATGTCGTCCACGCCGCTGCGAATGATCGTGATGCCGACGGTCGAGGTTCGACTGATGGGTACGGCGCCGCCGGCATAGTCGAACGAAATGGTTCCGGCGAAACGTTCGGCGTGCATGTAGGAAATCTGGGGGTATTCGATACCGGACAGGCCGGCCGCATTCCAATAAACCGCGCTGACGTCGCGGGCGATACCGACGTGGGTCCCCCCCATGCCCAGCGCGCGTCCCCCCACGCCTCCCGCCAGAAATTCCGCCCCGTATTTAGCGACGGTTTGCGAAAAAGAGGGAGCAGGGATGGCCGCCCAGGCAGCGCAACTCCCTATCAGGAGACCTACAAATACAATCCAGTTTAAACGCATACCTGTCTTCATAAACGCACGTAGGTGCCAGGGCGTATGGGTAATCATGTTGAGTCGCTCTTTACAAAAGGGCGGACTCGCGCAAAATAGGGACACGCCCTGAAAAAAATGAGAGTGAGTGATAAAAGATCGGGGGATCCGATAAATCAGGATAAGCTCTTGTTGGAAAACTTACGGTAGCGATGCGTCAAATGAGAGATGTTTGGCGTTTGACATTACGGGCGCGCTAACATGCCCACTCGGGCGGTATGCATAATCGATAGTTACGCTACGTACCTCTCAAGAGTACTTGCGTTCCCGGGGATGACGCTGAATTCGTTGTGCAGTCTGCCGGGGAACCTCCGGGGTGGCACGGGTGCTTAACCTGGGTGATTCATCCCCTCCTGCCCATGCTTTCCGGCGCCTACTCGCAGGCAAGCCGGCGGGGTCCGCAGTAGTCAAACAGCCTCCCTATGCAGCTCATTCTCAAGCCCCGGCAAGACAAACAACTCCGAAGGGGGTATCCCTGGATTTTCGCAAATCAAGTCGCCCGTGTCGAAGGCGCCCCGGGACGAGGCGACGTCGTGCCGGTAATAAACGCTGAAGGAGAATCGCTGGGCCGTGGATTTTACCACGACACCTCTCAGATCGCCGTCCGAATGGTTACGTTTGATCCGGACGCCTCGGTCGACGCCGCCCTCTTCGAGCGGCGTATACACGCCGCCCACGCCGTCCGCGCCTCGTATTATCCCGAAGCCAGTCATTACAGGGTGCTCTACGGGGACAGCGACGGCATTCCAGGAACGATCGTGGATCGCTATGGGGACGTCTTGACCTGGACGTCACTCAGCTTCGGCATCGAGCAGCACCGAGACGACCTGCTGGACATCCTGTCGTCGCTGTACCGCCCCCGCGCCATTGTGGAGCGGAACGACGTCTGGCTGCGCTCCAAGGACGATTTGCCGGCCCAAAAAGGCGTGCTCAGAGGCGTTTACGAGGAGGACGTCCTGATCGAAGAACAGGGTGTCACCTTCGCCGTCGACGTCGTCGACGGGCCGAAGACCGGCTTTTTTATAGACCAGCGAGACCACCGCGCCTGCGTTTCCCGCTTCGCCCGCGACAGGCGCGTCCTCGACGTGTGCTGCGCCGACGGAGGGTTTGGCCTCCTGGCCGCAGCCGCAGGGGCCGCTTCCGTCGACTTCATCGACAGCTCGGCAGCGGCGTTGAGCCGGGTCCAGGCAAATGCCGAGAGGAACGACATCGACAGCCCACTTCACTTTCATCACGGCGACGCGCTGGATCGCCTGGGAGAACTCGTCGACCGGGGACAACAATACGACCTGATTGTCCTCGATCCACCTGCCTTCGCCAAAAGCAAGAGACACCTGGACACGGCGCTCCCCGCCTACCAGCGGCTCAACATCAACGCGCTCCAGCTGCTGTCCGACCGGGGCATTCTCGCTACGTCATCCTGCTCGCAGGCGCTCAAGGAAAACGAATTCGTAAAACTGATCCGGTACTGCAGCCGTAAAACGGAAACCCCCCTGAGCGTACTGTATCGCGGCTTTCAGCCTCCCGATCATCCCGTGCTGGACGCCATGCCCGAAACCCACTATCTGAAATTTTACGTCGTGCAAAAGACCTGGCGGTAAGGGTCGGAGTTAACCTTGCCGGGTTATGGCCGATCTATTCCTTAACTACACCGTCTCCTCAACGATTTTCAAACCTGACCGTGAGCGCCTTTTCTTTCCAAAACCTGGACGGCGAAGTCATCAAAGGTACGCCTGATTTTACCCTCATCGGAGAAGCCCTGCAGCGATTCAGAGATGCCAGGACTGCGATGAAGGGGCATAAACTGGATATATTGGAATTTCCTTTCGCGATGAACAAACACGTCCGCCCCAGCCAGGACAACGTATTCATCCGGTATCACAAGGAGGAACGGAAATACGAAATCAAGGTGTTTCATTTCGGCCACTACAACGCGCGGAAGTTACTCGGGCACTTCATCTTGAGAGAATCGTCGCGGGAGAACACGTACGAAATGTCGGTTCACTGACGTTTTTTCTGCTGCGACCTCACCCGGCACACCCATGCATGTTGAGGGGTACCCCCCCCTCCCTCAGCCCCCACAGGAGCACTCCGGATACGTGCGTCGAGATCACGACGCTCCCTTCAAACACCCGTTGATCACACTTAGATTACGCACCGGACCGCCGCTACAACGATTCAATAACGTACCTGCAGCAAACAGAGGGGATGTACTTATTCACAGATGTTACGCGCATCCGGCGCGTAACATCTGTTACTCATCAATTCCCCTGCATCCATCTGTCGTTCCTGTTTGCGCCTCATTTTCCCCTTGGACAACCTCGAATCTTGTGGAGATCGAACTTGCCTCTGATTCCTCGTATCCCCTAATTCCTCCCTTACAGGGACGTCTCGTCGAGCGGCGAGATATCGTTCAACACCTCAAGCAGACCCTCATGCCTGGCGAACAGCCGGACGGGGCGCCTTTTTGTATAATCTCAGGTGCGTCAGGTACGGGAAAGTCGTCGCTGGCGCTCGCTCTGTGCCAGGATGAAGATATCAAACGCTTCTTTGACGACAACCTGGTCTGGCTCGATGCCGGCAGAGAACCCACCGACTTACCCGATCAAATCAACGAAATCGGCAGTCAACTCGCCCGCAACTGGCGGTACACCCTGGATATTCAGACGTCTATCCAGCAGCTCTATCGCCTGTTCGAAGGCAGGAAGGCGCTGTTCGTGTTCGACGACGTCATCGACATCCAGCAGGCGGCTCAGTTCAAGGCGTCTTCTGCGTCCATTGCTACGCTGAGTACGACACGCAATCCCCGAATAGCCCCGGCCTTCCACGCCACAGAAGTACATCTGGACCGGATTTCGGACGAGGAACGGCAAGATTTTATCGCGACGTTCAACCTGGGCGACCCGGACAACGACACTCAAATTCCCCTGGGATGCCTCAAACATCCGTATCTGCTGTACCTGGCGGGGCTATGCCTGGAACGGAAGATCCCGGTCAGCCTCGGGGTGGACAGCCCGCAAAGCGAAAGCCGGCATGCAGAGACCGCCCCGGACGCATCCAGAGCCTACGGCTTTCAGTTGATGGACGCCCTCATGAACCACGTCCCCGGTCAATACCAGGAGCTCATGCAGGCCCTCGTCGTTTTTCCAAGCCGCACCCCGCTTTCGTACCCCTTTATTTCGGCGTTTTGGAAAACCATCTATGACGATTTGACGCCCCTCGAAGAGGACTATTTGTACGAAGAACTGGCCACACTCCGCATTCTTACCCATCGCTTTCACGTCAACACGCCCGTCTTATCCGATTTCTTCGTAGACTACGTCGAGCAATGCGAGTCCGTCGACAGGAAAGCCCTCCACCGCAGACTCCTGGATCGATACCCTATCGGTGATCTGCTCGCGCATCCCGGCCGGCACGACGACTACATATACCGCTTCCTGACCTACCACCTGACCGAAGCCAACCAGACTACGCAGCTCATCCACCTGCTCTTCAACGTGGATTGGATGACGACCAAGCTGATGGTGACCGATCCCGTTGCACTCAAAGAAGATTACGCCACGGAGCACGCAAACAAAACGCTGCGTATCATCGAGGAAGCCATTCGTCTCTCGATACCTGTTCTCGACATCGACAGAGAGCAACTGGCCCTCCAGCTCATCGGGCGGCTCCAGCACATAGATATCCCCTCGATCAATCAATTGATCGAAGACTTGAGGGCGCGCAAAGCTTCGGAATCGGTCTGGCTGGATCCAGCAACCGTCGATCTAAAAGCCCCCTCGAATGTACTGATCAAAAGCCTGGCTGCTCACCGGGAAACCGTCTATTCCCTCGACATCGATGCGGACGGCGTCCATGCCGCGTCGACCTCGGCCGACCATTCTGTGCGCGTATGGGATTTGCGATCCGGCGCCGTCAAACACGACTTCTCGAACAACGACACGTCGTACCAATTCATCCGATTTACACCCGATGGGCGAAATGTCGTCGCGGTTTCCGACCGGGGGTCCTTCTCTATCTGGGACGTACAGGAAGGCCAATGGTTGAGGGGGTTTTCATTCTCGGATACGCAGGTACTGTCTATTTCTGTGCTCCACGACAACAGGACGGTACTCTTTTCTGACGACGCCGGCGCCATCCATCTCGCTGAACTCTGGAGCGGCGAGCATCTCAGGACGTGGCCCACTGAACTGAATCAGGTCTGGTCCGTGGCCTGCACGACGGATCAAGAACTGGCCTTTGCTGCGGGAGACTCTGCCGTGATTTATGCACTCCGGCTGGAGGATGGGTCGGTCATGCAGACCCTCATGGGCCACGACGACTGGGTATGGGGCCTGCAAGTCACTCAAGACGGCCGCTACCTCGTCAGCGGCTCTGAAGACCAGACCCTCATCGTCTGGGATCTGAAAACGGGAAACGTACAACAGGTCCTCAAAGGGCACCGCGCCGGTGTCCGTTATTTCGCCCTGGCCCATGACGACACGGTGATCGTTTCTGCGGACGAAGAGCAATCCATTATCGTCTGGGATCTCCTCTCCGGGCGTATCATGAGAAGCTTCACGGGCCTGACGACCTGGATGCACGACCTTTCCGTGCTCCCCAACGGCAGAGGCGCCCTGATCGCGTCCGAGGATCCGGAGCTGAAGTTATGGAGCCTCACCGATCACCTGTACCACCGAGAACACGACTCGCACGTCAGAGGCATTCGCGCTATGGTGGTATCTCCGGACAACCTGTTCGTACTCACCGCCTCCGACGACGCTTCGCTCAAGAAGTGGCACATCGCATCCGGGCGCCTCGAACAGGTGTTCGAGGGCCACGCCGATTGGATCTCAGACCTCGGTATTTCGGAGAACGGCCGGCAGGCCATCTCAGCTTCGTTCGACCGATCGTTGGCTGCCTGGGATATGGAATCCGGCAAGTGCCTCTACACCCTGGAAGAACACACCGACTGGGTCTGGTGCATGGCGCTGTCGTGGAACAACCGAGTCGTCGTTTCCGGTTCTGAAGACCGGCTGATCAAGATCTGGGACATGAACTCGGGCCTCCCCCTGAACACGCTGGAAGGGCATCAGGCCGGCGTCACGCATGTGCGGGTTTCTGTCGATAACCGGTTTATCATTTCCGCATCCCTCGACCACACGATCCGGATCTGGAACGTCCACGACGGCGAACTCGTCCGGACCCTGAAAGGGCATTCCAACACGATCCGCCAGATCCTCATTTCGCCGATCGATCAACGCATCATCTCCGCCTCCGACGACGGCACGATCCGGATCTGGAACTTCGAGCTGTCGTCCAGAAGGCATCGCTTGATCAAGGTCGGCAAACCGGTCAAGCACATCGCATTGATACAGAACGGGCTCGGGCTTGCCACGGTGACCGACGACCGGGTACTCCGCGTATGGAACCTGACATCTACCGAATCCCGTTATCGCCTGGAGGGGCACGCTGAAGAGATCAGCGACCTCTCGATATCTCGGGACGGGAAATGGGCGGCTACCGCCGGCCAGGACCGTCTGTTGTGCCTGTGGGATCTCGAACACGGACATTTAGCGGACACGTTTTATGCCGATTACCCGCTGACCTGCTGTACCATCAGCGATCACCACCGACGCGTGATCTGCGGCGATGCGGCCGGCGGGCTTCACTTTCTCAAGATCCGGGGTGACGTGCTCGATTTTGTATTATGAGGTGATGTTACGCAGGTAGTGCACAGCAACAACGCACAGATGCGTAACATCCGTTATAAGGTGCTGTTGCGCGCCGGATGCGCGTTACATCTATTATTACGGGGCCTTCAGGGTTAGTACGACCTGTCAGGAGCTAACGGCATACACTCAGTGTATACGTTTCAAGCGGACCCCGAACATGCCGTCCATGCGGTGTTTGAACGGGAGGGTCGAGACGAACCCCTCTGCGGTCAAGACGTCCGGGGGCAGGTCCGCTGTGTCGACGACGAATCCAGCGTGTTCTTCGAGGAATCGATGCACCTGCTCCTCGTTTTCCTCCGGCTCGATGCTGCACGTGCTGTATACCAGCACGCCGCCGACCTTCACCCACCGGCTCGCTGCCCGTAACAGATCCGCCTGGATGCGGGTTATCGTTTCGAGGTCGCTCGGGCGGCGGTTCCACCGCAGATCGGCCCGCTTGGCCAGCACACCCAGCCCCGTACAGGGTACATCGAGCAGGAGGCGGTCTGCCGGTTCGTTGACCTCCGACGCGCGGAGATCCAACACGGACGTCTCGACCCAGGACGCCTCGTACGCCGGCAGGCTCCTATCGAGGCGAGCGAGGCGTTCCGGTTGGACGTCGAAGGCGCGCAACGTGCCCTGCCCTTTCATGCGCTCGGCGATGTAAAGCGTTTTCCCTCCCGGCGCTGCGCAGGCGTCGATGACCGTTTCGCCCGGTTGAGGATCCAGCAAGCGGACGATCAATCCCGAGCTTTCGTCCTGGATCGCGCACCGCCCTTTTTCCAGGAATCCCCCGCGCAACAGGGGCTGCAATCGGGGAAGCCAGACGTAGTCATCCAGATAACGCCCCTCTTCGAAGGTAATCTCGCATCCACGGAGAAGCTCTCGAAAGGCCTCGGATGACTGTTTCAATGTATTGATGCGCACCGCATACTTCGGCCGTTCGTTATTCCAGGACAACAAATCGGCGACCTCCTCACCGTACCGGCCGGCCCATCGCTCGACCATCCAGTCCGGGTGCGAGTAGCGAATGCCCAGGTACGTCGTCTCGGGTGCACCGACCGGCTCCGGGAGGGCGTCCCGGTTTCGATCGATCGCTCTGAGGATGCCATTAACGAGCCCGCCGGCGCCGGCCCGGACCCTCTTTTTGGCCAGCTCCACCGTTTCATGAATCGCCGCATGCGAGGGCGTCCGCAAGAACAGGAGGTCGTACGCACCCAGTCGCAATACCCATTTCAGCTTTTCCTCCATCGACTCGTATTCCCCACGGTAATAGGAGCCGATCAGAAAATCGAGCCAGCGGCGCCAGCGTGTAATTCCCTGCACGTATTCTTTGACCAGCCGGTGGTCCCGCTCGGAACGGATGGGCATAGAGCGGTCTGCATCGAAGTCGGCGCCGAATGACGCGATGCGGATCAGTTGATCGATGGCCGTGCTGCGAGCCGATTTCATAAGGCAACAGGAATTAGTACTGGTAGTAAAAAATACAGACTCCTAGCGAAACGAGCGGAAGCTTACCGGTATCCCTCCGCCTGCAGAGAAAACAACTCGGCATACCGTCCATTCAGAGCCATCAGTTCTTCATGGGATCCTGACTCGATGATCGTGCCCCGATCCATGACCAGGATACGGTGCGCCATGCGGACGGTCGAAAAACGGTGTGAGATCAGGACGGCCATTTTGCCGCGGGTCAGGTCGACGAAACGCTGGAACACCTCGTACTCGGCGCGCGCATCGAGGGCCGCCGTTGGCTCGTCGAGGATGAGCAGATCGGCATCGCGCATGTACGCTCGCCCGAGGGCCACTTTTTGCCACTCGCCGCCGGAGAGTTCGACGCCGTCGGTGAATCGTTTGCCCAACACCTGATCGTATCGATCCGGCAGATGCTCGATGAAGGGGCCGGCGAGGCTGAGCTCCGCCGAACGTTCGATCAACGGGCGGTTTTCACGCTCGTCGATACGCCCGACGGCCAGGTTCTCAGATACGGTCATGGCGTATCTCACGTAATCCTGGAAGATAATACCCACCCGGCCGCGCAGCGCCTCGATATCGTACTCGCGCAGGTCGACGCCATCGAGGAGAACGCGGCCCTCGTCGGGGTCGTACAATCGGGCCAGCAGCTTGATGAGCGTCGTTTTGCCCGCCCCGTTTTCGCCTACTAGTGCGATGATTTCCCCGGCATGAAGGGTGAACGACAGATTCCTCACGGCCCACGCGTCCGACCCGGGATACCGGAATCCAACCTCTTCGAATCGAAATCCCTCCTGGATGGGGGACGGCACCGGCCGGGCGGCGTGCGCCGACAAGATGCGCGGTTCGATATCGAAAAAGTCGAAGAGATCCTTCAAATAGAGGGCGCGTTCGGCGATCCGGGTGAAACCCGACAGAAAATTCTCGAGAAGGCTGCGCAGCCGGCTGAAGGAACCGGCCAGGAACGTCAGGTCGCCGATGCTGAATTCGCCGCGCGCCGTACGCCAGATGATGAACACGTAGGCCACGTAATACCCGAGGCTCCCGATAACGGCGAGGGCGCTTCCCCAGAGGGCGCGCCGGACGGCCAGGCTCTGGTTGGCGAGGTAGTACTGATCGGCCAGCTCCTGATACCGGCCGGCCAGGAATCGGGCCAGCCCGAAAATTTTGACTTCTTTGGCCGTCACGTCCGAGGCCCCCGTGAAGCGCAGATAATCGAGCTCTCTACGCTCTTCGGTCCAGCTCCTGATGAGCGAATAACTCCTGGCGTTAAAATGCGCTTCGCCGAGGAATGCCGGTATCAGCGCCACCGCGAGCAACAAAATCAGCCAGGGAGCGAGAGCGATGAGACCTGCGGCAAGGAAAAAGATGGTGATTACGTTCTGAAGCTGGTTGAAAATCATGCTCATGAGCGCATGCCGGGAATTGGTCTGCTGCCGGGCGCGTTCCAGCTTGTCGTAAAATTCCGCGTCCTCGAAGTGAACCAGGTCCAGGTTTGCGGCATGGTTGATCAGCCTCACGGACATGTCGTTGGTGAACTTATCCCCCAACAACGCATCCAGCAGCGTGACGCTTCTACCCAGTATGTCGGACAGGACCGCCAGGCCGAGTTCGACTCCGATCAGCACCCACACGGTCTGAAGGTCTTCCCCCGAAGCGGGCCCCTCGCCGACCAGGCGCACTACTTCGTCGATGATCAGCTTTCCTACGTAAAGAAGGGCCAGAGGCAGGCCGGCCCTGATCAGGCGCAACATCATGTTGGACAGCGCCATGGCCGGGCTCACCTTCCAGATCATGCGGAGGAAGGGGGGGACGAATCGAAGCGCGGCGAAGCGTTCTCGCGCAGTCAGCTCTTCTTCGGCGCCGCGCATCCTCTTCCCGGAGGATGCCTCCTTGCTCTTGCCCTCACTTTTTTTGTCCTCCCGGCGTTTATCGCCGGAAGACGAATTGTTCTTTGAGCCCAAGGGAGCGAGTAGCCTGTGTTGGTCGGTGAGATTCTCTGTCTCGTTTCGCGCTGTGTTTTACGGCTTGTGATCGAACGCGACGCGCCGGCCGGTCTGGGCGGAGAGGCGCGCAGCATCGAGAATGCGCGTGACGAGGAGGTTGTTTTCAAGCGAAGACAGGGCATAAGGTTCCGGATCGTACTGCTCCCGAATCACGGCCCTCAGGTACGTGAGCGGGTCGTTCGTCGGGCGGCCCACCGGCTCCGCATCATACGCATCCAGGTCGCCGTCTCCGCGTTCACTGGTGCGGGTGAAGAACTGGACTCCGCTTCGCCGGCCGGCGAAGGCATACCCTGAGTCTCCGTAGACCTCCATGTCTTTTCTATCGTAAGGCCAGTTCCACGACGCCTGTATGATTCCCACACTTTCGGGGTATTCGACCAGGATCGTCGCTTCATCATCGACCTCAGCGTAGACCGGATCGGTTTTGAATTGCTGGACTACTGCGCTGACGGATACCGGAGACTGGCCCTGGAGCAACCACGTCATGAGGTTGGCCCCGTAACACCCGAAGTCTGTCAGCGCGCCTCCCCCATTGAGCACCGGATCGGTCAGCCAGTCCAGGAACTCCTCGGAAACGCCTATTTCCTTCGGACCGGGGTGGCCGTCGTGAACGACGAACTTCCTGAGCGTTCCGAGTTCCTTCTGTTGGACGGCTCTTCTGTACACATCCTGATTACTCGGGTACCAGGTCGTCTCGTAATTGACCATGATGTGGATGCCGCTCTCCTCGGCCGCACGTGCGATGGCTTCGGCGTGCTCCATATTCACGGCCATCGGCTTTTCCATCATCACGTCGATCTCGTATTGCGCAGCGGTTTCCACGATGGCTTTATGGGCATAGGTACTCGAGAACACGGTGATCGCCTCCGGCGTCCGCTCTTCCAGGAACCGCTCCAGGTCGGTGAACAGAAGTCCGTCGTCCAGGTCGTACCGATCTTTGTACGTATTCAGCAGGTCTCGATCTTCTTCGACCACACCCACGAGGAGGACGTCCTCGCGTTGAAGGGCGTCGCGAAAAAATCCGACTACGTGTCCATGCTGCAGGCCCACAATCCCGATGCGCAGGGGCTCAGGATCTCTCGCGCTCGATTGTGCTACCGATTGTATGGCGGTTAATGCCGCCATACAATAAAGTATAACACAAATACGTATATTAATGGAGGTCCCGATGAAAGCAGTAATTTGCATGGTGTCTGGTGCGTATAGTATTTTGTTCGTATAGTATTTTGTTCGTATAGTA
>CAZGHT010000038.1:30152-47679 GCA_964525535.1 uncultured Rhodothermaceae bacterium
GTGTGGACATTTAGCGGCGGCCAGCGCTAAATGTCCATACGCCCTGAGCTTCCTTTGAAGACCCATCGAAAAAGTCATCTCATCCCGAAAATAGGGCCAACCTATTTCGGTTTGCCGTGTCTTAGGGATTGGATGTTACGCATCTGTGCACAGCAGGCTGGTTTACTCGGCGTTGCACACGCGCAAAGCCGCCCTGGCAGGACCTGTGCGTATCCGGCGCGTACCATCTGCTCATAGTAAAGCTGCACAATAAGCGGGTTAAGGTCAACAAACTGGTGCACCCTCTAATATAAAATTCCCGTTCGTCATGAAAAAACGCTCGTTGATTCTGGCAGGTATTGCTATCGTGTTGCTCGTTGGTGCTGCGCTTTTCGCCAGAGAACCGGATGAAGCCTCGGTAGAACTCCTCGTCCACCCCGAGAGCGGTCCATTTCAGGTTACGGTAACGGCCACCGGGGAATTGCAGGCAAAGAATTCGGTAAAGATATACGGGCCCATCGGAGCCCGGCAGGCGCGCATCTACGAGATGAAGATCCTGCAGCTGATCCCTGAGGGAACGGTGGTAGAAAAAGGGGCTTTTGTGGGAGAGCTCGACCAGTCCGAGCTCAACAGTAAGATTCAGGAAGCGCAAATTGAGCTCCAGAAAGCCGAATCGCAGTATACCCAGACCGAATTGGACACGGCGTTGACGCTGAGCAAAGCCCGAGACGAGTTGATCAATCTGCAGTACGCCATGGAAGAGGCCGAACTGCGTAAGGAGCAAGCCCAGTACGAACCGCCGTCCGTAAGGCGCCAGGAGGAAATCAACTTCGAGAAAGCCCAGCGCGCCTTAGAGCAAGCCTCCAAAAATTACGTGACGCAGGTCGATCAGGCCATCGCCAAGATGAAGGAAGTGAGCGCCGAGTTGTCGAAAGCCACGAATCAGCATAACCAGTTCCTGGACCTCGCACAGGAGTTTAAGATCACCGCTCCGGAAAACGGCATGTTGATCTACAAGCGCGACTGGCGCGGCAACAAAGTTACGGTTGGAGGCACGATCAGCGCCTGGGACCCTGTAGTGGCCACCCTGCCCGACCTCTCTGTGATGGAATCGATCACCTATGTCAACGAGGTGGACATCCAGAAAGTAAAGGAAGGCCAGGAGGTGCTCATCGGTCTCGATGCGGATACTGACAAGAAGCTGACAGGCAGCGTGGCTTCCGTTGCGAACATCGGAGAGCAGCGACCCAATTCGGACGCCAAAGTGTTCCAGGTTTCTATCGAGGTTAACGAGTCCGACAGTACCCTGCGCCCCGCCATGACGACGAGCAACACCATCGTCGTTGCCGAACTGGACAGCGTTTTATACGTGCCGCTGGAATGCATCCACACCGCGGATTCGTTGAATTTCGTCTACCTCAAAGAGGGGGGGCAGATCGTCAGGCAGGAAGTTGAGCTCGGACTCCTGAACGAAAACGAGGCCATTGTCAAAAGCGGGCTGAGCTCCGACCATCAGGTGTACATGTCCATGCCTGACGATCCCTCCGACCTGCCCCTGCGCAAGCTGGAATCGAGCCCCATCGAAGGATTGGCTGCTACGGAAAAATGAACACGGAGGTCTGACCGGGCGCCGTTTGCGCCTGGAAGAGCAGGCCCTCTTTTACCCTCTGACCCGATCATCACACGAGGAGCCCGTCGCTGCCTATGTTCGATAAGCTGAGTTATAACTTTTTTATCGCCGTAGAATCTATCGCGTACAACCAGCTGCGGGCCATTCTGACCTCGCTCGGGATCATCTTCGGCGTGGCGTCGGTCATCTCGATGCTGGCTATCGGGAGCGGCGCTCAAAAGGAGATCCTGGACCAGATCCGGCTCCTCGGGGCGAACAACATCATCATCCAGCCCATCGAAAAACAAGAAGAAGGAGAGGTTACCGAGGAAGAATCCTCGAACCTGGAGGATAAGCAGCCTTTTTCGCCGGGATTAACCATGGCCGATGCAAGGAGCATCGCATCGATCATTCCTGGCGTCGAGAGTGCGAACCCGGAGGTGCTCGTAGAAACGACCGCGCTCAGAGCCGGCTTGCGCCGAACGACCAAGCTGGTCGGCGTCGGGGCTACCTTTTTCGAATCTTCAGGGTTCGAACTGGCCGAAGGCGCCTTCTTTTCCAACGAACATTACGAAGAAGCCATCCCCGTGGCTATCATCGGCCACGATATCAAAACCAAGTTTTTCACCAAAGAGGAAGCGATCGGCAACCGCATCAAATGCGGCAACCTCTGGCTTACGGTCGTCGGTGTGCTGGAAGAACGCAATATTGCGGTCGAAAACATCGAACGTCTCGGGATCCGCAACTACGACCTGGACATCTATACGCCCATTCCGACGTTTTTCCTCCGGTATGAAAACAGATCGCAGTTAACGGCTCAGGACATCCAGGCCGGCAATCGAGATCGGCAGCGCGGCATTCAAGAAGAGGCCGAACATCACCAGCTCGACCGGCTCGTCATTCGCGTGAAAGAATCTCAGATGGTCAAACCCGTCGCAGAAGTAGTGAGCCGCATGCTCGAACGCCGCCACTACGGCGTCGTCGATTATGAGGTGATCATCCCGGAGGTGCTGCTGCAGCAAGAACGACGAACGCAAGACCTGTTCAATATCGTTCTGGCCGCCATTGCCTCGATCTCCCTGATCGTAGGCGGCATCGGAATCATGAATATCATGCTGGCCTCTATACTGGAGCGCATCCGAGAAATCGGGGTGCGTCGCGCCGTGGGCGCCACCCGTCAGGACATTATCTTCCAGTTTCTCATCGAGGCCATCACCCTCAGCTTCTCGGGCGGGATGCTCGGCATCGTCCTGGGCATAGCGATCAGTTTTTTCATAGAACAAGCCACCGGAATAACAACTATCGTATCCTTTTTCTCCGTCGTTCTCTCTTTTTTCGTTGCCGTTTCCGTCGGGTTGATCTTCGGCATTTTACCCGCCAAACGAGCTGCGGATCACAACCCGGTCGAAGCGCTCCGGCATGAATGACCCGGTCTCTGCATCCGGCGCATTCCTGCCCGGGATGATTGTCGCCATATAAACCCGTTCCCCGTTATCATGGAGAAAAACACATTCCTCCTCTGTCTTCTCTTTGCCCTTTTGTTTACGAGCCTGCCCAGCTTCGTAACCTCGTCGGCTCAGGACGCTGCGGAAAGGAAGCTGCTGCTGACGCTCGACGAAACCCTGGAACTGGCACAATCCAACAGCCATGAGGCGCGTATCTCACGCTGGAGCTACGTTAATGCCCGGTGGGAGTACAGCCTGTTCCAATCCAGCTACCTCCCCGCACTGGCACTGGGGGGCAACGCACCCGGCTTTCTGAGGTCTTTCGATAACATCGTTCAGGATAACGGCACCCTGAATTTCATCGAGCAGCGGCGTACCTTTTCGACGTTTGGCTTCACCTTGAGTCAACGGATCCCACAGACGGGGGGCACCCTCAGCCTGTATTCCGGCCTGAACTATCTGGACCAGCAGGGCCGGTTCAGCTCAACGGAGTGGCAGTCAACTCCTCTGTCGGTCTCCCTGACGCAGCCTCTCTTCCAGTACAACTTCATGAAGTGGCAGCGGCGTCTCGAACCGCTGCGCTTCGAGCTGGCTTCCAGATTCTACACGCAGGAAATAGCCGAGCTCGACGTAGAGATCACGGACCGGTTCTTCGCTGTATACGACGCTCAGAAGAGTATAGAGATCGCCTCCTTTAATGTGGCGGTAAACGATACGATCTTCACGTTGTCGCAGGGCCGGTTCGACATTGGCCGAATAGCGGAGAACGACCTGTTGCAGAGCGAGTTGCAGCTCATCAACGCCCAGACCGGCCTCTCCAACGCACAGATCGAATACGAACGCGCCCTGCGAGATCTAAAAATCGCCCTGGACCTTCCTCTGGATGTCGACGTCGAGGTACTCCCTCCCGTGGAGATCCCCGAGATCGTCATGGATCCCGCGCTGGCGGTCGAGCTGGCACGGCGCAATCGGCCGGCTTTTCTGGACCTGGAGCTGCAAGAGCTTCAAGCCCAGCAAAACGTCGATCAGGCCAGAAAGGGCCAGATCGGCATCAATATGACGGCCAGCTACGGCCTGAACCAGAACAGCGACGAATTCAGCAATCTCTACGTGGACCCGCTCGACCAACAGCGCTTCAACATTACGTTTGACATCCCCCTTTTTCAGTGGGGGGCTCAGCGCGCGCGGGTCAATGCAGCCCTCTCAGAACAAGACCGCATCCAGGAAGAACGACAGCTGTTGGAAAAACAACTCGATCAGATCGTCTTTTTCCAGGTGAGGCAGCTGCAGCTGCTGCAGCAACAGGTCGAGGCAGCCGCGCAGGCAGATACCATTGCCACTCGGAGATTCGAGGTGGCCCGTAATCGCTATCTGGTGGGCAATATCGATATCACCGAATTGTTCAATGCCCAGCGGGAAAAGGACGAGGCCAATCGATCCTATATTCTCACACTCCGCCAGTTCTGGACGTCGTTGTATCGGCTCAGACAGCTCACCCTGTACGACATCACCTCCAACGAACCGCTGCCTCTCCCTGCGAACTGACGCAATTCGCTCCGTAGCGTCTATCCGATGCCTGCGTTGAAGCCCGCGGTGTTTTCGACGCCTCCAGGCGCTCATGCCGGACAAAATGGGCACCTGCCGAAGCAGCGTAGCGGCCCCGTCTATATTCCACGACTAAAAAGGCTTATATTGTGCCCATCGGTATATTCGGCATATTGATTCGCTTATGTGTCCTGTTTGTTTTAACGAAGCGTTCGACGGCCAGCAATGTTCGGTGTGCGGCTTCTCCAAGGCCAATTACAGTCAATTTGACAACACGTACCCGTGTCTGCCGCTGGGGACCCGGCTGCATAACGGGCGATACACCATCGGACGCGTGCTGGGCGTAGGCGGGTTCGGCATCACCTATCTCGCCCGCGATGAGCATATCCAGCGAAAGATCGCGATCAAAGAATTTTATCCGCGGGACATTCACGAAATTCACCGCACCGAGTCCAACCAGATCTTCTCTACTACGAGCGTCGAGCGCCATTTCACCAGCGGGTTGAACGATTTTCTCAAGGAAGCCCGGACACTTTCGAAATTCGAGGAGCATCCCAACATCGTGACGGTCCTCGATTTCTTCCACGACAATGGCACCGCCTATATGGTCATGGTCTACCTGGACGGAATCACGCTCCAGGAATACCTCTATTTGCTCAATGACCAGAAGAAGGTCGACGGGCAATCCCTGATGCCGCAAGTCAAGGCGATCGACACCATCATGATCGTACTCGACGCGCTCAGGGAAGTCCATGCCCGGAACTACTACCACCGGGACATCAAGCCGCAGAACGTCATGCTGGCCGACAATGTACGGCCGGTGCTGATCGACTTCGGTTCAGCGAAACTTGCGATAGGAAGTAGAAGCCAGCAACTCCACAATGTCGTTTCACACGGATATTCTCCGCTCGAGCAGTATCAATCGGATGGGAAGCAGCAGGGGCCCTGGACAGACGTGTACGCGGTTTGTGCGACCCTGTATTACATGGTCACGGGGGTCGTACCAATTTCGGCGGTAGACCGGGTCCATCCCGAGACCGACCCCCTCAAACGCCCGGACGAGGTCGTCAACGGGCTGAGTCCGACGTTCGGCGACGTCGTCATGAAAGGGTTGTCGTTGAGGCCGGCCGACCGGTATCAATCGGCGCTGGACCTGCAGCGTGCGCTGAGCAACTCGTATCCGAACCGCCCCGTGTACGATACGAGCCCTGGAAATACGCTGCTGGACATCAACCCTGTCCAGAAGAAACAAAAGGGCCGGGAACGCCCGCCCCGTAAGAAGACGCCGCCCCAACGATCGTCTTCTTCAACGCCTGCAAGATCCGGCCGAAGCTACATCCCCATTCTTTTGTTGTCGATTCTCACCCTGGCTCTTGCCGGCTTGTTTTACGCGATACAGGTCAACGACACCCCTGCAGAGCCGGATCCTGATGCCCTGTTTTATGCGTATCAGGCGGCCGTAGCGAGTAACGACCCGCAGGAAGCAAACACCGTACGCGATCAGTTACTGCTCTTGCAGAATCAGAATCCGGACGACCTCAATGCCAGTTACAGAGCCGGTTTACTTCATTACCTGGAGGGCGATCGCTACCGGAAAACGGGCGATACCCAGCAGAGCGAAGAGGAGCTCAGGCAATGTGCGAGTGTGATGACTCGGGTAGCCAATGCAGATGAGGAATGGACGTTTCCGGAATCGCGTGTTCTGGGTTCTTATTGCCACTATCTCGCCTCCTCATCCAGGGCCATTTCACTCTCGCACGTCGAACACTTGCAGGAATTCACGTACCGGTACCCGACCCAATTTCAGAGTCAGGCGAACATCCCACTCGATTTTTTGAAGGTGGCCCATCGGCTGCTGGATCGAGCCGGCTGACCCGGGACCCTCCGGGAAACAGCGAAGCGCCCGGCTGTAGCCAGGGCTGACGCAACTTTCTGCACACGCCCTAAGGCGACTTGAGCATGGCGTGTTGCAGTTTCGCGATCGACGTTTTGTATGCTTCGTGTAATCGCCGGGCGTACGGCGCCGTTAGCTGTCCCCGATCGAACTCGTCTCGCGTTGCGACATCGACCATTCGACCGGCCTCCATGATCCCGAGCCGGTCACAGATACATCGCCCCATGGCGACATTGTGCGTGATCAACAACATAGAGAATTTCTTTTCTTTCTGGATATCCTGCACGATATCGAGCAACTCTGCCTGGAGCGAGACGTCCAGCCCTACGAAAGGCTCGTCCGCAATGATGAGGTCGGGGTCGGTTGCAAACCCCATACACAGACTGATGCGTTTCTTCTCACCTCCGCTCAACTGGTGCGGATACATATCGAGGTGGCGCGCCGAAAGACGGACGCGCTCGAGCAGAAACCGGCTTCGCTCGTCTCGTTCCTGCCTGTCTAATGTCGTATGCAGGCTGAGAAGGCGATCCAGCACACGCCCGACTTTGAGGCCTGGATTCAGCACTGCTTCGGGGTGCTGAAAAACGACGCGCACCCGTTTCCTGTATGTCGTACGCAATTCGTGGTTCGAATACTCGTCGATGGATCGGCCCTTGAAACGGACGACTCCGGCCGTCGGCAGGATCAACCTGG
The DNA here is from genome assembly GCA_964525535.1 of uncultured Rhodothermaceae bacterium. GTDB lineage: Bacteria > Bacteroidota > Rhodothermia > Rhodothermales > JAHQVL01 > JAHQVL01. The sequence continues at coordinate 37,318 of CAZGHT010000038.1, forward strand.
CGACGATGCGTGCCACGGTCGTTTTTCCCGATCCGCTTTCGCCCATGAGCCCGAAGACTTCCCCCGGATCTATGTGGAACGAGATATTGTCGACGGCTTTCTTGTCGACCTGTTTGACCCCGGAAAACGAGGAGATTAACCCTTTCCGGGAGCGAAACACCCGCGAAATATGTTCGACGGACAGTACCGGAGTGGTCATATCCGTTCGCCTCCGGCCAGGATTCTGGCTGTCGATCGTTTCAACCGGCCCGAGGCCTCGGAGAGGGACTCGGGATCGGCCTGCAGGACGTCCGTGAGCCGGCCTCTCTCAACGATGCATCCATCCTGCATGACGAGGAGGCGATCGACCGTCTGGGCCATAACGGAAAGGTCGTGCGAGATAATGAGCAGTGCCATATTGCGTTCTTCGACCACCTCGTTGATCAGCTGGATGATCTCATTCCGGGTTACCAGATCCAGGGAGGTCGTCGGTTCGTCCGCAATGAGCAAGTCAGGCTCCCCCATCAGGGCCAGCGCAATCATGATCCGCTGGCTCTCTCCCCCGGACAGCTGGTGCGGATACGCGTTGAGTATACCGGTGACGTCATCGAAATACATCCGCTTCAACAGCGGAATGACCTGCCCCTCAATGTCCGCCTCCGTTACCTCCCCTGATAACCGCTCGAGCGTATCTTCAAACTGTTTGCGTACGGTAAAGTAGGGAGACAAGGAGAGCCGGGGCTCCTGAAAGATCATTCCGACGACCCTGCCGCGCACCGGGTGGGCCTGTTTGCCGATGACCCTCACCCAGTCTGCATGCGGCTTGAGCCAGTCGAAAACGCCGGTGTCGCGTTCGAAGGTGAGGTATCGTTCGATGCCTTCGTATATGTTCTGCCCGTGTATGGACACGCGCCCGTCCACAACGCCGGGGTACCCTTTCACGAGTCCGAGGAGCGCCAGGGCCGTGCGCGTTTTACCGCTTCCAGAAGACCCGACGATGCCGAGCCGGCTTCCCTGCTCCATCGAAAAGGATACGTCGCGTACGGCGTGCACCCTACGGTTGTCTTTGGATTGAAAGGAGATGCAGAGTCGTTCTACGTCGATGAGCATAACTCTCCGAACAGGGGTCAGTGTAATTGATGGTCGATTCGCTTCTGGATGCCGCTCGATATGAGCTGAAAGGCTGCGATGCTCGTCAGCAAGGCGAGGACGGGCATGAGCAGCAGCCAGAAATCGCCATCGTAGAGCCATCGCTGGCCAATGCGCATCATCGCGCCCCAGGTCGTTTCGTGCTTGACGCCCAGGTTCAGGTAACTGAGCGTGACCTCGATGGCGACGGACAACGCACTGAGCTGGGTCGCCTTGAGCAGCAAGGGATAACGAAGGTTGTGCCAGATAATGTGGGCCCACAAAATTTCGCTGTCGCTCAGGCCCAGTTCCCGAGCTGCTTCGACAAACTGGTGCCCTTTGAAACGCTGAACGCTCGTCCGGACAAAGGCTGCAATCTGTGGAAACCACAAAAACCCGAGAATAGCCATGACCATCCAGATGTGCACGTCGAACACCGAAGCGGACCATACCGCCCCGATGAACAAAATCACGATGACGGGGAGCGATTCGGTGACGGAGGACAGGTAGTATAAGAAACTCGAGACCAGGCCTTCGTAATACCCGGCATATCCTCCCAGGGCGACTCCCAGCCCCATAGCGATGAAAACGGCCAAAAGCCCGGGGAAAATAGCCCACTTCGCCCCAACAGCCAGTGCTGTGAGCACGTCTCTGCCGTGCTCATCTGTACCCAGCGGGTAGAAAGACGCCCCTACAAAAACTTCGAATGCCTGCAACGACGAAGCATACGTTGCATCCGTAGCAGACAGACAAAAAGCTACTTTTCGCTCCGACTCCGGCTCCGGGATCCAGGACAGCAGCCCGGACCGCCCATCGTTTTGATCGATGCGCGCTGCTCCAGGAGCAGCCATGATCTCCAGGGTCACCTCATTTTCCGACTCGACCTCGATACGGTACGTATACGTATCTCCTAGTACAGCCGTCACTTTCGGGGTGCTGCGAAAGGTGATGGATGAGTCCTGCGCATTGACACCGAAACCCGTCAATACCCCGGAACGGCCGCAGACGTCCTCCTCCAACGGCTGCAGCCGAGGCGCCGGGTTCTGCAGTACGGCCTGCAGCGGCTGGATGTGGGGCGGTTGCTTGCGATCTTTGATATTATTGAGATCCGTGGCATCGATAAAGAAGGCTCCGATTCCTCCACTCACCATCACTACCAGGAGCAGACCTCCCGTCAGGCAATCCAGTAATCCTCCTTTATTCCAATGGGTTAGCACGATATTACTGTGTTACAATTACTGTGTTACAGGTGTTGCGCAACTTCGCGCATAGGGGCTGCTGGTCAGTGCGCTGCGATGCGGATACGCGGATCGGTCAAAACAGCGATGATATCACCGATCAGCCTCAATACGATGATGACACATATAATGGATATCGTGGCGGCAAGAATAAAGTCGTAGTCCCTGCCCGACAGCGAAGACTCTGCAATGGCATTGTACAGCCGGAGGCCGAGGCCCTGGAGCTTAAAGACGAATTCGACGACGATGCTGCCGGCAATCAAGTACGCGCTCTTACTTACCAGAAGCCCGTACACCGCCGCTACGACCCCTCTAAAAACGTGCTTTCTGTACGATACACCTCTGGCTTGCAACGCCCGTATGTAGGGTTTGCTCAATTCATGGGCCACAACCGCACGGGTACTGCGTATCGTATCTGAAAGGAGGTTGTCCCCGATCACGATGCAAACAACGCCGAGAAGCAAAGCGCCCAGAAAAGCGCTCCCGCTATAATTCCCGGGCGTGAACCTCCAGAACGAAGCCACGAATACGCTGACGAATACCCAGACCAGAACCGGCACCGCCGAGATGCCGGACAGGAAGACATGAACGCCGCCGAGCCATCGAGAGCGCGGCCAGACAGCCAGCGAAACGCCGAGCGAAACGCCGACCACGAGCAAGAAGAAGAGGGTGCACAGAATGATCGATAACGTAATGCCGCCGGAATAGATCAGTGTTTCGTGAATAGGTTCTGTGCTGAAGCTCGATTGGTAGTCAAACGTGAGGAACGTCCGTACATTTTCCAGAAATCGTTCCCCGTGGGTGTATTCGGCATCCAGCAATTCATCAGGAATGATACTGAGGAGAAACGACAGCACGACACCGGCAATGACGAACGAGAGTGCGTATACTGCTACCTGCCTGATCAAATACATGAACCCTTTTGCTCCCTCATTATTCTAGATCGACGGTCCACTCGTTAAAATACGTGAAGAAATAAAAGGGGTCGATCCGAGTTGGCAATATGTTCAGATCGATCGAAGCGAAATAATCGACTGTATACAGGAATGTATAGGGTTGATCTTCTGCCAGGATTTCATGAACGGAATGCATGGTCAGCCGCCGGGCGTCGTTGTCTTTGGCCTCTAGAAACTGAGTGAAGAGGCCGTCTACCGTTTCGCTGGAGTACTGGGTGATGTTAAATCCGTTTTCGTAAATCCCGTCTGACGAGAAAAGAGGAGAGATATCGTAGGTAGGCGTAAATTCCCATCGCATGTGCGCCATGTCGAAATCACGATTCTTGTAGACTCGCTCCGTGAAGCTGTCTTTATCGAGGTCTCTGCTCGTCACACTGATGCCGATGTTGCTGAGATAATCCCGGATCGATTGAACGACATTCTGCGTGGTCGGCGAAACGCCGGCTTTCGGTACTTCGTAGACGAGTTCGAACTCGAGCACCTCGCCTTCAGGGGTTTCGCGAATCCCATCCCGGTTTCGATCGATGATGTCGAGACCGTCGAGGATCTGCCTCGCGCGTACAGGGTTATATTCGACGGGCTGCACCTCAGGGTTAAAATAGGGATGATCGGGCACGATTGGCCCCCCCAGTAATTTGCCGCGCCCGCTATACCAGGCCTCGAGCATTTCTTCCCGGTCGATGGCATACGTGATGGCTTCTCGAACTCCTTTCAGGGCAAGGAGCTCGTTCTTCTGGTTGTGGGCGATGCCGTAGAAGGAAAAAGCAGGGTATTGTTCGATGGCGAACTCCCGAGAGCTTTGAATTTCCTGGATCTCGGCGGGATCGGTATCGATGATCAAGTTCAAATTCCCACCCAGCGCACGCCGGGTGATCATGAATTGCTCATTGAATACTTCCATCATGACATCGCGTATGCCTGCCTGTTTACCCCAGTATTGATCGAAGGCCTGTACGATGATATTGCCGTCTCGCCGTTTGCGAACCAGGCGGAAAGGGCCAGTCCCTATGGGCGCCTCAGAGAGGTTGCAGTTGTCCGAGGCCTGCATTCTTTCGTCAAAACAGTGTCGCGGCAAGATCCAGAAAAACTGCAGCACGAGGACCGGATTTGAAACGGGTTCTTTGAGAGTAACCACTACGACGCGGTCGTTGTCGGGGTCGATGGACACATCGGCAATGTAGCGGTCGTATTTATCTCTGACGAGCGTGTTGACATCCAGCAACTCGATATAGTTGAACGTAAAGAGGATATCTTCCGCGGTAAAGGGCTGACCGTCGTGCCACAGGACGTTTTCGCGTACGGTGAGCCGAACTTCGTCGGTCTCCACATCGCCGGCCGGCTCCCAGGTTTCGACCAGAGCCGGCTCCAGCTGCTGGATGTCGAAGTTGTACCGAGCGATACGCTCGTAGATGAGCGTAAACATGTGATCTTCTTCGGCCTCCCAGATGGGCAGCTTGTACGGGTCGAAGTTGGTCAGGGTAGACATTTCAGGGTAAACGACGCCGCGCAGCCGTTCATCGAACGGGTTACCCTGACCGAAGGTCGTATGCGTCAGCGCCAGGAACACGAAGCAAACGATCCCGGTCGTCCACCTCCGGGTGTTGTCGATATAGCGGTGAAATCTAGGAATCAATCGCATAGGAGCTTTATCAGTGGGGATTTCGTGGTCCTGTCAGTTTCCGGCATTAGGCCTGAGTACCCCTTCGGGCCCCTGTACCATCCACGTGTAATCCCGCTGTGCGAGATCGAGGGTCATTCTGGCAACGGGATAGACCGACTGGATACTTTGCAGGGCGCCCAGCACCTGCTGTAGATATCTGGGCTGTTGTGTTGCGAAGCGTACATGCGCCATCAGGGTCAAAAAGGAAGGATTTATGCGCTCGATAGACGTACCGTCTGCGGTCTGGTGCCCGCGTCTGACGATCGAGTCTGCCCAGGACGTCTTGCCATTACGGAGGGCTGCACGAGCCAGAAACGAGGCCGCTTCTTCAGGCAAGGCGTTACTGGCAGATCGCCCGTCTTTTCTATGTTCATCCAGAAGCAGCGCGTTGACTTCGTTCTCGAACGCAGGGATGCCGGCAGCACTTTCGGCCCACAACAGGGCAGCGCTGAAGTTCTTCTTGCTCACCTCGTTGGCGCGCCTCATCCCTTCTTCCGTGTTGCCTTCATGAAATTGCAGAAGGCCTTCGTAAATCCCGGCCAGCGGATGAGAGGTCTGGCCGGCTAACGCGCGCGCTTTTTCGAAATCTCCAGCCAGGTATGCGGCACGGAGCGCGAGAAAATCGGCCTCCTGCTTTCGACGACTCTCGGACACCCGCTCAAAAGCCGCTATGGATGCCTGGAGATCGGCAAGCCCCAACACGCGCAGGGTCGAGACGTCGTAGAACGGGATGATCACGTTTTCTTGCAAAGTAGCGGACGCATCGGCCAGGTCGGCCAGGTTCAACAGCTCGTTCTGCAGCGTACGCGCGTTGCTCCAATCGGAGGACTGCACGGCCTGGAGCAGATCGCAACGCAACATGATGACGCGAACATCTCCAAACTGGCAGGTCAGCGCCTCGTAGGGCCTGCCGGCAGACAACTGGCTCAGCGCCCAGTCGACGGCGGTGGCGGCGTCGATCCTGTGATTCACCCCCGACCACTGAGAACGCGCTCGCTCTTTCTGCCCCGCCTTCCAGTAGGCAGCGCCCGTCCAGATCGAGACACGTTCGGCCAGGTCAGGCACCGAGACGTGCTCAAATAGCGGTAGAGCCTCCTGTGCATCGCCGGCCTCAGCCGTATACCGGGCGACGTAATAGGCCGTCAGAGGCGAGGTGCCGCTGGCTACGTATTCTTTCCGCCTGGTATAATAGGATGCACTGATAGACGCCTGGAACTCGGCCAGGTCGAGGAACAGCGTGCCCCTGTATAAATAGGCGCTTCCCAGGTCGAACGCCTGAGCGGGTGCAACCCCCTCAACCGATCCATTTTCGCCCAGGATGCGACCGATCGTAGCCGTGTAGTCTCCCCGGTCAGGTTGAGCGGAGGTCTGCCGTACCGCGAGAAGGGATAGGGTCACGAAAAGGAGGGCCATATGTCTGAAAGCGTTCACGTTATCCTGTTCGTGTATTATGATTAATCGGGAGATCCGGAACGGACCTCGGAAGGCAAGCCGTTGATGCGATCGTTGCCCATGAAAGCGGAAGCAACAATTTTGTAGTAATAGGTCGTGTTGCTTTCCAGCCCGGAATCGGTGTAGGTGCACGTCGTGCACGGGTTCATGTCTATGTCCACGAAGCCGATGAAATTCCCCCCTATTTCCAAACCGGGGTCGACCGTGCTGGGCAAATCAGGGTCAAAAGCCGGGTCCGTATCCCTGAAGACGAGGTAGTCCTCGATGCCTCCGAGTCCCGAAGGCACCACGGTCAGGTGATTCCAGTTGAGGGTCAGGGAGCCCGGGGTCGACATCACGCTATCCGGGGTGTCCACCCATTGCGGGGCGGGATACACGGCAAATATCTGCGATTGCTCAGAGGTCTCCGCCCCCACGTTGCCCTGGTCGTCCACACCGAAAACCCTGTACGCATAGTCCTCCCCGGCAATTAAATTGCCGCGGTCCAGGAATTTCAACTTGGCATCCGTGGGACACCCCGTATCCGAGATGCGGAGTAGCTGATCGACGTTGAAGGTTAATGTATCGGGCAGCCCTTCCTCCGTTCTCAGCAACTTGTATTGTGCAACGTCTTCCGATTCAGACTCGCACCAGGAGACGTCCAGATGAACCTGAGCCTGGTCCAATAAGACGCCGAAATTCGCAGGAATAGCGGGTCCGAAATTATCCACGACCAGGATGGAGGTCTCCCACTGGTCCGAGGTATCTCCGAGCTCCGGGCCGCTGTTGATGATGGACAGGCTCAGTTCCGCATTAACTTGCTGGCTGGCACTTACGTCGACGTTGGCCACAAACCCTTCACACCCGGTCGCGGACGTGACTGAAAATATCGATTCACTTTCGCCCGTTCCTTGATTGGTCAACTCGATGGTCGAGTTGAAGGGCTCGATAAATCCTTCACCGCAGATGGTGAACAGGGATGGGATGCCTCGCTCGACGGCGTTAGACAGGGGGCCGTACATCATCTCGCTGCCCGGCCTGGATTCGAATACGACCGATGCAATGTCGGGCACAACGACCCGTTGAGCGATGATGTAATCGTCGATCGATGTCCCGACGCTGCCGCTCCCCACGATCCTGAACAGGGATTTGCGTTCTGCACCGCCATTCAGATTGAAGGAAACCGTCAGGGTTGTGGAGTCACCCGCGCCTAGATCTTGCCCGCTCGCCGGATCAAAGGCGTCGATGATCTCGGCGGTGCCTGGAATTTTTTCTATGGTCCAGGAAACGGGTTCGTCTCCAGGATTCCGAACGCTCCAGGTCTGAATCGACGTAGAGGCGTCGATCACGATCGTATCAGCCGGTGCAATCGCCCCCCTGCTATTGTCGAACAATTCAACCTCTCCCGGACGATTGACTTTGACTGAAATCTGAGCGGAATCCGACAGCGCCGTTTTATTGTCCTGTCCCGTAAAACGAACGATCACATTGACTTTAACGGTATCAGTAGCCGCGATTTTGCCTAAGTCGGTCGTGAAGGGTTTGGCGCTCAGGGTCAGAGAATCGCCGCTAGCGCAGTCCAGGCTTCCCGGGACAACCAGTTCCTGAGCTTCTTCGCTGGTATCGAGGCCACAGAACTCGAAAGAGAAGGCGCCCGGATCCGAAAACGTAGCGGCTTCGTCGGCCCGGATCATCGTCGATTCACCGAATCGAATGCGGAAGGTTTCGTCCGTATTGACTTCGGGCCGGCTATCGCGAACCGTATCGTTGAACTCGTCCTCAGACAACGTGTCCGGGGTCGTGCTAACGGCGTCACAGCCTCCGATGAGGCCGGCCACTACCGCGCCGACCAACAACAGAGCCATACGATTCTGCTTCAAAATACTGTTATCGAACATCTAGGTATCGGTAAAGTGGGTAACAAGCGAGCGCTTAAAAGTCTACTTGTAGCGTGAATGTATATTGGGGGCGTGAGCCGACGGGATCCACGTAGAGCACAGGTTTGCGAACCCCGAAGCCATCCCCCTGCACCATATACTGCGCATCGAGCCGGCTGGCCCCGGGCGACCGGTTCAAGTTATTAACAATGCTGGCCACGAGCAATCCTGCAAATACGCCATACCCTGCGATCGAAACGATGCGCAGGGCGTCGTCGGGCTCCTCGTCTTGCAGCTGATCGTAGAAGAAACACGTGCTCTGCGGGTTTGTATTCCGTGCCTCGTTGCACTCTGAAGAAATCTCCAGCCCCCGTACGTTGGCAGCCTGCTCGATCAATGCATCGGTTGCCGCCTCGAAGTCGTCGTTCTGACTGCCCCATTGAATGTCGGCCAGGATGCCGACGGCCAGCGCGCCGAGGCTGACCCCGGCCACAGCAAGCCCTGCTTTCGAGCGCCTGCTGTGAAAAGCCGGCAAACCGGGCACGGCATACATGGGGAGGGGTACCGGTTTCTGGGCGCGTTCCTTGCACGCGTTCACCAGTGCGGTATCCGAGTCTCTTACCTGGAGCTGCAACTGGTTTTGTACCTGTGAAACGTAGACGAATCGGTTCGCGCCGGTCTGTTCGCAATGAAATACCGTGGGTTCACGATGCAGGATCGTATTCCAGCCGGACGACAAATCCACGTAGGGGTCCTGTATGTTGGACCGATTGGACCAGAGGCTCAGCAGTCCCTTCTCCAATGGATCGCTGCCGGGATTCACTTTTACGTATAACAACGAAGTGACACCGCCGGGCTCTTGTATCCACACCGGGCCCAGCACTTCGGCGGGCCGAACAGCCACCTGAACCCGGTTGTTGAACCCTCCGACGCTCATGCCTGTACCAATGAAACCGCTGTCAATCCCTCCCCTGGCATTCGGTGTCCCGTTGAGGATGGCAACGTCCAGTTGCTCATTGCCGTCTTCCTCACCGACGGCTGAGTTGGATACGTAAAACGCGATACGATTCCCGTTGGGAGACCACGAGGGCTTCTGCTCGTGATATCGGTCGAGCTCCCCGGTCAGCCGTATGGATGGGCTCACCGAACCGTTGCTCGACAGGTTGATCACGTTGATGCCCCAATTTTGCAATCCGCTCTCGCCCTGTTGCAAGGACTGGTAGGCAATGCTGACTCCGTTCGGGGACCACGCCGGAAACAGATTGCCTTCCGGGTTATCGGTGAGCACCTGATAACGAAAAGCCCGGGCGATGTCTTCCTCGGAGTCCGCATTACGCAGAACCGATTCCATATCCTGAACGACGACGATCTGATACCCGCGCTGGTTCTGGGGTCTGCCGCAGAAGACGAGCATGTTGCCATCCGGCGACCATTCGGGCAGGTCGGCCTGTCCATCGAACGGCAAACGCTGGTAAAACCCGGACACCCTGTTTTCTCTGTCCAGATACCCCAGGCGCAATTCAAACCCATACTGCTGGCTGCTGACAAAAACGAACCAGAGCCGGCCCTGCCGATCGCGCTCGGGCCGCCACGAAAGCCGCCCTTCGAATCCACCGCGGCTGGACTCGTTCGTTCCGAACAACGAAGGCAGTACGTTCGTCTCGGCTTCTACCGCACCGGCTGTGACGAGTTGTATGGAACGATCGGCATGATTGTATATGAACAACTCGCGTGCTTCACTGGTTTGCCGCTCGTAAGCGATCAGGTCCGGATCGGTCGGCGCGATCACCGGGTTGTATATATCTCCCCGGAGCTGAGGCACGTTCTGGGCGAAGAGAGACGTCCCCGGCCCTCCCAGTCCAATCGCCAGAACAATGGCGACCAGGCTCACCTTTACTCCCTGAACGGCCACCCCTTTTTTTCTTTGTTTGCGTTTGATCATGCAGATATAGGAATTATACAGTGATGTTACGCAGGTTGTGCACAGCACCCTGTTGTGCCGGCTTTGAATGACTGCCTTGCAGCCGTTTTTTACCTGCCTGAGCGCATTCAAAGCCGTACGGGCAAAACGATTACGCACAGATGCGTAACAT
>CAZGHT010000039.1:0-21920 GCA_964525535.1 uncultured Rhodothermaceae bacterium
AGCCTGCTGTGCACAGTTCGCGTAACATCACTGAATTATCATACCATACACCTCGGGTTAATATTTATGCAAAAAATCATTGCGGGTATTGATATCGGCGGCACCAACGTACGAATCGCGCTGGCGAAGAAAGGGAACCCCTCTGACATTCTCCTGAAGCGCAACTTCAGAACGCCCGTAGACGAGGGCCCGCAGTTCTTCATCCAAAAGGTGGAAGAGGTGCTGACGCAGTGCCTGGGCGACCTCGACGTTGGCATGGACGAACTGGTAGGGATCGGGTGCGCCCTGCCAGGCATCACCGACGAAGTCACCGGTACAGCCCTCTTCGTGTCGAACTTAAAAGGGTGGGATGGTTTTCCGGTGGGGCGTTCCTTCAAGGAACGGTTTGGACTCGAGGTCGTGGTCGAAAACGACGTGAATGCAGCGGCGCTCGGAGAATACAGGTTCGGCGTAGGAGCAGGGGCCCATTCTCTGGTCTACTTCACGATCAGCACGGGGGTTGCCGCCGGTATTGTGCTGCAGGGTGCCATCTGGAGAGGATTCAACCATGCGGCCGGCGAACTCGCTTTTTTTATTCCCGATCCCGACCATATCGGCCAGGATTGGAGCCCTAATGGATGCCTCGAGCTCATGTCCGCCGGGGTAGGCCTGGCCCGGCTCTGGAGAGACGCACATCACGGATCAGACCAGTCGGTGACCGCCATCGACGTTTTCGAAGCGCTTCACGACGGCGACGAAAAGGCCCGCCTGATCGTCGAACGGGCGGCGAAGTATCTGGCGCAGAGCGTCGTGGCCATATGCGCCTTGCTCAACCCGCAGGTCGTGGTGCTGAGCGGCAGCATCGCCCAGCATCAGCCCATTTTTCTCGACCGGATCAAGACGGTCGTCGAGCATACGGTTCCCCATCCCGCTGAGATTGTGTTGTCTGAGCTGGAGGGAGACGCTCCGCTCGTGGGGGCGCTGGCTCTTATCGACGACGTCGAACATTGAGCCGCGAACGACTTCGAATATTCGTTTTTGTTTATACTCAAATTCCCGTTTAAACGAGTGCAAGGTGCGGATTTATGGAGTCCAGTATCGTGCATTTTATATCGTAAATGGTTATGATGTAATGTATGGCTTAATGTTATGTATGTATCGAGTTTTCAGTGATGTATTTCTTTGAAATAGGTGTTGAGAATGATGTGTCGTATAACTGGCGCTGGAACATAATCATTCATGGCTAATATGAGACCCACTCTATTCATAGATCACGTTAAACCTCTGTCTTATGTCTTCAACTAAAAGTAATGGGCAAATTAAGATGAGCTTTGTCACCCCCGAAGCGATGGATAAAGACTTGAAAGGAGCTACCCGTCGTGGAAGACGCAATCCCCTGTATGATAAAGTTGTCGAGAAAGTGCTCAGAATCGATTCGAAGCCGCTGGCTATCGAAGTGACACCCAAACAGAGAACGGGTATTCTGGGTAAGCTCAAGAAAATGGAGCTGCTCGCCACGCGGAAAGATCCCGATCGGGAGTTTTCGGCGAAATATAAGATCCTCGAACGGGACGAATCTTCGAAGCCGAGCCTGATCCGGATGTACATTTACAGAAATACGGATTGAGAACGGAGAGTGGCGTGTGAACCCCGTGGGGTCACCGCTTTTTCTCGCGGAGCAAATCGGCAATCTCCTCCTCGGTGAGGTCGTCCAGTTCCTCGATCATGCGCATGATGTCGGCGTCCGTTTCCTGACGGGCCTGTAATCCGGTTACGACGAGTGCGAGGTCGGCGACCGTCGGGTTATCGATGAACATCTGCACGGGAATGCACTGATTCGTGCGTTCTTTGAGGCGCGCGATGATGCGCCGCATCAGGAACGCGTTGCCCCCCAGGTCGAAATAGTCTTCGTGAACCCCGATGCGTTCGACCTGGAGCATCTCCTCCCACGTCTGGGCGATTACGGACTCCAGTCGCGTCCTGGGGCCCTGGTAACTGCGTTCCGGGTAGGACCGGTGGAGGAGGGGGTCGGGCAACAGGTCTCGATCGATTTCGCCTTCAGGAGTGCGATGGATGGCATCGAGCTCGAGGAAGAACGAAGGAATCATTTCTTCGGGAAGCTGAGCTTCGAAGGTTTTTCTGAGCGCCCTGGGGTCGATCGTTGTTCCTTCGTTCGCGGTATAATAAGCGACCATTTTTCGGGGGGAGAACCCGTGTTGCGTCAGATGGACGGCTGCGTCGGAAATAGTCGGTTCGCTGTTCAAGATGCGTTCGATCTCGGCCGGGTGCACCCGGATGCCGCGATGTTTGATCTGAAAATCGCTCCGACCGATAAATTCCAGATAGCCGCTCGAGTGTATGCGGGCCAGATCTCCGGTGTCGAAGAGCCGTTCGTCTTCTCGGCTCGAGAACGGGTGTTTGATGAATTTGTCTTCCGTGAGTTGGGGGCAGTTCCGGTACCCCTCGGTTATACCGTGACCCCCGATGTACAGCCGTCCTATCGAACCAGGAAGAACGAGTTCGTGATGGTCGTCGAGGATATAATACTCCGTATTGGCAAGCGGTTTGCCGATAAGGATGATAGGCTCGTCGGCGTTGACCTGGTAGGCGGACGACCAGACGCACGCCTCAGCGGTTCCGTATAAATTCCACAGGGCCTCGCACCGGGCATACAGCTTGCGAGCGAGGACGCCGGAGAGGGGCTCCCCCCCGCAGAAGATTCGCAATCGTTCTTTGCCCTGCCAGCCGCTGTCGAGGAGCAACGTCCAGGTCGAAGGCGGCGCCTGGATTACCGTGACCTCGCTGTTTTCGAGGAGCGATGCAATGCGAAAGCCGTCCGAAATCACTTCGCTCGGGGCGATCATCAACGTGCCGCCCGACAGGATGGGCAGAAACAGATCGATCAGACAATAGCTTGCATTGGCCGGCGCAATGCTGAGTAACGTGTCGGAGGACGAAAATCCGGGTTTTTCCTTTAACGACCAGAGAGCGTTGACCAGCGACCGGTGCCTCAGTTCTACGCCTTGCGCGTAGCCGGTAGCGCTCGAGACGTAGTGTACGCACGCCAGTTCGCCGGAGTGGACTTCCGCGTCGAGGGGATCCGAGGCGCGCTGCTCGATGCGTTCCCATTCGTCGTCCAGGGATACGACGCTGGTAGCGTCCGGGACGGTCTCCGGGTCCAGTTTGTCGATTAACCCCTTCTCCGTTAACAAGAGTGTTGCTTCGGTGTCTTCCAGGAGATGAGCGATTCTCCTCGGGGGAAGCCCCGAATCAATGAGCACAAAGGCGCTTCCCAGTTTCAAAATGCCCAGAAGGGCGACCACCATGCCGGCCGACCGTTCCATGTGAATCCCCACCAGGGTGCCTTTCCCGGCCCCGTGATCGGACAGGTAACGCGCAAATTGATTCGAATACGCGTCAAGCTCCGCATAAGTGAGCGTCGTGTTTTCAAACCGCACCGCCGGAGCATCGAGTGAGGCCTGGACCTGCTGCTGGAATAATGCGGTAATGGTTTTGTCGTGCGGGTACGTCGTGCGGGTGCGCGTGTAGGCGGACCGAAATATGTGCTCCGAGCCCTGTATCGAGTTCGTAAGCTCTTCCAGCTCGGTTTCGGGCGTTTCCGTGGCAGCCAGGGTCAACGCTTCGAAAAGAACCGTCCATCGCTCGATGAGCTCATCGCTGAATAGATCTTCGCGGTATGACAGGTCGACGAACAACCCGTCGGCGTCCTCGACGAAACTCGCTGACAGATCGAGCCCGGTAAAAGGACGTACGGGTCGACACACTTCGCTTGACAGGCCGTCGAATCCCTGCGGCACAAGCGTTCTGACGGCGTTGAATCCGACTTTGACGAACGTTTCGTCGTACTGCGCCTCCGATCGCTTGAGGTGCTTCAGTATGCCGCCCAGCGTGCATTCATGGTGATCGTACGCGTGATTGAGCTGGGCCGCCGTAGTACGGAGATGCTCGAAAAAGGAGCGGCCTCCGATCATGGATATGCGAACGGGTAGTATATGAGTGCAGGGGCCGATCAGTTTGTTTTCGCCAAATTGAAGGGGGCCGGTGGAGGGTACGGCGATGGCGAAGTCATCCAGGCCCGTTAACCGGAAGAGCAGCGCTGTAAGGGAGGCGAGCAATACAGAGGGCTGAGAGGCGTGATATTTCGTGCAGAAAGAACGTATGCTTTCGAAGGCCGAAGACGAAAGGCGATGCCTGTGCACGCGTCCGTTCATCGAGGCGGTCTCCCGGTGATCGACGGGCCAGTTCAGCACGGGTGGGGGGGAAGCGTACTGGCTGAGCCAGTAGGTATATGACCGTCGCAGGGCCTTTTTGAACGCGCGTTCGTTGCTGTGCGACAGATACCTGGTGAACGCGGGAGCTTCTTCGTGGACGATTACCGTATCGGACATATAGGCGCCGTATAATTGACCGATCTCGTCCAATAGGATGGTACAGGATCTCGCATCGCAGACGATCTGGTGGGTGCAGAAGAGGAATAGATGTTCGTCTGGGGCGAGGCGGACCAGGGCGGCTCGCAACATAGGGCCTCGCTCGAGGTCGAATGCGGTTGACGCATATTGATGCTCGAGGGTATTGACACGAGCCGTTTGCTCGGCCGTGTCGAGCATGGAGAGGTCAATGAGTCTCAACGGTACGGGCTGCACGGGGGCGATCGCCTGCCTGGACCTTCTGGCATTAATTCGGAGGTACAGGGCTTCGTGACGCAGCAGGGTGTCCCGAAACGCCTTCTTGAAGGCTTTGTGGTCCAGAGAGCCCCTGAACCGTACGGTCATGCATTCGTTGTGTGCGCTCGAGGCATCGGCGCCTCTTTTCGAAGTGAGCCAGATATGCGCCTGTGCTTCGGTGAGGGGCCAATCCCAGGAGAGCTTCTCGAAGTCGGCGTCACCCAATCGCGGCGAGTCTTCCAGGGCTGCTGGTCCCGGGTTCGACGCAGGTTCAGGAGCTGATTCCTGAATGTCCCTGGACGAGGTGAGAACTTCTTTGTCATCCGGCTCTGGCTGATCTGCAGACGGGCCGGATTCCTTCGAGTGTGCATGGCCATTCGTATGCTGGCTGACCTGAAGGGCAGGCGCTGGAGCGCCTGAGTCGTGCACCGTCGAGCCGTTCTGGTAGAGCTGCTCGACGAGGGGCGGGGACGCAACGCCCCGGGAAAGAAAACCGACCTGCTGGAGTGCCAGGACGGCCGCCTCTACCCGCGATTTGATGGCCGAAATATCGGCTTCGGTGTGAGCGGCAGACAGGAAGCAGGGGGCGGTAGCGTGTTCGATGAACAGACCTTGTTCCAGCAGATGGAAATGCAAGAGGTCCATGTGCTCGAAGGTATCGACGGGCATGAATTGAAACGAAGAGGCGGAGCGCAGGACGATGAGCGGAACGTGATTTTCGGCAAAAAACGCGTTGAGGTCTTCGACCAGGGCCCGGGTTCGCGTGCTGAGCGCATCCTGGAGAGAAGGCCCCACTTCCCGTAGCCGCTCCAGCACGGCGTGGGCAGCGGCCAGGGCGAGTGGATTCAAGGTGATCGGCCGGCTGAAGAAGGATTGATCCGAGGTGGCTCCAGGACCCCGGCGAAAGTCCCGATCGAGGCTTTTCATAAAGGCCGCCTTTCCAGAGAGCGCGCCGAGCGGCATGCCGCTGGAGAGCCCCTTGCCATAGGTGGTCAGATCGGCGCGAATGCCCAGAATTTCCTGGTCGCCTCCCAGGGCTGCGCGGAACCCATTGCGCTCTTCGTTCATCACGAACAGGATGCCGTAGTCTTTCGTGATTTGCCGAAGCGTACGGAGAAACTGGCGGGGCTCAGCGGCGATCTGAGCATGGAGGACGGACTCCACAAGGACGCCGGCGATATCGGGGGCCTGTTCGGCTATGATTTGAAGAGAAGCCGGCGCGCCGTAGTCGAGCACCATGGCGTGCTGGGCCAGCGCGGGAGGGACGGAGGGCTGGGGGAAAACTCCGCCCAGGAACACGAAGTTGGGCCGGCCGGTGTGCAGGCGCGATAGCCGCAGGGAGGCCTCGATGGCTTCGGCGCTGGATGGGTAGAGCAGGGCCATCTGCTGATTGGTGAGATCGCAGAGCAGCTTGGATACTTCCCCCGTCATGGGCGAAAAGGCGTTGCAGCTCGGGTTCGCCCTGAGCTGCCGTTCTACCGCTTCAGTCACGAAATCGGGAGCATGGCCGAACAGATTCATACCGGAGCCCATAGACAGGTCGATGTATTCGTTTGTATCGATGTCTCGGAGATGCGCCCCTCTCGATTCGGTTATCACAATCGGATACCGTATCTCTGTTAAGGCTTTGTGAGACGACGTAGATCGGCCCGGTGAAGGTGCAAAGGATCGATATTGACATCCCGTGTTCTCGGAGGCTGCCGTTTTCGTCCTATATCGCGCTATAAATTCGAACAGGTACGTTTTCTGTTCTTCCGTTAAGGCATCCTGGTCAAAGGACGCTTCGGAGGGGTCCGGCAGGTCGATCGAAGGGTGAAAAACTGAGGTCCCCTGGATGCCGGCTGGACAGATTGAAGGAGACGGAACGCCCGGGAGCCGGCTGATCAGATCGAGCTGGGCCGACATCACGTTCAACTGGCGATGAATGACGCGAGCGAGATCCTCCTGGGACGTCTCGGGGAATGATTCGAAGAGATGCTCGAGCGAAGCGGTTGTAGAGAGGTCTTCATCTTCACTCATGCCGGTCAGTTCGCGAATTAACGTATACAGCCTCTCGTGCAGACGGCTATTGGTCGGAGATGCGGAAGGGTCCATGAAAAGGGTCTAATTCTCAGGGATAGTTGCAAGGCGTTGATCGATGGGGCTGTTTAAACGATCAGCAAAATTAATGCGAGAATGACCCGGAGCTCCGATTTTTTTGGATCGCGAGAAGAAAAGCCGATGTGCGTGTCGAAAAAGGAGGGTCGCTGGTCAGGGCGTGGCCAGCAGGACCTTCTGCCAGAGGTCGATGGGCGACTCTGTAGGCATCGCTCTTGGGCCGCGGCCTCCCGCACCGCCCGGGCCCAGACCCCCGCTGGGCGCCCCGCCAAATCCACCGCCGGGGGCGTCCCCGAACCCTCCGCGCCCGGTTCCTTCGCGGCCCGGGAAACGGCTGCTGAGTTCGTCACGGTCGATTTCAGGCAGTTCGAGGCCTACGGCGATCTCTGAGCCGGGTGTCGTATCGATGGCAAATTTCGCGGAATCGGTCCTGTGAAGGGGAATCCGCACCTCGAAGGTCAAAATGCCGTAATCGTACGAGCCCGAGGCCTGAATACCGCTCTCCGCCAGCGCCGGCGCTTGCGGGTATGCTGCTTCGTCAGAAACCATCTCGATCTCTTCGAGCATCACCGCTGCACGCGCCTGGATCCATTCCATGTCGGCCCCGGCGCCGCCCGGGGTGGTGCGAGGCCGGCTCCGTTCGCCGCTGAACGCCCGGCTCTCCAGGATGCCGACCGGATAACGTATGCCATACCTTTTATCTTTGCCTCCTCCTGCATCGACCCAGATCATCAGCCCTCGTCCCATGATCGGTCTTGTTATTTCTTCGTCCCGAGACATGAATCCGAGGTATAAGAAGTTTTCGTCATTAGAAAGGCCCAGTGAAAAGCGCTCTTCGTCGACGGATCGGACGGTTCCCTGCCAATCTTCGATCCGTCCATCCATCACGAGCGGCTGGCTCGGAGCGATGCTTTGCGTTGTTTTCATCGAAGAACAACCGCTGAGGTATAACATCGAGACAAAAACCGAGAAAACGAAAACGAGAAGTCGCATAGGAAGGCGTGGTTAAGGTTGGGTGTACTCGTGTACTGGCTGTACTACACGTAACGTACTGAGGGGGCGTAAGGTGCCGGACCCTGTACCTTCGACCGGCAACCTTAAGCCTCAATTGCCGTTAGAGCTCCATGTCTAACTTTCTTCTTTGCCAATCATCGGGTTGACCATGAAGAATATCCGGTACTTTTCTTTCCACTGGACCTACATGATGCCTTGCAAACGCGAGGCATGGATTGCAAACCGCCATTCTCTTTTCGAAGGTCAAGCTTAGACAGCTCTCTTTTCGGCTTTGTCTCTCTTGCATTGTACGAAGTGATGTTGTGCACAGCATCCTGTTTTATCGGCTTTGAAAGACTGCGTAGCAGCCGTTTTTCAGCTATTCGAGCACTTTCGAAGCCGTTGTGGCACAACAATAACGTACGGGTGCGTAACATCCTTAACGACGTTTATCCCTGCACGCAGCGAGACGTATCGGTTCGGGGATTCCGCCTGAGAATTTCCTCGATACGCTCTGATTGATGGATCCAGCGTATCCGGTGCGCACCTGTTTTGCGTATACATCCGAAGCCAGACGCGAGGCCCTACGTGCGATCGATCTATGTTCAACAGCCCATTTGACCCGTGAATACACCGTATATCAATAACAAACTCCTCCAGCGTCCTTTTCAAGCATTTTTCAACAAAGAAGCCGGCAGCGGCGTTCTGCTCATTTTATGCACGATCGTCGCCCTGGTATGGGCTAATTCTGGATTATCGGACTACTACGTTCAGTTGTGGAATACCTACATCGTGGTCGGCGCCGGCTCGTTCAGCATCGACAAACCCCTCTTATTATGGATCAACGACGGGTTGATGGCCATCTTTTTCTTTGTTGTAGGCCTCGAGATCAAGAGGGAATTATTCAACGGCGAGTTGTCGTCGCCCAGAAAAGCAGCGCTCCCCTTTGCCGCTGCCGTAGGCGGAGCGGTCATCCCGGCGGCCATCTATCTCGGGTTTAATGCGGGGACAGAGGCTGTACAGGGGTGGGGCGTACCGATGGCCACAGATATCGCTTTCGCGCTCGGCGTCCTGGCCATGCTGGGCTCTCGGGCTCCCTTTGCGTTGAAGATCTTCGTTACCGCCCTCGCCATAGTGGACGACCTGATCGCGATTCTCGTCATCGCCGTCTTCTATACGGCCGAAATTTCGTTGCTCAGCCTGGGTATCGGGATCGGTCTGATCGTCGTCTGCTGGATGATCAACCGGTTTGGCATTTACGGTACCACGTTATACATCATCCTGGGCGTAGCCGCCTGGGTTGCATTCCTGAAGTCAGGGGTGCATGCCACGGTGGCCGGCGTGCTCGTCGCCATGACCATTCCTGCACAGACCAAAATCGATACGGGGGCTTTCTTGAACCGCAGCATGGCGCTGATTGAGTCGATCAAGTCCGCGGGGGAGCAAAACAACATGCCCACCGCCGATCAACGGACGGCTATCCACAACATCGAAATGGCGAGTATCGATGTTCTTTCGCCCCTGCAGCGCCTGGAGCATTCGCTCCACGGCTGGGTTGCGTATGGCATCATGCCGGTTTTTGCGCTGGCGAACGCCGGCGTTGTACTGTCGGCTGACGTCCTGAACGGCCTGGTCGGGAACGGCGTGTTCTGGGGGATTTTTCTCGGCCTGCTCCTGGGCAAACCGCTGGGCATATTTGCGTCGACGTGGATCGTGGTGCGGACAAACCTCGCGGAGCTTCCCGAAGGGATTACCTGGAAGCATTTATTCGGCGGGGGCGCGCTGGCCGGGATCGGGTTCACGATGGCTCTATTCATCGCCAACCTGGCCTTTACGGATGCCGCTACGCTCGAAACCGCGAAGCTTGCCATTCTAGTCGCTTCGCTGACGAGCGCCATCCTCGGCTGGTGGGTGCTGTCGAGCATACAGGCTGCGCCGCCTGAAGAGGCCTATGAAGGGGAAGGCGTCTCTGCATCGGTGCCTGCCGAATCGTGAGCATCTGCTCACGAAGTATGTGAATTGCATCTAAGTCGATCGAAAACATCGTGTCATCCACCTGCCTGTAAACGAAATGGAATCGTTAGTCTTAAACCTGTTACTCGTACTCGTCATCGCCTGGCTTGCCGGACAGCTGGCTACGCGCATCGGATATCCCTCGGTGCTGGGGGAGTTGCTCGCCGGCATCATCGTCGGGCCGCCGCTCCTCGGCCTGCTCGAGAGCAACGCTGCGCTGGATGTGCTGGCGGAAGTCGGGGTGCTGCTGATGATGATCTACATCGGCATGGAAATCGACCCCCGGGAACTCGTAAGAGCCTCAAAAGGGGGGTTTCTCGCGGCCATAGGCGGATTCGTAACCCCATTCGTCTTGTGTTACCTCGCTATCGTGATGACGGGGGGCTCCGTGATGGCGGCCGTTTTTGTAGGTATCGCCGCCGGCGTCACGTCGCTGGCGACGAAATCACGCATCCTGGTGGACCTGCAGCTGCTGGACACGCGAATTGCCCACGTCATGATGGCCGGCGCGTTGATTGCGGATACGCTTTCGCTCATCCTCTTTGCTGCCGTTATTGGTATCGGCGAGACAAACGCCTTCCGGGCCTCCGACCTGGCGATCGTAGCGGTGAAGGCCGTCGTATTTTTCGCGGTTGCGACCTTGATCGGACTCAAAGGGCTGCCGCTGCTCGGCCAGCTGATGCACCGGATCAAATCCTTTGAACGGACCGCCTACTTCATGACGGTGCTGATCGTAGGGTTTCTGTTTGCGGAGATGGCCGAGCTGGCCGGTATGCACGGCATACTGGGCGCCTTCCTGGCAGGTCTCTTTCTTCGAGAAGGGGTGCTTGGCCGCTCCCTGTCCAAAGAGTTGATGGGGCTCGTCAGGGATGCCTCTATCGGCTTTCTGGCGCCCATTTTTTTCATCACCGCCGGCTTTGCCGTATCACTCGACGTATTCTCTACCGAACTGGGTTTGCTCGTGCTGGTCGTAGGGCTGGCTACCGTGGGTAAGATTGTGGGCACGGCCTTGTTCTACCTTCCCACGGGGCACGGCTGGCGGGAGGGCATCACGATCGGGGCCGGCATGAACGGGCGGGGCGCCGTCGAAATCATCGTCGCTCAGATCGGGTTGTCGGCCGGCCTCATCAGCCAGGAGATCTTCTCTATTCTCGTCTTCATGGCCATCTTCACGACAGCCACCGTGCCCCTGTTCCTGAAATGGGGAGTGACGTGGCTGCGAAATCGTGGCGAACTCGTCCGCTCCGAGGAAGAACGCAGCGGGGTCGTGATCATCGGCGCCGGGCCGGTCGCCCGGTCGCTGGCCGGTCTGCTCGCGCGGTCCCAGCCCGTGGTGCTGATCGACAACAACAAAGAACATTGCGCTTTTGCCCGCTCTGAAGGGCTGGAGGCGATCGAAGGAAGCGCGCTCGACGAGCAGGTGCTGAGTCGCGCCAGAGCGTCTCAGGCTCGCTATTTCCTGGCGCTGACGTCGAATACGGAGGTGAATGCCCTCTCCTCCCAGATGGCGCGGACCGTCTTCTACATCCCTGACGTGTATATCTGCAATCAAACCCCCGGGGAAGGACACGAGGTTTTGTTGTCGCACGTGAAAGGGTCTACCTTGTTTGGGCGAGAAATAGAGCTGGATGACTGGGAGTACAGGATCGGCCACGACCGGGTAGGCAACGAGCTTGTCCGCAACGAGAAGCTCCCTGTTGAAGAGAGCCAGCGAGGAACGGTATTTCTCGACCGGTTGCCCGAGACGTCCAAGCGTTTGCCGGTAGCTGTCGAGCGAAACGATATGATCGTGCCGTTTCACAGCGAAATTGTCCTTGAAGAAGGCGACCAGGTGTACCTGTTCGAGCAGGTGGATGCTCTGCCGGTCCATCAGCTCGATCGGTTCGATTATCTCGTGGAGGCCTGTCCTGTACTGGACCTCGAGAAGGAAGTGACCCGGGAGGCTTTTTTCGATATGGCTGCATCGATCCTGGCGCCCAGGATGGGGTTGGATCAGGCTGATGTCAAGAAGAGGTTTTTGGATCGCGAACGGGTTCGGCCTTCTGTCTTGCTGCCTGGACTGGCTATACCGCATATCATCGTGCCGGGGGAGGGGCAGTTCGAACTTCTGGTGGCCCGTTGCCGGGAAGGCATCGTCTTCGAAGAAGATCCGGGCGGTGTGCACATGCTGTTCGTCATCGCGGGCACCGAAGACGAGCGCACCGTTCACCTGCGCGCCTTGTCGGCGATCGCACAGATATTGCAGCATGAAGACTTCGAGCTGGAGTGGATGAAAGCGCCCGACAGCGAAGCCCTGCGAACGCTTATCCTCAGAACCAGCCGAAAGCGGTTGATCAGGGCGAGCCTGGACGGCACCTCACCGCTCGTAACGGAGACGAACGGCTCAAAGTAATCGGGGGAATGCTCCGCAGGCGGCCTTCCTCCGCATCGGGTTCATACATGTGACGAATAACAAAAAGACAGATTCGATGATACTGTCCGATACGTCTAGGACATAACTTCGGCTCATCGAATACTCGACGCTATCACTATCTGCTCTGATCTACTCGATCGTCATAGCCTCCCACCTCACCTCGCGGGGTGATTCTGTGATGTTACACCGGTTGTGCGTAGCAACCTGTACCCATGCGTAACATCCATGATTCAGTTAAAAAAGCGAACAGGCTATACAAAACAATGGTTCAGAAGGAAGCCATTTCCGGGCTGGATACACTCGTTCGTGTTGCCAGCAGGGGATTGACTGCGATGTACGACCCACAGGCCCGCATTTTTTGTCAGCGTGCGGTACAACACGGAGCTGAGATAAAATACGAAGGACGTTCTCAATGGGAGACGTTGGTCGCTCTGCTCGGCTTGAACGAAGCTCACCAGTACGACATAAAGATCCCCTTCGATGTTGTTACTGAGACGTTTCACCATATACGGCACGGCAAAGAGGGTCGCCCTATCGATGAGCTGGGGGTTTTTTTGTGGCTGACGGCGCGAGCCGCTCCTGAGGAGCTTGCCTTCCATTACGCCTCATTGGACTTGCCCGGCGCGCTGGATCGTTCCAGCGCCGCTAAAAAAGGCATAACGAAAGACCTGAGCTGCCTGCTCATCGGCTTGAGCGAAATACGCCTGTCGGATGCGGAGGAGCCGCCTCTGCTCGATGATCTGGCCTATATGGTTCGCCAGCTGTTGTTTGTGAACTATGGAGGGTTCGGCGTATTCAGGTCGATGAACAAGCGCGGGTTGCTCTCAAAGAAGAGGGGGGGATACGGTACATTCATCGACCAGGCGCTCGCGATCTATGCTTTCACCCGGTATGCCCGTGCATTCAACGACCCACACTCGCTCGAAATTGCCCTGTTCAGCGCTCAACAGATGATCGTCAATCAAGGGGAGCACGGTGAATGGTGGTCCCTGTACGACGTCGAAAACGGGCGCGTGGAGCGGACTTACCCGGTATATGCGATGCATCAGAGCGCACTTGCGCCGCTCGCCCTGTTTTCCGTGAGCGAACTCACTGGAGAACCGTTCGCTGAAGAGGTCAACGACGGCATCCTCTGGCTGTTCAACCGCAACGAGCTCGACGTACACTTTGTACAGCCCTCGCTCCACGTGATCTGGGAAGGGATGTACGATCCAGGGTGTAAACTCTACAGCCGCGAAGCCATGACGGGAAAAAGAAAGGCCGCGGCAAAGGACAAAAAGCGCGTGCTGGACGTGGCCTACGAATGCCGGCCCAGTCATCTCGGCTGGTTGCTGTTTGCCCTCTCCGGCTACCTGGAATGACGGCGACGCAGGCTCCCCCGTTACGACACTATGGTCGTCTTCTTGTAGCCGGATCCCTGATCCTGGTGATTCCCCCGTGGAATAGGGGCCGACTTTTCGATTTCGGCTTTTGCCGCTTTGAGCGTAGCCAGCACATGCAGGAGTTGGGAAGGCGTGAGCTCGGGGAACATGGGCAGCGATACAAACTCGTTGCAGCATTTTTCTGCGACCGGGAAGGCCCCGCTTTTATACCCCAGGTGTTCAAAGGCTTCTTGCAGGTGCAACGGGACCGGGTAGTGGATGCCGCAGCGTACGCCCCGTTTTTGCATGCGAGCCAGGACCGCATCCCTCTGCTGGATGCGAACCACATATCGGTGATAGACCGGTATTCCCGTGGGAGCTACGTAAGGCGTGATGACGTCTTGCAGGGTCATCAGCAGGTTGTCGTACTGGTGGGCATGCCGCCGTCTCAATTCGTTCCATTGCTCGACGTATTTCAACTTGACGGACAGGATGGCCCCCTGGAATCCATTCATCGCCGCATGACAGCCGATCAGGCGATGGTGATATTTTTTGGACTGCCCGTGGTCGCGCAGCATCCGCATGCGGGCGGCCAGTTCGCTGTTGTTGGTAACCAGAGCGCCGGCGTCGCCAAAGGCGCCCAGGTTCTTGTCGGGTTCGAAGCCGAAACAGGCGACGTCGCCGATCGACCCCACCCGTTGCCCTTTGTAGAGGGCCCCGTGGGCGTGAGACGCGTCCTCGATGACGAACAGCTTCCGCTTTCGGGCGACCTGCAGGATGGCATGCATCTCGGCCGGCTGGCCGAAGAGATGCGAGGGGATGACCGCTTTCGTGCGCCTCGTTATCGCCGTCTCCAGCGCCCCCGGGTTCATCGTGTACGTTTGTTCGTCGACGTCGATGAAGACCGGCGTAGCGCCGATATTCGAGACGGCTTCGGCAGCGGAGACGAACGTGTTGGGGGCCAGAATGACCTCGTCGCCGGCTTTGATGTCCATGGCCTTCAGGGCGATACGAAACGCAGACGTCCCGTTGGCGACGCCCACCGCATGCTTCGTTTTACAAAACGCTGAAAAAGCCTCTTCGAATTGATGCACGAAGGGGCCCCCTGTAAATGCGGCTTTGTCAACGACGTGCATGAGGGCGGCATTGTACTCGTCACGGTGCGCCATATAGTGCGCTTTCAGGTCAGAGAAAGGTACTTGCATGAGAAATCGTAGGTCGGATAGTGCGTAGGAGGGGAGCTGAAGGATCTAAGGTCCTGGCGAACGCGGGTTCGGGGTTGTTCCGAGACGATCAACCGGGTGGATGAGGACGTCCCGGCACACCTGGGCCTTATTCTTTTGTCATTCCCCGTACCTGCCGCTTCTGAAAGTTGAAGAAAGAACGTACAGGCTTTAGGGTATGCATCTGCGGCGCAACCTACTGCAGGTCGGCGCCGTATCACGATGTCTGGTTGCCATCACTCCCCATCAATCCCACGATACCCTCATGAAACGAATCGTACTTGTTCTCGGCCTGTTCAGTGTCATGTTTACCACTCAGGTTGCCGCTCAGCAGCGCCTAAACAGAAAACACCTGGAGGGCACGTGGAAAATGGTCATCGATCTGAAAGAGGCCGAGTCCGAAGTAGAAGGGGAAGAGGACGAAGCGATGGCCCGCATGATTCTCGGTGCGGTGGACGGTTTGTTGAGCGGCGTCGATATATGGGTCGAGTTCAGAGACGAGAACAGGCTCAAGATCATCGTGGATGCCTACGGAGACCGCGAAGAAGAGTGGGGGACGTATCACATCGAGGACGGCCGGCTGTATCTCGACGGGGAAGACCACTTTTCTTCAGACGACACGGTCTGGATGCGCCACCGAGGCCGGCTGCAGGCGTACGAAACAAACGAAGACGGCGATCTGGAGAAGAAAGACGCGATCTACATGGAACGGCTGGATTGATAACGCACATGGATTCCGGCTCGGAGGTACGATCAGCGGTGCTGGTTGCTGCCAGCCGCCTCGTCTTCGGAAAAGATGTGCTTTGACTTCCATTCTGGGTAATCATTGTTTAACAGGTCTGCGGCCCACGTGCCATAGTAGGCATAACCACTCCGGCGCTCCTGCTCGATCTCAGACAGTGCATAACGTACCACCGAGTCCCGGCCCAGAAAAATGGGCCGGTGGGTATCCAGCTCATAAAAGCGAGCCCATAACTGCGGGGCGTCTGGGTCAGGGA
Source organism: uncultured Rhodothermaceae bacterium (assembly GCA_964525535.1). Lineage (GTDB taxonomy): Bacteria > Bacteroidota > Rhodothermia > Rhodothermales > JAHQVL01 > JAHQVL01. The sequence goes on from CAZGHT010000039.1 coordinate 15,763, forward strand.
CAACCCGTCTATCCCGTTGTCCTTTTTCGTCAGTGAACCTATCGTAGCGCAGCCCATGAATTGCAACGTCCTCGAGCCAGGCAACGGCGCCTTCAACGGCATTAATAATCTCAGGTGAAGGCGCTTCGATCGACATCAAGAAGCGCACGATGCCAACGGTTTCGCCCCCCGAAAGGGACGGCGGCTCATAGGCACGTGCCCACGTAGGCTCCAGCGTGTTTTTATCATGTTGCGCACACCAGGCAGTACGCTTGCCGTCCTGCCATACCTGCGTACGCAAGATGTTATCTATACCTCGGGTGAGAGCTAATTCAATGTCTGTTCGACGCGCCTCATCCATAAAAGTGAAGTCTGGATGACCGGTGGCGATGTCTTGCAAGAGGTCAAGCACGCCCGCCATCGCTCCATCGTTGAACGTGATCTGCTCATAATACCCCTCTCGGATGGGATAATACTGAGGCCAACCGCCATTGTCATACTGGGCCTCTAACAGATAGTCGACGCCGCGTAGAAAGCTCTCTTTAAAACGTGGCCGCCCAGTATGGTTATAGACGCGGGCCAGGTACCGCATCTGGGTGTGGGTTGCTCCGTTATCAATGGTGATGTTATCAGGCTTTGCTCCTCGCTCAGCCTGTTCCTGGCGGATACGGTTCAGGTCAGCCCTACTGAGCACCCGGGCCATATCGATATTCTTTGGCCAGCCTCCGCTTTTGTCCTGATAGGCCAGGACGTTATCTGCGATACGGACGGCATCGGTGCTCCCGTACCACACTGGTTCCTGGTCGAGGGCGTCACTCCAACTGATACCCTTCTTGCCAGACTGTGCCCATATCTCGACGCTAGCGCCGAGCGGACACAGGGTCATCATGAGAACGAATGCGTAAAGTTTGCTCTGGTATCGGGGGCTCATTGATCCTGGAGATTTTGATACGAGAGATGGACAACGTCGAGCTGCGTCAACTCTTCGGATTCTACCTGAATACGGGCTCGTTTTCCGGCCATCTGGGGCATGTTCAGCAAAATATCGGTGGAGAATAGGCCCCAATAGGGCTTCGTTTTTTCTGTCTGTTGGCCAATCCCATATTACAGTCATTCCCAACCCGATTGGGAATCCAGAAAACGCAGAAGTTGATCTAAACGGTCTCTGGATCCCGCATCAAGTGCGGGATGACGCTTTCTATTCATGTAGCGTTTGGCTTCGCCAGCAGTTACCGCTCAAACAGAAGAAGTTCACCGTTCGTTTGTAGAACAACTGAACAGCCTCTTATCCAACCGACTAACCTCTACTTGAAGGTTTGCGTCTTCAGGAGCTCGCCGGTCTCATCATAAACCTTCCAAGTGCCTTTCTTCTTGCCGTGTTCGAAGCGCCCTTCGTCCCAGAGTTGGCCATTGGCATGGTATCGCTTCCATTCACCGTGCTTCTGCTCGTTATCGTCGAAGCCTCCGGTCGCCCGCGGATTACCATTCTTAAAGAACCATTTCCACTGACCAACGATCTTTCCGTCCTTGAAGCTGCCAGATGACTGCATCTGGCCATTGTTGAGGAAGTACGTCCACGTTCCGGATTTCTTTCCATTATCGAACTCACCCTGGCAAGAGACAAGGCCGTTCTTGAAGAACAGCTTAAAGGGGCCATTTTTAGGATTACCGTCTTCATCGATTCCAGGGATGTCTTTCATTGGATCTCGTTGGTTCGTACATCTGTTGGGGTGGATTAGCAGGTAACACATTGTGTTAGAGCCCCTCCCTTGCTTGCTACTTCTCAACAAAGGGGCAGATTTTACCACGGTTTCGCTTGCCGCACAACGGTCGGAAGTCGATTTCCGTACCTCCACGAACAATCAGAGCTGCCAGAGCCCCAAATCTATCCCGCCCTGAATGACAATGGCGAACTGACCGTAGCCTGGTATCTCCATGGGTTCCATGGCAATTTCTGCACTGGATTCAGCCGCTGCGACAGCTGCTTTTATGTCTTCAACAAGCACATAGGGCCTCACTATGGGTTCCTCAGTGTCACGCAGAGGTGCTCGGACTCCTAACATGCCTCCATCATCCAGATTAGCTGTACGAGCACCCCCCAGATTTGGGTCGGCCTCACCAAAGGTAACACCGTACATCTGCGAATAGAGAGCACAAGCCGCCGTCACATCAGGAGTCACAATCTCAAGGTAGTGGATTTTCATTTCTTTCCTTTTGTTAGAATTGTTCTCAAGTACATCTGATTGATCTTCGGGTAATCCCTCAGATTTTTGAACTTCGTCATCGTGATCAGACGTATTCCCCATATTGAAAATGGTTGCGCCTGGAAGTGTTAAGAAAGCAAGTCCTGCATGGAGCAAGCTTCGTCGATCAGTGATAGCCATTTTTTTGTAACATGGTTAATAATTTCTTTGTCACTTTCCTTCAGAAAAGGAATTCTTGGTTCGCATTCTGCCTCCGAGCACGTAAAACGCTCTAATTACCCGCTGGTCGTCAATACTTCGTAACATCCATTCGTAATGCTTGCGAATGGTTCTAGCTCGAGCAGAAAGTCTTCATCTTCTGGATAGTAGCGTTCCTGCTCGACATCATGCTGTTCGGTACACGGGCGGTTACATCACCAGGTCCGTGTAATGGGGCGGATCGACGAACAGGTCGCTGCTACGGGCATAATATTCGTCGCCGAGGTGAAAGAGGCCGGCCTTGTCGTCGACCCAGGGGGCTTTGGGATCCGGCAGAGACGCTTTCATACGGTCCCAGTCGCGGTAATTCTGCACGCCATTCATCTCCATCATGGGTAAGCCCAACCCCGGGAAGGGGGCCAGCCGTGCCGCAAAAGCTTTGTTCCACTCGACGAGTACCGGGTTGACGGTCAGGTCGGCGCAAAAACAGGGCACCCCGTTCTCCCTGGCGAGCTCCGCGATCTTGAGCGTCATGCTGATCGACTTGGCGATCGGTTTGAGCGCAATCGCGGAGTACCCGAGGTCGATGCGTAACGCCGCGTCTCGATCCGTGTGGGCGCTCTCGTCCGCGGCGAGGGGAACGCCTACGTCCTTCACGTCCACGAGGAGCGTTTCGGGGAAGGGTTCTTCGAGCACCACCACGCGATCCATTGCCCCCATGCGATCCATGTGGTCGAGCAGGGAGAGGAGCGTATCTTTCGATTCGTAGCGGCCGTTGGCATCCAGATAATACAGGATCTGGCCGTCCGGCGTGTGGGGCGTCTCGCGAGAACCGAGGAGGTGATGAAGGTGGGAGATCCGCTGTTTATCCTGCGCGAGCATATCCGCCTGAGCGCCGGGAGCGCCGAGCTTGATCTTGAAGATGAAGGCGCCGGCCTCGAACAAGGCTTCGAGTTCGTTGTCGGGCGTATTGTAGGAAACCACCGGTACGCGGGCGACCGCATCGTTTCGATGGCTGAAGGGAGCGCGAAACGGCTCCGGAAGGAGCTGGTCGAAAGATGTGATGCCTGTCTCGCGAGCATGCAGCAGCCAGATCGCGATGTCTACGGGGACCAGCGCGTTGAGCGCGAAGGTCGTTCGCAGGTCGGCATGGCCCGTGATCGAACGTCCGTAGGCGAGCACGGCGTCGAGTACGTCGTCGAACAGGTCCATCGGCGAGTCGAACGAAGTGCCTCTCAAACATCCGAGCGCATATTCGGTGAGTGCCATCATCAAGACGTTGCCGCCCTGCTCGGTGTGCTCGGCCGATACGTCGGGGTCGGACCACAGCACGCTCTGCGTCCCGAGGCCTACCGCATGGTTTCCGGATTCGCTTTTCAGCCCGACGATGGTTTGCCAGACGCGGGTTACGTATCCGCCTTTAAATCCGAACGGTTTGGCGAGGGGCTCCCGCTCGAAGTCGAGCGCAACGTTTTGAATACGGGTCATGGGCACTACCGGTTGATAGAATCAGTCGATGGAAAGTTCGGAGTGGGTATACACGAACAGGACGTCCTTGTGCTTCGGGTGATTCCTGAACGTAGCTCCCCGGCGCTCGCGCAGGCTTTCCAGGTCGAACCCGACGACGAGCAGGTCGGCATTGCCCGAGATCCGATCGACGCGTTCCCGGTAGGTCTCGATGCTGTCGATCGGCAGGAAACGGATGTTTTTTTCCGAGACCGGGATGCGCCCTTCGTCCATAAAATTCTTGAATTCCTTACGCCGTTCGGCGAGCTGGTTCATCGGCATGGCGGCGTACACGTTGATTTCCGCTCTGGACCAATCCGGGTGGGCCAGCAGGATGTAGCTGAAGAGGATCATGAGGTACGCGTTGTCCCGGTCGTTCCAGGTCAGCCAGACGTGGATATGCCGGCGTTCGCCGAAGTAAAAGTCTCCGTGGCGGAGCACGAGCTGCGTCATTTTTGTACTGGCCGCGAACAGACAGCTGGAAGTTACCTCCTCGACGATATCGTTGTCGTCATGGATCGAAAACTCGAACAGGATCGTGTTGTTGCTCAGGCCGGAAACCCCCGGGATCTGGAGGCTTTGCGCGAGCGCCGAGGTCATCGATGGGCTGACGACGGTGTCCATGTACAAAGGGCTGTGCTGGAGTCGCGCTTCTTTGATGAGCCGGCGTTTGATCCGTTCGCTCTCTGCATACGTCTTGCTATTGAGGTGGCCCTTGATGTAATGCAGGTACGTGCCGAAGCCGTAGCGGTGGCACAGCCAGCGCATGAACTGAAGGGGAGAGCGGCGATCGAACGTCCGGTTGTTGATCATGATGACGCTGGGGCGCCATTCAGAGGTCGACGTCCGCCGGCGCCGCTCCTGTATGCGGACGCTCATGTATCGGTTGGCCTGCGTCATAACGCCTTCGAACATGGCAGCCAGCCCGGTCGAACGGCCCTTCGACTGCCGGGAGACGATCTGGTAGAGACCCACCATGAAAAGGATCGCCAGGATGGCGAAGAGCGCATTCATCAAGAACATGATCAGCGTGCACATCAGGGCGCCGAACAGGCTGATGTACCACCTCGAGCGGAAGCTGGGGCGGTAGTCGGGGCGGGCGGCGAAGTGCTCCAGGAAGCTGATGGCGCAGAGGGAGCCATAGGTGACCATAAAAAACATAGAGATCAGGTTGGCCACGAAGTCGACGTTGCCGAGCAGGACGATGACGAGGGCAACCACCCCGGTGAAGAAGGTCGTATTTCGGGGTTCGTTCACGGCGCCGACCCCCGCGGACAGCCAGCGGTTGACCGCCGGCGCCGGCAGGCACTCGTCGGCCCCCAGCGCCTGCAGCGTACGGGGAGCCACCAGGATCGAACCGATCGCTGAGCTCAACGTCGCCGCAGCCAGCCCGATGATGATCATGGGCCCCCAGATGGCAATTTCGGACATGATGAGCTGGTTCTCCGCGAGCATCTCGGGCGTTGCTGACGAAGCCAGCTTGTAGACGATGAAGACGTATACGACCATGCCGGTGAAGGTGGCCATCAGGGTTCCGGCAGGGATCGACCTGCGTGGATTGGCGAGGTCGCCGGAGAGCCCCACGCCGGCCGTCATGCCGGTAAAGGCCGGAAAACAGATGGCGAAGACCTGCATGAAAGAATCCGGCGCGGCGATCGTGTCGGTAAGGCCGAGGGAGATGTCGTAGTCCGGCTGACCGATAAAAAACGAAATGAGCGACAACACGAGCGTGGAGACGACGATGTAAAGCGCCTTCACCCCCAGGCCGGCGCCTTTGGTGAGGACCAGCGTGAGCAGCAAAAACGTGGCTGGAAGGGAGATCAGCCGAGGATCGTAAAAGCCGATGGAAGCCTGGATCTGGTCGGCAAAAATACTGAATGCCTCGGCGAAGGCAATCATGTAGAAGGCGACCGATACCGCTTGCGACAGGTACAATGAAACGCCGATGACGCTGCCTATCGTGGTTCCGAACGACCGGGAAATGATGAAGTACTCGCCGCCGCCTTCGACCTTGCGGTTCGTTGCAATTTCTGCGATAGCGAGCGCCGTCGGGATGGTGACGAGGTGGCCGAGCAGGATGATGCCGATCGACCCGAGCAGACCCGTGTGCCCCACCGCGTATCCGAACCGCAAGAACATGATGGCGCCGAGAATGGTGCTTATGCCGGCCAGAAATACGGGCAACGTCCCGAAGCCGTGTCCTTGACGACTCGGAGCCCCGGTTTCGGTACGAGATATAGCGGCAGTGTCAGTCAATGTGCTGGATGCTGG
>CAZGHT010000039.1:22020-42481 GCA_964525535.1 uncultured Rhodothermaceae bacterium
TGCTGGATGCTGGTTACTGGATGCTGGAACACCTACGTACTATGTACTACGTACCTGGCACTTTCCATCGTACGTGTGCGAAGCAACGCGTCTATTCGATCTGGGATTCGTTAAGAATGAATGCATGGCATACCGCCACGCGGTACGGGGCCTATGGGGGGATTCCTGCGAGAGATTCGTATCTTCTGCAATCGTGCCAACCCCCAACGAGCGATGAATCGATGCAAAATACACCATTTGCACCAATGTATTTGAGTATCCTCTGTTTTTGTGCGGCATGCCTGTGTGCTGCGTGCGGGCCATCGGATTCCAGCCGGCCCGCGTCCGCAGTCGATTACGACGATCTCGTCGGGTTCTGGGCCATGAATCAGGTGTTCGAAGATACCACCGACGTTACCATGCAGCACAATCCCGGCCTCAACCGGTGGATCGAGTTGAATGCAGACGGCTCCTTCGGTAGCGGCGGCGCCCCCTACGGCTATAATTCCGGTGTGTGGACCTTCGATCCGGGAGATGTACAGCTCTATCTCGATAGCGATGCCGGCGAGGAAGACGACAGCTACTGGTACGTTGACGTCGACTCCACCTCGATGACCTGGAGAGGCGTAGGGAGCGAATACGCCGAACGGTTCAGAATTGTGTTCAGTAGGCAGTAGGCCGGGATTAGTTGGTGACTGCCTACTGCCTACAGACATCCGACCCCTATTGAATAAATGACAACAGGCGCATAACTTCACGAGGCGTTCGTTCTGAGTTACTGTGCAGCCCTTCCTGGGAGAACCCGGCGGCATCGCACAGCCTCTGTCATTACAAATACATGTAAAGAAGCACGAGTTGAGGTTATGAAACATATCGGAGTTGCAGTAGCAGGAACCGGTTTTATAGGCCCCGTTCACGTCGAAGCGCTCAAGCGACTGGGTGTAAACGTGCGGGGCATCATGGGAAGCACCCCTGAAAAGTCCAAGGCGGCCAGCGATCGGCTCGCTCTGGATCGGGGATATGCGTCGCTGGACGAGATTTTGGCGGACGACGACGTGCATGCCGTACACCTTGCCGTACCGAATGTGCTCCATTACGAAATGGCGAAGAAGGTACTGGACGCCGGCAAACACGTCATGTGCGAGAAACCGCTCGCCATGAATGCGGAGGAATCGGCCGAACTGGTCGAAATCGCCGCTTCTACGGGGCTCGCAGCCGGTGTGTGTTACAATGTCCGCTTTTACCCCGTGAATCTGGAAGCCCGCGCCCGTATTGCCGCGGGAGACATTGGCGAAGTATTTACGATCAAAGGCAGCTACGTCCAGGACTGGCTGCTGTACGAAACCGATTACAACTGGCGCGTCCTGGCTGATCAGGGGGGGGAACTGCGCGCCGTCTCCGACATCGGTACGCACTGGATGGATCTTCTCTGTTCCGTAACCGGGCTGGACGTAGACGCTGTATTCGCCGATCTGAAAACCGTGCATCCGGTTCGCAAGCGGCCTGTGGGAGAAATTGCGACGTTCTCGGGCGGTCAGGATCAACATGGCGACTACGAACCTATCGATATCACGACCGAAGATACGGGCGCCATCCTGCTGCGATTCAAAGGAGGGCAGCGAGGCCTGGTGTGGGTGTCTCAGGTGACGGCGGGGCGGAAGAACAGCATCCAGTACGAGATCGCCGGCTCGAAAGCCGCATTGGCCTGGCATAGTGAATCGCCCAACCTCTTGTGGGTGGGCCATCGAGATAAACCCTCCGAGCTCCTCCCCAGAGATCCTGCAGCGTTCTCCGACATGGCTCGCCCGTACAGCAACTATCCGGCCGGCCACAACGAAGGGTTTCCCGACACGTTTAAGCAATGCTTCAGGGCCTTTTACACCGCCATCGACGAAGGGCTTTCGTCGGAAGAGGCCCTCTATCCCACCTTTGCAGAAGGGCACCGTGAAATCCAGCTCTGCGACGCGATCTTGAAAAGTCATCGAGAGGAGCGATGGATTAACGTCTGAGAGTCGCTGTCCTCTGTTATCCCTTCCCCGTTCCCTACCACCCGCCTCGTTACGATACAATGAAACTAGGATTTGTAAGCGCTATCCTTCCCGACCTGTCGTTCGAAGACGTCATGCAGTTCGCCGCCGACGAAGGCTTCGACTGCGTCGAAGTCATGTGCTGGCCTGTTGGAAAGGCAGATCGCCGGTATGCCGGCGTGACCCATATCGACGTCACGACGTTCGGAGATGCCGAAGCTGAACAGGTGCATTCCGTCGTCGCCGATACCGGCGTCTCGATCAGCGCCCTGGGGTATTACCCCAACCTGCTGGTGCCCGACGAAAGTGAAGCGGCTGTCTACGTCGAACACACGAAAAGGGTTGTCGATGCAGCGCAGAAGCTGGGCCTGGATACGGTCACTTCGTTCGTCGGGAGAGATTGGACAAAGTCCGTGGACGACAACTGGCCGCGCTTTGAAGAGACCTGGACCTCATTGATAAAACACGCCGAGGATCGGGGTATCCGGATCGCCATAGAAAATTGCCCGATGATTTTTACGAACGATGAATGGCCGGGGGGGAAAAACCTCGCCCACTCACCGGCCATCTGGCGCCGCATGTACGAGGCGATTCCGAGCGATCATTTCGGCCTCAACTACGATCCGTCTCATATGATCTGGCAGCACATGGATTACCTGAAACCCATGCGGGAATTCGCGCACAAATTCTTTCATGTCCACGCCAAAGATGTACGCCTCGATCAGGAGCGCCTGGATGACGTCGGCATCATGGGATACCCCAACAGCTATCATACGCCAAAGCTGCCTGGGCTGGGCGATGTAGACTGGGGGAAATTCTTCTCTGTGCTTACCGATACCGGCTACGACGGCCCCGTCTGCGTCGAAGTCGAAGATAGGGCGTACGAAGGATCGCTGGCGTTGAGAAAACGGTCGCTTCGCCAAAGCCACACCTATCTCCGTCAGTTCCTCCCGAAAGAATAAACGAGCGAGGCCCAGAAGCCCATGGAAAACAACGCGATGAATCTGTTTAATCTCGAGGGCGGGATTGCCGTAGTTACCGGCGCCGGAGGGGCCCTGTGCGGTACGCTGTCCAGAGCGCTCGGGCAATGCGGCGTGCGTGTGGCCGTCCTGGACCTGCACCGAGACAAGGCCGAGCAAACGGCCGCCGCCATCCGGGAAAACGGCGGCGTTGCCCGGGCCTTTGCCTGCAACGTGCTTAACGAGGCTCAACTGATCGACTGTTACGAAGCCGTGAAGGCCGACTGGGGCGAGCCGCATTTTCTCATCAACGGCGCCGGCGGAAATGACCCCCGTGGAACGACGACGAACGAGTTTTTCGACGAAAAGGACGTGACCGCTCCAGACGTCACGAGTTTCTTCGAGCTCGACTTCGACGGGTTTCAGTTCGTCTTCAGCCTGAATTTCCTGGGGACTTTTTTGCCGACGAAGGTATTCGCCCGGGGCATGGCCGAGCTGCAGCGCGGATCGATCGTCAACATTTCGTCGATGAGTGCGCTCACGCCGCTGACGAAGGTGTCTGCCTACTCCGCGGCCAAGGCCGCCGTGGCGAACTTTACCCGGTGGATGGCCGTCCACTTTTCGCAGGCGGGCGTGCGGGTGAATGCACTCGCCCCCGGCTTTTTTATGACCGAGCAGCTCCGGTTTCTACACATCGACCAGGAAACCGGCGAATATACGCCCCGGGCCAGGAAGGTGCTCGCCCACACACCGATGGGCCGCTACGGCGACCCCGAAGAACTCGTCGGAACGGTGGTTTACCTGCTGTCGGACGCCTCCCAATTCGTCACCGGAACGGTGATCCCCATCGACGGAGGCTTCTCATCGTACAGCATTTGAGTGTCGAACGCCGGACTCTCAACCCCCCCCGATGAATCCAGGGTACAGCGTCATTCCGCCGTCGACGTATATGGTCGTGCCGTTGACGTAATCCGATGCGTCGGAGGCCAGCCAGACGGTCGCCTGGGCGACGTCATCCGGCTCGCCGATGCGTTTGTAGGGGATGAGGCGAAGCAGCTGGTCTTCGTACAGCTCGGGGGACGTCAGCTTTTCGACATTCATCGGCGTGCGAATCGCGCCGGGCGATACCGCATTAACCCGGATGCGCAGGTGAGCGACTTCCATAGCGATGCTTTTCATGAGCAGGATGACCCCTCCCTTTGAGGCGGCATAGTTGACGTGCCTTTCCCACGGGATAATGTCGTGCACCGAACTCATGTGAATGATCTTGCCGGCCGAGTGTGAGATGGACCGGTCGATGCCCTGCCGCTTGAAGGCCTTGATGGCTTCCCGGGCACACAAGAACTGGCCGGTGAGGTTCACATCGATCACCCGCTGCCATTGATCGAGCGTCATTTCGTCAACAGGTGCATTGAGCTGGAGCCCCGAATTAGGGACCAGGATATCGATACGGCCAAGGGCGTCGAAGAGGGCGTCATACATGTCGAGCACGTCCTGTTCTTTGGCTACGTCGGCCCGGACGAGCACCGCTTTTTGACCCAGACGCTCGATTTCCTCAGCGACGGCTTCCGCCCCCGCCTGGTCGGAGTAGTAGTTGACGACGACGTCGGCCCCGGCATGGGCAAAACCGATGGCGATTGCCGCCCCCAGTCCTTTGCTGGCGCCTGTAACGAGGGCTTTCTGCCCTTCCAGAACGCGATGATAAGGGACCGACGGCATTTCGTTGGGAGGTGTGTAGGGGGTGTCTGAGCTCATAACTGGTGCTGGAATACGAATACGTGAGACTACCTTTGTGACAAGAGACGCCAATATACAATCTTCACGTCGAGAATTGAATCTCTGCCATCCGGCTGGTGCGAAATTGTTATCTTACCCTGTGTGCGGGATCTGACACAGGGAGGCCCTGTTGACCAGCGCGGTTAGGCTCTCGAAACCGGTAACCAGGAAGACCATGGAATACACGTATCAAGACATTGCCAGGATGATCGATCATGCCGTGCTCAAGCCAGATGCGAGCGTGGGGGAGTTGAAGGAGGGCGTCGAGCTGGCCGTCGAATATGGAGTGGCCACTGTTTGTATTCCCCCTTACTTCGTGAAGGAATGCGCGCCTATGCTGGCCGGCACACCCGTGCTGGCGTGCACGACGATCTCTTTTCCGCACGGCGGCCAGTCTACGGTAGTCAAGGTGGCCGAGTCCATGCAGGCGCTTAAAGACGGCGCCCGAGAGCTCGACATGGTTGTAAACGTCAGCCGCGTCGTAAGCGAGCAGTGGGCGGAGGTGCAGGAAGATATCGCCGCCGTTGTGCAGGTGGTCCATGAGGAGGGCGCAAAGCTCAAAGTGATCTTCGAAAATGCATTGCTCAATGAAGAGCAGAAGATCCGGTTGTGCCAGATATGCGGTGAGCTTGGTGTCGACTGGATCAAAACATCCACGGGTTTTGCCGCCGGCGGAGCCACGCTCGACGACGTGAAGTTGATGCGGCGCCATGCCCCTGCAGACGTACAAATCAAAGCCTCCGGCGGGGTGCGGACGCTGGACGATGTGCTGGCCTTTCGCGCCCTCGGAGTCTCCCGTGTGGGAGCCTCCGGGACGAGAAAGATCCTTGACGCGTGTAAGCAGCAACGGGCCAGGGCCTGATAGAACGCCGACCCGGATCCGTCCCGTTCAAGGGACGTCGAGGTCCCCGGCCTTGAGTACCAGATCCCAGGCGCCTGGCTCAGGACCTGGTACTTCGGGCCAGGTACGAAGTCAGTTGCTGGACAGGTTGTCTCCGTCCAGCGGTTTGATCCGAATGTTTCGATACCACACCGGTTTGCCGTGATCTTGAAGGCCGATGTGGCCTTCGCGAGCGAAGGCGGCGCCGGGGGTCGGGAATTTGTTGGGTGTACCGTCCGGGTTCATGTGCGCCTCGGTCCACCTGGCAATATCCATATCGACGACGTGTTCGTCGTTGAGCCATACCTGGATGCGGCTGCCTTCGCACTTGAGGCGGTAGGTATTCCATTCGCCGGGTGGGTTGATGGCGTTCTGGTTGGGTTCTTTGAGGTCGTAAACGGCGCCGGCCGTTGAGGTTTTAGAGAGCCCTCGTTGACCGTGGGAACTGGCCACCTGAACCTCCAGGCCGGTCCATACCGGGTCCATGATGTCTGAAGTACGGAAAAAGACGCCGCTGTTCGTTCCTTCTATGACCTTGAATTCCAGCTCGAGGATGAAGTCGCCATAGGCATTCTCCGTCCAGAGGTAATCCAGGTTGTGTTCCTGGCCGTCCGGATCTTCGCGCTTGACCGTCAATTCGCCGTTTTCGACGACGAAGTGATTGTTGGGACCGGTCAGCCAGCCGGTGAGGTCCTCTCCGTTAAAGAGGGTCACCCAGCCCGTAGGATCTTTGGCGGGGTCCTCGATGGCTATCGGTCCATCGTGGGGACGTATCCAGAGATTTCGAAACTGTATGTTGCTGGAGGTGGGGACGTACCGGTCGTTTTCGTCGTCCCAGCCGCCGTGATGCTGGAGCCCGATCGGGCCGCTCTCGGGCAGGCCCGGGATACGCGCGTTTTCGATCACCCATTCGCCGTTCAGCATGACGGAGACCTCGTCGCCGAGGACGCGGATGTCCATGGCATTCCATTCGCCGATGGGGTTGTCCATGCGTTTTTTGGGGACGGCGGCAGCGCGCAGGTCTGCCGGCATGTCTTCGTCGGTGCGTACCGACCACAGTTCACCCGAGCCGACGTTCCAGTTCCAGAGATTGACCTGATTCATCGATCCCCGAAGCAGGATACCGGAGTCTGAATTCGGCGTCGGCGTTGTGATGACTTCGCCGTTCTCGTCTTTTTTGTAGGTGCCATCCGGTAGGATGAACGGCATGTCGTGCATGCCGGACGCCTCTTTGAAGCGCCATTCGACGTGGAGGTCGAAGTCTTCGAAGGAATCTTCGGTCCACAGGTGTTTCTCGTCGGCTTCAGAGAGCGCATCGTAATCGATCATGTAGTCGACGACCTTCCAGTGGCCGTTGTCGCCCTCAGGGACCTTCCAGCCGGTGAAGTCTTTGCCGTTGAAGAGTTCCATATACTGAGGCCATTCGCGCCAGCTGGGATACGTGTAGTAGGGCGCGAGAGCGACCGAATACTTGGGCGTCGGGGGCGACCCCATGTTATAGAATACGTACAGCCCGGTTTTGCCGGCGAGGACGACGTCGAGCCGGCCGTCTTCGTCCATGTCTTTCACGTTGATCTTCATGCCGACGCCGACCACGTTATTCGGGGGCGGGTTGAGGCCGCCTTCGTCCGGGTAATACGGCGCGTGGTTGTAGTGGAGGATGTGGCGCTCGAATTCGCCGCCTTTGATGTCGTACCAGAAGACGAAGGACGGGTCGCCCACGCCGACGTCGCCGCCGTAATGAGCGAACAGGCGTTTGCCGGCGATGAGGTCGTCCTTGCCGTCGCCGTTGAGGTCGCCGAGCGCGAGGGTATGGAATACGCTGTACTGGGTTTCGATCCAGTGCTGCTCGAAGGATCGATTCCCGTCCTCGTCTTGTTTCTGTTCGTACCAGGCCAGGCCGTAGGCGTGTGCGGATCCGATGATGACATCGTTGAGGCCATCTTCGTTGACGTCGTACACGAGGTTGGGATGGGCCGTAGCGGTGGCTTTTTCGCCGAGGGCAGACTCGAAGTGCCAGTCGGCGTGAAAGGTCCACGGTTTATCTGTAGCCTTTTCGGGTTGTTCGTACCATCCCTGTCCGGTGATGATGTCGACGCGCCCGTCCATGTTGACGTCGCCGAGGCCATTGCCGTGGGTATCACCCTCGGTGCCTACGATGTGTTCGACGAACCAGGGGGCCTCGTCGATGTGCTCGAGCCACGTCATGCCCTGTCCATCGAAGAGCCGCCAGTGGTTAACGAGGATATCCTCGTCCCCGTCTCCATCGATGTCGCCGTGGATAACCCCTTCCATGTTGAACGCCTGATGGATTTTGTAGGATTTCCACTGCCGGCCTTCTTCGAGTTCGTTCCCCGGGTTTTCGTACCAGTAGGCGCCTTTCATGAACATCCAGCCGGAGCTTACGACGTCGTCCCAGCCATCGCCGTTCACGTCGAGTGCGAATTCGCTGTTGCTTTCCGTCTCCGGTCCGTTCCGATCGGCTCCGGACCGATAGTCGGCGTGTTTGATCCAGAGAGGGGCTTCGTACCAGTTATTTCCGGCGGCGATGTCGTAGTCGCCGTCGCGGTCGACGTCGAGGACGGATGCCGTTTCGGAGAAAGGACCGTACCAGTAGCTATTCTGGGTAGGGTCGTGTACGGGGCCGTCAATTTTGACGGGTTTGAAGATGATCTCAGTCGGTTGCGCCGATGCCTGTGGGGGGGGTAGTATCAGCGCAAACAGGGCCACACCGAGAAGGGGCCAATAATCTATCGTATTCATGTGAATCTCCGTTGTAGGTAAGGGATTAACGCAACCAGGCTTTTTTTACGTCGGGGTTGCCGGCCGTATTCAGGTGGTTCATCTGGTCATCCGAGAGGGTGATGTCTAGGCCGCCGATGTTTTCTGTAAGCTGGTCGGTCTTGCTGCCTGCTATAATGGGCAGTACAAAAGGCGAACTCTGGCGCATCCAGGCGATGATGACCTGATTGAGGGTAGCGCCAACATCCTGGGCTACGGTGTTCAGCGCGTCGAGGCGCTCATCCGCTTCAGGCCCGGCAAATTGAGCGGGAATCGGTTTGTCATCCCTCGTATACGCGCCTTGAAGCAGGATCGAATACCCGATGAGGGTCATCTTGTGGTGGTCCGCGTAGCGCTTCATGTCGTCGTTGATGCAGATCTGGGGTCCGAAATCTGCACCGTGGCGAGGGCGGAAGTAGGTGTAGCGCTGCTCGACCGCGGAATAAGGCGCCCAGCCGTTGTGAGCGCTGACGGCATTGGCTTCTGCGATGCGCCAGACCCACAGGTTGCTGGCTCCGATCGCGCGCACCTTGCCGGCTTTAATCAAACGGTGAAAAGCCTCCATCGTTTCCTCGAGCGGGGTATCGAAGTCGTCTCGGTGGGCATAATAGAGGTCGATGTGGTCGGTCTGAAGGCGTTTGAGGCTCTTTTCGCATTCTCGCTCGATCTCGTCGGCGCTCAGGCCTCCGTCACTGCCGGGGTAGTCGAAGGCCAGCTTGGAAGAGATCTGGATATGATTGCGGTTGCCCCGGGCTTTCATCCATTCGCCGATGGTCGTTTCGCTTTCTCCGCCCTCACAGCCGGGATACCAGCTGGCATAGAAGTTCGCTGTATCGATGAACGTACCGCCGTGTTCGTAGAAGCAATCGAACAACGCAAAGGACGCTTGTTGATCTATCTTGCTGCCGATCAGGTCGGTGCCCATACAGAGGGTGCTCACCTCGAGATCGGTAGTACCGATGTGTACTTTTTCCATAGGAACGTGAAGAGAGGGTTGGTTACGTTGAAGAGGGGTTATTTCATGAACGTGACTATAGCTGCTCCGCCGATCATGAGCACGACGCCCAGGATGCGGATCAGGGTGATGGGGTCGACCGGTTGGCCCAGCCATCCGAAATGGGATATAACGAGGCCGGTAATGACCTGACCGGCCAGCAAGGTAACGAAGAAAGAGCCCGCATCGAGCCGGCCCGGTTGGAGGATCCAGGCTATGGCAAATACCAGTGCTGCCCCCATCGCTCCAGCAATCAGCAATATCTTAGGCACATCTTTTAGCGGGGCCAGTGCGCCCGGGTGCCATCCCGTGAGGCCGATCAGTATCGCCGTGACGGCGCCGATGACCCAGAACAGCGCATTGGCTACGGGCGGGTTTTTCATGATGTTGCCGACCTGGCCGTTCATGGCGAGGTGTACCGATAAGATAACGCCGAGAAAAATCGTCAGCAGAAAAAAAGGCAGTAGTCTCATACTAAAGTACCGTTGAGTTGGTGGTTAGTGGGTTAACGAGAGAACGTCTGTGTGGGAAGAACCGCGTGGGGTAGGCTCTCGCGGAAAAACGCTTTCGGATACGGAATGTAATCAGTTTCTCGATCAGTATAAAGGGAGAACGGAAGTTTAGTATGAATCGGTCTGGTCTTTGTACCGACGTATCGTGTGACGATGCCGTTGTTTTGCGCAATTATGTCTGGTCATTGCGTTTCGCGCAATTGGGTCTGGTCATTGCGTTTTGCGTACGTGGTCGGTCCAACAAATACTGAAAGCATGTCGGTTCGAATAAGCACCCATCCTCAAGGCACAGCGGATCCCAATCATTTACCGTTCAGGTTTGCCCTCAAGGCTTATATCAAGGAAGAAAAGCTCAAGATTCCCGTTTTGCCCGACGTCGTAGTAAAGGTTATCGAATTGATTAATCAGCCGCAAGTGGATGCCAACACCCTGGCGCGCCTGATTCACAAGGACCAGGCCCTGGCGGGGTACGTGTTGCGGGTCAGCAATTCTCCCATCTATGGGGGGTCGCGGGAGATATCGACCCTGCGTGAGGCAATAGCGCGGATCGGGGCACGCACGCTCGGTAAAATTGCCCTGTCGATTACCATGCAGGGAAAAATGTTCTCTGCCAGGGGATACGAGTCGGAGATGGCTTCGATCTGGCGAGAATCGCTGACGGCAGGTGCACTGGCCACGGAAATAGGGAGAGCGATCCAGTACGCCTCCGAGACGCTGTATCTGTGCGGTATGCTGCACAGCGTGGGGAAAGCGGTCATATTACAGGCGCTCACCGAGCTGAAAGAAGAACTGCGGCTGGATCTTTCTCGCGGGGGCGGTATGGCTCTCGTCGAGGAGTTTCACAACTGGGTCGGCGGCATCGTCGCAGAGCAGTGGAGGCTCCCCAGAACGGTAAAACACGCCATCGTGTATTATACCATGCCTGAGATGGCTCCCGAGGACAAAATCGCGGTCCGAGTTACGCTGCTCTCCCGCGTCCTCGCCGGGTATCTCGATACCCCTCCCGAGCCAGGCGAACTGGACGCCCTCGAGGCGCACCCGAGCATTGAAGCCTTAGGCATCAAACGGGATGAAATGGTAGGGCTCGTCAACAAGCTGAGTAGAATCGAAGAAGCGCTCGAAGCCATGAGACTTTAACGAACAGATTCCTGCGCAAGGTCGGAATGACATGGGGGTGCGTGTTATAGACATTGAATAACACACAACATGGGTAAATTTAACTACCCGGCCGGTCAGTGGTCGTGGCCGGCGCCGCTGTCTTCGTAATGGTGCCGCAGAAGGTCGCGCCCGAAATCATTCTCGAAGTCCCGCCAGACCGTGTGAACGTGGTTCGCGTCGTTCTGTGTATTGTCGTATTCGATGAGTGTTGCCGGGCCGTGGATTCGGTAGTAATGCCCTTCCCCGGGGGTTAAGCTTCCGGCCCACGCAAAATGAAGCGATGCCAGGCCGGCTCCGGTAATCCGATCGAACTGTTTTTTGGCGACGTCCGGAGACAGGTTGGACGTATACGCCGTGATCAACAACACCAGCATATCCTGCTGGTCAGCGGTCATCTCGGCGTAGGGAAGCCCCTCGAATTCATCGAGCATGACTTCACGCTGATTGCCTGTGATTATGTCGCGCGGCGCTTGGTCGGAGATGATGGCGCTGGCCTTCTGCGCCTCGGATAACGATGCCATCAATTGGCGTGCGAGGTGGATTTCCTCGTGCAACACCTCGAGGCCCGCATAAGGACCCTCTCTCACGACGGCCGGGTTGCTGCCCAGGAACGAGGGGGTTACGGCCAGTTCGTCTCCAACGATAGCGAAATTCAGCGACAGGTGATGCCCTTCGAACCTCCAGCCCCAGGCTCCCTCGGCCGTCGGAGTGCCGAACACGGTCAGGTAATAATGGGACGGATTACGGTAGTCCGGATTATTTTCGATCTCGCTCAAGATGCGTTCGAGCTGTTGAATGTACGTCGCCTTCAAATACCCCTTCGTGCTGAGTGCACTGCGCAGCAGCTCGTGCAGCGCCTCTTTCTGGAGAACCGACATGTCTTCCAGGGCCAACCCCTGGCGTTGCCCCTTCAGCGGGACGAAATTCCAGCGCGTCCGTTCATCGGCATCGAGGGGAAATTGGAAGCCGGTCGATTGAGCCGATGGCACGGTCTCTACGAAGGCGAGGGCTGCCTGGCGCATCGTTGCGACGGCATCGGCTTCCTCCTTCACAGGCAATTCCTGCCGCAACGCGATAAACGCGGTTGCGGATAGAAGAACCAGGATAGAGAAAATTGAAAATGAGAGCGTGTAGGGGTGTTGCATGCCAGGCTGAATACGTTGAAGCAAGGTGTATGTACATGAGGATGCAGGACGCAAGGTTCAGGATAAGTGGGGCTGAACCGTTACGGCAGCACCTGAGCGCATCCGGCGCGTAACATCCATGATGTAATTCCATGATGTAATATAGAGAAAACGCGGTTAAGGTCCATGCGGAAGGGCCCGGGCGGTGTTTTTGGCGCTCTTCTCCGAAACTCCGTTATTAAGTTTCCGTAATGCCTTATTATAAAGGTGAGGTTACGCGAACTATGCACAACCTGCGTAACATCACAGACGAAGACCAAAACTGGAAAAAGCCGATGATGTTGTTTCCCGCTACCGCTTTACCCCTGCGCCTGTGTATGGTCGCCGCGATGCTGATGGTGCCTGTACCCCTCTCTTCGGCGTTAGCCCCCCCCACCCAGTCTAGCGCTGGGATGGCTTTCGCGAATACGGCCGTCGATGGCATTGGCGCCAGAGAGCCATTGCTGCGATCGCACGATGTCGAAGATATCGTCACAGAGTCCTTCGAAGTACGAGCGGGCGGTACTCTGTATCTCGAACTCGACCTGGGCAACATTGAGATCGAGGTGGGACGGAGAAATAGCGTAGACATCGAAATGATCCGAATTGTGCGTGTCGATAGCGAACAAGAAGCCCGGGAGATTCTCGATCGGATGCATAGCTATTCGTTCGAAAAAGATCGGGACGACGTAACGATAGAATCGCGATTCCGAGATGAGGGGCGTCGCAACGATCGATGGAATCGGGGCGGCCGTAACAAATTCAGAATTACGATGCGAATCACGGTGCCCGAAAGATACAACATCGACTTTGTCACGGGAGCAGGCAATATCGTCATCGAGGATCTGGAAGGGGAAGTGACCGGTAAAACGGGCGCGGGCAATATCAGGATCGGTGAAATGGACGGTTCGGTCGATATTACGTCCGGCGCCGGCAACATAACCATGGAAGGGGTCACGGAAAGTGTGGAGGTAAATACAGGCGCGGGTAATATAGACCTGGAGGATGTGTACGGATTCGTCCGCGCTCGGACGGGCGCCGGCAACATTTCGGCGCAGATTTTCAGACAGCCCGACAACCATTCCAAGCTGGAATCCGGCGCCGGGAACGTAACGGTGTACCTGGGGGACGGCATCGGGGTCTATGTGGATGCCGTTGCCGCGATGGGGTCCGCCTCCTGTGATTTCCCGCTGAAAATCGAAGGTAAGTTCATGAAGAAGTCTTTCGAAGGGGAGGTTAATGGCGGAGGGCCTGACCTGTTCATGCGCGCCGGAGTGGGCAACGTAACCCTCCGCAGGCGATGAGCGGGGTGTCTCATACAGGCTACACCTCAGGCGCGATGCGCGTACACGAGGGCGTAACTGAGGCGAACTGAAGTCGAACTCTTACCGGCTAGATATTGAGCCAGAGCGCGTGTATACAGCATGTTCTCTGGCTTTTTTGTCTGCGATCTGAAATACGGCCTGTTCTTTGTGTCCGGTTCGATAGATCCTGCATCGTCAAAGAAATGCAAAGCGCTTGTAACACTGTAGGTTTTTTTGTTACTTAACAGTGTTAATCATACGGAAATAGCATGGAAAAGAAATCCGGATCTAATCTGAAGCGATTGATACTGGATACGACTCGGAAGCTATTGATAAAAGATGGGTATGGCAATTTATCCATGCGGAAAATAGCCCGCGAAATAAACTACAGTGCCACCAGCATTTACTTGCACTTTGAGAGTAAGGATGCCCTGTGCCATGCCTTGATCGACGAGGGGATGTGTTTGTTGCTCGAACAACAGAGCCGGATCGCCGAAATGCACCCCGACGATGTTTTCATGAGGCTGCGCGCCTTATGTGCCGGGTACGTGTCATTCGGGTTGCAATACTCGGAATACTACGAGATCATGTTCTTGATTCATCCCGACTTCGAGAACCGGTTTCCCGTTTCGAGTTATCGACAGGCACGCCGAAATCTGGAATTGTTCAAACGAACGCTGGATCAAGGCGTCGTGGAAAGGAAGATCGAGCCTCAAGACACGTATGCGGCAACCAACGTTGTATGGGCTTCACTCCATGGGGTCGTTTCGATTCTGCTTGCGCGGCGTCTCGATTATCGCATCGACCGGCAGCAGTTTATCGATAACGTGCTGGATCAAATCGTTCGAAGCGTAGCGCGTACGGAGGCGTACAGCAGCGTAACGCAGGCTATTTAACGGCCACACAACCAATCCTCCTCTCAGGAGTTAAGCATAACACATCGGAAGCGCTTTCAGTATAGGCGCCTGATCGGAATCAGGTCGTGCTGCACGTTCACTCAATGATCGACCACTAATAGTAGAGAAGATTATGGAACAACATTCAGCAAATGACATGGCCATCCTGCCTGCCCGGAAGAAAGAAGCATCGGTGCTGCGGAAAAAAGGCAACACATCACGCAGAAACGAGCCGATTCTGGGGCACACTCTGGTCGATATCCTGTACGATACGGCACAGGCGTTCACGCATCCGAACATGTTCAACAGCCGGGATGGAGACGGATGGAAGACGCTGTCGCTGGAGGGCTTTGTAGAACGGGTGGAGCATCTGGCGCTCGGGTTACTGGAACTCGGGCTCGATCAAGGCGACCGAGTGGCGCTGTACATGGACAGCGACGCGGATTTTGGGTTGGCCGATTTTGGGAGCTTGTTGGCCGGATTGATCGACGTTCCGATCTATCTGAAGCAATCTCCAGGTGCAAACGAGTTCATACTCCGGCACTCAGGAGCCCGTGCGCTTTTTGTGAGCAACCTGGCTCGACTGCGTGACGTCGGGAGCCTCCTGGCGCAGGCTCCCGATATCGAAACGGTCATCGTTGCCAACCCGGAGAAGGGAGAAACGATGACGCCTCTCCCTCAGGGAGTGCGATGGCTGTCCGTCGACAAGCTCTGTTCGTGGGGGGAGGCGGCGCAGAAAGAACGTCCCGAAAGGATACGTGCATTGAGGACACGGATTTCGCCTGGCGATCTGGCGACCATCGTATATACCAGCGGAACCACCGGCGAACCGAAAGGGGTCATGCTGACCCACGAGAATCTCTCCTCCAATGCATTGACTGCATTTACGGAGCTGGGGGATACGCGTAAAGGCCCTGACGGAGAGGTTGTCATCTCGTTCCTGCCGATGTCGCATATTTTTGCGCGTACCATGTGTTATGCTACGTTTGCATACGGGTTAACCACCTACTTCACCACCCCGGACCGCCTCGCCGAAGACCTGAAAGAGGTACGCCCCACCGTGTTTGCTACGGTGCCCCGGGTTCTCGAAAAAGTCTATGGCAATGTGCTGGAACGCGTCTCGCAGACGGATGGCCTCAAGAGAAAGCTGGCGAACTGGTCGCTGGATCTGGCGGACGCCTACGAAATAGGCAAGGACGTATCCGCAGCTCAGCGGATCAAGCTCTCCCTGGCCGATGCGGTGATGTTCAACAAGTGGAGAGCCGCCCTGGGTGGGCGTGTCAAATACATCATCGCCGGTGGAGCTGCTGTGAGCCCTAAAATCACCAACGTATTCGCCGCTGCGGGAATCAAAATATTGCAAGGGTATGGGTTGACCGAGACCAGCCCGGTCATATCGTTCAACCGGCCCGACGACAACCGTGCGGGTACCGTGGGCACCCCCCTGCCCGGCGTCGAAGTACGGATCGCGGAGGACGGCGAAATTCTCACGCGCGGGCCGCATGTCATGAGAGGCTATTTCCGGAACCCGGAAAAAACACGGGATGTGCTCACAGAGGACGGATGGTTTCACACCGGCGACATTGGCCAGATCACGGAAGAGGGGCATATCCGAATCACCGATCGCAAAAAAGATCTCTTCAAGCTCTCGACCGGGAAATACGTCATGCCGCAGCCCCTCGAAAACAAACTGACGAGCCACCCTCTGGTAGAACAAGCCGTGGTTGTCGGCTCCGGTTATAAGTTTTGCGCAGCCCTGTTGTTCGTGGACCAGGACAAGCTGCGGATCTTCGCGGATTCTCAAGGCCTCGGCCGAGACATACCCATCGAGCGGCTGGTGCAGCATCCCAAGATCCTCAAGCGTTATCAAGAGCTGGTCGAACTCGCCAACGAGGGGATGGATCACTGGAGCACAATCAAACACTTCGATTTGTTGCTCGACCACCTTTCGATCGATAACGGCATGTTAACCCCTACACTGAAGGTCAAACGCCGGAAGATTCAAGAGCGATTCAGCGAGCACATTCAATCCATGTATGAAGAGGCTGAAAGACTGGGGGCCGGTCAGTCCGCAGAGATGCACAACATCGGCGAAAAAGAGCGGATGCAGATGAATGTCCACACGCCCTAGCCCGAATGCGCATTTTAGCAGCAGAGGGTACGCGCCGGATGCGCATAGGTCCTGCCAGGGCGGCTTTGCACGTAGACGAAGCCGCGTAAACCCGCCTGCTGTGCACAGGTCGCGTAACACCACTTAGCAAGGACAAGGAATAAACGATAGATATGGAAGCGAAATTACGAGAACCTGGAAAGATCAACTGGACCGACCCGCACGTGCACAAGCCGTTTCAGACGGTAGCTGTACTCGGTGCGGGGACGATGGGCGCACAAATAGCCGCTCACTTTGCCAATGTCGGCCTGCGCGTAATGCTGTTGGACATCGCACCTGACGACGGACCGCCCAATGCCATCGTCGAGGGAGCATTCAAGAAAGCGAAGAAACTCAACCCGGCCCCCTTCTTCACGGAAAGCGTCGCGCAACGCGTCAGGCTGGGTAACTTCGCCGAGCACTTCGAGTGGCTCCGGGAGGCGGAATGGATCGTCGAAGCGGTCGTCGAGCGGCTGGACATCAAGCGCTCGGTCATGGAACGCGTCGAGGCCGTCGCCCCCGAGGGCGCCGTCATATCGACGAATACGAGTGGACTGCCGATTCACGAAATCGCCGAGGGACGTTCGGATGCCTTCCGGCGTCGCTTCCTGGGGACGCACTTTTTCAACCCACCCCGGTATTTGAAGCTGCTCGAGCTCATTCCGACGCCTCACACGGACGCCGATATACTGCAGCGCGTGGCTCATTTTGGGAGGATACATCTCGGGAAGGGGGTCGTGGTTGCTAAAGATACCCCTAACTTCATCGGCAACCGGATCGGCGTATACGCCATGATGGATGCCATCCGGCATTTTACCGGGGGCGACTATTCGATCGAAGAAATCGATGCCCTGACCGGCCCCTTGACGGGCCGGCCTAAGTCGGCCACGTTCCGCACTGCGGACGTAGTCGGGCTCGATGTGATGCGTCACGTCGCCAGCAATCTGTACGAGATGATTCCGGACGACGAGAGCCGCGACACGTTTGCCGTGCCGGACCTGTTGAGCCGGCTCATCGAGCAGGGGGCGCTTGGAGCCAAGACGAGGGCGGGGTTCTACAAGAAGGAAGGGAAAGAGATCAAATCGATCAACCCGGAAACCGGCGCTTACGAGCCGGCTCGCCCGCTCGCGCTCGGAGACCTGGACCGCATCAAAAAAGCCGGCGCCTTACCGGAGCGGCTCAAGGCCCTCTACCATGACGAAGGCCGGGCCGGCGCTTTTTTTCGGCAGACCACCCACGCCCTGATCGGGTATAGTGCGCGCCGGATCCCCGAAATAGCGGACAACCCGGCTGACATCGATCGAGCCCTCCAGTGGGGATTCGGGTGGGAACTCGGCCCCTTCGCCATGTGGGATATTCTGGGGTTCAACCGCGTCCTCGAAAACCTGCGTAACGAGGACATTCCGCTTCCCGGCTGGGTTGCGCTCATGGAAGCGAAGGGGGTCACAGCGTTCTACCGGGGTGAACACGACCTGACGGCCGTCTACAGCCCCGGCGAAGGGCAATACGTCCAGGAAGAACAGCCTGAGGACGAATACAGCCTGGCTGCCATAAAGAAAGACGCGTCCACCGAGCTCTGGCATAACGAAGCAGCCGGCCTGATCGATCTGGGGGACGGCGTTGCGCTGTACGAATTCCGCTCCAAGGCCAATTCACTGGGGGCACAGGTCATGAGCGGCCTGGTCGAAGTGATCGATCGCATCGAGAACGACCCGAATATCAGAGGGCTCGTCATCGCCAACGAAGGGAAAAACTTTTCCGTAGGGGCGAACCTGGGGGAAATGGCCCATGCAGCGGCAGAAAAGGACTTCGGAGCGATCGATCGAGCTATTTCCGGTTTCCAGTCTGCCGTACAGCGAATCCGGTATGCGAGGAAGCCGGTCGTGGTTGCACCCCACCAGCGGGTGCTCGGCGGTGGGTGCGAGGTGACGATGGCCGGCGCCACCCAGGTGGCCGCTGCCGAATCGTATATAGGACTGGTCGAGCTCGGCGTAGGATTGATTCCAGCCGGCACGGGGACCACGTACCTGGCGGCGCTCGCGGCGGACCGCACGACGGATCGATTCCCCAGCCAGATTCTGTCCCACCTCCAGTATTACTTCCAGAACGTCGCCATGGCCAGAGTAGCCACCAGCGCCCCCATGGCGCAGGAGATGGGTTATCTCTCACCGGGTGCTACGATCGTCGCCAACGATGCACGTCGGTTCCACGTAGCGAAGCAGGCGGTCGTCCATCTGTCCGATGCAGGATATCTGCCGCCCCCCGAGAACAGTCACATCATGGTGCTCGGGGAGCAGGGGCGCGCCGCCCTGGAAATAGCAGCGAGGCAATACGAGGAGGGACGCTTCATCAGCGAATACGATCGGTACCTGGCCGTTCAGCTCGCCCATGTACTCACGGGGGGTGCGCTCAGCGGAGCTCAAGAAGTCCACGAATCGTACCTGATCGATCTGGAAAGGGAAGTCTTTCTGCGACTCTGCGGCGAAAAGAAAACGCAGGAACGCATCAAACATATACTGACCACGAACAAACCACTGAGAAATTGACGAATCGAGGAGGGCGGTACAGGACGTTTTATCGTGGACTAAGAATAGATATTGGAGCATAAGGATATGGAAGCCAAGAATGGAGCATACATCGTAAGCACGGTTCGTACGGCGGTTGGGAAAGCCCACCGAGGTACCCTTACCCACGTGCGCCCGGAAAAGCTGGGCGCTGTGGTCGTCGAAGAAGCGATCCAGCGTACACCCGGTTTGGAAAAGGATCAGATCGACGACGTTCTCATCGGGTGCGCCATGCCTGAAGGGTCACAGGGGTTGAATATGGGGCGCATCATCGCCCAGAAAGCCGGCTTGCCGGATCACGTGCCGGGAGCCACCATCAACCGATTTTGCTCGTCGGGGTTACAAACGATCGTGATGGCCTCGCAGGCGATTGCGGTCGGCCATGCGTCGATCGTCGTGGCGGGGGGAGCCGAGTCGATGAGTCAGGTGCCCATGAGCGGCTTTCATTTTCAGCCGGAGCCCGGGCTCGTGCGAGAAGACCCCGACGTCTATATCTCGATGGGAAATACAGCAGAAAACGTCGCGGAGCGGTACGGCGTTACCCGCGAGGATCAGGATACCTTTGCGCTCCGCTCCCACCGGCGGGCCATCGATGCCATCGAAAACGGCCGATTCGAAGAAGAGGTCGTGCCGGTTCGGGTCGAGAATACGGTATACCGGGATGGAACGACCGAAGAGCGATCGGTAACGTTCAAGACGGATGAAGGGCCCCGATACGACACCGACGCCGATGCGCTGGCCCGGTTGAAGCCGGTGTTTCGGGCGGGCGGCACGGTGACCGCTGGAAATGCATCTCAGATGTCTGATGGAGCTGCTGCATCCGTTGTCATGAGCCATTCGGCCATGGCCGAGCTGGGCGTAGACCCCATCGCTCGCATCGTTGGATACGCTGTAGCCGGCGTTGCTCCGGACGTGATGGGTGTCGGACCCATCTATGCGATCGAAAAGGTGCTCAAGCAGACCGGTCTCACCGTAGATGATATCGGGCTCGTCGAATTGAACGAGGCCTTCGCCTCACAAGCCCTGGCGGTCATTCGCGAATCAGGGCTGGACGAAGACCGTGTCAATGTCAACGGCGGTGCGATCGCCCTCGGGCATCCGCTGGGGTGTACCGGCGCAAAGCTGACCGCTACCCTGCTGCACGAGATGAAAAGGCGGGAAGTGCGCTACGGCATCTGTACGATGTGCATTGGAGGAGGAATGGGAGCGGCGGCTGTTTTTGAGAACATGATGTTATAAATCGTTGCGGCAGGCAAGAGGCTTCACCCGTACCACGTTCCTTGCCTGGACTGCGCCATGTGCATAATTACGAATTGCAT
>CAZGHT010000039.1:42581-47463 GCA_964525535.1 uncultured Rhodothermaceae bacterium
ATTACGAATTGCATAATTACGGAGAGATATCATGGACCTACCACTCTATCACTTTTTTGCCGATGTGCCCGTCTGGGTTACGGTCGTCGGCGTGTTCGTCGTAGCTTTGGGATTGGGGTACTTCGGTGTCCCGCTCTGGGTGTGGGCGCTGGCTGGAGGCGCAGCCCTGTACGGTTTCGCGGCTCCGGTCTGGCTCTGGATCGTTTTTGCGGGGCTCGCTCTGCTGATGAATATACCTGTGCTCAGGCGACTCGTCTTCACCGGGCCGGTCATGCGCCTGCTCAACGCACTCCATTTTCTGCCCACGATTTCGGAGACCGAGCAGACGGCCATCGAAGCCGGTAACGTATGGGTAGAAGGCGAATTGTTTTCTGGAAAACCCGACTTTAAACGAATCCTCCGAGAGCCCTATCCGGATCTCACCCCGGAAGAACGGGCATTTCTGGACGGCCCCGTCGAAGAACTCTGCGCGGTAACAAGAGACTGGGACGTGTTTCAAACCCGGAAGTTGCCCGATGAAGCCTGGGAGATCATCAAGCGCGACCGCTTTTTTGGGATGATCATTCCGAAGCAGTATGGAGGCCTGGAGTTTTCTCCGATGGCGAACAGCGCGGTCGTGCAGAAATTGTCTTCCCGGTGCAGCCCTCTCGCTACGACGGTAATGGTGCCGAACTCGCTGGGGCCGGCTGAATTATTGATCCACTATGGGACTCAGCAGCAGCGCGACTATTATCTGCCGAGGCTGGCTACGGGAGAAGAGATTCCGGCCTTTGCGCTCACCGAGCCGAATGCCGGCTCCGATGCCGGCGCCATCCGTTCTGAAGGCGTCGTGTTCAAGGGAGAAGACGGCGCCCTGTACGTGCGCCTGAACTGGACGAAGCGATACATTACCCTGGCGGCGATATCGACGGTGCTCGGGCTGGCGTTTAAACTGCGGGACCCCGAGAACCTGCTCGGAAAGGGGACGAACCTCGGCATCACCTGTGCGCTCATTCCAACACGTACAGAAGGTGTGGTGCTCGGGCGCCGGCACGATCCCCTGGGCGTGCCGTTCTACAACTGCCCTACGGACGGGCATGATGTGGTCGTCCCGATCGATGCCATCATCGGGGGCGCAGACGGAGCCGGCCAGGGGTGGCGTATGTTGATGGAATCCCTGGCTGCCGGTCGCGGCATCTCGTTGCCGGCCTCAGCTTCAGGAGGGATCAAGCTGATCTACCGGGTGGCTTCCGCTCACGCCAAAGTGCGGAAGCAGTTCGGCCTGCCCATCGGGCTCTTCGAAGGCATCGAGGAACCGCTCGCCCGTATCGGTGGATCCAGCTACATCATGGAGGCCGCTCGCAGATATACAGCCGGTGCGATCGCTCAGGGTAAGGCCCCCGCCGTCGTTTCTGCTATCGCGAAGTACAACTTCACCGAGTTGCAGCGGAAGGCCATCAACGACGGTATGGATATTCTGGGTGGAAATGCGATCTCCTGGGGACCGCGCAACTTGCTGGCCACCGTCTACATTAATACCCCGATCGGTATTACGGTAGAGGGGGCCAACATTCTGACGCGTTCGTTGATGATATTCGGACAGGGCGCCATCCGCTCTCATCCGTTCATCTACGACGAGATTCAAGGACTCATGCAGCGCGATGCGAAAACGTTCGACGTAGCGTTCACGAACCACATCGGCCATACGGTGCGCAATAAGATACGCGCCTTCATGCTTTCTCTGACTCGTGGGCGCATCGCTTCCTCTCCTGTGGGCGGGCACGCCGCCAGGTACTGGCGCAGGCTGGCCTGGGCCTCGGCTTCGTTCGCATTCATGGCGGACGTAGCGTTGATCGGCCTCGGCGGTACGCTCAAGCGCAAGGAGAAGATTACAGGCCGGTTTGCGGATATCTTTTCCTGGCTTTATCTCATTGCGGCCACCTTACGCCGTTACGAAGCGGAAGGACGTCCGAAAGAGGATCGGCCGTATCTGGATTGGTCGATGCAATTCGGTTTCGGTCAAATTCAAACTGCGTTCGATGGGCTTTATAAAAACTTCGACGTACCATTGATTGGCTGGATATTCAAAGGTCCGGTTGCCTTCTGGTCGCGCCTGAATACGTTCTCGAATGGCCCCGCGGATAAGGTCGGTCATGAGGTGGCCCGGCTCATGCAGACCCCCGGCGAGCAGCGCCGGCGCCTGTCGGATGGCATTTATGCACCGGAATCTCCGGATGAAGCCTTTGGCCGGTTGGAACGAGCGTTCCGGATGGCTTACCACGGAGATCTCGTCGCCAAGAAGATTACCCGGGCAGTGCGAGCCGGATCGCTCCCGAAAGGACGGCCCGAAGCACTCGTGGATCAGGCGCTCGAGGCCGGCGTCATCAGCGGCGAAGAAGCCCGGGTCCTTCGTGACGCTGAAGCGGCCCGGAATGAGGCCATACAGGTGGATTCCTTCACCCTGGAGGAATATATGAAAGGGGCTTCGGAGTCGTCGCCTTTTGCTACAGGCGGCGACGGCGTACCGGTAATGTAGACGGGGCCGTTTCAGGGATACTGGATGCTGCGATACGAAGGAGGCTTTTCTCCAAGAGATTGGGGGGTGCCGTCCGTATCCTGGATCCAGTATCTCTATGTAATATCGGCTCCATGTAATCAAGGCCTAAATAAATAATACCTATCTGGATTTGGTTGAAGTTTTTTTTGATGAATGCGCCAATGTGACTTGATCTTGTCCGTTTTGGCGATTAGTGTTCAGTAGGTAATGCCTTTCTTTCGGGAGTCATTCATGCCATTGGACTGGCTCCCTGGCAAAGGAGGGTTCAGGAACCTCGAACGCTTTACCCGGAGAAGCCCTCTGCGGAGGTTTCTCTCATCCGTCTCACCATCGAGGAAAGCCATGGCACAGCTAGGAATTGACCATTTTTTGGCAGCAGTACACGATCTCGAGAGCGCGCAATACCGCGTATTGGATGGCCTCAAAGAGGTCAGGCAAGCCTTTTCGCAAAACATCGTTTATCCCCATCTCAGCTCACTCGTGCGTTTGCACGAGGCTTTGCAGCAGATCTTGAAGGGGATGGACGGTGTCGAGAAGGGACTCCCGCGTCGGGTGATGGATATCGACCTGAAGAGAAAAGCCCTGCTCTACGAATATGCATCCCTGGAGGAATCTGAAATTGACCAGGTGAAAGAACTCGTGAGCTGGGCCCTGCCTCATATCCGGGAAGCGATCGAGGAGGGTACAACCATCTTCGAATTCGTGGAGGATAACCTGCACATTGGTGAAGTAGGTATAGTGCCTTCCTATGTGGAGGAAGGGTATCTGATTCTCCCTAATCAGGAAGAGAATAGCCTCTACATCTTGAAGTACGACCTGTCGCTCTTCTCAGACGTCAACGAGCGGTATCGAAGCCTCAGGACCACCCACGTCAAGACGCTCCGGATGTCGACGATACAGCGATCTCCGCACAGCATCAAACTGGAGCTTATGGAAGAGCATCGAGATCTCCCTAACCCGGCGACGTATGTGTGCGACATCGAGTTGACGTTCCCCTTTGAGCAGACCGTACTCCCCATTGCCAAAAGGAAGTTGATGCGCCATCTGTACACCCAGGGTGGATTGGCCTAGACGGTGGGGGCGCGCTATGAACCGATCGATACACTTTGTACGATCAGTACGAGCACTGCGCATATGAGGCCGGCTGTGAACAACCAGAAAGCCGCCTGAAGCCTCTGCTGTTTTCTTTTCAGGATGGTTTCGATCAATCCCCGTACGTCGTCTGGATCGTTCGCGAAGACGTCCCATCGTTTTGTCATCAAGACGCTAAGGCAGAAATAGGACGACCCCAGCCAGAGACCGAAGGGAAGCAGGTACAGCAGGGCCTTCACGATACGGAGTGATTCGTCTTCGGGCAAGTACTCCGAGAAGCCCAGGATACCCAGATAGATTCCCTGCACGACCGTGAGAGCGGTCAGCAATCCTGTGGAGGCATCGCGGACAGACGGAAACGATTCGGTGATCAGTGTTCTACCCTGCTCGATCCAGAATCGATCGTCGTGCCGTTCCGGGGCGCTGTCGAATACGGGCGGTTCGGTGCCAGGCATGAGCAGCTCAAGAGCGGTTTTTGAGGTATTCCTGGTATTGTTCGATCATCTCACGGCTGATAATGACCTGGCTGTCGCAACGGGTGCAATTCAGAACGGTTCTTTCGGGAGGCGTGGAAGAACCGCTGCGATAGACCGCCTTCGGTTTGAGAATGTCATCGATGAACACCTCGTTGATGTGGTTCTCGGGGCCGTTGCAGCGTACGCGCATCATGGGACAGTACCAGTTGCTTATCGGATCGGATTCATCGAATGGGATTCGAGATTTGAAAGGTAATGTACGTTCTTATTCACACCGAAGTTCAGTGCGGGGGTGAGTAGCCAGGCGCCCTCAGAAACTCAGCGACGGTTCCGATAAGCGGGGCAGTTATCGGGAGTTAGAACGCGCCGATTTAAACATATAGTCCGATCTGCAGTATGTTAGATGTCAACCCCCTGAGGTATTGCTATGCTGATAACCGTTCGCGCCGTTGTGGAAGAAGACGGCAGGCTTCGGCTAATGGCCGGTGATATTTCACTTGCCCTGGTCAGTGCATCGGCCCTGGCCGACTATTGGGATAATCCGGAAGAGGATGAGGCATGGGCAGATTTGTAGCCGGGCAGGTCGTCGTTGTACAGTTTCTTATCTCAGACTTTTCGAGCTCTAAAAAGTGCCCGGCCCTGGTATTGGGGGAATCGGAGTATTCTACGAATAGATGTTACGCGTCGGATGCGTATAGGTCCTGCCAGAGCGGCTTTACACACGTGCAAAGCCGCGTAAAGCAGCCTGCTGTGCACAGTTCGCGTAACATCACTTACG
>CAZGHT010000040.1:0-46004 GCA_964525535.1 uncultured Rhodothermaceae bacterium
TATTCGGCTCTCAGCGCTCAGTGGCCTCTTTCATACTGTTTCTCCGGGCATGGCTAACGACAACACAGTACTCGGTTTTCTAGAACCCATTATCAACGACGAAAACGATCCCGGCCGATTTACCGCACAGGCCATACGAGACAAAATACTTCCTCCTTAAATACCCTATCTATTTCACGAGTGTATGGAATTGTGTACCCGATAGAAACGGAGTACCATCGTTCTTCGGTATTCAGGCTATCCCATTAGCCCTGAAATACTTGCATATAACTCCAAAGAATTCTGCACCTCAGCCCCCAATTCTTCCCCGATCACCCTGTTCATCGTAGCGGCAGACGGCTTCCCATCGGCCCCGTCACACAAGGCCCGCGTGGAGGCGATCTGCCCATCCAGATAACCCAACCACGACGCATCAGCCCCTTGCACCCCCTCCCGGCGCCGCTCCAGGGCGGCAAGGTAGCCGGCGCAGACGTCCGCCCACACCCCTCGGATGAAGGCGAGGAATTCTCCCTCGGACACGTCGCTCAACAGCCGCAACCGGTTGCCGATCTGCCGCATGGCGCCCTGCCGGTCCTCGCTCACCGGCGGGGCCATCGACCGGATGAGCTGGATCAAGACGGTGTTCGGCGACGGCGGGCACGCCATGCCTTCGATCGACCCGGCCGAGGGCCGCACCTGCGCAGGTACGTGCTGGAAGACGTACGGCAGGTGGACGCGCAGCGCGCCGGGAATCGTCTGCCGCACGACGTGGCTGAATACGTTCTCTTCGGACCGGTACATCGGCACAAAGGGCGGCAGCCCCCCGCGGTTGTCCAGCCCGAGGTTCATCCCCATGCAAAACGGGCTGTCGGTCAGCGTTGTCTGCCGCGACGCCCGTACGAGCCGGCGCGTCAGCCGGAGGTCCGCGCCGGCCTGCAGGAGGCGCTCCAGCGAGTCGCCCGTCAGGAAGAGGCGCCACGTTTCGTTGGACATCCCGGAGTCGCCGGCGGCTCCCACGCTGCTCATCACGACCCGGGCGCCCGGCATCGACAGGGTGTCGAGCAGCTGCGGGCTCATCTCGTCGATCTGCAAAGGCCCCTCCTGTTCGATGGCCTCGCTCAGGCACGCCCGCGCCGGTTGGCCCAGCACCTGCTCGTGCAAGGCCAGGAAGTCCAGCGGCTCGTACGCGAGGCTGTCCAGCGCAGCCTCCTGGCTGTCGAAATACCAGTACTCGTTCACGTAGTCGTTGGACGACAACGCGAGGCCTTCCCGAAAGTCCGGCGCAGGGGCTAATCGGCACACTGTGTCGTCGTCGACCATGACGAGGCACTCGCCCTTCGTTAAGGCCAGGATCGTATTGCGGGCGGCGCCGAACGTCTCGCCGGACTCCTCCTCACCCAGTAGGGCGAAGCGGGCCGTCTCAGCGGGCATACCGGTGCAACGCGCCAGCTCGCCGGCTATAGGCCGCCGTTGTGCCCGGTCGACGTACTGGATCGCTGCGCCGTACCGGCGCTCGAGGGTTCGAAGGACTGCCCGGTTGTGCGCCTGCATGTCAGCGCCCCGGGAATCGTCGACGACGACGAAGCGCGGATCCCTTCCGTGCTGGCGCGTATTCTCGAGGAAACTCGCCAGGCACCGCTGCAACAGCGCCGGCCGGTCCCGCGTGGGGATGCCGACCGACGTGATTGTGGCCGAACGATCGTCCTGTCCCTCTTCGGCCAGGGCTGCGACCTGCTGCACCAACTCCTCTTCGGACGTCAGGAAACCCAGCTCCACCAGGTCCTGCACGAATGATCTGGCCTCCCGTCCGCCGTCCGAGAAACGCGCGTGCAGTTCGTCGAGGGTCTCGAAAGCCGTGCACCCGAGCAGCCTATCGGCAAGGGCTGCCGGCAACAGGGACTTCGTTCCCGAACGATGGGCGTGCACCCTCCGGTATAGATCCCCGAACGGTTTCGAGGTCACGTCGAAGCATCGATAGCGGCGTCCGCCGGGCGCGGTGGGCATGGTTATCGTTTCAGGTGGAGAAACAGGTTAATCCCTTCAGGCTCCTGCCCTACGTGAATCTTATTGCGCGGGATGCCGCACGCTACGCCAAGGCGGATGAGCTCGTCCTCATCGCGGTAGTACAGCTTCCAGTCCATCATGATTTCCATGTAGGATCGGCTCGGGTTTTCTTCCGAAAAGTTGCCGATGACGAGTTCACCGCCCTCCTCCAGAACATCGTACAGGCGTTGCAGCAAAAACGTGAAGCGGCGGTCGTCCAGGTAGTCGAACAGGCCGGCCGACCAGACCCGTGGGTACCGCTTCTCTGTAGTATAACGAATAGCGTTCGCTTTTGTAAACGATATTTCGTTCACGTGTTCGTAACACAACGTCTGGGCATACAGGATGGCGGCTTCGTCGTATTCGACGCAGTCAAATGTGAGCGGCACTTCCCTGTACGACGCTTACCTCATCATTTGCGGCATGTCGCCCGTCAGGACGTACCGGTCGCTTCCATGTATTCGGTCGGACTCATCCCGAAATGTTTGCTGAACATCGCCGTGAAGGTACGTGGATTTCGATATCCTACCTGGAAGGCCACCTCCGACACATTGCCCGCTCGCTGTTCGAGCAACTGGGCGGCTCGTTTCAATTTCATGATCCGCACGTATTCCATGGGCGACATTCCCAGGACGGTTTTGAATTTCCGCTGCAACTGCCGTTCACACACGTGCATCTTATGAGCGAATACACTCAGGTTGAATACGAACGAACCCATCTCCTCCTCCACGATAGACTTCACTCGCTGGAGGAACACCTCGTCGACCGCAGGCACCGAAATCTGCGTCGGCTCCACCAGGATCCGCTGGCTGTAATGACTTCGCAACCGGCGACGGTTCTCCAGCAAGTTTTTTACCTGCGCCTGCAATATCTTGCAATCGAAGGGTTTTACGAGGTAGGTGTCGGCGCCGGCCCGCAGCCCCTGCAGCCTGTACTCAGACGCTGCCAGGGCGGTCGAGAGGATTATCGGGATGTGATTCAGCGCTTCGTCCCGCTTGACCTCTCGACATAACGTGTGCCCGTCCATGTACGGCATCATGACATCGGAAATGATGAGGTCCGGCACGTGCTCTCGGGCCATCGCCAGGCCTTCTTTCCCATGAACGGCTTCGAGCACCTGGTACGTTCCTTCGAGACAGGAGCGCAGGTAGTACCTGAAATCCGAGCTGTCCTCGATGATCAAAATGATCTCTCGCTCCTCTTCCCGGACCGGGCGGGCAGCCATGGCCGGAATGGCGGGATTCATCCCGGTCTTCGGGTGTGGCTTGCTCTCTTCCTCGAAGGTTCGACATACCGGGGCCGCATCCTGCCTGGATACGAAGGGGAGATATTCTTCAGGGTCGTCTTTCAACTGGACGACATACGTGGTGCTAACCTCTGGTTCTACAAATACACTCAACTCCCCTCCCACTGCATGGGCCAGTGTCGTCAGGACTTCGAGCTCGAAACCCAGCGCCGATACTTCACGGGAGAGTCCGCCGGCGCCCCTCGCGCCGTCACCTGTCATCCAGTCGAACCCCTGACCGCTGTCGTCGGCCACCCGGATCTCGACGTCGTATCGATCCTCCTCATCCAACGGCTCGACCGCTACCCGCACCCGGCTGCGCTCTGCTGACCGGCTGATTGCCAGATCTACGACCGAACGGATCAACATCTCTATTTTCCTGCGGTCCCCGTTCATCATCAGAGATCCCTCGGCCGGCCACACGTCCAGAAATACATGCCGCTGTTTGGCCGTCGAACTCAGCACGGCCGACTGCGTTCGGACGACCTCAAGCACATCGAACGATTCCCGCTCCTCGCTTTCCAGGAGTTTCTCGATGCCGAGGAACTGTTGCAAAAAATCAAGCTCATGTTCGATGTCGAGCGCCGATCGCATAAGGAGGTCGATTTCATCCTGTATTTGGCGAAGCTCTACCGCTCCATCCCGATCGGCCAGGCGCCCGGTCACGCCGATCAATGCGGCCAGTGAATCACGGGTACTGCGGGCCGTGAATCGTGTGAGCCGCCGGTAGTTGTGCAGGATCCGTGTGCGAACCTTCTCGAATTCGGGCGCTACCGATTTGTCGGCGGTTGTGTTTAGCGGGGTGCTGTTGTGCGACGCCGTGGGCCGGTCCTGCTCGCGTTTTGCGTTGAAGTTCAGAAGAGATCGTATCATGGCTGTTTACACGTCTAAGTCGTGTTACGCTGGTTGTGTACAGCAGCTCGTTGTGCCGGCTTTGAAATCCTGCATTGCAGTCGGTTTGCTTCAGTTTCAGCCATTTCAAAGCCGTTGCGGCTGAACGGTGGCACACAGATGCGTAACACCAGGTCTAAGGTGGAATGCGTGGCGATGCCTCCGGCGAGACGTGTAAAACGTAGCCTGTGAGACCCATGACGGACCGGACAAAAACTAGCACTGAGAGTGCGGGGTGGGGAGACGTTCCGGCGCCGATCAATCGAAGGCGCCGGCGCGGAGGATCTGTGCGTTGGCCTGGAAGACTTTTTCCGGCGTATTCTGCACGAAGCCATCGAACCAGAGCTTGCCCAGGAAAAGCGCCGGCGGCGCGCAGTCGTTGTGGTCGCCGAAGGTCAGCTTGGCCAGTTCGACGTGGTCGGCGCCCTGATCTTGAAAAGACCGCAGGGCCATCTCGGCATTGCGGAAGGACACCTGGTCGTCGTCGATGCAATGGTACATACGCATCGGCGCCTCCGGTCTCCAGTCGTGGACGTCGTTCTCGGCAAGCGCCTGCCGGAACGGATGCGTCGCGTCATTGCGGAAGGCGTCTACAAAATCAGGCGTCAGCATGTCCACGGGCGTATTCGGCAATTGCGTGTTGATATGGCGCAGTGAGTTCGTGCCGTCAAACAAACTGTCGATGACCGGGACGTATTCCGACTGTACAACGTCGCCGAGATCGTCGTACACGTCGTATATCATGTCGTAGGCCAACAGGGTCAAGGGTAGATAGCCGGGCGATGGATAGGGCTTTTCTTCCAGGATCTGTTCGACCATAACGACCGACAGGTTGTAGGGACCCGCCATCGGCGCGGAGGCCGTGACCGTAAATTCGTCGGGATGGAGCTGTTCGATCTCCCGGTGTGCCGCCATCGTGGCATATCCCCCTTCGGAGTATCCCATCAGAAAGAGTTGGTCGTTCAGCGCTACGCCCTCCTGCTCGCTCAGGCTCTGAGCGGCGCGGATCATATCGACCACGTTGATCGCCAGGCTTTTCGCGTGAACGTAGGGATGCAGCCCCTCCGAAATACCCAGGCCGAGGTAGTCGGGCATGACGGTGACATAGCCGCTCGATCCCAGTCCCATATTCACGAGATCAAATCCCTGCATAGACGGAACACGATGGCGAGCCACTACGGTGCCATGTTGAAAACTCAATAATGGCGCCGGCTCGTGCATATCCTCAGGAAACGCCACGGCCCCGGAGGCTATGGTTTCCACGCCGGCGTGATCCACCGTGCGATAGGTAATCCGGTACAGGCTGACGCCATAAAGCGGCACTCCGGGAACTTGTTCTTCGGCGAGGCGGCTGGCGATTTCTTCTCGAGAACGCACCCCTATTTGTTCTACAACGACGACCTCGCCTCGATGCCCCTGCCGGACCAGCTCGGGCGGATTTTCTTGATGAAGAGGTTGATCGACTATACATCCACTTCCTGTGAAAGCCAGAGCCAAAATTACGTGCGTATACAGATACCGAACTTCTTTCTTCATTCCTGATTGCCCGTTGAGAATACCTGACGGCTCTTTGAACCCACATCCCGTAGTATCGGTATTGACACGTTTCGCTTAAGATCGCCCCATCCCTTTCACACGTCGTATTGGAGCTGCTTCGTTATATGCGTCGCTCGATTCGTCGTCGTATCGCCTTACTGGAGTCGCCGACATCACCTGCACAAATAACAGTCCAGTTTCAATGGGCCGGCTGTGGATTCGGCTCGACCGGAATGCCTTCGCTCCGGGCCGCCGGAACAGCACAGTCTACAGCCGTGACTCCCTCCCCCAAAATCCCGGGGTTTGTCATAGACAAAGGCCCCAAATAGTCTTATACTCTGGACCGGACGATATCAAGGATGGACTATGGTACCGATTGAATAAGGGCTCACTATGGATGTGGTTATTACTTTTCTGAGGGGCTTGTTCGGGCTGTTGGTGCTCATTGGAGTAGCCTATCTCTTTTCGAGCAATCGCAAACAGGTGAACTGGCGTCTCGTGCTGGTGGGCATCGGCCTGCAGCTCATATTCGGGCTCCTGATTCTCAAGACGTCTCCGGGCTTTGCCCTTTTTCAGTACATCGGCCAGGCGTTCGCGACCCTCTTAAACTTCACGTACGAGGGGTCCCAGTTCATCTTCGGCCCGCTGGGGATCCCCGCACAGGATAACGAACTGGGCTTCATCTTCGCTTTTCAAGTGCTGCCGACCATCATCTTTTTCGGATCTCTGATGGGTATCCTGTACCACCTGGGGCTCATTCAGCCTGTGGTGCGCGCGATGAGCTACGGGATGGAAAAGACGATGCGCATCTCGGGCCCTGAATCGCTGGCTACGGCAGCCAACGTGTTCATCGGGCAGACGGAGGCGCCGCTCGTCGTAAAGCCGTACATCCACACCATGACACGCAGTGAACTCATGACGCTGATGACCGGAGGGATGGCGACAATTGCAGGAGGCGTGCTCGCCTCGTACATCGCCTTCCTGGGGGGCGACAGTGATGCCCAGAAAGCGATGTTTGCCTCCCATCTACTTTCTGCCTCCATCATGAGCGCCCCCGCCGCCATCGTGATGGCCAAAATTCTGGTCCCGGAAGTCAACCAGCCTGTATTGAATGAAGATGTGACCTTCGATACGGGGGCCAGGGATGCGAACGTCATCGAAGCGGCGGCATCCGGCGCCGCCGACGGGTTGAAGCTCGCGCTCAACGTGGGTGCGATGCTGCTGGCTTTCGTCGCCCTGATCGCGCTGATCAACTACCTCCTCGGCGTGGTCGGGGCCCCGAATCTCTTCGGGTGGCAGCCGTTCGACCTGAACGAGGCCGTCTCTTCCCTGAGCGATGGCGTCTTTCAGCGCTTTTCGCTCGAGGCGATCTTCGGCTTTTTATTCGCCCCCCTGGCCTGGGCGATGGGGGTCGAGTCTGGGGACATCCTGACCTTCGGGCGGTTGCTCGCCGAGAAGGTGGCTATCAATGAGTTCATCGCCTACTACTCGCTCGGCACCCTCGAGAACCCTATGAGTCAACGGTCGACGATCATCGCGACCTACGCCCTGTGCGGCTTCGCCAACTTCGCATCGATCGCCATTCAAATAGGCGGCATCGGGGGGATCGCACCGGAGCGGCGGGGCGAAGTCGCGCAACTCGGCGTGCAATCCGTCATTGGCGGAGCGCTGGCGTCCTGGATGACCGCCACCATAGCCGGGATGTTGCTCGGTTAGACCCCGGCATTACCCGCCGGCGCCGGCTTGTTTGGTCGAGAACGTGATGCGAAACCGGGCCCAGGCAGGAATAGCCTGCCAGTTTTTGCCTTTCAGGATATAGGCCGGCAACCAGCGCATCCGTGTCGTTGCATCCATGGCGCTGAGGTCCAGGACGGGATAAATTCCTTCGAGCAACTCTACACTCTGGGGCTCCCCTTCGGCATTGAGGTAGACCTGCAACTTCACGCTGCCGCTGATCTCTTTGTTGCGGATGCTGTCAGGGTAGACGACGGGCACGTCCGTGCCGAGCTGAAGACGCGTCCGGGGCTCCCTGAAGTGCCGGCTCAGCGCCTTGTACGACTTCTTTTTGAACTTGTCTACATCCCCGGCAGGGTCTGACGTGAAGACGACGTCGTCGATCTTGGGCGCCTGGAGTTCTTCGAACAACGAGTCCACGATCTCGGGCTCGTTTCGGTACATCCGTATCAGACTGCGCTTGACGGCTTTCTTGAACTGCTGGCGGACGACCTCGTCATCCCCGCCAAACACTTCAGACACATATACGACGTCGCTGTCTTTAGCGCCCATGGATTCGAGCGTTTCCAGATCTCTGAAATAGCCGGTCGTATCCTGCCCTTGAATCCACCAGCGTGTGGCGTCGCCTTCCCAGCCGGGCGGAGGCCCCTCAGGGATGGATTCGGTAGCACACGCCGATAACAAAAGGAGCAATACAGGTATGAGTTGACGTACTCGTTGAAGCATAGGACAAAATCCGAGAGCGTAGCATATACATGAGCCCTCATCCACGATACCTCGGCGCAAAATCACGGTGCGACGAGACGCCGAATCATGCATTGGGCTGCATAATGGACCCCATACATCGAATATTGTTGCCAGATCTGGGGCGGAAAATCAGGAATCGGAAGAGTTAGAAATGGAGAGTTGCTCATCCGGAGTGGCGAGGCGTACGAAGTATCGCCTCCGATCCATGGCGACGACGGACACCACACTGCCGGCAGCGATGAACTCGCCTTCGGTCATGACTTCGATACGCGCCCCGTCGATCTCGACGATGCCGGTCGGGCGCAACGGCGTGACGGCCGTCCCGAGCTCACCGAGATACCGCGCCCGATCGGCACTTTCCCGCGCGATCAGGGTCTCGTCCTTTCGGAGATTCGTGGCCAGAATAAAACGATCCCACGCCCCCGAGCGCCAGAGGAACAGAAACATAGAGCCTGTGACGGCCAGGGTCCCCGCAGCAAACAAGGAGCCGCCGAGCGTCCCCATGTCGTTGTAGGCATAACCGACTCCGAAGAGCAGTATGAGGAAACCGACAATGCCCACCACGTTAAAGCCCGGCATGAAGTAGACCTCGATGAGGATGAGCCCGAGCCCCAGGAGAAGGATGAGTATAGGAGTCAGTAGTTCCAATCGTTCAGGATACCGAGTCTTGGTAGTGTATAGGGGGGTTTACGAAACAGGGCTCAGATGTTTCAATCCCCGGTAAATGTACGAAGTACCACGTACGAAGTACATAGTACGTAGTACCCGGTGGAGGTTGCTGGTCGTAAAAGTCTAAGTGCGGTCAATCATATAGTGATGGGTAAACGAACTCAGAGGCCTCGGCTACGCTCGAGAAAAGTGGCTAGTATTCCGTCAGGACCGGGGTGCCAACCTCGACGAGGGCCCAGAGCTCGTCCATACGATCGTTTTCGATCGCGATGCATCCCTGCGTCCAGTTCGTTCCTCCGCCTGTACCGTTGCCGTGGATTTCAATCCAGCCGCCGAGCATCGTATTCATCGGGGGCATGGACTGAGCGGCTTCAGCCCGCACGATGGCCTGATATTCGGACTTAGAGATGAGCCCCTGCCTGTATCCCCTCCGCGCATCCTCTGCGTTCGGGTAATTGAGTACCAGGGCTTTGTAATATTTACTGTTCGGATTTTTGGCGACGACGAAGAAAGACCCCTCGGGAGTTCGCCAGTCGTCGGGAGACTCCTGGCCTCCTCGTTTAATTTTGTCAGAAACGACGTTGTTGCCGAAGTCGGCCGGGATTTTCTTGAGCAGCTTCACGCCCTCGTATACGTACACACTTTTATTGCGCTTAGAGACGCGAATCCAGATGTTAGACACAGACCGTCGCTCCACGTACCCTTCACCCCCATTTTCCGTCCGGATTTTGTGCCAGAACCCGTCGTTCTCAATGACATGGATAGGTTCCTGCAGCTCCAGCTTGAATGTAGGCTCCCCGCCGGGTTCTTCGTAGACCTGCGCCCCTCGTTCGACGCTATAAAACAAATTCTCGCCCTCGATCCCCTGTGCAAAACCCGCTTGATGTACGAACAGGAGTACCGCGACGCCCAGAAGCCGACCCGAACGCTTCAGCAGGGCTTCGCCAGGACGCATAGCCGATATTCGCATAGCCGATATTCGCATAACCGATATTCGCATAGCCAATTTTCGCATAGCCGTGAAAACGTAGGGGCGGGATAATCCATCTTTCTGCATAGAGAACACCAAATAGACAATACCAAATGAACGAGCTGTACAGGTCCTACGCTAGGAAGCCGGGTCCAGTTCAGCCTGATTGAACGATATACAGGCTTCCAGGGCATCCAACACCCCTTGTACGTGGGCCGACGTCACGGTGTGCACGGTGGATTTTACCGGATCTGCGGCATTGGAGGGTGCGAAGGAGGCGCGGACGATCTCCAGGGCAGCGATGTCGCTGATGGAGTCTCCAATATACGCAATAGCGTCAACATTAATGCCAAGTTCTTCGGCCAGCCATTGCATGCCGAATTCTTTGGTCATTCCTACGGGTATGACGTCTATGGACAGGTGCGTCGGCTGCACTTTCAGCGAAAAAGCCTGTTGGGCCACGAAGGCCTCCACGCGTGGGATAGTCCGGGCAATCTCAGCGTGAAGGGGGCCGATCAGCCCGGCCTGGGTTCGTTTCGCATAATCGAACACCATGGACGTCCCGTCCAGGCAGTCTGCGATCATCCAGGCGCTCACCTCGTCGAGCTGGGCCCGGACGTCAGCCGTTATTTTCGGATTCCAGCGCACCTCGGCGGTTACCGGATTGAACATGCCGCCGCCGCTTTCGAAAAGCACAGGCGCCTGGATCCCCAATAGCTGGGTGATGCATTCTACGTAAGGCAGAGGCCGGCCGGAGCACAGGCTGAACGCCGGCACGTAGGGATGACTGCTCAGCCCGCCCCCGAGGCGTACCCATTCGGACAGCCTGGCGAGACGCTCGAGGTCCATACTCCGATACGGCTCGGAAAGACATCCGTCGATGTCCGAAACGAAGAGTTGTATCATGTCGCTTATACAGAAATGAACCCTACTCACCCAACAGCTCAGAGAAGGCTTCGATGAGTTCGTCGGAAATGCCCATGCCGCTGAATCCGCCGTCGTGATACAGCGTTTGCATCGTTACCATGCGCGCAAGGTCGCTGAGCAGAGTAACCGTATAATCGGCGCAGCTTTCGGCATCGGGGTTGCCGAGCGGCGAGATGCGGTCCGCGAACTGGTACATCGCCTCGAACCCGCTGATGCCGGAGCCGGCCACGGTGCGCGTCGGTCCCTGCGAGATGGCATTGATGCGAATCTTCTTTCTACCCAGCCGATAGCCGAACGACCGCACGATGCTCTCGAGGAGCGCTTTAGCGTCGCCCATCTCCGAATACGCAGAGAAAATACGCTGGGCGCCGATATAACTGAGCGTAACGATAGAGCCGTGATCCGCAATCGCGCCCGCCTGGAGTCCGTGATTGACGATGCGATGGAGGCTGATCGCAGAAATGTCGAGCGTTTTTGCGTACCAGTTGTAGTTGAGTGTATCGTACGGCTTGTTTTTTCGGACGTTGAGGCCCATGCCGATGGCGTGCACGATGAAGTCGACGGGCCCGAGTTTCTCCTTCACCTCCTCGAAGAGAGCCTGGATATCGTCGTCGCTCGTGGCATCGGCCCAGACGATCTCGCTGCCCGTCCTTTCGGCAAGCACGTCGAGGGTACCGAGGCGCTTCGCAACGGGCGCATTCGAAAGGACGAACGATCCCCCTTCCTCGTGCACTTTTTCAGCAATGGCCCATGCGATGCTCCGTTCTTCGAGCGCTCCGAAAATGATCCCTTTTTTGCCCTTTAGCAGGCCGTATCCAGTCCGTTCCATATCCGGTCTATCCGTTGATTGCGTATATTCGATGCGCTATGATACGCAATTCTGGCTTTTGAACGCGCAAATTTTTGATCAATGCCCTGGATGGGCAACTTCATACACGGACGCTCCTCATAATGGCCACATGGTCGAGCAGTTCGTCGTGAATCAGCCCGTTCGTCGCGACGACCTGGCCGTCGTAGATCCTATTTTCCTCGCCGGCATAGTTGGTCATCTTGCCGCCGGCTTCGT
This sequence comes from uncultured Rhodothermaceae bacterium, assembly GCA_964525535.1. Taxonomy (GTDB): domain Bacteria; phylum Bacteroidota; class Rhodothermia; order Rhodothermales; family JAHQVL01; genus JAHQVL01. Next base: position 11,848 of record CAZGHT010000040.1, read on the forward strand.
TGATGAGCAACGTGCCGGCAGCCAGATCCCACGCACTGAGGCCTGCCTCGAAAAATCCGTCTACCCGTCCCGAAGCCACATAGGCCAGATCGGCCGCCGCGGAGCCCGTCCGGCGAACCCCCCGAGACTCCCTCATGATGCCGCTCAACATCTCGAGATATTCGTCGATATATTTGAACTCCTTATAGGGAAACCCGGTCACCAGCACACTTTCGTTGAGCGACTGGCTCGTACTCACGCGCCGCCTGACGCCATTAACGGTCATCCCCTGCCCCTTTACGGCCGTGAACAACTCCCACCGAGACACTTCGAGCACGACACCCACCACCAGCTCGCCGGCCTGCTCCAACCCGATGCTCACGGAATACGGCGGCAACCCGTGCGTGAAATTCGTCGTGCCATCGATCGGGTCGATGATCCAGCGGTATTCGGTCGCGGCTCCGTCATCCACACGACTCAGGTCCCCCTCCTCAGCCAGGAATGAGGCATCCGCGTCCCACGTCCCGAGCATCTCCACGATCAACGCCTGCGACTCCAGATCGATCTCGGTGACCAGATCGTGCACCCTCTTTTCACGTACGGAGCCCTTTTGCAGCTTCCCCGCCCATTTTCTGACTAATTGCCCCGCCGCCAGGGCGGCGTCGACTGCCTTATCTCGCGCTTCTGCGTGTTGGTGATCGTTCATGGGTCGGTTGTCGAGTTCGGAGTGCAGGGTTCGGCCCCTGGTAGCCAGTAGCCATCATATGCGCAGAAACGTTCAGGGATTCGTTCGGTACGCGAAGGGAAACGGCTAATCGATGAAAACATCGTTAAACCTTCGGTGTTAATGAATGATGTTACGCGAACTGTGCACAGCAGGCTGGTTTACGCGGCTTTGCAACCGTGCAAAGTCGCTCTGGCAGGACGTATGCGCATCCGGCGCGTAACATCTGTTAATGATGCAGGACGAGACACGACCAAGTACGAATGACTCATGAGTTCGAAAGCGTTATACCTACAAGACGTCGCTTATCTGCTCCTGGCAATGATGTGTACCTTGAACGGATGTACTTCAGACGCCGGATCGGGCAACAGCCAACTGCCGATGCAGTCGGTAGCGGCTTCGCTCGATGAACAGGAGGCCCTGAGAGATTCCGTGCTCACGTATATCGAAGAGATGCACACGGAGGCGTTTTTGGAGGCGTACGACGCGTTGCAGCACTTCGAATTCACGCGGTATCTGCGTACGGAACAGTTCGACGACGACAACTTCCTGGTCGCCTTCGACGAACGCACGGTCCGCCATGCGGGGCCAACGGGTAACAGGACGTTCACGGAGCTTTCGATGGATTCCTCCGGTACGTACGATTTCGGGTATTTTCGGGGATTCGTATCGAGCAACGTAGAGGACCAAGATCCGCAGGACCTGACCCCGTTCCTCTTTCCGGAAGACCCGTCCTACCTGTCAGAGAGAAACTATGAGGCCTACTCCTACCGGTTCGCCCCGGATTCACTCATGGGCGCCGTCGCGGCCAGGGTCATCGTGATACGTGCTCTCCCGGAAAAGGGCGATGGGAGAAATATCCGCGAAGCGCGTTATTACGTCGACCCGTCAACGCGCCAACTGATCGCCTTCCGGCTGAAACGCATCGACCTGGCGCTTTTTTTCAGAGAGGAAAGCACGTTTTTTGTGCATCTACAAGAGACCCGAGACGGGGTCTATGTGCCGTACAACACGCGCTTCGAGACACGCATCATCATGCCATTTAAACCGGCGCAGCGATTCAGAACCGTGTCGACGTATTCGGATCTGGTGCCAGTCTCTGCCTGACCGGTTCAGGGTTCGAGATACGGAACGAGTTGTACGTGATCGTTCAGGTCGCTCAGCGTGGAATCGTTCCGGATGTAGACCGGGTCGAGCAAAGACGCCTGAAACCCTTGCTCGAGGATCGTTGCTGCGTCATCCGCTCGCCCCCTTACCATAAACACACGGGCGAGCTGGTAATATACTTCGGGGTTTTGGGGGTCTTTGGCGCGAGCGACGCGTGCATACGACTCTGCTTTGGTCCACTCCGGCTCTCCGAGCAACATCGCGCTGCGCGACAACTTGAGATGGAAATCCGCGCCTTCCTCCATACTGAGCATAGCCGCAGTATCCAGGGCGCGCCGTGCCAGCATTTTGTCTCCATGCAAACGGGCCGCCTCAGCGAGGATCAAATACGCAGATCCGTCCTCTTTATTCAACTCCGTGGCCCGTTGCGCGTCTCCGATAGCTTCGCGATATCGGCGCATGGCGATCAGCACCTCCGCACGCAGCTTCAGGGCATCGGCATGATTGGGGGCTTCCTCCAGGACCCGATCCACTCGAACCTTAGCCTCGAGTAAACTGGTCCGGTTCTTCCAGGCCGTTTCTGCCCGATGATAATGCTGCTGGATCTGATCGGTAGAGGACGCCTGGCTGTACACAACCCGCGCCGGGTACAACCCCAGAACGACGGCCACACAAACAATAGGTAGTACCCTTCGCTTCATACAGTTGTGGTATACACTCTTTAGGTCCTTAAGCCTGTTTATTTAACACAGAGATCAATAATCGTTCCACGCTGTATAAAGCAAACGTTCGAGCTCTACGACACCTCATTTGCATAGATTTTCATGATAACGGAATCGTTCGTCCAGCAACTCACGACGGACCTTACGAATACCCTTCAGACGCATTGGCTCGGCCGAACGATCAGGTGGCACGACAATATCGGATCGACCAACGAAGACGCCCTCGCGTGGGCTCAGGAAGGAGCCCCGGACGGAGCGCTTGTCCTATCCGAATACCAGACGCACGGCCGAGGCCGGCAGGGCCGAGCCTGGGAATCGACGGCATCGAAGAACATCCTCTTTTCCCTCATCGTGCGCCCCCAACTGCCTCATGGCGCTCTGGGCCTCGTTACGGTTGCGACCAGCCTCGCGCTGGCTGAGACGATCGATCGGGCTATAGCGCCCCTGAAGACGAAAATCAAATGGCCTAACGACATCCTGATCGAAGAAAAAAAGTGCTGCGGTATGCTGCTGGAAACCGCATACCCCCCCGATCAGTCAGCCCGCCCCCCCTTCGTCGTGCTCGGCGTCGGCCTCAACGTCAATCAGGCGCATTTTTCCCCGGACATTTCGCACAAGACAACATCGTTGCTGCTGGAAACCGGGCGCCGTATGGACCGCATCGAACTGCTCGCCGGCCTCCTCGGCCGCCTCGAGCGTCGCTACGACCGGCTCGCTGAAGTCGATGCCCCCCGGTATATCGAGCAGTACGAAGAGCGGCTCGCCTACCTGGACGAACGGATCACGTTGCGATTGGGCAGCTCAGGCCAGACCATTTCGGGAATGTTGCGGGGCATCTCGGAAGGAGGAGCGCTACGCCTCGAGACGGCGGAAGGCATGGCCATACTGCATGCGGGTGAAGTGACGACGAGCGGAGTGGATCCAAAGAGAAATGGAGCAGCCCTCTGAATCGCCGGCGATACCGTTACCGTTCCATCCAGGACGTGCGCAACTGGCTGTAATAGCCGCCATACACGAATCGAGTCAGGGTGTGGTCGACGGAGACCTGCGGCACATACCACTCTTCCACCTCGGCGAGCGGACGGATCATAGTCTCCGACTCTTTAGATACCCCGTCGAAGATGAAAATGTCTTCTTCCCGATAAAACAAAACCCAGGCGTGGCCGCGATACTCTTCCCCTGGATGGATCGTCCAGCCGGCTACGAACTCCGTTTGAAACCCCTGTTCGACCAGTTTGCGCCAGGTCCACAGCGCATAGTCTTCACAATCTCCCTGCCTCAATCGCTCGAAAGTGACCGGATGCTGCCACACGTCGCGTTCGCTGAAAAGGACGTCGTCTGACATGTATTCGCAGCAAAAGAGCCATTCCTTCATGTGCTCCAGCGACATCGCCCCGGAACCCAGGGCCCCTTCAAGGTACCAGCTGAACTTTTTCCTGGAACCGGCGCCATACTTATGAAGCGGCACGTCACACCGGTACTTCTGCCAGTTATGATTGCGTGTCGTGTTGAGTAGAAACCAGTAAAAAGGGCGTTGTATCGTTTTGACGACGGTCGATAACATGCTTATTTGCATTGATAATCAGTACACCCTTCTGTATACGATAGCAAACGCCAATTGGTTACAATGGTGGACGGTTCGGGGTTCTCAGTTCGGGGTTGGCGTAATGAACATCCAGCATCCAGTCACCAGCATCCAGTCACCAGCTCACCCGTGGAGCAAATTTTCAATCCTGGACACGACGAGGTCGATCGCAACCTCGTTGTGGCCGCCCCGGGGGATGATGATGTCGGCCCGGCGTTTTGAGGGTTCGACGAACTGCAGGTACATCGGGCGAACGGTTTGTTCGTATTGGTGCAGGATATCTTCAATGTCTCGCCCTCGTTCGACGATGTCTCTACGAATACGCCGCAACAGGCGAATGTCGCTGTCGGCGTCCACGAAGATTTTGATGTTCATGAGGGAAGCGAGAGACGTCTCCGCCAGTACGAGGATGCCATCGACGATGATCACGGGGCGGGGGCTAACCCGGCTGACCGCATCGAGCCGCCGGTGCTCGTTGAAGTCGTAGACCGGCTTCTGAATTTCCTCCCCTTCCAGCAATACCTGGAGGTGTTCGAGCAGCAGGCCGGTATCCAGGGCGTCGGGGTGGTCGTAGTTGATGTGTTTGCGCTCTTCGTACGACAGATGACTGAAGTCCTTGTAGTAGGCGTCGTGTTCGATGACGGATATGCTGGACGGAGAAAGCGCTTCGGTGATTCGCCGGATGACGGTAGTTTTGCCGGATCCCGAACCTCCAGCAATACCGATCAAAACGGGGCAAGTCATGGCGTGTTTTCCGTTTGGCACAACGTGCCGTGAGTCGCTCGTTCAGCGCTACAGCTTTTTGACCATCACCAGACGAGTTGTTTTCGTGGCTTCGTCGCGCACCGTGGCTTCGTCGTCAAATTCGTAGCCGGCGGGGTGGCTCCAGCCTTCGAGGTCGTCGACTTCTTCGATCATTTCCTTGACGACGTAGTTGACCACCTGGCCGCGGAGCGGCTTGACGCCGTGCGTAACCGCCGAGCGTTCGCCTCCCTGTTCGTCGAAGAACAGGATTTCGATCATCTGATCGTACGCATGTTCGTCCTCCCAGGCGTCGCGATGAATCTGGGGCAGCATATTCCACACGACGTGCCCCTCGATGGTTTTGTTGAGCACACCGCTGAGATGTTCTTTCCAGTAGGAGGAGACTTTGCCGATTTCGGGCAAGACGGCATCCATGCGGAGCCGGTAGTTGGGCACGAGGTCATCGGGGCGCAGCAGGCCGAACAGGCCCGAAAAGATGACCGCATTTTCGAGGAGGCGTCGCTGAGCGCCGGTGGGCAGGCCGGCAAAGTCCATCGACTTATAGAGGATGCCCGGGCTGTATCGGTCCAACGCCGACATCAGCGGCGCTTTGTAGACGTTCCTGTTGACCTCGATGGCTTCTTCGAGATGTGTGCCCTGCACACCGAACAGTTCTTCCAGGTTATCTCCCTCTTCGATGGTTTGCTGGAGCCGATTGATGAGGTCGCGACGTTCAGGATTCAGGTCGCTGAAGTAATTGAAGGTCGACGACGACCGGTAGTCGAACATATCCGGGGCAAAAGGGTTACCGCCGGGATTTTTGCCTTCAGAGGGTGGGAGAAGAATAGAAAATCGTGGCATGCACCTCAGTTATTGAGCCATTGGAAGCATACAGAACCATCAATTCATAGGCATGTCATCGGCAGGCCCATGTCGACGTGCTTCACCCATGAGGGCATCGATATCGTCTTGAATCGCACGCGCTCTCGACCGTGCGTCGGCAACCAGGGCATCGCCGGCTGCGCGCGCATCGCCGGGCTCGCCCGTGCGGGCTATCTGATCGATCAGGTCCCCGACCCGCCCCGACAGATGTTCGAGCTGATAGGCGAGACGGCGGCGCACCTGTTGTCCCTCTTCGGGGGCGAGCAATATCCCGAGCGCAAAACCTACCCCGCCTCCGAGAACGGCGCCGAAAAAGCCGGCGCGTACAAGACTCCCAAGGCTATACTCTTTCATGCCAAAACGACGATAAATAAATGATAGAACGTGCCCGTTGAACTCGATGAAGCCTGTTCCAGTTTCTCCCGAGTATACGGATTAATTGCCTATACTCAAAAAAAAAGCTACCATCGGTTGCCCGACCGCAGCAAAAAAACCGGCAAGATTCATCAGAAACTAGCGGTTCTTTTTCTTGTGGCGATTTTTACGCAGCCGCTTTTTCCTCTTGTGCGTTGCGATTTTATGTCGCTTTCTTTTACGTCCGCAGGGCATATGAAGCTCTCCATCCTGGTTTGAGTAACAGGCGGAACCGACAGGCGCCGCCCTGAATAACCGCTATGAGCAAGGATTTTGCCAGAGCGGAGAATCTTGTACGCGAACCGTCCCGATCGGTTTCCCCGGTTCCGACCCCAACCTGCGGTTCGTTCGGGTTGCGTTCTACCAGGCAGGAACCATTTTTGCGGCAAACGATGAATACAGGTACACCGTCCCTGTCGCTACGCATTCGCCGCTCTCGGTGTGTATGTATAGTAGTGACGACACACAGATTCAGAGGCTCATTCGATGGCTTTTATGTGTTTCAACCGGTTTTTAACGCCCCCTTTTCGTTCGGTCGCCGCCGGGATCTCGCTGTTTGGCGCAGTGTGTCTTCTGGCCGGGTGTTCGCCGTCGCTGGGGCCCATGTATAGAGATTACGAGGTGACCGACTCGCTCACGTCGAGCGACATTGAGGCGCGGATCGTCGAAGCGCTCGAGGCAGCGGGCTGGGAACACACGGAAGGGGCCACCGAAAACGTCGTAAAAACCGAGGACCGGACGCTCAACTACCGGCTGCTCTACAAGACGTCGGCCTTCCTGGAAATCGTCCCGATCGGCGACGAATACGTGCGCGTGTTGATCCACCCGTACCGGAATCACCTGATCGGCATCCGTTCGAAGCTGCCCTACCTGCCCTCGAACGTCGAACGCAGGATTGTACCGCCGCTCACCGAGGCCCTCGCCGAGCGCGGCCTGTACGTCCCGGGCCGGGCGCCGGACGAAGACGAGGACATGGCCGTGACCGACTGACCGGCGCTAAGAAACATGGCTCTCCGTGTTTCGTAATAGGGTGTTACCGTTTGTTCTTTTAAAATATGGGGATGTTCTGGCTTCGACGAGTGGTATGTGCAGTAGGTGGCCGTGCCGGGCCTCTTGGAAAGCCCGTAAAACTTCCAAGAACCACGTACATGCGAACGATTACTCGTACGCGATGGCACGCGTAGCATAAGCTACCCCTGTCATCTGTCTGTAGGCGATGATCGCTCATTGTCCCGCCTCAGGCATCGACTTTAGATGAGCTTAGCCGCAAGGGCGCCGACTGAACCTGCGCGGCGAATCCTTCTCAGTCTTAGCGATACGCGGGCCCTGTGGACCGGCTAACCGTATCGTGAAGCGCAAATAGGTCGACTACGCACGTAGAGGCTTACATGTATGGCCATTCGGACCCGGGTTCGACTCCCGGCATCTCCACATTTGATATAACCCGCACTCTGTCGACGCACAGGGTACGGGTTTTTTTGTGCCCTGGCAGCTTTGAAAAGATCGAGGTACACGACTCACGATCTGCGAAACGAAAGTCAAAGCCGTTCCAACGGCGCGCTGTGTACCGTTCGCACCATCACTTGAGCGGTCGTTGGCGCAACAGCCATACTAGCGTGGCGCCTGTGATGACTCCATACACGGCGCCGAGGCCGGGAGGCCCGGCGAGATCGCCGGCAGGCATCCCCAGACCCCATCCTACCGTACTGGCCAACACCCACCAGCCCGCATGCGAAACCTGAGCTCGCAAAACCAGCCACTGCAACACCCCCACCCCTGTCCCAAACAGGCTGACGCCTACTATCCAACCCAGATCTGCATCGAAGATACCCACACCGAAGATGATACCCCCGACCGCAACGACAGCGCCCGAGCTGGTCAGCAGCCAGCGATACGGCCGATCTACGTGACTCCGTAATACCAGCCACTGCAATACACCCATCGCGAAGCCGCCCACGGCCAGACCCAGATAACCGGCCAGAATGACATCCGGGATGGATTGCAACGTTTTCGGTTCCGTTCCATCGAACCACCCCCAATAGACGCCCCATCCCCATCCGATCGAACTCGCCATGAGCCACAGGAACCAGACACGCCACCCCGGCTGCCGTTGCGGCGGTATGGCTAACCGAGCCGCGATCACCATGAATCCGGCAAAGGCATTGAAGAAAATATCCCGGGCATCGAACACCCGGCTCGGGAGGAAGGCCTGGATGGCTTCGTCGATCGTACCCAGCAGAGCGGTCAGAAGTACGGTGAGCGCAGCCGGCCACCGGACCCGGCGACCATTACGGACCCGCTCCAGAAGCGCCTGATGGATGAGGGCGGCAACGACCCCGTACTCGATCAGGTGAGTGCGCTCTTCCCAGCTATTTATCCGGACCCCTATCATCAGATAAACGAGCGCAACGCCGAGGCCTACCCCGATCTCACGCCAGCCGGGGCGTTTCTTTGCCCACGACACGGCGACGCCCCCTACAACCAGAAGCGCGACGATTACGATAGATGCCTCCAGCACATTGCGTTCGCGCAATGCATCGGCGAGCGTTCGAGCCGGTCCCAGGGTCGAATAGATCGCTGCCAGGACGCCCAGCGTCCACATCCAGAGACGCTGCTCCCGGCGGGATGTAAAGAGAGGCCTCTCCATCTTCGTGCGGAATGTCGGGTTGCCAGGGAGAACAGATCCATACTACCGGGAACACATACGGAAAATGTCATTGGTCCTGAGGGGCCCGATGCAAAAGAAAGCGGCTGCACTGAGAACGCTACTCCGGCAGCGCAAACGCCACCCACGTATCGCCGGAAGGAGTGCCGGGTTTGCCGCCTCCGCCGCACGGGATGACGACGTACTGCCGGCCCCCCACCATGTACGTGCTGGGCGTGGCATACCCCCCATACGGAAGCTTGTACTCCCAGAGCAGCTCGCCTGTATCTTTGTCGAACGCGTGAAACTTTTCGTCGGCCGAGGCACCGATGAAGACCAGCCCTCCGCGCGTCACCACGGGGCCCCCGAAATTCTCGGTGCCGGTGGGTGGGATCCCGCGCTCGGTCAACTCCGGGTATTCACCGAGCGGGATGGACCACGATATCGTTCCGGTGTTCAGGTCGATGGCGTTCATGGTGCCCCAGGGCGGTTTAGTGGCGGGATATCCCTCCGGATCCAGAAAACGCTCGAATCGATGAGCCACGTAAAAGGGTTCTTTTTCGCCCTCTTCGTCGCCGGCCGCCTCCTCCTCGCCGATCCCCGGCAACCCCAGTAAAAACCGGGCTATATTTTCGGCGTCTTCCGCGGGCAGCGAAGGAGCCGGCGGCATGGCGTTGCGCCCGTTGCGCATGATTTGCAGCACCTCTTCGAGCTCGTACTTCTCATCCAGATCGGCGAGCGCTGGAACCCCGCCCACGCCCTGGCGATCCACGCCATGGCACGAAATGCACGTGTTCAGCTGGTACGCAATCTGCCCGGGATGGGACCGCTCGGACCGGTCGTCGCCATGGATATTTTGCATCTGGATAAACCAGGCAATTTCGTTGGCATTGATATACAAATGCCCGTTTTCGGGATCGTACGCTCCCCCCGGCCATTCAGCCCCGCCGTGGATCCCGTAATAAATGATCCCTCGCTCGGAGGGCGGTACGTACCAGCCCGTATCCGCATTTTTCCAGCGCTCCAGCGCATACTGGTACGAGGCCTCGGAGATGTTAGTCAGGTCGTCTTTCGAAACCACAAACTGCTTCGAGAAGGGCTCCGGGTTCGTGGTCACCGGCTGGGTGGGATGGCTCCAGGCGCCATACAGGGTGGTGGGCGGGGCCGGCTTTTCTTCGACGTCGGAGAGCAGCTCCCCGGTGAGCCGATTAAAAATGTAGGTGTTCCCGGTTTTCGAGAGCTGGACGAGGCCGGGTATTTTTTCGCCGTATCGCTCGACCGTCGCCAGGAGCGGCGGAGAGGCCACATCCAGATCCCAGATTTCGTGGTGCAACTCCTGCCAGTGCCATTTATAGGCGCCCGAGCGGGCATCTACGGCGACCACCGAGTTCGAAAAAAGGTGGATTCCTTCGTTATGGGGCCTGTAAAAATCGTCTTTGGCCTGCCCGGTAGCGAAAAACACCATTTCGTTTTTGACGTCCACGGAGAGGCCGGCCCACACGTTGGCGCCTCCCCCGGCGCGGTAAAACGTCGAGTCCCCCCAGGTCTCGTATCCCTTTTCTCCCGGATGAGGGATGGTATGAAAGACCCAGACCCGCTCGCCGGTACGCGCATCGAACGCCCAGACGTTCCCGCCTCCGTGGGTGCGCATCCCTCCGAGAACGACGATATCTTCGAACACCACGGCGGCGGCGGGAGCCGTCACGCCACGATCCTCTTCCTCCTCGGAGGCGGCGCGATCCCCGATAAAGGCCCGCCCCTGTTCGCCGAAGGCGGATACCGGCCGCCCCGTTTCAACGTCGACGGCGTGCAGGTCGCTCTGTACGGCATAAAACAACCGCTTATCGTCGCCGTCTTCCCAGTACGCCACGCCCCGGTTGTAGCCGCCCCCTTCCTTTCCGCCGAACGGGTCGTAGCGCCAGATTTCTTCCCCCGAGGCCGCATCGAGCGCCACCAGGTGCAGGGTCGGTGTGGTGGTGTAGAGCACCCCGTCGACAACGATGGGGTTGGCCTGGATCGAGGAGCCCGGCCACCACCACAGGTCCGTCGTATAGGTGTCCCCGGATCGATACGTCCACGCGACTTCGAGCTGGGCCACGTTTTCTTTGTTGATCTGATCGAGCTTCGAATAATGGGAGATCCCGACGTCGCCGCCGGCGACTTCCCAGTTGACGTAATCGAACTGCTCGTCGTGCAGCTCATCCGAAGCCTCAGGGGATGAACACCCGAACAACACGACCAAGAGGAATAAGGGGGCAACAGGTCTCATCATACAAGGGGTTAATCGGTCAGGTTTTACAGGTGATGTTACGCGAACCGTGCACAGCAGCCTCGTTTACGCGGCTTTGCAGCCATGCAAAGCCGCTCTGGCAGCACGTATGCGCATCCGGCGCGTAACATCTGTTTTACAGGTCATTCCAGCGCGCATGGCCCTCGAGCGTCCAGCGGGCTGCGTTCGAAAGGACGCGCTGCACGGCCGGCAACGACAACGCATCAGCATGTCCCCCCAGGGTCGTCTGAAAGACGCGTCCTTTTTCGAACGAGTACACCCGGGCTACGGGCAGGGCTGCCGAATCGCCGGCCACCTCGAGCAACGGCGCTGTTCCGTCTGCCTCCTCATAGTAGGGGATTCCTGCCTTTATCTCAAACGGTTCGACCCCGTCCGTGAGATCCAGCCTCGCCTCTCCGGGCCAGCCGTCCGACGAAGAAACTACGACTCGGAGCGGCCCCGAGAGCCTGCGCCTCTCATCGAGTGCCCGGCCCGGCCTGAACAGGTCCTCGTATTCTCCCCAGGAGAACGCCGATGGGTCGGGATAAAGGGAACGACGAGCCGTATCGATCAGCAGCAGCCCTCCCCCCGAAGCGACGAACTCGGTTAAGGCATATGCAGACGAGCGGTTGAAGCGGTGCATTTCATCGGGCGTGCAGTGCTGGATCGCCACAAACCCGTAGTCGCGAAGGTCGTATTGCGCCAGGTGGTTCATATCTGTTGTCACATCGAGATGGAAGGAATCGTCTCGATCCAGGGCCGAACGAATATCTTCATGGGCCGCCTGACATCCTGGATTAGCTCCCCCGAGCAGCAACCCTTTATGGGGCGTTCCGAACAGGTAGGTCGTCACTTCTTCATCGGTAAAGAACGCGGCGTTGACGCCGCCTTCGGGGACCACGCTCCCCGACGCCCAGGTTATTGCATTCAACATGAGCTTGCGATACATGGGATGTTTCCACGCCGCATAAAAATGCCCGGTTGTCGTGCCAAATCCCCGCCCCCCATTCGCCCGTTCTACAGCCCAGGCCACCACCTTCCCATGTTCCCGATCCGACACGAGGGCAGGCACCGAAAGAATAGGCGTCCAACGGGTTTTATCCTCCGGAAAGCGCATGTCGAAGTAAAATTCTTCCACTATCCTGTACGGCTGAAGGCCGTTGGAAATGGGATGCGCCGGCGTGGACACCTCGACCTCCGTATAAAGCGTCGTTATGTCCGAGTACCATTCCCGCTGGCCGGCCTCGTTCTGCCAGTCGAAATACCCGCCCGTCCAGGACAGGATCTGGTCGGCATGGGCATCGGGCGCAAACGTTGAAAAGTGGAACGTGATGAACCCTACGCCTCGCTCGATGTGCCGCTCCACGACCTCCATCCGTTCATCTTCCATGAAGGGGACCGGATATCCGATATCCGGACCGTCCTGTCCATCCGATATCGTCATGATAACGTCGGCCTGATCGAATATAGACTCATCGGAGGGCCACTCATGGATAACCTCGACCTCCACAGGCCCCAGATTCTCCGCATTTTCCAGCATCGTTTTGATCAGGCGGGCGGTCTTCAGGTACTCATGTACCGTGGCAGGATGGCTCTTCTTGCCGGCGATGACGATTACTTTTGGGGATGGCTCTGCTCCACAGGCACAGAGGAGTAGGAGAATCAAACAAAACAGGGTGGATTTCATGCTGGAAGGGTTCTCCGAAAGCGGCGGGATGAATGCACAGATTTTGTACGCCTTTGAAGATAGACATTTCTGGATGCGGATGCTGGGTTCCTGCATGTGCGGATCAGCTGCCAGGCACTGAATCGCCGATGTCTTGGATCCTACATCCGGACCGGTAACCCGTTGCAGGGCCCAAAACGTCGGAACAGGGATACAACGACGCCACTGCCAGCATTTTTACCTACATATCCATGCGCTTTTGCGTGCGTAAGTATTCCGTTAATTACCCGCCGTATACCCTTTATTTTAGCTATAAACCAACGAGCGATGTGCCATTCCTACGCTAGCTCCTAGCTCTTTTTTCGCCACCTTTATCCGATAGAGTACCACGTACATAGAGTACCACGTACTTCGGACGGAATGTCAGGTGTTAAATGATGAAATAGTACACTAGCCTGACGATCTCGTAACTATTATCCCTGGCTCATCCAACTGACTGGATGCCGAGTATGGCGTACCTGGTACGCCATACCCCTCTCTTAGCCCTCCCTCCCCCGGGAAAGTACCTCGTACTTGCACATACCAGCATCCTATCCCTCAAATAAGATGGTTCTCAAAAATTCCAGTGTATTGCAGGGCCGGTATACCATACAGAGTGTACTCGGCGAAGTAGGCCCTTTCGACGTCAGCTACCTCGCCTGGGATATCCAGGATGAACGGGAAGTTGTCGTTCGCGAATATTATCCTCTCCAGTTTGCCAAACGCGCCCGGGACGGCGTCACGCTCGAGGTCCACGACGCACGCAATTTCGAATACGGACTCGGGGCCTATACCGTAGAGGCGCATCGCCTGATCGACATCGACCACCCCGGCATCGTCAACTATTCGAGCAATTTCAAAGAGAACGGAACCATCTATTCGGTATCTGACTTTGTCTCCGGTTCGTCGACGTACGGCTATATGATCCAGCAGGGGGGAGCTCTCCCGGAAGAGGAAGCGATCGCCATCATGGAAAAGGTGCTCCAGGGTCTGACTCTCTGCCACAAGCAACACCTCTTTCACGGAGGGCTCTGGCCCAAGGCCATCCATCTCGACGAAGAGGGAGCCCCCGTCCTGATCGGCTTCAGCCAGGCCCGGTTTCAGCTCGCCCGGTACTGCGGGAAAGTCGACCAGGTTCTTCTGCCCGGCTTCTCGGCGCCGGAGCAGTCCGATCGCGAGATCCAACACGGGGCACACTGGGACGTCTTCGGCAGCGCAGCCACCCTGTTTTACCTCCTCACGGGGTACCAGCTCAACTACCAGCGAGACCACTTCAAAGAAGACGACGTCAGGCGAGCCCTGCACAGTGAAACGGCGATCTCTTCGCGCACGCGAGCCATTCTCGAAGAGGCCCTCGTGTTCGACACGAAGGAGCGAGTCCCCTCGATCGAGCTGCTGTACCGCAGGCTCTCCTCACCGCCCATCCACGCCCTCGAAGCCCACGTTTCGGGCGACGGCGCGTCCAGCACGGTGTACGAAGACGCCGACGGCTCGTATCCAGACACCACCTGGCATACGACCGACCTCACTCATCGAGCATCCTACGGCCGCCAGCCCCTGGAAACGTCCAGACCCCTCAAAAACCCTTCTATTCGGAATGTACCTCTCATCCACAACGCTCCAGCACCTATGGCACAGAACTACTCGACCTCGTTGAGCTCCCCTCAAAAGGCACTAGACGAACCGGACAACGATACGGAACTGGTACATCACGAATCCTCACAGGGCCCGCTCCGACTGAAAAGCCATCAGGAGCCCCGTCAGCCGGCCCAGCAATCCGACAAAGAAGTCACCCAGCTGTTGACGCGGATGGTCAAGTGGCAACAGCGCCTCATCGCCTTTATCCTCGGCTTCGTATTCCTGGTTGTTGTCGGCGTGCTCGCGCTGTTTGCAGGCCCCCAGCTCCTCGAACAACTGAACTTCGGATCGGGCGGGGAGCCCCCTCGCGTTGCGGAAGCACAACGTGCTTCCGCGGGGGCTACATCCCCGCAGACAGCCGGCAGCCTGTTCTCCACCGGGGATAGCACCGGGTCGATCGAGGAACGCGCCGTCACGGAAACCGGTCAGGACAGCAACGAACCCGAAAGCTCCTCAGTCCCCGATGCCGAACCGGCATTGGCGGCTGCCGATCGCGAAACGGAAGAGGCCCAGGATCCTGCCTCCTCTGCCTCCTCTGCCTCCTCTGCCTCCCAGCAACCTACCGCGCCGCGCAGTGCAGCCGTCGAGGAACGCCGGAGCACCGAGGAACAATCCCCGGCGCCACCCTCCCGCGAACAGGACGAAGACGAGGCCAACGAGCGAGGTGAAGAGGAACGTGACGAGGCAACGATCGACGACGCGCCCGCAGGCGACGCGCCGTTCGCCGAAAACGACGCCCCCGCGGATTCGCTCCTGGTAGCCAACAACCTCCTCGATGCCGACCTGCTGGTCGACTCGACCGCCCTCAGGGCCCAGCAGGAACGCGAAGCCCAGCGCCTCGAAGAAGCCCTTCGTGAGCGCGAGTTCAACATGTACCGCACGCTGGGGGACAGCCTGCTGACCCAGGGCTTTCACGACCTCGCCATGCAATGGTATCAGGCGGCCCTGGATCAAGATCCTGAAAACCTGTACGTCCAGGAACAGATCAACATGATCGAGAACTCCCGGTCCCGCGCGTCCCAGGAAGAAGACTCGCTGGAGGTCCGGATCGCAGCCACGACGGACGAACAAGGCATCTTCTTCGCACCGGACGTCCTGCCCCAGCTCAAGGACAAAGAGCGCGTCTACGGCCGCATCACGTTCCCGGAAACGTGCAAGCGGATCGTGTCGGAAGGACGCGTGATCGCCAAGGCAGTGGTGGATGAGGACGGGATGCCTTCGAATGCCTCCATCGTGAAGAGCCTCGACCCGGCCTGCAACGCCGAAGTCCTGCGCGTCCTGGGCGAAGCCGAGTTCGAGCCGGGTATCTTCAACGGCGAGCCGGTAAAATCCTGGTACGCGTTTTCGGTGATTTTCCAGTCCGACGACAACTAACGTCACGTCATCAACCGGCCGGCGTAATACCATTTCCCGGGGCTGAAAGCACCACCTTCGGATTCGATCCGCGCTTTGTATTCGAACAGCGCCGACTTCTGCTGCCGCACCGGCATGTCGGCTTCGAACGGCACGTCGAGGGCGTACCGAATGACGAGCTCCTCGTAGGCCAGCCGGCGAATGGGGTTCGGGCTGTGCTCGGAGGCGAGCTCCTCGAGGGTCGCCAGCGGGTCGCAGGGCCGGCCGTGGCGAAACCGCACACCCGCCGTGAAGCGCCCCTGATGCTGTTTCCACCAGCCCTGCCAGACCGCCGGATCCCGGGCGATACGCGTGTACGTGATCCCGGGCTCCTCTCCGGGTGGATAGAGGGGCTCTCCCTTCTCGAGCTTCTCGAGCTCCTCCTCGAAGAGCATGTCTTCATCAATTTCTTCAGGGACGAACACCTCTTCGAAAAGCGCCGCTCCTGTCATCAGGTACAGGGCGAATGCAGCGCCCTCGGCGACGTCGGGGTGCGCGAGGTGGTGCAGAAGCAGCGGCGCCGATACCGGATCGCCCAAAAGCCCCAGGGCGAGCAACCCTTCGTAGGAGGGGGGATCGGCCGACACCCGTTGCTGGATCGCATTGACCTGCGCGGGCCCGCCGCAGAGCCCGACGTGCAGCAGCGCCCAGGGCTGCGACACCGCGAGCCGCTGGTTGACCGAGAGCGCCTGGTGGTGTCCGATGCGCATCATCGCCAGCGACGCTTCCCGCTGCAGGGCGGGTTCGTATTCGTAGATCGCTTTCAGGTGTTCGCCCAGCGCCGGGTCTCTGAGCCGGCCGAGCGCCCACATGGCGTCGACCGGATGGGCCGCGAACAAAGTGTGAGCGAGCCCTTCGGAGGCAGGCCGGCGCTGATACCCGATGGCACGCGGCAACAGACGGGCATACAAGGGGTTCTCCTGGATCTTTCGCTGCATGGGGATGATCCAGGATTCGGGCAATTCATGCAGCATCGCGTCGGCGACGGCCCCGACGCGTTCCTCGTCGGCGGGGTCGAGGGCATCGATGATCTCCGTGGCCAGGTCGAAGCGGTCGTGCCGGCAGAAGACGCACAGGGCGGCGTACAATTCGCCGAAGTCGCCCTCGCCGGCCTGCTGCTTGCAGACGGCCAGCGCGAGTTCGTCACCCAGGAAGAGGCCGTCGATGTGGGCCTCCAGGCGCTCCTCGAAGTCCTCCAGGTCGAGCCACGTGAGCTCAGGGTCGGTGAGCAATCCGAGGCGCTGCTCGTAGAGGAAGGAGGCTTCTTCGAGGTGCTCCGAATAAATACCTTCAGTAAAACCTGCTAATGGCGAGGTCAAAGTTGTCCTCTTGGGTCTGATACAATCAATTCTTACCTAGTAAAAGCGAGCCCCGAAGTCCATCCCTGGAAGCCCCGCAGACCAATACATTGTCTTCTAGCGAATAACCTCGATCCATAGACCTCACAGCCAGGCAAATTGAAAAAGCCGCGCTCGCGGCTCCGAGCTCACCAAAATGCAATGCTGGACTGAGAATAGGCCAAAGTTCAGTACCCTCGAATGTACTCATAAGCCTTTGTTGGGCAAATCCCCATTCCTGGGCTCTGATCACCTCGCCATTGAGATCGTTGATACACAAAGCAACCTTGGGCTCATTGTTACGATCACTTCCGAGAATGGCACGAATTGTTTTCGTAAGAGCAGTGCCGTCCGGAATGACTTCCTCTTCTTCATAGGAGTAACTTTCGCGATCCACGGAAATGGCCTTAACGCTGGCAATAATAGGCCGGCCCAGGCGTAAAGCTTCATCTCGTGCCTCCATGATCAAAACAACAGCTCCTTCTCCCGGCATGACCCCGTTCGGAGCTTTGGAACTCTTCAACTGTCCTTTTGCCCCCAGCCATTCGATGGCGAACGGGTCTATGAAGCTATCAACGGCCAGGAGAATCCCACGTTTTGCCGTACCGGTTTTGATAGCGGTAGCAATATCGCGTAATGCCATCAGGGTTCCTGCATGACCTTCAGTCATGAATTCTACTTTTTCGGGATGTGTAGGGTTGAGAACCCGCCTCAGTAAGGGTGGAATCAAAAAACCGGAGGCTTCGATGTAACGGTCCGGATCGTTATAATACCAATACCGCTCAAGATTAGGACGCTCCCTAATAGAAGGTAAATTCATCCAAAAGAGCGTATCTGCGTCGGCAGCAACTTCCCTCAAGACGGTATGCTTCAAATCCCGGAGTGCCAGCTCTGCCAGGCAAGCCAGTCGAGCATATCCTTCGAACCCAAAACACTCTCTGCAAGGATACCCTGTGATCGGTTGTGGCATACCTTCACCATCGACACCTGCATAGGACGGTAATGGGTACGGCCGAGAAAGCCCGGCTCTGCTTGCAGCACATGCCTGTACCAATCCTCCCAACGAGGACGCCATCCCTGCATCAGAAATTATAACCTCATCCGATCGATCCACGGAAGTCATACTCATTGCCCCATAAATGCCTTAGTCTCCCAGTAGAGTGGGTGAGTGTATCGATTCGAAATGGACCCTTGGCCGCAACATATACGGAATCCTCAAAAAGTTCGCTTCAGCAGGCATACCCTGGCTTTCTGCAAGTTTTATTATTGCTAATCCCTCTAACCAGATGGAGTTCAACAGCTCTTTCTCAGGCGTCATAGTCGGCAAAAACGTACTGTCGGCAAATTCCTCGTCTATTTCTCTATTCCACTGCAATAATCCTCCATAAAACCCTTCAGGGTCTCTGTTCATAATCGATCTAAACACGCTAAGATACGTCGGCGAGTATTCGAGATAGTTTTCGATTTCGGTGCATATGGATTCGATACGTTCCGCATTCGAGTCACCTCGCCCCCGTTTCAAAAGTTCGTAAACCAACAAGGTCCGGTAATATTCGTCCGGGTACTCCGGTGGAACGATGTTGTTGGGTGATTCTTCTACAATATTGAAAGCCAGGTTGTGATTGTCCATACATATAGCCCCAAGGAATGGGGCACTGAACGAAATCGGAACGGCGACCCGTTCATTCGACCCCAACTTCAGATGATGATACCAGTTCGTCGAGGAAGCGTTGAGGTAATACTGGAATCGATCTAGATCGCAGTTGACCAGCAACTCTCCGTACCCTGCCACCAACAGGTGATAAACATATTTCTTTACAACCGCAGTCTTTCTTTCGCCGCTATGTGAATCCTCCTCAAAACTCTGCTCGATCGTCAAAAGTGTATATTTAGCATTCTCCAGGATGTCGCTGATCGTAGGCATTCAGATAACAGGTATTGGTTAATAGAAAGAGGTATCATATTTCTCAACCGGAATAAACATCATACCGGTCAGCTCTTCCTCTTCCACCCGGGATTTGACCGAATCCGAAACGATAGATAACGTTTTATCCTGCTTCAATCGAAAGAGATGGATTTGCGGCGGTATCTTCGATTCATCCAGAACCAGTTTTTTAATCGTGATCAACTCTTCCGGATCAAGGCTGCTGTATTCAACGATTGATTCATTATGATTCATGCAGTCGATCACATCCAGCACGTTGACAATCGCGTATTGATCGCTTTCAATTTTTCCTCTGTGATTCATGAGTTGGATAGGTAGGAACTCGATCTTACCTTCCCCGGCCGATTCGAAAACAGTCTGAAGCCTTTGAGAAGCAACTAATAATCCCATAGTGTTAGACTGCAGGTCGTACAATATCCTCGAGTCAGGAAATAAAGAACTCATCTGGTAGAGAGCCGGTTGGGGAAATCGTGCTTGCAGGCTCATTCCCTCATCAAACTCAAACGCGTCAATGTCTATATCCTCAGGATGCTCTGTGATCACAGCTGCATCCTCAATGGTCTCATCCTCTCTGAGTACGTAATAATCCATGCCTGTTCATCCATTTAACAGATGGTACGCGCCGGATGCGCATAGGTCATGCCAGAGCGGCTTTGCATGCCTGCAAAGCCGCGTAATCCAGCCCGCTGTGCACAGTTCGCGTAACATCACCATTTAAGACAATTGTTTCTTGCCATAATTAGCTACGTAGGTGAAATTATCTTTCTCATACTTGTGAAGATCCTTCTCAAACTTGCCCCGCACCTGACTATGAGGTTTACTCTGGGCGATCATTTTGTCGATGGACTTTGCAATTTTATTGAATTGAGCTATCACTCGCTTTGTATAATTGGGGTGATCCGAGGGGTGGTGAGGAAGGCCATGGTATTTCCTATCTGCCGATAAATTGGGCAGAAATATGATGTTTTTGCCGTTGTTAATATCGTACTCCGACCGCAAAATAATATCTATATGCTTCTTCTTGAAAGCATTATAGAATGCGCTCATTGGCAAAATATGGTGAGCCTCCCATACATAAGGCAAAACCTGTCCGACTTGCCCACTACCTGCGGCCTGAAACTTCACAACTTTCAGATATTTCTTTATATCGGCATTCGATTGTTGGCTCAGGTTCTGAATAAGGGGGAGTTGATTAACCTTCTTCCTGGGATATTTGAGATAAAAGTTGGGGGGATATTTCTTGTCATAAAATTTGTAACAGGCGGGCTTACTGTTGGAATAGATATCTACGTAACTTTCCGTTTTAGAACCAATAAATACCCAACCATTGTACGAATAATAACCTCCGTCTGCGGTCAACTCAGATCCGTCGGTGTAGTATTGTTGTCCTTTAGCTAGATTACCTAATATCAGATTTTGCTCACTGGTATGCGGTTCTTTCTTATCAGCAGCCTTCCTTTTGGGTCTTTTCCTTCTTTTGGTATCATCCTTATGCTCTTCAAAAACCTCCCATATATAATTTTTCAGTTCCTCAGGTGTATATGCTGGCATCTTACAGACTCAACGTAATTGGTTAAA
The DNA here is from genome assembly GCA_964525535.1 of uncultured Rhodothermaceae bacterium. Classification (GTDB taxonomy): domain Bacteria; phylum Bacteroidota; class Rhodothermia; order Rhodothermales; family JAHQVL01; genus JAHQVL01. The sequence continues at coordinate 32,513 of CAZGHT010000040.1, forward strand.
CGAGGTACGACATCAAGCCGTCAGAGATTTGTCAATTCACAATAGGTGGTCCTATCTCGTCTATTCTGATCTCGATAATCCCACCGTTAATATTTCTTACCGCAGATCAAGCATTCCGGCTTTTCGTCCGGAATGATCGAGATCACCGGCGGCTGCAGCACCGGAAACGGCGGCGTATTCTTCTGATTGTGCAGCATCAGGTCGAAGGCACGGGGAACGTTTTTCCCTTCCACTTTTACGTCGAAGGAGAAATTGACGAACTCAGCCTTCCCTTTAAATTTGCTGGACGCGACGCCCCCTCCGGCCGTGCCGGCCTCGTCCCCGGTGCTCATGCTGAAGTTGGAATCCTTCAGGCAGATCGACTGCCCGTCGGCTTTGACTTTCTTGCTCCCTTTTGCCGTATCGCTCGACATGGCGATGTTCGGGTACGGGATCGGGATCGGCCCGCCCGGCGTGGGCGTCTTGCACACGTCCGGAAAGGCGATCGTGACACCGTTGCTGGATTTGTGGACGACCGACAAAAAGTTGACGCCTACGGTTACCGGCATATCAACACCTATGATGCTATGTTAAATTGAACAGATTCGATATCGATAAACTCGCGCTCGGGCGGATGCGAACCGCTCCACACCATCATAAACCGCCCCTCGTCCGGCTCGAAGACGACTTTGTCGATCCGCAGCTCCACCGGTTGCTCACCGCTCGCTTTTTCGACGACGGCACACGACACCGACACCCGCGGCAGCTCGAACCGCTCCGTACCCCGCGGCGACATCCCCATCAGGACGACCGGCTCCCCCCCCTCGAGCGGCTTCGGCGCGATGAGATCGGGGTGGGCCGTGTTGAAGAATCGATCGTCGAAATCGTCAGGCAATAGCGGCATTCGATTTTGCTCCCAGGCAGCGTCGTACGTGCCGGCGTACCCCAGGCGCGGCTGCCACGCCGGCGCGATGAATCCCACTCCCGCCGGAGCGGGCCGGTCCTCCGGCGACTGGATCAGCGCCTTCGGGTCCTCCAGATTCGGCAGGCGCTCCCGCTCGACAGGCAACTGGCTTTTCTTCGCCCGGAACCCTACACCGACCGGATTGCGAGCCTCCCACTCGTGCCGCTTCTCTTCGGGATGGCTCTTGTCGACCCCGCCGAACGCGCGCTCGTATCGGAGCGGCATCCGATCGAACGGCACCGGCGCCGTAATCTCGTAGGCCCCGAAATTTTTCATCCAGAACCGATCCCCGAACACTTTTATATATTTGTACAACTTCCCCACCTGAATGCCCACATCCACTACGGCCTGCCCGAGACGTGCTGGATAGGCATGCCCCAGGAGCGCGATGTCGGTCCCCGGCTTCCCGATCGAGAAATCCGAAGCGTATTCCACGCTCGTCTCTTCCGGAAGCCCGTAGTACCGATCGGCTGCTTCGATGGCTTGCTGCTCAGGCGCAACCTCCACCGACTGATCGTCACCGTAGACAAACGTGCCCTTGACGACCAGTACGAGCAGGTCGGCCCCCTCCCGGTCGGCTACGCCATACCGGTCGGCTTCGAACGGGGTGCTGTTCTCGATCTCCATCAGTTGATCGCGACCGAACCGCCCTTGATCCTGTGGGTCTGCTTCGCTCGGCTCACGACGTTGTTTCCGCGCACGACGATCTTGCCCGTCCGGTCGATCGAAATTTTACCCCCTCCACAAGTGATCTGGATCTCGTCACCGGCCTCCAGGTGAATGCGTCGCCCCTTGACGCGCACGACTTCAGCCCGGCCCGTGCCGATCACCTGGATATTCTTCCCGGTCCCTTCAGTGGGTTCGACCTCTTCATCGGAACGAAGCGGCTCGATGATCCCCAGGATATAAGCAACGTTGCAATCGCGGCTGAGCGCAACCAGTACCTGATCGCCTTCCTGAAAGTCAGGCAGCGGCGCCTGTGAGGTCCGAAGCACGGCTACTTTATATACCATACCTTCTTCCTCGACAAACAAATCACCGCTCTCGTCGACCTCGATCAGCGTGGCCGGCTTGATGGATAACTCTTTCGTGAGTATGCTTGCCAGTTCAACCATGGGTGTTCCTCCCGGGCTTTGTGTGATACTTCTACGTACAAACAAATGAATTTTGAGGGGTAAGCCGTCTCAGATCCCTCGACTACGCTCGGGACACGTGCCGTAGATGTACCGCCCTGCCCTCAAAAAAAGTTAGTTTTCTGCGATCTTCGAGCCTTTGATCTTTACGTCGCCGGAGCCCTTCACGTTGATCTTGGCGCCCTTAATCTGGATGTCGCCGTTTTTCTTCATGATAATCTCGGCCTTCCCGCATTTCAGCGTCAACTGGTCTTTGATCGTGATGACAGCTTTTTTATTGCCGGTGATGGTCAGATCGTCGCCCGACTGAATTTTGGTCTTCTTTCCGATCACCATCTCCCCATCTTTGCCCACGTTCAGCGTCCAGTTATCCCCAACGTTTTGGGACGCGTCTTTTCCAATGGTTTGAGACTGGTTCTTTCCAACGTCCACGGTCTGGTTATCGGAAACAGATAGGGTCTGATTTTTACCGATCGTGACCGACTCGTTTCCGCCAACCGAAATCGTTTCATCAGCCCCGATGGACTCCGTGTGATTTCCTCCAACGGTAATCGACTTATCTTCGCTAACCGATTCACTCTGATTAGCGCCGACCGTCTTTGCTCGGTCCGACCCCACGTCGATCGTCTGATTGGCCCCGATCGTAATCGACTGGTCATTGCCCACCTGCAGCGTTTCGTCGTGGCCGACGACCTGATTCTTGTCGTTTACGATGTCGATCGTCCAGTCTTTGGTGCTGTGCAGGAAGATGTTCTCGCTGCCGGTGGTGTCGTCGAAGTGGAGCTCGTGCTGGCCGGCGGTGCGGATGACGCTCTGCGCTTTGTTGGCGCTCGTCGACGGGGTGGGGTTATGCGGGTTCGGGAGCGTGCCCAGGCCGAGGATCCGGTCCGGGTCGCCGTCGACGGCGGACCAGAGCATCTCGGTGTCTTTGTGATTGGGAAAGTGCATGCCGTAATCGGGCCCCGAATAGGGCTGCGACATGCGTATCTGCCGGGACGCTTCCCCGTTCGTCTTGTCTCCGAGGTCGAAAGGCACTTTGACCTTATACCGCCCCTGGTCGTCCAGGTAGGCGTATTCGTCGTCGTTGCCGCTTTCCATCCGTGCGGTCATGATGCCGTGGATGCGCGGAACCGGCGTGATGCGAGGCGGCCGGTAGACGTGTTCTTCGGGGATCGCCGTGAAGACGTTTTCGTACGTCGTGATCTTCCCTCCTTCGGGCGGCATGTAGGCGAACAGGGTCCGCTGATCGCCGCGGGATCGGACGCTGGTGAGGATGTATTTAGTATTCCATTCCTCCCGGTAGTGCATGCCCATCTTGAAGGAGTACCCCGCCTGGAAGAGCCGGCTGTCGCTCTTGCCGGAGAAAATTTTGCTGGCTGCGACAATTTCTTCGTTCCTGATCTGGGCCAGCAGGCCGCCTTCGTCGGTATCCTTGTAGTGATCGCCGTACTCGTAGTACATGCCCGGGGCTTCCGCGTCGATCTGGTGTTCGACCAGCAGGCTGTTGCCCGGATACCGGTAGTTGTAGTCGTTCAACTTCACGAGCCCGGTGACGACCTGCTGCTGGAACGTGAGGTCGGTGATCACTTCGCTCTCGGTCAGCTTCTCGTGGCCAGGGTTATACAGGATGTCGTCCTCCTGCTCGATCGCCGGGATCTTATCGTTCGAGTTGGTGAAGACGACCATGTCGGTGCCGTCCCGGTGATCGAAATAATAATAGATGCCGAAGTGTTCGAGGCGGCGGTTGACGAAGTCGAAGTCGGTCTCCCGGTACTGGACGACGTACTCCATGGTGGGAAACGTCGTGCCGTCGAGGTCGAACGTAAAGTCGATCTCCTTGACCAGGCCGGCCTCCTCGAGCACCCTCGTCACCAGCTGCTCGACGTCCATCTCCTGGTACACCACGCTCTGGAAGTTCAGCGTCAGGCGCCAGAATTTGGGCACCAGGACCGCCCGGTAGAATACGTAGTCCGGGCTGCGGCCGTGCTGCTCGAAATGCGAGACGATGCCGTGGATCTCGATCGGATCGGCATCGCGACCCCGGTTCAGCTGAAAGGTGGCCGCCTTGTTCAGGATTTCCGCCGGGTCGAGATCGGGTTCTTTGGACAACAGATCGAACCGGTACTCGAAAAGCCGGGAGATCTGCTCCTCGCCCTCGAAAGACATGACGTGCAGCACGTCTTCTCCGAGTGCACTCGGGGTCAGTTTATAATACCACTCATTATGTCTATAGCTAACCATGGATTATTCATTCGGCAATATTAATTGAAATCGTAGTTGAATTGACCGTCCTCTCCTTTTCTTATATGCAGCGTCGACGGAGAGTCGCCTTCCGCCATGAACGCGAGTAATTGAGCGGCGATGTCGGGCCCGAGCGTACGATCGACGATGGCGTCGATATTCCGGGCTCCCGTTTCGGCGCGGGTGCACGCGTTCGTGATCCACTCGACGACCTCGTCGGCGAAGGTCACCTGCATCTTCTGGTTCAAATGCAGGCGCCGGGCCAGCTTGTTGAGCTTCATCTCGACGATCATGCTCATGATGTCGTTCGCGAGCGGCAAAAACACGATCGGCTTGACGCGCCCGAGGAATTCCGGCCTGAAGTATTGATTCATGTAGGGCCGGAGTTCTTCCAGGAGGTCGTCCGGCGACGCCATGCCGTCGTTGAAATTCTCGAAGATGACCTCAGAGGCCAGGTTGGACGTCATAAAGATCAACGTATTCGAAAAGTCGATCTGCCGGCGGTCGGAGTCCTGCAGCATACCCCGGTCGAACACCTGCATGAACAGGTCGATGACGGAATGATTGGCTTTTTCGATTTCGTCGAGGAGGACGACCGAATACGGGCGTTGCCGGACGGGCTCGCTGAGCGCCCCTCCTTCGCCATACCCTACGAGGCCGGGGTCGGCCCCGATGAGGCGCGAGGTGTTGTATTCGTTCTGGTACTCGGTCATGTTCAGCGTGACCATGAAGCGCTCGTCGCCGAAGAGCACCTCGGCAGTAGCCCGGGCCAGCTCGGTTTTCCCGACCCCGCTCGTCCCGACCAGCAAAAACACCCCGATCGGGCCATCTTCCTTCTTCAGGCCCACTTTAGCCCCTCGGATCGCGTCGGCGATCTGTTTGATGGCGTGATCCTGACCCACAACCCGCTTCCTGAGTTCGCCTTCCAGGTTCGTCAGCGTCACCATCTCGTCCTGCGTCATGTTGCCCACCGGGATGCCCGTCCACGATTCGATGACCTCGGCCACGATGCGATCGGTGACGTCGGCAAAGACGCGCGGGTTCTCTCCCTGGAGTTCGTCCAGCTCGGCATGCACGGCGTCGATGTCTGCGTTGAGCCCCGGCACGTCGGCGGGGTCCGTTGCGGCGGCGAATTTCTTCTTCCGCAGCTCCATGAGCTTTTTGACGAGGTTGACTTCGTTCTCCCACTGCGCCGTCTCCCGGTCGATCTGCTGCTGGAGCATCTCCTTCCGCTCGTTGAGCTGCTCGAGGATCTCTGTGTTGTCGGAGATATTGAGGTCCTGGTCTTTCTGGACGATCGCGATCTCGAGGTCGAGCGACTTCAGCTCGCTGATCGTCAGCTCCAGCCGGGGCGGCTTGTTGGTCAGCGACATCTTCACGCGCGTGGCGGACGTATCGAGCAGGTCGACGGCCTTGTCGGGCAGCTGGCGGCCCGCGATGTAGCGGCGGGACAGCTTGACGGCCGTCTCTATGGCCAGGTCGCTGATATGGATGCCGTGGAAGGCCTCGTACTTCTCTTTGATGCCTCGCAGCATCAGCATGGCCTTGTCGTCTTCGGGCTCCCCGATGTGGATCGGCTGAAAACGACGCTCGAGGGCGGCGTCTTTGGCGAAGTACTTGTTGTACTCCATATAGGTGGTCGCGGCGATAGCCCGCAGCTCGCCCCGGGCCAGGGCCGGCTTGAGCAGGTTGGCCGCATCGCTGCCCCCGGCGGTGTTGCCCGCGCCGATCAGGGTATGCGCCTCGTCGATAAACAGGATGATGGGCACGGCTGAGGAAGTCACTTCCGTGATGACCGCTTTGAGCCGCTTCTCGAACTCGCCGCGCATCTTGGTGCCGGCCTGCAGGGCGCCCAGGTCCAGCGTATGCACCTGGACCCCTTTCAGCGTATCGGGCACCTCGTCGGCGGCGATCTTCAAGGCGAGCCCTTCCACGACCGCCGTTTTACCCACGCCGGGTTCACCCAGCACGATCGGATTCGACTTTTTGCGCCGGCTCAACACCTCGATCATCTGCATGATTTCGTCGTCGCGCCCCAGGATAGGGTCGATCTTGCCGGCTTTGGCCTGCTCCGTGAAGTTGACCGTATACTGATCGAGCACCGTGGCATCTTTGGGAAGTTCACGCGCCACCTCCCGGGGCACCCGCTCGTTGGCCGTCGTCGTGTTTTCTATCGAATGCGCCACGATGTCGTGGAAGTTGGCGCGAAGGTCTTCCTGGAACACCGTCTTGAGCACCTCCCACACCCCTACACTCACGATCAGCTCGGAGCCCACGAACACATCCAGCAAAGCCCCCGAGCGAATTTTTTCTTCCTTGTGGTGCAGCGAACTCACCATCCAGGCCTCCTGAAACAGATCCGTCAACAGGGGGGACAACTTGGGTTTCCCCGGATTCCCGCTCCGCATCTCTTCGATATTCGACAGGCATACCTCCGACACGCGGCCCGGCACGACGCCGTAATGCTGCAAAATGAGGGGGACGTCCCCCTGCTCGTCTTCCAGCAACGTGACCAGCAGGTGCTCGATTGTTATTTCGTAATGTCCCTGCTTGATGCCCCGACCCGTAGCTGTATCCAGGCTGCGGATGAGGTAATTGTTCAGCTTGAGCAATAATGATCGTAAATCCTGGCTTTTCATAAATGGTATTCGTTACCTCATACGTGATATTACGCGGCTTTGCATGTATGCAAAGCCGCTCTGGCAAGGCCAATGCCCCTCCGGCGCGTAACATCTGTCATACATGTATTCATTTCATGCGCGGCCCGTCTATGCCGCATGCTGGTGGTGGGCGTACTCCTCGTACCGGATGTATTTTTCCAGACGGGGCTCTCTGGGTTTTCCGAGCCAGAGAGACTGCCCGAGCTTGAGCCGTTTGTCCTGCCAGTGAATCTTCCGGACGCCGTCGCTTTCGACCTGCAACTGGACGTCGTACTCCAGGCTGTCGTTCAAATACAGGCGCAGCAGGTATCTGAGCAGGCGAGCCGAGCGCCCTCCCGGCAAAAACTCCAGGAAATCGTCGAAGCTCATCGGCCCCACCACGATGCAGATGCGGCTGGTGTAATCGGTCACCCACTGGCCGAGCAGGCAATGCACGCCGAGGCGCATGCTGTCTGCCCCGTATTTCCGCCCCATCAGGGGCCGGCCTTCCACCCGCACTCTCGACGGCACGAACTCGCGGATATCGACCGAAAACTTCGAGAAGAACTCCCGCAGCACGATGAGCAACCCTTCTTTGCTGCGTACCCGATGAGATAGTACGCCGGAGAGTTGCAACAGCTTGTACTGCGGCACCGGCCGCTTCGCATCGCGCGACTGCACGCCCTGGCCGATAAAGGCCGAAATCTGCTGCGCGACTTTATTGTCCGACTCGTCGTTCAGGTGCAGGTAAAACCGGTATTTTTTCCACGCCTGATAGTAGAGCCAGTAAAATCGATTGTTGAAGATATCCAGGAAATTCTGCAGGGGGACCTTGCCCTTGCCGTGCGCCCGCTGCTGAAGCGGCACCTCGTCGTGGTAACACCGGGGCAGCGGTGAATCCACGCCGTACAGCCCCAGAAAGCTGATGGCGAACTTCATCGTTTCGCCGTCGTGCTCGAAGCGCTTCAGGTTGCGCGGCGAATAAATATAATGCTCGTACGGCCTGAACTGGAGGTTGTGCTGCTGCAGCTGATCCCAGTCCAGATCGGGCCGCTCCCTTTTCATGAGCGTCTCGCACATGTAAATGGCGTAAAAAACACTGTATGACGTCGGGTTCTTCGACAGCTCAGCCATCAAAGCGGAAAGATCCCCCCCGGATTCAGGTCCCATGTAAATTCCCTTTTCGTATTCACGTCGACAAACCTGAGCATGACCGACGAATTGATGGTGACGTATTGCGAGAGGAACCGGTTGAGAACGAGCCCGAACAGGTGTATGTCGCCGTCGTCGTGCTCGAAAAACTCGGCATTGATGTCGATGACAAACTCGACCGCGCGGATCAGGGCCCCGTTTCGATACACGTTCTTCGATTTCGGCGGGTGTACCTGCTGCAAGCCGTTATGGATTTTTCGGCGCACGGGGTTGTTCGCCACCTGCGACCAGTTGTAGAGGCTCAACAGCGTCTTGAGCGTCGTGGTGTCGGCCATCGTGGTGTAGCTGATCGTGAGGTGTGATATCAACGACCAGAGAAAATTCTGCTGCCGGAGACAGGGGAGCATCTGAGAGGGCGCCGTTATGTTGGTGACCCGCACGCCCTCGGGGAAACTGGTGGCCACGGTGATGCTGTCGACCTTGCATTTGCCGGCCGGCCGGCTGCCGTTGCTCATGACGGCCTCCAGGCTCAGCGTCTCCTGCGGGAAATGCTCCTCCTCCAGGCTGGGCCCGAACAGGCGGATCGACGTTTCGCCCAGCCCGGTTTTCGTAGGTCGGTAGATGGTCGAATAAAACCGCTTGTACCGGTAATCGGGGTCGTAGTGATCCAGGATGTTGTACGACGTGATCGGGTTGTAGTCGTACTGCGACCGGTTCTCGTTGTCGACGCCCTTGACGTCCTTGACGGCGTATATTTCCCGGCTCCAGCGGCGATCGTAGGCCGGCACGATCGCATACTCGGGCATGCGCTGGTTGACGGCCACGGGCTCCGTCGGCCGGTCGAACAAGTTGACGATCGGCGCGCAGTTGATCAGGATATCTTTGGCCGTGGGCCGGTATTCGCGAGACAACAGCTCGCTGAATTGAATCTTGAGCTCGAAGGGATGCCCTTCCTCCGACGCATGGAAAGCCTGCAGGCCGCTCACTTCGAAGAAAAAGAAACGTTCGGGGAAAGAGAAATACTCCTGCAGCAGGCGATACCCCGTGAAGGTCTGGCGCGCATACGGCACCAGGGCGCGTTCTTCGCCGGCGGCCAGGTCGCGCGTCAGCTCCGGGATGTCGATCCGAAAGCCGGGGACCTCCTGAAACGGCGCGTCCAGCCGGCTGACCTCACGCATCGATACCGACTCGACGCGAGAGGTGAGATAATAGAGCAGCGTATACCTGAGCGACGGCGCCCCGCTCAGGTAAAGCGTGAGGCGATCCAGATTCAACCCGGAATAGGTGACGTTGCGATTCAGGTGAAAATTCAGGGTCAACGCCGATGTGCCGTCCGCGTCGTCGTCGACCTGCACCGTCCGCAGCTGGACCGGCAACACCGTCAGGTCCTGGGTCGTACGGAAGATGAACTCTGCGGGCTCTTTGTTGGCCCGGTCGGAGCGGTCTCGCTCGGGGGAGTCGGTCTCCTTCTCTACGGAATACATGCCGGCCGGCGTCTGCACTTCGCTCCCTCTCGGTACGACGACCGGCTGCGTGATCGTTCCACTGACGGGGCGGGCCTGAATGATGGAACAGGACGGGAACGGCCTGAGCATGTGCGGGAAGAGCTGTTCCAGCAGCCCGCCGGCAAACTCGGGCATGTCGTCGTCCAGCCGCTCGTGGATGCGGCCGGCCAGAAACGCAAACGCCTCCATCAGCCGTTCGACGAACGGGTCTTTGCGATCCCGATCCTTCAGGTTGAGCAGCCCGCCTATCGTACTGTGCTTCTCGGCGAACTCGGCCCCGGCTGCCTCCAGATAGTTGTACTCCCGCTGGAAATATTTGACTTCACTCATGCTGTACCCGCTGCTTCTCGTCTTTGTCGAACACGACCTTCAACCAGCCGGTCGACGAAAACTCGGTGAGGAGTAATTCTTTCATGCCCCGTGGATTGCGCATGATGGCGTGGATCTCGAGCTTCAACTTCAGCGCGGTTTTGTCTTTGCCCCCGCTGGGCACACGGACGCGGATGCTCTGCAGCCTCGGCTCGTATTTCAACAGGGTCTCTTTGATCAGCCGGCAGATCTTGTCGATCGTCTCGTCCCGGAAGCCTTCGTCGAAGTATAACTGCCGGATATCCGGCAACCCGAAGTCAGGCAGGTGAGCGATCGATCCCCGGCGAGTCGACAGTATCATCTTGATGTTTTCGACGATGCTCCCCCGCAGCTTCTCGTCTTCCCGCAACCCGCCGAAGTGCTCCATCACGTCGCCCGTATCCACCGGGTCGTCGCCTTTGAAGACGAACCCCCCGACCAGCAAATCGTAGATGCTGAGACTTCCGTACTGCGTTTCTCGTACCCTGCCCATGCCCGTGTAAGTTACATGATGGTCGACCCTGCCCCAATGCACGAGAGGTCCCGTTTCGAGGATCGCTTATTTGATTCGATAACGTATGCAATCCATCCCGAACCGAGACCTCCGGCCCAATAAACCCTGATCCGCGTTACACCTTGAGCGGCACTTCTTCGTAGGTAATGCCTGACGGTTCGTAGAGCCATACGTACTCTTCGGCGACGAGCGCAATCTTTTCGAGGTGCCCCATGTTCTCCTGCGACGGCACCTTGGTCAGCGGGGAGATCTCCTCCATGCGGACGACCTTCGCATTCTTGAGCGTCGTCGAGTAGTAGACCTTCTCGCTCCCGTCCGACTCGATACGCTGCCAGTTGATCTTGACCTCGGGGCAGGTCTGCCCTTCGCATAACGTCTTCATCAATAGCGGTGAATGGGGGCCCTTTTCGAAGGTGATTTCGACGGGCTCGATGCGCCGGGTGCCCTGCGGCTTGTTGAGCTCCGTATCGTAGGGCAGGTACACATTAGCCTTCACCTCAAATACCTCGATGCTCCCGTCTTCCAAAGGTCCTTCAACCGGGCCGTCCTGATTTTCTATGAATGCATAACTTTTAAACGCCATGACAATACCTCTTTGTTGTTACTTTGATTTCTGTAGATTTTTTGTACGATTTGGACCGTAAGCCGAAATACCCACCGTTTCATCCACTGTACATTCCAGTATACTGATAACCTGTTTATGCCGTTTAGGACTTCGGATTACTTTTGAATACTTCGCTGGTGTACTTGCTCGTATCGTGAAATTAACACTCAGTATCCCTATCTCTAACGGCCTCAAAAGAGGCAAGAACCCTTCACTGTCACGTCGCATCTGACGAAAAAAAACAGCACGGGCATGCAAGGTAAGGATCCTGCATGCCCGCTACTGAAGGTTTATTCTTCGCCGGAATGGTACGCCACGAGGCGCAGCTTGATATCCATCCCCACGATGGCGATATGGGGCCGGAATTCAGCGGTGACCTGGAAGAACCCGGGACGGTCTTCGAGCTCTTCGACCTCGATCTGGAAGGAGCGCAGCGGGCGCTGGGCCACCACGCTATCCTGTGGGTTGTTGAAATCGGAAACCAGCTTCTCCAGCCATTCCGAAAGGCTCTGTTTGATCTCGGCCTTTCCGGCGTTCCGGCCGACGAACCGGAGCTGGCGATACTTCAAGAAGTGAGCGATGCGCGTGACGAGCAAGGTGTATTGCATCCGGGCGCCCACCGAGTAGTTCGCCGTGGCCACTTCGTTGTCCTTGATCACTTTGGGGCGCTGCACCGACGGCGCCTCGAAGAAACAGGCGTAGTTGGTTCGATCCCAGTGCGCCAGCGGCATGAAGCCCATGTCGCAGAGCTCCTGGTCTTTCGCCTGCCCGACGGACGCCTCGACGGGCACCTTCTCCTTCGTCTCCCCGTGCTCCTCGTAGAACGGAACGGGCAACTTCTCGACCTGCCCGCCGGACTCGACGCCGACGATTTTCACGCTCCATCCCCAGTTTTCGAAACTCCGTATGATGTTGGCCCCCATGGCAAAGGACGCGCTGATCCAGGAACTGCTGTCGCGCGACTTCGGGTTGCCCTCCTCGTCCTCGTAGTCGTAGACCATCGACTCAGAGTACTTGAAGTTTTTGGTCTCCTCCATCTTATCGCCATACGGCAAGCGTCCCAGAAACCGGGGCAACGCCAGCCCGATGTACTTCGACCGGTCGTCGTCCCGAAACGAGTGCCAGGCCTTGTATTCGGGGCTCTCACGCACCTTCTCCTCGAGATACCGGTCGGACATCATGGCCTCGAACGACTCGTGCCCGAAGAACTGAGCGCTCGCGTTGCCGATAAAGGGCACCTGCGCGGACTCGCTCATGATCGACAGGTGCTCCATCAGGTTGATGTCCTGCATCGAATTGTCGAACTGATAGTCCGAGATGATGCAGGAGTAAGGATGGCCCCCTACTTTGTCGTAGGCGTTCCAGTAGATCTTCTCCCAGAGCACCGATTCTTTCTCATACCCTTCGCCGGTTTCGGCCGACTCGAGATCCTCGTACAGCTCCTCTTTCGATACGTCGAAGAGCTCGATCTTGATCGGGCTCGTGAACTGGGTGTTCTTGACCAGGTATTCGAGGCCTCGCCAGGCGGATTCGAGCTCCTGGAAGTCCTGGTGGTGCAGGATCTCGTCCATCTGGGCGCTGATCGCTTCGTCGATCTGTTTGATGTACGAATCAATCAGAGGGCCGTTTACCCGCTCGACGGCGCTTTCTTTTCCCACGCGAGAGATAAATTCGTAGAGCGCCCCTTTCTGGGCGTCGTCTTCGCCCAGCAGCGAGGCGAGCTGGTCGACAGCAGTTTCCTGCTGGACCTCGACGTCTTTGTTTTCTTCAGCCATGATTACTCTTTGTTGGTTTCGTCGGTTTCTGAGTCGGTTGCCGCTTCTTCTTCGGCCGGGGCAAAACGGTCCATCAGGCTATCGATGATCTCGCCCTTGTTGGTCGATTTCAGGGCGCTTTCGACGGCGTCCTTGAGATCGGGGTTGCTGCGCACGCCGGCCTTGAACTGGAGCAGCCGTTCGCGGGCTTCGAGCAGCTTCTTGAGCGGCTCGACTTTCTGGGCGATCTGGTCCGGGTGGAAGTCCTTCATCGTCTTGAACTCCAGCTCGACGTTGAGGGCTTCGTCTTCGCGGCCGGACAGTTTGTTCGGCACCGAGAGCTTGACCTGGGGGTTCAGCTCGCGCAGCACGTTGCCGAAACTGCGCTTATTGCTGATTGTACGGACCTTGCGCTCTTGCAGCGTCTTTCCGTCTTTATGCTGGCCCGGCTTGGTCTTGGAATAGTCGCCGGTTACCATGACGCGATAATCGAGTTCGATGTCTTCCTGGGCGTCGTCACTGGGCAAAATGGCCACCTTGACGCGCTGCTTGATAGTCGGTTTTGGACCTGCCATACCTGTATCTCCTGTACGTAGTTAGTTACTTATTCAGTGATGTTACGCGAACTGTGCACAGCAGCCTCGTTTACGCGGCTTTGC
>CAZGHT010000041.1:0-44899 GCA_964525535.1 uncultured Rhodothermaceae bacterium
CCCGAACCCCGAACCCTTAATATGCCAGCGGATCCGGTCTCATCTGAAATTTGATCACCTTGCTGGTTGTGCCTTTGCCACCCTCCATGTGAAAGGGCGCCCGTGTGCTGATGGTCGTCCAGATGCCTCGTCCTTTCCAGCCCCCATCGGGGTCGTCCATGCGGCCGTCCATCCATTTGGTGTAGTATCCCAGCGGATAGGGGACCCGGAGCACGACCCAGGCATTGTCTTTCCAGACGAGCAGGCCCTCGGAGGCATTGCCTGTATTAATCGGAATGTTATCGCCCAGTCCGAGCGTATTGAATTGATCGACCCACGTATAGTAACTCGATTCAGCGCTTCCGGGAGCGTCGACACCGCGAAGCTGGGGCAAGGGTTCGGTATAAAACGTCCACCCTTCAGGGCAGTGTTGGCCGGTAGCTTCCGGGCCGTTGAGGGGCCCGGTGCACGCACTGCGGTCGAAGCGAGCGAGGTGGCCGCTGGCCATTGCGACCCATGCGACGCCGTTTCGATCGATATCCATGCCGCGGGGGGAATATCCCTCGACCGGTTTGCCTTCCTCGTCGAGGGGCGGTTGATAATATTCAGCGAGGGCCGTTTGGGATGGATTCTCACCGGGCATCAGGCGAACGACGCCGCCCGGGTATCCCAGGTTCGAAGCCCAGACGGAGCCGTCAGGCGCCGGGGCTACCGCGTAAAATCCTGCAACGATTCGTTTGTCCTTTTCAGGATCTACGGGTTCATCCGGCTCGACGTACTCGTCGCGTCGTCCATTCCCGTTCGTGTCCAGGATGAGCGGGGTCCATCCCTGGGACGCTTCCTCGTCTCCCGTCTCGTCGAACTGCCGGGTATTGAGCCAGCCTACCACCTGACCTCCACCGCTGGTCCACAACGTGTGGTTCTCATCCTCGGCAAACATCAAATGGTGCGTGCTGAAGCAGGTGCTGATATGCGTGTATTCTTTTGTTTCCGGGTTGTACATGCCCAGGTGCCGGTACGCCCGGTTTACCGGGAACTGCGTGGCTGAGGGATGGCTCGATCCCTCCCGGCAAAAGTCTGGATTGTCCGGGGGACGTACGGTGGCCGTCAGCCATACCCGTCCAAGGTGATCGATCATGGGGTTGTGAACGTTCGTCTTGCCGTCCCATAACACGTCGTCCCCCCAGTAGGGAGACGGCATGGGCATTTCAGGCCGTGCAGCGGGACGGGTTTCCGGATCTCGTACCGTGAGAGGAATGCGGCTTGCTTCGTGTTCGACGGGATCGACGACGGGCGTGTAGTCTGCACTCAGCTCGAGGGCGCCATAGACCGGTCCGTGGGCGTTCACCGTCGGATCCCGGCGGTCCGTTGAAACGACGTCGTGGAGGTAGTCGGTCGGGTCGGCCCAGTCCCATTGTGTGATGACTACGTTTCGTTCGGCCCCTTGCGGTCGTGGGGGTTGGGGAGGAATCTCGCCGGCTTCAATCCGGTCCGTCCAGTCGGCAAACATCTGGAGGATGCGTTCTTTGCCCAGATAGTTCACGGTGCTCGTCATCGAACCGCCAGCCTGTCCGGACTGGAGTCGTCTTTCCCAGGCTTCGATGGAAGACTCGAAAGGACCTAACGCATCGGGTATTTCCCGGGTGCCTTTGCTACCGAGTTGGTGGCAGGCCATACAGTTCCCCGACTTAATGATGCGCAGCAACTGAGCCTGATTCTGCAGGTTTGTGCTGAGGCCGTTGTCCCCTGTGCCCGGAAACTCATGGGTTTCGGGCACGTGAAGCAGGGAGAACCAGTACCCTGCCGGATAATACTGGGCAGCTTCTCGTTCATTGGCGGCTGGAGTAGCCGTTAAGTCCAGCACCGTCCCCGGGCGCGCCTGTGTTTTCGGCGAATCGACAAGCCCGTACCCCCTGACCCATACGTCGTATTCAGCATCTGGCAATTCTGGCATGAGGTAATTGCCGTCCTGATCGGTAACTACGATCTTAACGTAGGGCGTGGGCAGATCTGCCGTCTCGGCGATGACCCATACACCTGCCTCTGGGCCGTTTGTGCCTGCAACTACACCGCGCAGGGCGTCGTCAGGTACCGGGGGGGCGGGTGGACTGCAGGCGGAGAGGTAAAGGGTCAGTAGGAGGAGGAGTGAGAGACCCCTGGAGAAGGCGATTGCGGGTATCTGCATGGCGAAAGCTCGTATTGTTCACGAACAACTTAATCGTCTGCAGCTACCCCGTCAACCTCCCGTTGAGATCGAATCGGCATGCGGCACTACATCGTTACGTTTCCTATAAACGCTCTCCCGAATCAGTCAATCTCTGCCCAGATCACGTGGTGATCGCTGGCCACGTGGGTCTTCTCGGTGAGCTGGTCGTAGACGTCCCAACGAGGGGGTCTAGACCCGGGCCAGGCCCCTTTCCGGAATAGTCCTGCTGCCGTCACGCGCTCGAAAAGGGCCGGCGACAGCAGGATATAGTCGATCTTGTGGTTGTCGTTGCCCAGGTCGTACGTGCCGATGCCCTTGTGGGTATTTCCGGGAGGCACGTTAAATTCTCCTACCTCAAAAGTAGGATGGAGGGACACGTCTCTCAGGTCAGTCTGAGCGAGTAACGGCTGCAGGGGTTCGCTATCGGGCGTGTCGTTGAAATCACCCAGTACGGTGATGTTATCCGCCCCCATTTCGCGAAGGCTCCGGTAGATTTCAGCAGTGCGCGCGGCCTGAGCGGTGCGCCTGGCGATGGACTCGGGGTCGTTGCCTCCGAACTTGCTCTTGAAGTGATTGGGGAGAACCCATATCGTTTCTCCGTCTGGCGTAGTGACGGCATATTCCGGGCAGTCCCGGCTGAATACTGGATCCCCATTGGGCATCAAGTCGTGAATATGGGTGCGCATATCCCCGATTTGATAGCCGGCTTTGGTCATCAACCCGACGTCTATGCCCCGGTCGTCATTGCCGTCGATGACCATGACAGAGACATACGGTTGCGCCCGTTCGGCGGGCGGTAGTTCATTGTTTACCTGATCGAACACGTATCGGGTGAATTTCTTCAACGTAACCCGATCCTCCGCCTCGATGACGGCCAGGATATCGGCGTTTACGTCCCTGATGACGCGGCCTGTATTCAGGATGGCCGTTTCGTTCACCGGATCGGTCTTCAGCTCTGCCCAGCCTATCCAATCGCCCCGCCCATGCGCAACGACCTGTATATCCCCGTTTCTGGGGCGTTTCAGGAGCTTGCCGCGAATTCTACGGATGAGCGCGAGAGGGCCGTCGTCAAAACGGTCGAATTCGAGCAGGTCGATGAGTTTCAAGATGCGCTTTTTCTGCGCGCTCGTATAGACGTCCTCTTCGAAAATAGAATTGAGTTCAGTTACCGCCTGGATGGTTTTTCGGGTCGAGCTGGAATCTTCTTCGTTAAACGCTTTTGCCCGGTCAAACAGGTTTTCGACATTAAATGCAGCAATCTTCATGGGTCAATGGCCTATAAATATATCGGGTTACGCAGGTTGTGCACAGCAGCTCGTGTTGCCGGCTTTGAAATCATGCGTTGCGGCCGGTTTTCGTCTGCTTCAGCCCTTTCAAAGCTGTAGTGGAGGACGATGGCGCACAGATGCGTAACACAGGTCAAGATAATATAGGCCTTTCCGGCGATAACATGTGGGTGTCATGCCATCTCCATAAAGGAGAGATAGGCTTTGATGAAGACGGGCCGGTACACACGTTGTTCATACGTGTTGGATCCAGAATGACGGATGTGTGCTGCGTTTTGCTTGAGTTTGTTTAAGGTCGCTTTCGCTCTCAGGAAGGGGAAAATTTTCAGAGAAGCCTGGGTTTCGATCAGGAATTCCTCTACCAGTTCAGGGTCGAGCTCCCTCAGCAATATTTCCAGCACTTCTCGAGTCACTGCCTTATACCCAACCATGAGTCCTTGCTGGTGTTGAACGGTTTCATTGGCCAGGGCCTTCAGGCGATGCAGCCTTCGTTCGAACTCGGAGTAGCCGAGCCGGGAGTTCGTGAGATGATTTATGATATCGTCTTTGCCGTTGTTGAAAAAGAACGCCGTTTCTTGCGGCATCTCCTGGGAGAGTCCCAGCGTGCCCTCTTTGAATTCTTTAGCGACCCGGATGAGGTTCAGTAGGGCGTCCATCACGGTATTGAGCGTCACGGTCTCGTACGTATTCGACTTTGCCGGGGCGGAAGCCGATGAAGATCGGGACGTCAGGACGGCCGGCGCGTCCGAATAATGCGATGCATGCAGGGGATCCGGTTGCAGAGCAAGCGATCTCAAGTGAGCCTCGGAGGCCTGGTGTAAAACGCGAACCACTTCGTGTCCGTTGAAATCCTGAAGCTTTTGCTCTAAGGCGGTATACAGCTGGCTGGATCGTGCCGTTCCAGGCTGTTCGTCGTAGACCTGGCACAAGGAGGAAAGCGACTGAACCACGTGATTCACCGCCTCCTCAAACGGATTTGCGGGATACGCAGTTGCCGCGTAGATCGTATCTTTCAGTTCAGGGTTGACCGGTTCGTCTTTCGAGGCCACCCGGTAGTAGTGGATATTGAAGTCGCCGACGGTGATCACGTCGCCGCTCTGGAGCAGTTGAGATTGGCCCGGGGGGAGCTGCCGGTCGTTCAAAAAAGTAAAATTTTTGCTCTTGAGGTCTTCGAGAATAGGGCCGTCGGCCGTAACCAGGATCCGAGCATGATTCCGGCTCACCTTTTTGTGGGGATCCTTCAGAGGCACCTCGTTGGGCTGACCCCGGCCGATATTAATGATCTGGTCTTCCTCGAAGAAACACTCCTGGGTGGGTGTATCCGAGAAATTGGCTCCATTTATGGCCATGATGAGGAGCTTTATGTACATAACATTTTCTGCAATGTATAGCAGCCTTTGATGATCATTGTTCTTATAGTCGTCACAACATCCACCGCTTCGAATAATTTTTGCTCAGGGCGTGTTACGCAGGTTGTGCTCAGCAACTCGTTTTGCAGGCTCTTAAATCGCCCATTAAATCCCATAATGAGCGATCTCGTCCTCTTGATACGACAGGATCGCGCCATTCAGTGTAATTCATTTCTTTTTCGCTTGCTTCAGAAAGACAACGCATGTACGATATACAATTAGCTTGTCCCCCGAATACATAAGATATCGAAGATGTCGTTCCTGCAGCTGGCCTTATTGGCTATGTGGCTGTTGCCGCTCCTATGGGTCGCGGCAGCCTATATATGGGTCTTATCTCAAAGGCACAACCGGCCAGACGGCCAATCAATCCCTCAGGCAATTCACGTATCTGCGTCAGAAACACTTCCCGAACCGCCCCTTGCATCCGAAAAGGAAGAGGAATTTGTTCGCTTTGGACCTGATCGCGATTCTCCGGGCGTTGAAGTTCTTACCAGGCCGACAACCCTCTTCCTGAACTGAAACAACGCTCAGCGATAAGGAGGCAGGATGCTGCTTCCAGATATACCTTCCTGATAGTCCTCGCCGCCAGCCTTCAGGGCGCTATGCTATGCATGGCGCACGTAGCGTATACCTCAGGCCATTGAGGATGAGGCATTTCTTAAACGGGACTAAGCCGTAAGGCGCGCAATAGATTATCCAAAGAGCTCGTCCGGTAAGTGTCCAAGACGCATACCCTTAATGTCGTGCAGGTTATTTTTTGCCATTGCATGACGTGCCTGGTCAATGCAGAAAATAGATGTCGACGCGAAGTACTGCCTCGCAGCTGCTCGGCCTCAACGTTCAGTCTCAAAGCTGGATTCACACTCGATTCGATGGGTGTTCGAAAGAGGGCCTTTGGAGTGGAAACCACTCCAATTTGGCGCATCTGACGTTGCGTAATCCATTACGATCCGATATGGAGCTAATATCATCCAAAGGACACGAAATGGACAGACCCATGACGCATAATCAGGACACATAAAGCATTAACTTTATCCTTAATTATCGTTCTAGGCATGATTCGTTGGTTGTATAGAGAGCTGTCCGGCATATAGTCTGCTTGCGTTGGCAGTGAGGAGAGTGGATGTAGTGATCGTTTACATGAACGGAATGATCCATGCTATTGCACTATCTATTGTTTGTATTTGACATATGCACTCCATAACGCTAATCTTTGCAGCAATAGCCCCCCTTACGGCTGCTCTTCTTCTCGTGCCACTCATACGTTGGTTTTCTCTGCGAAAAGGGTGGGTCGATAAGCCTGATGGAAAGAGGAAACAACATGCGCGAGCGACCCCCAACGTCGGTGGAGTTGCCATTGCAGCCAGTTTTGGGCTCGTTATGTTCCTCATGCTCCTCATCGGCAATATCCTGTCCATTGAGTTCACCACGTCGACGGTATTAGTAACACTCGGCGCCCTCATCGTTATCGGAGTAGGGTTTTACGACGATTTAAATGGGGTGGGTTTTCAGCTGAAGTTTCTGGTTCAGGTCATCGTAGCTTATCTGTTGCTCCATGCAGGCTATCGGGTGGATGTATCGAGTATCCCGTTCATAGGAGAAGATCTGTACCAGCAGGCCCTCGTCTCTATCCCATTGACGGTATTCTGGATTGTCGGCATTCTCAACGCGGTGAATCTGATCGATGGTCTCGATGGGTTAGCTGCCGGCGTTTCCATGATCGCATTCGTCTTTTTGTCCATTATCTTTGGTATGCAGGGAGATACCACATTTGTGCTGATCTCCCTGCTTATGATTGGAGCGCTGGCCGGTTTTCTGGTCTTTAATTACAACCCGGCGTCCATCTTCATGGGCGACTCCGGAAGCCTGTTCCTGGGGTATATGCTCACCGTGTGCACGTTGTCTCTGGGGGACACAGCCCATAACTATCCTCCGCTGGCTCTGCTTGTGCCGGTCATCGTGTTGGGGCTGCCGCTCTTCGATACGACGGTGTGTATCTTTCGTCGCATCAAGGCCGGCGGTTCTCCTTTTGCTCCCGATCACGGACACATCCATCATCGCCTCTCCAGGCTCTGGTCCCGACGCAAAGCGGTGCTCATCCTCTACATTGTAGCTGTCTGGTTCGGGGTTTCGGCTTTTCTCATCACCCTGGTGGATCGCGTATTCGGTTTCGCAGTTGTTGGATTGACCATCTTCATCGCCTATCTGGGTTTGCGTTTGCTCGAATATCTGGAGTTGCCGGCCCTGAAGAAAGAAGCGAAAAAAGAGCCGGCACGCCTCGATATGGTAGAGACTTCGGTTTCACAAGGAGATGGACAGCGGGGGAAGGAGCCCTATAGAAAGCCCTATAGTAACCCGCACAAATACATGATTTCGACGGTTAACCCGGACCTGCTGGGCAAAAGCCGTACATCTTACGAGATAGAATCGTAAGGCCTCCCTCGACACCCCTATCCCACTGTTGAGACTATGAGTGTGCTCAAGACCCTACCCGATGAGAATGGTGTATCCACAGAACGTACAAATCAGCACCTTTCCTCTTGTACGAGCCGTCTTCTACATAAAATAGATACACACAAAGCCAGGGTGGGGGTCGTCGGGCTGGGCTACGTCGGGCTGCCCCTCGCTGTCTCTTTCGCTCGCCAGGGCTTCTCGACCCAGGGCATCGACCTCAATGAGGACCGGGTAAAACGCCTCAACGAGGGGTACTCCTACATCCAGGATGTACCGAATGAATCCCTCAAAGAGGTAGTCGACCAGGGCCTTTTTCGCGCTGAGCTGGAGTATGATTCCATCGGGGAGGCCGACGTCATCTTCGTCTGTGTCCCGACACCGGTCACGCAGCATAAAGATCCAGATATTCAGTTTATAGAATCTGCCACGAAAGCCATTGCCAGGCACTTGAGAGCCGGTCAGCTCATCGTGCTCAAGAGCACGACCTTCCCAAATACGACCCAGCAGATCGTGCAACCTATTCTGGAAGAGGCAGCTGCAACCCGGTCTCTACAGCTCGGCAAAGAATACTTTCTGGCTTTTAGCCCCGAACGCGTCGACCCGGGAAATCAGACCTATACCACGGAGAATACGCCTGTCGTTGTAGGGGGAGTAACAGGTGCATGTACCGAGGTGGCCGCGAAGAGTCTGGAGAAAATCGTAACCCATGTGCACCGGGTCTCGAGCCCGAAGGTCGCAGAGATGGAGAAATTGCTGGAGAATATTTTTCGCTCGGTAAATATAGCGCTCGTTAACGAACTGGCGCGTCTATGCGATCGAATGGGGGGGATTTCCATCTGGGAAGTGGTCGAAGCGGCCGCCACGAAGCCGTTCGGTTTCATGCCGTTTTATCCCGGTCCGGGGCTTGGCGGGCATTGTATCCCCATCGATCCATATTACCTCTCCTGGCTGGCGAGAAAGTATGATTTTGAGACCAGTTTTGTAACGCTCGCCGCTCGAACGAATGAGGACATGCCGTATTACGTCACCAACTGTGTGATCAACGCAATCGCCGGCCAGTCGGTCCGAATGGACGAGGCGCGGGTATTGATCCTGGGTGTGGCATTCAAAAAGGATGTCGACGATACGCGGCATTCTCCCGCCATCAAGGTGATCGATATTCTCATGAAATGGGGGATCGAACATATTACGTATAGCGATCCAAACGTGCCTACCCTATCCGTTCAAACGTCGGACGAACCCATCAGGCTCGACTCGATGGACCTGACTGCGGAGGTCCTCGAGCAGCAACATGTCGTCGTGTTGATCACGAACCACTCCGATTTTCCGTACCAGTTAATTTCGAAGCATGCTCGCTCGATCGTCGATACCCGGAATGCATTCAAGGCGAGGGGTTTGCCCCGAGATAACGTTCGCGTGTTAGGAGGAGGAGACTTCTGATGAGGTTTCTTCGGAGAATGGCATGGGCAATTTCGTCTACTGGCACATCGCTGGCCCTTTCATTTCAGGGTAATCGCCCTCTACGAATAAGGCCGGCACAAAATTAACAGCATTGTACCCGATCGGCATGTTTTATGCAGGCTCTGTTATTCTGAACGCATCCATCGACATCCGGATACCATCCTGTGGGGTGTCTTAAAGGAGCCGATCCAGAAAAAATGAAGTTTATGAGGCCCCCTTTTTCGAATGTCATGTTGTGCGTGAGGAAATAGTATTGAAAGAAAATTGTACATGCTACGACTGTGGAAGGAAGTTTGTCCAGGCAGAGCATACCCGCCCCTCGTGTAACATGTGGCATTTCGAGCGATGTGCCGACGTTGGAATTGTGCAAATTTATGAACATTAACGCGCAATAAGATTCATGTCTGAATCCTACTTACAAAGAAGGACCGTGTCTCAGTCAGAGCATAATGGCCAGCGAGAAGAATTATATCCTGTTCGTTCCGCTGCGAAAGCAGACCTCCCGGACGCCAATCCGTTCGATAATTGGGTGCGGCCTCTCAGCGGCAAAGAGCAGCTTGCGCGGATACTGGATATGCTCTTCCGTAGAAAGTGGACCGTCATTCTGGGATTCCTGTGCGTACTCGGTATTGCGATCGTGTACACGATGACCCTCGTTCCCCAGTATCAATCGTCGAGTTACGTGCTCGTGGATCTGGGGGAGGTTACTGTGGACGTCGGCCGGGCTCCGTCTCAATCGGAAAATCCAGATGCGGGCTTCGAGGTTTTTGCGCGAAGCGATCGGTCTCTCGCCGGTGAAATACGGCTTCTGGAGATATCGGATCAGCTGAGGCGGCGGGTATCGCGGCGGTTGAAGGAGAACCTGGGCCAGCAGGCTTCGATGTCGGATTCATCCTTTTCCTTCCCGGGCAAGGTTGAATTTGCCGCCGATGAGGAAAGCGAGAATATACTCGAATTCACCGGGACCAGCTCCGATGGAAAAGAAGCGGCGCTGATGGCGAATCTGTACGCGGAAGAATATGTCCGACTGACCGAAGAAGCCAGCCGATCGCAGGTTGTGGCTTTGCGCAAATCGCTCGAAGCGAAAGAGAGGCAGCAGCGCGATGAGTTGAACTTCATCGAAGGTCAAATTCAGCGGCTCAAGCAGGAAGGTGCCACTGGTCTCGACCAGGAATCTTCGCGATTGCTGACCCAGATTGCAGCGTTGGAAGTCCAGCGGGACGACGCGCGCATCGAATTGAGTGTGGAGAGAGCGACCCTGGCTTCGATCGAGAGTGAGCTCCGCAATATCAACGACCAGCTCGCCAATCGCATCTCTTCGGGCGTAGAGAGAAAAATCGCAGCCCTGCAGGAGCAACTGGCCCAGGAGGAGCAGGTCCGATCCAACTTTCTCCTCCAGAATCCGGACCTCGAGGAAGAAGACTCACCGGCGCTTAGCGAAGTGAATGAGCAAATCCATAAACTCCAGGCTGAAATCGACAGCCTCTCTGTTCAATACGTCAACGAAGTTTCCGAGGCGGGCGGGATATCGAATCGAGAACAGGGGCTTAATCATGCAGCCCAATTGAGGCAACAGGCCGCTGAAAAGCGGGTCTCGATCGGGCGCATGCAGGCCAAGCTCGAATTGCTGGAGAGCCGGCTCAGGCAAAGCGAACAGGCGATGGAAAACCTGCCCAAACAATCGCTGGAGTTCGCAGAACTGGAGCGCACCCGGTCTCGCGTCGATCAGATGTATCAGAATACCGCAAACCAGCTGCAGGAAGCCTACATCGCTGAAGATTCAGAGTCTGGCTATGCCCAGGTCATTCGCCGGGCAAAAACTCCCTCCTTGCCCGTATATCCCGATAAACCCAAAAATATGATCCTGGGGGCATTCTTCGGTTTACTGGTTGGGTGTGTGCTCGCTTTCTTGTTCGATAAGATCGATAACCGAATTTACCAGCCCGAACAGCTCAGGCAACTCGGACTCAAAGAAATCGGCATCATTCCCGATTTGAGACCCGTGATCAGGAAAGAATTCGACGGTACAGAGTTTCTGGAGAAAAACGGCGAGTACATTTCCAGCAACCTCATCTCGCTGCTGAATCCCATGTCCGTGGTCGCTGAATCGTATCGGCATCTCCGTACCAGCATCCAATTCGGGGCTTCGGGGTCGTATGTGCAGACGTTGTTGGTTTCTAGTCCCGGTATGTCGGAGGGCAAGTCGACGACGGCATCCAACCTGGCTATTGTTATGGCTCAATCCGGCAGAAAAACGTTGCTCGTCGATGCGGACTTGCGGCGCCCCAAGGTTCACCGGCTCTTCAACTTGCCCCGGGATGCCGGATTGGCCGAAGTCCTCTCCAACGATTCCTACTTCGACGCTGAGGCGCTGAAAACATCTATAGAGAATCTCTCCGTTTTGACGGCGGGAAAGTCCGCCACGCATCAGGACGAGGGGCCCGACGAATCGAATCCCCTCCTGGAAAAACGAGATTTTCTGGTGCTGAACTCTTCGGAGCTGCTCGGTTCGGATCGCATGACCCATTTCTTGTCGACCATGCGAAACATCTACGACTTCGTCATCATCGATTCTCCGCCGGTGCTGGCAGCCACCGATGCGACGCTGATTTCGTCGCAGTGCGACGCCACACTCGTAGTCGCCCGGGCGGGTTCGACCAAAGAAGGAGAGCTCTGCATCTCCGTCGAAGCCCTGGAAGAAGTTGGCGGAGCGGTAATCGGGATTCTTCTCAACGGCTTCGAGATCAATATGGCGTACGGTCATCGGTATAAATACAACAATTATAAATACAGCAGTAATTACGCGATGTACGGGAGTTATTGATCGCCTGCGGGGGAGCCGTTTCGGCCCTTCAGGTGGGTTGGATATACTGGATTGAATGGTATTAAAGAATAATAATTATGGAAAAAAGAGTTCTTGTAATTATGGTTTTGTTGAACGCTTTCATCGGGATATGCGCTGCGCCATGGGTCAGAGCTCAAGAGTTGAAGCGCTTTGACAATATTCTCTCGGAGGGTACGGCGCTCCATATATTCGCCAAGGAGGGCGAAGTGACCGTCCAGGTTTTACTCCTCGGCGAGGTAGGTTCCCCCGGTGTGTATGAAATCGGAACGCAGATACGGCTCGATCAATTGTTGGCCCTCGCCGGCGGAACGGCGTTCGACAGGGACACGCGCATCACCATACGTGTATTTCGTGGTGGGACCAGCCGGCGTAATAAAATCTATGAAGCTAAGGTGCAAGACTTCATCGAGGAGTCAGACCGGCACCCGATCTTGCAAGAAGGCGACGTGGTCACGGTTGAATCCAAACAGAGAAATCGGCTGCAATGGCGGGATTACCTCAGGATCGCCAATAGTGTCACCGCTATCGTTACCCTGGTGAAGCTTTTCCAATAACCGCAGTTCTCCGCTTCAGGCGTCCTAGAGCGTGAGCAGGTTGGACGATCTTCTGTACATCCCGCACATTCACCCGGAATCTCTGGAATAACGAGGTTCTTCGGGAGGACATTCCGGCAACCGTTCCCCCCCGACGGCCTCGCCATACTGAAATAGTGATGGTACGCAAACTGTGCATAGCAGGCTGGTTTACGCGGCTTTGCAGACCTGCAAAGCCGCTCTGGCAGTACCTATGCGCATCCGGCGCGTAACACCTGTTACATACTGTCTATCGGTGCGATGCAATGTAAACCCTGCCCCGGTTAACCATTGTTCACTGATCATCTGCGCCATTAGTCACATGGGTGCAACTCATCGAACTCCGATATTTTGTAGCCCACGTGGCGGAGCCCTACCCTTTTGGGAATGGCGTCGATCTTGACCCTCAAAACAACTCCTACTACTATGCGACACATGAACCCGCACTCTGGCACGGATAGAATCTGGCGTGTATTCTATACCCACCCGCGTGCCGAGAAGAAGTGTGAAGAGCGACTCCGCCAACAAGAAATCGATGTTTTTCTTCCCAGGGTCGTTTCACTACGGCAATGGAAGGATCGCAAGAAGGAGATCGAAGCGCCGCTATTTCCCAATTACATCTTTGCCCGGGTATGTGAACGCGAGCGCCTGATCGCACTGCAAACACAGGGTATTGTTCGATGCATTTCGCTCGGGGGACAGATTGCACGGGTGTCGGCTGAAGAGATTGAGCAGTTGATGATCATGCAGAAAGACCCGAAGAGACTGATGCTCGCAGACGCCGGGATGCCCCCCATCGGCAAAAAAGTGACTATATTTCAAGGACCGATGGAGGGCCTGCAGGGCGAGGTGATCGAACACCGCAGGCACGTCTTTGTGATCGTCCGGATAGAAACGATTCGCCAGGCGGTCAAGGTAAATATTCCGGCCTCCTGGGTTCGGTCTGTAGAAGCGCCTGTCTTACCATAACACATAAAACCATGTTAGATTCGAATTCCGGAACAGTGCTCGTCACGGGCGGAGCGGGTTTTATTGGCAGCCACCTGGTAGACCGGCTGCTCGACGAAGGGTGGTCCGTCGCCGTCGTAGACAACTTCGATCCGTTCTACGACGAAGAGATCAAACGCGCCAATATCGCCCCTCATCGTTCCCATCCCGCGTATACCTTGCACGAGGTAGACATTCGCGACGGACAGGCGCTGCGTGAGCAACTCACGGGAACGTATCACGTCATCGTTCACCTTGCTGCGCGTGCTGGAGTTCGGCCTTCGATTGCCGATCCGGTTTCGTATCAAGAGGTGAACGTAACAGGGACGCAGAATCTGCTCGAATTTGCCAAAGCCCGGGACATAAAACAGTTCGTCTTTGCCTCTTCCAGCAGCGTCTACGGCGTTAATCCGAATGTGCCCTGGAGCGAAGAAGATCACGTGTTGCAGCCTATCAGCCCGTACGCCAGCACGAAAGTGAGTGGAGAGCTCCTCGGGCACGTATATGCACACCTGTATGGGATTCGGTTCCTGGCCCTGCGCTTCTTCACGGTATACGGCCCGAGGCAGCGGCCCGATCTGGCCATTCACAAGTTTGCCCGGCTGATGGAGTCCGGGAAACCCATTCCGGTGTTCGGAGATGGAAGCACGCGGCGCGATTACACCTATATTTCAGACATCGTGGACGGCATACGGGCCGCGATGACATACGACAAGACCCTCTTCGAAGTTATCAACCTGGGTAACAGTCATACCGTAAGCCTCTCAGAACTCATCGAATCCCTGGAGCGCACCTTCGAGGTGGAGGCTATCAAAAATGTGTTGCCGGCCCAGCCCGGCGATGTGCCTCAGACCTGGTCGACGGTTGAGCGAGCCCAACAATTGCTCGGCTATGAGCCGAAGACTGACTTCCAGGAAGGGTTGGCGGCATTCAGAACGTGGTTGAGAGCACAGAACCTCTCAACCGTTTCTTGACAAATCACTCAATGTATGACAGAACAATTACACGGTATCCGTAAGCTATTTGATCAGAAAGACAAACTGAGATACCTCGGTTTGCTGTTTCTCATGATCATAGGAGCCGTAATGGATGTAGTGGGTATTGGCGCTGTACCGGCCTTTGTCGCTGCGTTGGCCGTACCAGAGCAGGTGATGGCCCTGCCGGTCGTCGGTTCGCTGCTCGATCGATTGGGGATAACTACGGGGCGCGAGCTGGTTATCTGGGGCGCGAGCGGGTTGATCGTCATCTTCTTCGTAAAGAACCTGTACATGTACGGTATCTATTCGCTGCAGGTGCGTACGACCGAATATCACCGCGTGCGACTGGCGAGTCGTCTTTTTGCAGCGTACATGTACGCACCCTGGGAATTCCATCTGCAGCATAATTCGTCAGAGCTGCTCCGCAACGTGATGTCGGAAACCCGAGAGATCATGACGGGCATCATCAATCCCTTGCTCAATCTGGCGATGAGTTCATTAATGACGCTGCTCACCATAGTGCTGTTATTGGTCACGACGCCCGGAGTTGCCGTCGTAGGTATCGGATTGGTCGGCGGCGCGAGCTGGTTCTTCTTGAGAATATTCCGAAGCCGGCTGCAAACCTATGGGGTCCAGGCCAAGCAGGAACGGAAAGGCATGATTCAGGCCGTAAACCAGGGCCTGGCCGGCCTGATCGATATCCGGATTATGGGCAGAGAGTCCTTCTTCATCAGCACACTGCATGACAGTGTGGCCCGGTTTGCTCACGTGGCCCGGCTCAAACAGGTCATTCAAAAAGCATCCCCTAATCTGCTCGAAATGGTCGCGGTGATCGGCCTGATGAGCATCGTTCTCGTGTTAGTTACCCTGGGCAATGACGCAGCGTCTCTGGTGCCGATGCTGGCGCTGTACGGGGCGGCTATTGCCCGATTGAGGCAGTCTATCTCACAGATTGTGAGCAGCATCAGCCAGATGCAATTCAGCAAAGCGGCTGTGCCTACGGTCGTCGAGGATTTGCAGCGACTCGATAGGTATCCAATCCAGGTAAAAAAGGGCGGCGATACACCGAAGACATTGACCTTCGAAAACGAACTAGAAGTCAAACAGCTGACCTACCAGTATCCTGAGGCCTCACAGCCCACGCTCCGGGATGTCAATCTGAAGATCCGCAAAGGCGAATCGGTCGCCTTCGTTGGAGCTACGGGGTCCGGCAAGTCGACGCTGATCAACGTCCTTCTCGGCTTATTGGAGCCTCAGGAAGGACAGGTTCTCGTGGACGGCGTCAGTATCAAAGAGAACTACAGGGGCTGGCTCGGTCACGTAGGCTACATTCCGCAGACGATCGTCCTTCTCGACGATACCATCAGCAGGAATATTGCCTTCGGCCTGCCTGCCGAAGAGGTCGATTACGATCGTATCGAAATGGCTGTGGACGCAGCCCAGTTGAGCGACTTTGTGGCTGACCTGCCTGAGGGGTTGGACACGGTCGTCGGGGAACGCGGTGTCCGCCTGTCCGGTGGGCAACGCCAGCGCATCGGCCTGGCGCGCGCTTTGTATCAAAACCCCGACGTGCTCGTCCTTGACGAAGCAACCTCGGCGCTTGATAACCGCACGGAGCGCCTGGTGATGAAGACGCTCAACGAATTGCGAGAGGGGCGGACCTTCATCCTCATTGCGCATCGGTTGAGCACCGTAAGCGACTGCGATCGCCTCTATTTTCTGAAAAATGGAAGCATTGAGGCCGTCGGAACCTACGACGAGCTGAGCAACCGGCACAAGGAATTCCAGCGGATGGCTGAAGTAGTTTAGTGATGGTACGCGAACTGTGCACAGCAGCCTGGTTTACGCGGCTTTGCAACCGTGCAAAGTCGCTCTGGCAACACGTATGCGCATCCGACGCGTAACATCTGTAGTCTAGTGAACTTATGCGTCCGGTGTGGGCGTTCTCATCGATCTATGGAACAGGTACAATCAACCCTCGAAAAGGAGAAGCTCCCTGTAGAACAATCCCCGGAAAAGTTAAAGCTTGTATACATTCTCGGTGCAGGACACTGCGGTTCTACCTTGCTCAATCTGTTGCTCAATGCGCATAGCGACATCATGGCTCTGAGCGAACTTTCGAAGATGAAGAAACACATGACCGTATATGCCGGCCAGGAAGACGGGCTATTCCATGAGCCATTTTGGCGGCGTGTGCGCGACCGATTCGAACAGGTGAGCCCCCTCCCCATGGTAGATCTCGATACACGTCCCCCCACGTGGTCTTTGCGGGGACTGGCAGGGTTGACCCCGGAACAGATCCGGGAATGGAACGCAGCGAACGAGCGCATCCTGACGTGCATAGCTGAAGAAGGGAACGTCCCTATTCTTGCCGATGCTTCGAAATTATGGCAGAGATTGTATCTGCTGCGGCGCTCCGGCACGCTCGATATATATGTGCTGCACATCGTTCGCGACGGACGTGCCGTTGTCAACTCGTATCTGAAAAAATACGGTACATTTCGCCACGGCCTGAGAAAATGGATGCGCTCGTCTCTTTATGCGTTCTACCTCAAAGGCAAATTCGACAAACGCAAGTGGATGCGCATCCACTACGAGGACCTTGCACGCGACCCCGAAGCCAGCCTGAAGGAAATATGTGGATTTGTTGGCGTCGATTTTCAGGATGACATGCTCCGCTTCAGGGAAGCTGTGAATGTTGGTATCGGTGGTAATCGCATGAGGAAAAATACGAGCAATGAGATCGTACTGGATGAACGGTGGAAACGCGAGTTGTCATGGCAGCATCGCACGCTCTTTGGCATCCTCGGTGGGTGGTTAAACAAGTTGTATGGCTATTAACGGGTGTTACGCATCTGTGCGCCGTCGTTCAGCCACAACGGCAACGAGCTGCTGTGCACAACCTGCGTACCACGACCTGTTTCGTGAGGTCAACTATTTTTTAAGGGACGGCAGTACACCTGACGCACTTATCCCGAGCGTAGTTGAGCGCCTGCCCCCGACCATGTGCTGAACCAGATTCAGCATGGATCGAGGGGATCTGGGGATGATGACCCATCAAGATTTGTTTGATTGTACTTAACCTCAACCGACCCGTACACGATGACGATAATACAGCAGATAGAACGAGTGCCCCACAGGCTTAATACTGGCCTCGTGAACATCTTGAACCGGTGTATTGACGCCCGTCTTTACAAGGGGTCGACGGATTATCAGAAATATATCGTCCTCGGGCGTTCCCGCGTGGGATCGAACCTGCTGGCAACCTTGCTCAACGATCATTCCCAGGTGATTTGCCTGGGTGAAGTCTTCTCCGGTAAAAGAGCGAGCCTCCGCGGGTATTATTTTGGTCAAACGCAGAAGCTGTCCCGGCTCAGGCATAGAGAACCCGTTTCTTTCGTCGACGATCATCTATTCCGGGCCCATCCGGTGCATATCAAAGCGGTCGGGTTCAAAATTTTCTATTACCACGTCAAGGGAGAACAAAGAGATCTGCTCTGGTCGCACCTTCAGAATATGAAGGACCTCAAGGTCATTCACATCAAACGTAAAAATATACTCAGGACTCACGTGTCGCTCGAATTAGCGCGAAGAACGGGCAGGTGGACCAGAGGGAAATCCTCTGCCCAGGGAAAACAGGAGCCCATCGAGTTGTCGTATGAGAACTGCCTCGACGAATTTGAGAGAACGAAGCGATGGGAGCAAGAATACGACGCCCACTTCGAGGATCACGAAATGCTCGATGTACACTACGAGAGCCTGATCCATGACCGGGATGCTGAATTGAAGAAGGTACAGGAATTCCTGAACGTACCCGGTAAGGTGCTCGATACGCCAATGAAAAAGCAGAACTCTGCCCCGTTGAGCGAACTGATCAGCAATTACGACGAATTGAGAAAACACTTCGAGGATACCGAGTGGGTTCGATTCTTCGAATCCTGATCCCATCCCTTACGAGCACCCTCAGTTAACACCTGCATCGCGCACAAACGGCCTAGCCCCGGTAGGCCCGCTTCATCGCCAAGATGGAATACCGCTATGAGTAAATCACTGCCTCCCGTTTCGTTCTACGTCCCTGCCGACGTCTGGCCCAGCGATATTTCGGAAGAAACGGGGTACTTCTGGTCCGCTGAACGCATCGGGAAATACAATTGGACCATACAGACCTGCCATCACCTGCAGGCTTCGGGGTTTCCCTGTGAAATGGTTAAGCAGATCCCTGATGAAGGCATCATTCTGGCGCATCGAGGAGCGATGCCGGATGACCTCAGACCGGGCAAAGGACAGCTCTTTGTCTGTATTCAGGCAGATCGGCCACCGCATCCTTTTGCCCAGTTTCATCTATTGCAGAATGAAGAAGGGACGCTGCTCGCCAGGCGTACGCTCAAAAATCGCATCGATAGAATGCTGGTCCCCTTTCCCGCTCAGTATTTTTTCATCCGGTATTGGCCACAGCCCGAATTGATGCCTCGCGAAGCCGAAGACGAGAATCGGTTCAAGCGAATTGTCTACATGGGACGCGCCAAAAACCTGGCTCCCGAACTTCGAACGAGCCAGTGGCATGAGAAAATGGCATCCCTCGGCTTCGAATGGGAAGTCATCGAGCAACGCGATCGCTGGAAGGACTACCGGGACGTAGATGTTATCGTGGCGGTACGAAGCTTTGACGAGGACACTCATACGCACAAACCGGCGACAAAGCTCTATAATGCCTGGCATGCCGGTGTGCCTGCTATTCTGGGACGAGATTCCGCTTTTACCGCCGAGCGTACCAGCGATCTGGATTACATCGCGGTCTATTCCCCCGATGATATCATCGACGCGTTGCTCAAACTCCGGGAGGACGGCGCCCTCAGAAAAGCCATGATCGAAAACGGGTTCGAACGGGCCAAAGAAACGCGCACCGGTACGCTGGTCGAGGTGTGGAAGCATTTTCTGGTCGACGTCGCCGGCCCTGCTTACCAGACCTGGTGCCGTCAGTCACCGCTCCAGCGAAATGCATTCCTGGCGGCCCGGCAGATGCATCACCAGACCGAACGGTTCGTGACACGCGTAGGAAAATTCGGCATGAAAGCTCGCCGCGTCACGCGTACGAAACTTTCGCAAGCCTTTCGTTAGCCGCAGGTACGTGACTACCGGTTAACAGGGGCTTATGTCAGGCGATGAACCGATCTGTGATGAAGGTAAGGTACTCTGCCGGGATGAATCGCTGCTCGCCATCCATTCCTTCCTGTCACTCATAAAACGCACGACTTAGGATAAACATGATACTGCCGAATTTTTTAGGAATCGGTGTGGGACGTAGTGGATCCACCTGGATCCATCAGAGCCTGAAAGAGCATCCCGATGTCCTGGTCCCTCACCTGCGGAAAGAAATCGACTTCTTTAACCGAGACTCCAACTACGAGCAAGGGCTGGAGTGGTATTCGGCTTTTTTCGAGGACTACAACCAGGAGAACGCCGTGGGCGAAATCACACCCGCGTACCTCTGTTCTCCCGTTGCGGCGGATCGGATTCATAAACATCTGCCCGGTGCTAAACTGATCATCAGCCTCAGAGACCCGGCTGAAAGGGCCTTCTCATCCTACATGGGGTACGTCCAGGCCGGAAAAGTCGCCCCCAAAACCGACATCTTCGAAGCATCGGACATGCTCAACTTCGACAACCAGTCCAGCATCATCGACCAGGGCTTGTATTTTCAACACATCAACCGGTTCTTGAAGCTGTTCCCGAGAGAGCAAATGCTCATCCTGCTGTACGACGACCTGAAAAAAGATCCGAAGTCCTACATCCGTACCATCTACGATTTTCTGGAGGTCGATCCCTCCTTTGTGCCGTCCACACTGGAAACGAAAGTGAACGAGGGGAAATATTCGGAAGCGCTGCGCTGGGTCAACATGGGCGTACGTTATTTCGTGCCCCCGAAATACCGCACGAAGGTGACCAACAAGGTGATTCGTATCCGGAAGAAATTTGCGCCTCGCAGACCGGAACTTCCCGCTGAATGGCGAGCCAAAATGATCGCTCATTATAAGGACGAAATCTTGAGGCTTTCTGACTGGTTGGGCAGAGACTTGCGGACGTGGCTCAACTAGAATGAATAGGCGGTCTTCAGTTTCACGCAGAGTTTATCCGAGGCGGGTATGAGGTTCATCAGGAAAACCGGTATATCGCTGTTGGTTCCAACCCAGAACGCAGAGACGACGGTCGAAGACTGCATCCGGTCCTTTCGCGAGTTCCCTGACGAAATGATCGTCGTCGACAATGGGTCGACCGACAACACCATCGAGATCGTACAACAACTCGAACGAGAGATCCCCAACCTCACTTTTTACAACGCCCCAGAGTTGCCCGATTTGTATCAAAACAGGCAATTTGCGCTCGAACGCTCCCGCTACAACTGGATCGTACGTATCGACAGCGATTACGTGGCCTACACGGAAGGCCCACATTCGATCCAGCACCTGCGGCAACTCATCCTCGATACGCCGAGGCAATTGCGCCCCGTGGCATTCGGCGTCACTCAGGTGAACCTGTTCAAGGACTACAGGCACACCGGGCCTGCCCTCGAGGAGGGGCAGAATCTACAAGGGCGGTGGGTGCCTCCCCCTGTGAGCTCGCTTCCCGCTCGCATCATCCAGCATTTCCCGGGAATGCGCTTCGAACGAAGAGGGCGATGGGAGGGCGTTCGTTTTCAGCGTTACCTGCAAACGCGGAAGCTGGAGGACCCCTACTGGTTCCATTGCACATTTAAGCCGGATATGGATCTGTTCTTTCGATCCGAGCGGACGAACTGGAGAGAACGGGGCGACTTCAAAAGATATCCCACGCTCAGATCGTACGTGCTGGATATCATCGCCGAGAAATACGGCACACCGGATCTCGAGGAGGCCTGTGCGCAGTTCATCGAACGCGTCATAAAGCCGCAAATCGTACCCTATGACGAAAGCGCGTATTACCCGTACCCGAGTCTCATCCGGGAGGCAATTCGGCATTCAGGTACGTTGACGGAGCGCGTCGAATAAAGGTATGGTGGATACCGATATGCTCGTATCTGTGGTGATCCCCTGCTACAACGTAGAACGGTATGTCGAAGACGCCGTTGCGTCTGCGTTATCGCAAATACACGCGCCCTGCGACATCATTTGTGTTGACGACGGTTCCACAGACGGTACCCTGGCTGTTTTACAGCGCCTCAAAACGCACCATGGCGACCTCGTCACGGTGTTGAGCGGGCCGAATGGGGGAGCCAGCGCCGCCAGAAACAAAGGCCTCAATGCGGCCAGGGGAGAATACATTCAATACCTCGATGCCGACGATCTCCTGAACCCGACCAAGATTAAGGAGCAGGTCGAGGCCATCGAAGCAGCCGCATCGAGACCCGGGCTCGTCGTGGGTGGGTATAAAAAAATACACGAAGATGGGCGAGAAGAAATCAAACCCTGCACGGGGCCCGACCCCTGGACGGCCCTGATGCATACCCGGCTCGGCATTACGTCCTCAAACCTGTGGAGGCGAGATCTCCTGCTCGAGGTCGGGGGGTGGAACGAGACGCTCAAGAGCAGTCAGGAAGCGGAATTGATGTTCAGAATGCTGCAGCGGGATCCTTCCGTGCTTTTTGTGCCGTCTTTCTCGACGATCATTCGGGAGCGAGAAGGTTCAATAAGTACGTCCAGCCGGGGTGAAAACTGGGTACGGTATATTCAGCTGAGGAAGGATATGCTTCAGTATCTACGAGCGCAGGGGCTACTATCGCAACATCGCGAGAAAGCCGGCCTCCAGTCTATTTTTAAATCGATCCGATCCCTGTACAGGCACGACGCCGCTTTGGCAACGGAGCTGTATCACCAGCTTATCCCGAAAACGTTCGTCCCTGATTCATCGACCTCTTGCACCCGGCGCTACCTCTTCATGTACAAGAACCTTGGGTTCGAACGTGCCGAGTACATGCGTGCGTTGTTCAGGGTTTTTAAGTGATGTTACGCAGGTTGTGCACAGCACCCCGTTTTCCCGGCTTTGAATGACTGCCTTGCAGCCGTTTTTTAGTTATTTGAGCCCATTCAAAGCCCTCCGGGCAAAACGATAACGCACAGATGCGTAACATCCATTTTTTAGTAAGGTCTTATGAAGATTCTCTATTACTCTCCCCATCCGCATCTGATCTTGAACAGCCAGACGGGGTATGGGACGCACATGCGGGAGATGATCAAAGCGTTCAGTGAAGCGGGTCACGACGTAACTCCGTTGATCATGGGAGGGCTTCACGAAAACGGAGCCGACCGTCCGGCATCTGCATCGAGGGGCTCGATGAAGGCGGCCGTCAAGAAGCTGGTTCCAGGGATTTTCTGGGAGACGACCAAAGATTACGCCTTGTTGAAAAAGGATCGCACCTATGAGGAGGTTCTCCGGCAGCACGTAGACCAGACAAAGCCGGATCTGATCTACGAGAGGGGCAACTACCTTCAGCGGTCAGGGATACGTATCGCTCGAAGCACTGGCGTACCCCATGTCCTGGAGATGAATTCGCCACAGGTCGAAGAACGGAAGGTGCGTCACGCATCCGGAAGTTTGTTGGAGCGCAGGGCGCGTCGCATCGAAAAAGAGCAATTGCAAGGCACCTCCCGAGTCGCTGTAGTATCCAGGGCCTTGAAGAATCACTTCGCCCGTGCCTATGCGATCCCAGATGAACACATCATATGCACCCCTAATGCAATAGACCCCGACAAGCTGGTTATCGACCCGCGGCGGGTCATAGCGATCAAAGATCGATACGGCCTCGAAGGATCGACGGTGCTCGGTTTTGTAGGTTCTGTGTTGAAATGGCACCGGGTAGATCTGCTGATCCGGGCCTGCCATCAGCTCAGGCAGGAGGCCCATCCCGTGAAAGTGCTTATCGTTGGCATGAGCCGGCTCATTCCCGAATTGAAGGCCCTGAGCCAGCAACTGGGTATATCCGAGGCCGTTTTGTTTGTAGGGCGGGTCCCCCATGAGGACGTATTCAACTTCGTCGAGGCTATGGACATTACGGTGCTGCCCGACAACCTCTGGTACCAGTCCCCCGTCAAAGTCTTCGAATACGGCGCCATGGGGAAGCCTATCATTGCCCCCGACAACGAAACCGTCCGGGATCTCATCAAACACGAGGAAGAAGGGCTGCTCGTCAAACCCTCGATCGAGGATCTGACGGCGTCGATACAAAAGCTCTCCAACACTCCTGAATATGCCCGGGTAATGGCTGAGACGTTTCAGGCCAAAGTGCTGCAAGAATTCAAGTGGTCCAGAAACGTAGAGCGGGTCCTCGATAGCGTCTTTTCGATGCCCGGACAGGAGCTTCCACTGTAAGATAAACTACCCTCAGATATAACTATGGTTCTCCCTAATTTT
Source organism: uncultured Rhodothermaceae bacterium (assembly GCA_964525535.1). Lineage (GTDB taxonomy): Bacteria > Bacteroidota > Rhodothermia > Rhodothermales > JAHQVL01 > JAHQVL01. The sequence goes on from CAZGHT010000041.1 coordinate 23,561, forward strand.
TTGGTTGCAGGCGTCATGCGCAGCGGTACGTCCTGGATACATACCTGCTTGAAGGAGCACCCGGATGTGCTCGTGCCGACGATCCGTAAAGAAATCCATTTCTTCGATTACGACCCCTATTTCGAACAAGGGGTGGACTGGTACAGCGCTCTCTTTGACCATCACACGAACGAGACGGCCATCGGTGAAGTGACTCCCGGATACTTTGCCATCCCGGAGGCCGCAGAGCGTATCCATGCGCTGCTGCCGGACGTCAAAATCATCCTCAGCCTGCGGAATCCCGCCGAACGAGCCTACTCTTCGTACATGGGGTACATCCAGACCGGCAAGATTTCCAAGGACGTGGACATTTTCTCCGCGTCAGAAGTGCTGGATATGGACAAAAAGCCGAGACTGCTGGATCAAGGGCATTATTACGAGCACCTCCAGCGATATCTGAATTACTTTTCCAAAGAGCAGTTGCTCATCCTGTTCTACGATGATCTGAAAGAGGATTCGGCGTCATATATCAAGAAGATATACGAGTTCATCGGCGTCGACAGCACGTTCGTTCCCTCCGTAATTTCTTCGCGCGTTAATGAAGGCACGTATTCTGAGGCGCTCCGGCTGGTCATTCGCGGCGCCCGGAATGTCGTCCCCGAATCGTATCGGATGAAAACCATTCGCAGGCTGCGAAAGTTGTGGCGAAAACGCGCACAAAAGAGACCGGACATGCCGGCGGATCTGAGAGAGCGGCTGGTAAACTATTACCGGGATGAAGTGGATCACCTCGAACGATTCCTTCATGTCGATCTGAGCGAATGGAAACGGTAATACGTCATACCCATGAGACCTCGCACACGTACTCCATGAACCTGTCATTTCCAACCGGGCGACCACGGATATCTCGATCATGTCTAAAACATCACTGTTGACTTCCATCGCAAAGCCCTTGACGGAAGCCGAAACGCAAGCGCGCTACATGTTCCATAAACATGTAAAAGGGGCTCAGATAGAATCCGCACCCACGTTCATCGTCGGTTGCGGTCATAGCGGCACATCGCTGCTTCTCAAGATCCTGGGGTCCCACAGTCGGATTCACGCCATCCATTACGAAACCAAACTGGCATTCAAAAGCGAGGAAGAGCAGCGCGAGCAAATGGCCTTGTTCGAGAAGTGGACGGTAGCGGCCGGAAAAAGAAGGTGGGTTGAGAAAACGCCCAGGCATATCAGAAAAATGGATATACTCAGAGATCTGTGCCCCGAGGCTTATTTCCTGGTCATCATGAGAGACGGTAGAGATGTAGCCTGTTCGTTGAAGGCCCGGTTCGGCGAATTCGAGAAAGGCGTCAACCGCTGGGTTAGCGACAACAAGGTAGCGCAGGAGCACTGGTCTCATCCCAACACGTTCGTTTTGAAGTACGAAGACCTCATCGAGGACTTTACAGGTACGGTTACCGGGCTCGTCCAATTTATCGGAGAAGATTTTGAGGAGGATATGAAGGAGTACTACCGGGAACGGATGAAATTTCAATGGCGCGGAAATACATCGGCTCTTTTTGGTAGGCTGGCTAAGAACTCGGATTCTAAGGATCACCGTGAGCGGAGGGTCCGTCAGATTCACCAGCCCATATTTGACGGTCGAGGAAAGTGGCGCAATGAGATGTCCGAAGAAGAGAAGGAACTCTTCAAGCGGGTGGGGGGCGACGTATTGATCGAATATGGATACGCGGCAGATCATGGGTGGTAGCGCATGAAAATAGCATTGCTGACAAACGGTCTCTTTCCTTATGTGATCGGGGGTATGCAAAAACATACGTACTACCTGGCCAAGTATCTGGCCAGAGAGGGCGTTCATGTAGATGTATATTATGCCATACCGGAGGAGGCCAGGAGCAACGAAGAGGCAGCCGCCTTATTGGCTGCCGAAGAAAGCCCGGCTCTTCGGTGGTTTCAGGTCGATCGTGTGCCTCCAGCCCGTTTTCCAGGGCACTACATCTGGGATTCATACCGCAATTCAGCCGCGATTGCGGCTGCTGTTAAAGGGCAGGAAGAGGTCGATTTCATTTACGCCCAGGGGTTTGCGGGATGGCATCTCTTGCGAGAAAAGCAGCGCGGTGCGGCGTGGCCGCTCATTGGGGTGAATATGCATGGCCTCGAGATGTACCAGAAGCCGGCCTCGGCCAGAGCGAGGATCGAACAGTATATGTTCAGGCCCTTCGTGCGCAAAAACCTGTTGATGGCCGACGTTGCGCTGTCGCTCGGAGGAGGGCTGAGCCGGATCATGGTGTCCCTGGGGGTGTCTCCGGAGCGTATCGTCGATTCCCCGAACGGTGTGGACGCTCACTGGGTTGCTGCAGGCATCCCGGACCGATCAGCCCCACTGTCGTTCGTCTTTCTAGGCCGTTACGAGCGCAGAAAAGGCATCGAAGAATTACATCGGGCCATCTCGCGCATCGATGCCAGTCGCTCGTTTTCGTTCCATTTCATCGGGCCCATACCCGATCGAGTAAAACTCGAAGACCCCCGGGTAACCTACTGGGGGCTGGTAAAAGGCGAGCAGCAGGTGAAGGAGATCCTGAATAAAGGAGATGTTCTGGTATGCCCCAGTTATTCCGAAGGCATGCCGACGGTCATCCTCGAAGCGATGGCCTCAGGCATGGCTGTTATTGCAACAAATGTAGGCGCCGTCGATGCCCTCGTATCGGATCAGAACGGCTGGTTGATTCCGGCCGGGGATAGCGAAGCCTTGATCGAAGCGCTCCTCGACGCGATCGCCCTGCCTGCTTCGAAACTGCAGGAGAAAAAGCAGCGAAGCCACGCCTTCGTTCAGGAGGGATTCCTGTGGAATGCCGTGGCCCGAAAAACGATAGATGGCATTGAGGCGTTGCGTGCGGCTCCGCCACTCCTGCATAATTCCTCGCAGGATTCGGGACTCAAGATGCAGGATTAAGACAATAAAACCATGGCAGATCCTATCAAGCGGGTAGCGGTGCTTTTTTCACGCCTCTCGGGCTACATGGCTGCGTGCCTCAAGACGCTCAAAGACGAGTACGACGTCGAGCTTCTGGTCATCCGATGGGTGCCGGCGAGAGAAGCCCCGTTCGATGCCAGCCATTTTGCGTGGATCGATACGTTGCATAATAAGCAGGATTTATCCCGGGACGAATTGTTCGCAGCCGTTCATCGTTTCGATCCGCAAGCCATCTTGATGGTCGGGTGGATGGACTCGGACTATCTGGATATAGCCCGGCAAGTGCGTAAACAGGGCGTTCCGGTAGTGGCTGGATGTGATACCCAGTGGAATGGATCGATCCGGCAGCAGCTGGGGCGGCTGACATCGAGGTGGTATCTTCATCCTGCCATAGACGTCCTGTGGGTTGCTGGCGAGCGGCAACGCCAGCTGGCAGCCCGGCTGGGCTTCAGGGGGCGTCGATGTTGGAGCGGGTATTACACCTGCCAATGGGAGGCATTCAGCGCTCTCTCGCAACAGAGGTCGGTCGTAAGCGGCTCGCGGTCGTTTCTTTACGTGGGGCGTTACCTGGAGATCAAAGCGATAGACGTTCTGGCCCGGGCCTACCGGCGTTACCGCGAGCAGGTGGACGACCCATGGCCGCTGATCTGTGCCGGGGCCGGCCCACTGGCCGGATTGCTGGCCGATCAAGAAGGCATCCACGACAAGGGCTTCGTGCAGCCGGATCGGTTGCCGGAACTCATCAAGGACGCCTCGGCGTTCGTGCTCCCCAGCCGCAGAGAGCCGTGGGGCGTCGTTGTTCATGAAGCAGCTTCGGCCGGACTGCCGTTGATCTGCTCCGATGCCTGTGGCTCAGCCGTTCACCTGCTGCAGGACGGATACAATGGGTTTGTCGTAGAAGCAGGCAATATCGAGCACCTCACCCAGGCCATGGTTCGGATGACAGAGCAAAGCCACCAGCAACTCGAGCGGATGGGCCTCGCAAGTTACGAGTTGTCCAAACAGTTTACGCCCCAACGATGGGCTCGAACCTTTTACGAAGGCATCCGATCCTGGGGAAGGCGGATGCGTGCCGAAGGAGCTACGGAGCTGCGCTCGGTGTAAGCCGCTTGTTTCTGCTTGAGCCGATTCACATGATCGCCGGCTGCCATATTATGAGCGAACCCCATCATGATCCAGAAGAAGAGCCCCGCTCCGCCTAAAGAGAAAAACACCATTTCGCCGAAATTGACCAGGATACAGGCCATCATCAATGCCATCGCCGGGAGATCTCCGTATCGATACACCGGCCTAATCAGGCCTATTAACAGGACCAGAGTGAGTATCGCACCTGTAATGCCCATTTCTTCCAGTACCGCTGAGGGCATGAACCCTTTTTCGGTCGACGCGCTCACGGGCACACCGATGGCTCCTTCGCGCTTGACTTCCATCGACGTGGATTTTGACGGCACCCCGAAGCCGATCCCTGTGATCGGTGCATTTCGGAAGTTCTCCATCTGTAGCTCGATCAGAAATCCGCGCGACCCTTCGAAGGACTCCTCGACGGATTCCGAAGTATTTCCCTTCAGCAGGAATTCCTGGGAGGATACCGCGATCTGTGGGCCGTAGATGATGCCAATGATCGGGGCAATGAGCAGGAAAAAAAATATGAACGACACGGAGACCGCTTGTTTTATGTTGACCCTCCAGGCCGGTTTGAGGAAGAAGCTGATCAACACGGCTATGCCCAGCCCGCCTGCACCCATCATCATAGAGGTTCTGGCGAGCGACGTATAGACGGCTATCCATCCGAGCAGGGCGGTCAGGGCGATCAAATGGCGGTTGTTTCTGTGATAAAACAGGTACATACCCGACAACCAGGCTGTGAATGCAGCTGCAATCGTTCCATACACCTGCGGGTGGTTGAGAATACCTTGAAAGCCCACCCCGTTTCGGTAAAAGCCGTACCGGGATCCGTACAAAGGGAGACTCAATACGAACAAAAGTACCGATATGGTCAAAAACCACGAGATCCAGTACGTCCTGAGATGCAGCGTGCGATAAAAACTCGTCATGATGGTGATCGTCCCTACGGTGAAGGTGATCATCTTCAGGATCGAGATTGCGGGATTGTTGCTTACGATGAGCGATAAGATCAGAATGACCGAAGAAAACAGCAGAATAGGTTGAATGATGTGTAGCGGCTTCGACTTGTTATCCAAAAGTACCCGGCCGAAAGCGGCAAAAAGTACCAGCCACCGCAGTATGGAAGCTAATGAAGGTTTAGAGAACAGTCCCGGATTTAAGATGAGTAGAAGCGCCATGATGGTCAGCCCTTGAATTGTTTCTTTAGGACCTCTAAAGACATAAACGGCTAACCCCAGGTAGACGACTATAAATGCCGGCGAACCGGCCAGCAGTACGGCGAACAGCAACGCGAGAACGGCAGCAGTTTTGTATAAGAAGCGAGGGCCACCCTGGAAATCAGGTTTCTGTCTCATGTTAACTCAAAAGTTCGTGCTTTATTCGACTTTTCGTATCAAAAAATTCTCCAATCGTAACTCAGTCGCGTTTTCGTCTTTGCCCGTAAACACAGCTCCGCGTTCAAGATGATTGAAGTACTCACCTTTCTTCGATATTACCTTCCGGGGTATACCGCAGGAGGACCCATACGCACCATATCAAACCTGGTAGACCAGTTAGGCGATGAGTTCAAGTTTAAGATCATCACGAGTCACACCGATCCCAGAGATCCGGCTCCTTACGACGGGATTGAACGCGATGTCTTTCATCCGGTAGGTAAGGCGCTGGTCTACTACGCATCACCCTCCCAGCTCTCCCGGCAAGGGCTGCGTAAGCTGGTCGGAGCGGTCCATTTTGACATTCTGTATCTGAACAGTTTTCTCGACCCTCATTTTACGATCAGCCCTCTGGCTCTGCGCCGGCTGGGAATAATCCCGAAGACGCCGGTCGTGATTGCTCCGCGCGGCGAATTTTCGCCGGGGGCCCTGGCGCTCGGCAAGCACAAAAAGCGCCTTTACATTTCAGCGGCGAATACGCTGGGGTTATACAAGGATGTCATCTGGCAGGCATCCAGCAAATACGAAGCGGTGGATATCCGGAGGTGGTTCGGTGATCGAAGCCGGGTCGAGGTTGCCCCGAATCTGCCGGAAAGCATCGACAACTGGGAAAACCGCACGGAATCGAAAAACAAAGTACAGGGGCGGCTTAAAGTCCTGTTTCTGTCCAGAATCGCCAGAAAGAAAAATCTCGATAGCGCTCTGCGTATGCTGCAGGGGCTCGATGAGGCCATCACCTTCGATATTTACGGTCCTCTCGAGGACAAGACCTACTGGGTCGAGTGCCAGAAGCTGATCGACAGATTGCCGCCCAACATCGAAGTGAATTATAAGGGTACGGTGCCGCACGAACAGGTCGCTTCCGTCATGGCGCCCTACGACCTCTTCTTTTTCCCCACGCTCGGCGAGAATTACGGCCACGTTATATTCGAGGCGCTATCGGCGGGATGTCCGGTGCTCATCAGCGATCAGACTCCCTGGCGCAACCTCGAAGCCAAGGGGATCGGATGGGACATCCCTCTGGAGGACGAAGAACGCTTCCGGGAAGCCCTCAGGACCTGCGTGGCCATGGACCGCGAGGCGTATGGCGGAATGGTGAACGCAGCCCTGGAATTTGCCTGCTCCATCGCTCAAAGTGAAGAAGTCGTCGAACAGAATCGGGCGCTCTTCATCAACGCGATGCAGGCCTATGACGCCGTTGTCGATGCGTGAAAACGTAGCGAATGGCGGTCGAAGCGTGTAGTCGTTTTCACTGAATCCAGGGGCTCATCCGCCCTGCAGTTATTTCCGCTTTCGCGCATAAACGTTATGATAAACGTGTGAGCGGTCGGCAGCAACCCGGGCGGCAGCGGGTCTCCTGTAGCCGACGGGGCGGAGCTGTACCTGTTCTACAGGCGCTGACCTGACAGGTACCGACATCGTTTGCACCGGGCAGGCCGATGCCCGGGCGTCGGTCCAATCGTACGAGCCAATCCCCCCCTCTCTGGCTCCCTTCATCCATCCCAGAGATAATTCATGCCAGAGATAATTCATGGATGTATCCATTGTAATCCCACTCTATAACGAAGAGGAGTCTGTGGCCCCCCTGTGCGAAGCCATCGTCAACGCCATGGACCCGCTCGGGTATGAGTACGAAGCGGTGCTCGTAGATGACGGAAGTGCGGATCAGACCTTTGAAAAAGCACGCGACATTGCAACATCGGACACGCGGTTTCGCATTGTGAAGTTGAGCAGCAATTCGGGGCAGACGGCAGCTTTGTATGCCGGCCTCGAACAGGCAAGAGGCGAGTTCATCATAACGATGGATGGAGACCTGCAGAACGATCCCGACGATATCGGGCACTTCATGAGCAAGATCAAGGAGGGATACGATATCGTGACGGGCATCCGGGAAAAACGACAGGATCGCATGGTCTCGCGAAAGATTCCGTCTCGCATTGCGAACTGGTTGATCCGGAAAGTGATGGGGACGCCGATCAAAGACAATGGATGCGCGCTACGGGCGTATCGGACGGAAGTGATCCGGAAATTCCGGCTATATTCCGAGATGCACCGGCTCCTGCCTACCATGCTCGCTCTATCCGGCGCCAGGATAACTCAGGTTAATGTAAAACACCATCCACGGCAGTTCGGCCAGTCCAAGTACGGCCTCTCCCGCATTTACAAGGTGCTTATCGACCTGATTGCGTTGAAGACGGTCATGACCTCTTCTAGAATGCCCTTTTTCGGTTTTGGCATGCTGGCTGTAGTGAGTGCCTTCATCGGTATGATCGCATTTGCATTCACCATCGTAAGTATGATTACACAGCCGGAGATATCCGTTTTCGTATATCTCGGCACCAGCATGCTCTGGGGACTGCTGTCCATATCGCTGCTCGTTTTCGGTGCGCTTTGCAATCTTGTGTATACCGAGGCGAACTACAAAACCGAGTCTCTATTGAAAGTTGACGAACTCTAAAACTGGAAAACTATGTATGCAGTCGAAACCCGGGAGGTAGAGGAGCTTCTCACGACCGAGAATGGTGCTGACGTAGAGCTCTCCGTACTGATTACGGTCAGGGATCCGAAAAAGGCCGCGCCGATCGAAGAACTGTACTTCGAATACAAAAAAGAAGTCGAAAAAACGGGGCTGCGGTACGAATTTATTTACGTGATCGAGGGCAAGACGCCGCATATATACGACCCGCTCTGTCAGATGAAGGAGGCGGGAGAGCCTCTCCGCGTACTGGTGTTGTCGAAGTGGTACGGAGAAGCAACGGCGCTCAACGCCGGCTTCGAACATGCTGTCGGAACTACGATTCTAATGCTTCCCGCGTATCGGCTGGTAAGCCCGGAATCGATACCGGCGCTTCTGGATAAACTGGACGAAAGCGACATGGTGATCGTCCGCCGGTGGCCTCGCGTAGACGGTATGCTGAATCGCCTTCAGTCCGGCTTCTTCCACCTCATTTTGAGGAAGATGTTCGGCGTTGCATTCCGGGATCTCACCTGCAGCGTACGGGCCATAAAGAAAACCGTCGTTGAAAACGTGCGCATGTACGGCGATCAGCATCGATTCCTTCCTATACTGGCCAACAGTTACGGCTTTAAGGTCACGGAGATCGATATCCCGCAGTCGAAACAAGATGCATTCCCCCGCAAATTTTCGGTGGGGATCTTTGTGCGGCGGCTTCTGGACCTCGTGTCCATCTTTTTTCTGGTCAAATTTACCGAAAAACCGTTGCGTTTTTTCGGGTTGAACGGAGTCATTGTGTTCACTGTCGGCTTGCTTTATTCGGCGGTCCTGGTATATCAGCGCCTATTCATGGGCATGGGATTGGCCGAGCGCCCCGTCTTTCTTTTCAGTACCTTACTGGTGGTGCTCGGCATCTTCTTGTTTGCGATCGGGCTGGTCGGGGAGCTCATCATCTTCGTACACTCCAAAGACCTGAAAAAATATCGCATCGAGAAAATCATCAACTGACGGGGTGCAGGGGAGCACACTCAATCCAGCTGGAGGAGAGATGGGTAATCCTACATTGACCCTGGATCGCAAAACGGGGTACAGAATTTCGTCGGCCGAATATCTCTGGCTGGCCGGTCTCACATTAGCCGGCCTGTTGACCAGGATGTTGGGCATCGCAGAATGGAGCATTGCCGGCGACGAGTTCTACACGGTAGCGTATGCGGCCGAACGGTCGCAGTCGTTCATTCAGCCGGCCTACTACATGCTCGTAGTGTGGAGCACAAACCTGTTCGGGGATACAGAATGGGCGGCACGATTTCCGGCCGCCCTGCTGGGCACCGTGAGCATTCCGGTTTATTACTGGGTCTGCCGTGACCTGTTCGGGCGCAACATCGCCCTCCTGGGATGCCTGTTGATCGTCCTCAGCAGCTGGCACCTCTATCACTCTCAAATGAGTCGTTTTTATAGCGGTGTTTTTCTGTTCGCGGTGCTCTCGTATTTCCTGTATTACAAAGCGTTGCGCGCCAACAGCCTGCTGCTGCTCGGTCTGTCCTTGTTGTCGAATGTACTGGGAATCCTGTTCCATGCGACGGCCATCCTGGTGCCCGCAGCCTGTGCGGCGTATTCCCTGTACCTGGTTGTGGCCCGAAGGGGCGCCAGGCAGAGCGGGCTCTCGCTGCGCGTCGCCCAGACGCACCTGCTGATTTTTGGGGGGCTCGGGCTGGCCGGATTGCCCGTCTTCCTGCAGATCGTAGAGCGTTGGGGCGGAGTGAGCGGTTTTGAAGCAGCGGCCCTTGCGAGAGCGGTTCAACCCGTCTTTCAGCTTGCTTTGCGCATGGAGCTGGTCCTTTTTGTGGGCGGTTGCATGGGTTTGTTGTACCTGTGGCGCCGGCAGCAGGCTGCAGGTACCTTCTTCGCCTTCGGCATAGGGATTCCGTTGCTGGGACTCCTCGTATCCGCCATCCTCTTGCCGCCTGTTCGGGCAAAGTACATAATTTCTACCCTGCCTCTTTTCATCACATTGACCGCGTTTCTTTGCAGCGCCATCGCGGAGCGCGCCCCGAGGATATACAACCGGCAGGCTCAGGTCGTGCTCGTCATCTTTATCATCGTCGGGATGCTTCCCGGGTTTGTGTCCTACTACACGGCAAAGAGCAGCCTGGACATGCAGGATGTGGTGAGTGCGTTATCGGACCGCTACGCTCCGGGCGACCGGATCGTCGTCTTCTCGCATGCCGCCGGGTATCATTTCGAGAAGCAGTTTCCCGAGGAGTCCCTCCAGATTTACGGTACGAAAAACGTGTGGAAAGACGCGCTGAAACCCTACGAAGATCGAGAGCAGCGGGTCTGGGTGCTGGTAGATACGTACCGCAACCAGCAGTACGAATCGGGACTCCACCGCTGGCTGCTCAGCAATACGAAGCTGGTCTGGAGGAAATACGAGACGCGCTACGACTACCCCTCCATGGGATACGAGTTATACCGCTCAGGAACGCAAGAGGCTGCGGCCTCCGCTGTTTCGACGCAACACGGATTGGAACGGAATTAATGGAAGCCCGAGCTGTGGGAGAGAACGCGGTACGATTCCAGCAATAAGGTGATAGCGTGTTTGCTTTTGATCCCTGGGTAGATAGTTTGATCGTGGCGGCCATCGGGGCGCTGTTCTTTCGAGTTGCGGGCGGCATTGTTCGGCACCACACCTCCTGGATGCCCGTCAACGTGCTGGGGTGGTTTATCTGTGCAGTGGGCAGCTGGTTTTGCGCGGCTATCGCAGGGGCCATGAATCCTGTGTGGATAATTCTTCTACTCGGAGGCGCCGGGGCGATTGCAGGGGGGATGGTAAAGCAAAAGCTGGTTCATCCCGCTGCCGATGGTGTGACGCTGATCGTCTTATTCCTGACGTCGGCCTTCGACATAAACGGGTTGATGGCCGGTATTCTCCTGGTCGTGTATGTATGGTTCGGGATGTTCCTCGAGATGGTTCTTCAGAAGCGGTCGGCGTGGAAGAGCCTGGCAGCAATGGCCTTCTCGGCTGTGCTGGTGCTGCTCTATATGCCGGGGACCGGCTCTCTGCTCTACGAGCTCTGGGAGGAAGACAAAGAATTTCCGATGCATGCCGGCCTGGCGTTGCCCCACGCAGGTGAACGAATACAGCTCGAACGGGGCGCCGTAGCCTGGTTGTTAAAGCCGGTCCGAGAAACACCCCGAGCCGGCGTGCTCTTTATGCACGGCGCCGACCATGCGGGATCGCACCAAAAAGCAGCGTACATGCTCCAGCGCGCTCTCCTCCAACAAGGGTACCTCGTGATGTCCCTCGACCATCCCGGTTTCGGCGAGAGCCCCTACCCCGAAGAGGGGCAGCCGGTAGAAGCGTGGGACCCTACACCACTCGTCGTTTCGGCCTATGAACGGATGAACGTGATGTTGCCTGAGGATGCTCCGCGTATTGCGGTGGGACATTCGATGGGCACCAAAGATGTGTTCAGGTTGCTCATAGACAACGTCGATCTGGATGTGGCGATGATCATGGGGGGAGCTGTCCTCGACGACCCCGACCGTGACGACCACTGGTATAAACGATTTCACCGCGATCGGCACATGGACTGGTTTCTGCCCCGCGAAGACTGGAAAGCAGTGCAGCAGCGCTATTACAGCGGTAAAAACCTGGTCATGACGCTCGAAGCCGAGCATACGCCGTTGTTCGTCCTGTATTTCGGGGTCGATTGGCCCAACGTCATCGCGCAGCGCGATGCCCTGTGGGAGGCGATCCCCGGGGAAAAGCACCAGGTCACCTTGCCAGGTACGACCCATTACTTCAACACGTTCGACATAGAGCCCCGTTTGCTCAGGACCGTCCTGCCCGGCCGGCTCATTCTCGCGGATACCCGGGTGATCGAGGACATGCAATCCCTCTTCGAGGGAGCGCTCGAAGCCGGCGCGGCGGACTTCAGCGTTTCGACTCATTAGGCTCAAAACATGAACCTTCAGCACAAAATGACGCTGGTGGATGGGCACGTACACCTCCATCCCTGCTTCGAATTAAACGCGTTCTTTAATGCAGCGTACAGGAATTTCAGCCGATGGAGCGGCCGCTCCTACAGAGGGGCCCCTTTTGTCGGTGTGTTGTTGCTTACCGAGGGCGCCCACGAAAAAGGGTTCGAACGGTTGTTGCTGTATGCCAGAAATGAGCAGCGGGACGTCGAGTCGTGGCGTGTCGTCGAAACGAAGGAAGACTCTTCGGTGATGATGGCCTGGGGCGAAACCAAGGTGCTGATCGTGATCAGCGGCCGCCAGATCGTGACGCAGGAAGGGCTCGAAGTCCTGGCCATCGGGGTGCGCACCCATTTTGGCGAAGGAGAACCCCTGGCGTCGTTGATTCGAGAAACGGCGGACCGGGGCGCGTTGCCCGTAGTACCGTGGGGGTTCGGAAAGTGGCTCGGAAACCGGGGCCGGCTCGTGCAGGACCTCCTGGAGGACAACGACCTGCCGCCATTCTTTCTGGGAGATAACGGCAACCGGCCGGCTCTCTGGCCTCTGCCAGACATCTTCAACGAGGCCGAGACGCGGGGCATCCGCAACCTCGCCGGCAGCGATCCTCTGCCTTTTTCGGCGGAACACCGCCGGCCGGGCAGTTACGGCTTTGCCCTCGAAGCGCCCCTCGATACGACCGAACCGACAAAGGACCTGAAGAACATGCTGCTCGATACCTCGATTCCCCTGCGCGCGTTCGGAAAAGGGGAAACCGCCTTTCAGTTCGTCCCCAAACAAATACGCATGCAATACGAGAAACGAGTCCGTCGAAGTTAGGACCGTGTTGACTGTATAGTGCATCCGCACCAGCACCGGGGCGCCTCTGGCACAGACGGCCCGGGAATGGCACGTCTCGATCAGCTTCCGCTAACAATCAAGTACGTGGGTAAATACCATGAAGGTTTTGATGATTGCTCCCCAGCCATTCTTCGAACCTCGAGGAACTCCAATCAGTGTGTATCAGAGACTGCAGGGCCTCTCCGAGCTGGGGCACCAGGTCGACCTGGTGACGTACCCCATCGGGGAAGATAAAGACATTCAAGGCGTGAAGATCCGGCGAGCCCCTAAGGTCCCGTTCATCAACAAGGTGCGGATCGGTCCCTCGCTGGCCAAGCTGCCGCTCGATTTCGTCGTGCTCGTCAAGGTGCTCTCGCTGCTGACCACACGCCGGTATGACGTCATCCACTCGCACGAGGAGGCCGGCTTTTTCTCCGTCCCGCTCTCCTGGCTCTTTCGTACGCCGCACATCTACGACATGCACTCCAGCCTGCCCAAACAACTGGCCAACTTCAACTTCGGAAACATCGGCCCGATCGTCTGGCTCTTCGAAACCCTGGAGAACTGGGTGCTCAAAACCTGCGACGTCGTCTTGACCATCGGCACCGACCTGGAAGAATACGTCCTGGAGATGAACGGTTCGGCCAATCACATCCGCATCGAGAATATCGCCGTCCACGGAGACCTGAAAACGGACCCTGCACGGCTCGATGCGATGCGTCAATCGCTCGGCATCACCGGCAAAAAAGCGATCGTGTACACAGGCACTTTCGAGCGGTATCAGGGATTCGACATCCTGTTCGAAAGCGCCCGTGAGGTCGTGCAGTCCCATCCGGAGGCGCATTACGTCATGGTGGGCGGCAAACCGCACCAGGTCGACCAATGGAAGCAGGAAACACAGAAGCTGGGCCTGGAGGACCACGTGACGTTCACCGGTCTGGTGTCCCTCGAGGAATCCGTGCGTTATCTGCAAATGGCCGACATCCTGGTGTCCCCCAGAACGGAAGGCCTCTCGGTGCCGCTGAAAATATACTCCTATCTGCACGCGGCAAGGCCCATCGTGGCGACAAATATCTTCGCGCATACGCAGATCCTGTCCGACGATACCGCCGCGCTCACGGATCCTACGGCGGCTTCCTACGCAGCCGGCATCCAGAAAGTCCTCGACAACCCGGAATGGGGCGCCCAGATCGGAAAAAATGCGAAAGCCTGCGCAGAAAATGAATACTCAAAAAGGGCCTATCTGGAAAAGCTGGGCCGGGCCTATCAGTCGGTCAAGCAACGTAAGCGGATCAGCGAGTTGATCTCTGCCGAGGGCGTGAACGCGAACTCAACCGTTGCCGTCCATTCGTAATCGATAAGAGCTATTCGATCGTAATCTATGTGTGGTATTTGTGGCGTTATTGCGCGCAGCAGCGCATCCACGGTTCGAGAGGATGTACTGCAAACGATGAACGATGCCATGGAGCATCGCGGACCCGACGATGCGGGGCATTACGTCGATGAAGTGGCCGGCCTGGCCATGCGCCGGCTGAGCATCATCGACCTTGCCGGTGGGCATCAGCCCATTTCCAATGAAGACAAATCCATCTGGATCGTGTTTAATGGGGAAATCTACAACCACAAAGAAATCCGGAAACGCCTCGAAGAGGCCGGGCACGTCTTCGCTACCCATTCGGATACCGAAACGATCATCCACGGGTACGAAGAGTACGGCGAGGACATCGTGAACCACCTGAATGGCATGTATGGATTTGCCATCTGGGACACGAACAAGCGACGCCTCGTCGTAGCCAGGGATCGCCTCGGCATAAAACCGCTCTACTATCACCTGTCCGGAGAGTATCTGGTATTCGGCTCGGAGATGAAAGCCGTCATCGCTCATCCGGCGGTGCCGCGCGACATCGACCTGCAGGCGCTCGACCAGTTTCTGACCCTGGAATACATACCCTCCCCGCGTACGATTTTTAAAGACGTCAAAAAGTTGCCGCCGGGGCACCGGTTGATCCTCGAAGAAGGAGGAGAGCCGCACATCCAGCAGTACTGGGACGTCGAATTCACGCAGCGGTCTCTCAAAGACGAAGAATACATCGAAGCGCTCGTCGAACTCATACGAGATGCCGTCGACATCCGCCTGATGGCAGACGTGCCCCTGGGGGCGTTCCTCAGCGGCGGGCTCGATTCGAGCACTATCGTTTCGTTCATGAGTGAATTGATGGACCGGCCCGTGCAGACGTTCTCGATAGGGTTCGGGGATCCGACCTACAACGAGTTGCCCTATGCGCGCATGGTCGCTGAGGCGTATGGAACCAATCACTACGAAGAGTTCCTGGAGGCCGACATTCACGACATGGCGCTCCAACTGGTGAGCCAGTTCGACGAGCCGTTCGGAGACTTCTCCATCTTCCCGACGTTCCTGGTGTCGCAGGTCGCCCGCCGATTCGTCACCGTTGCGTTATCCGGCGATGGGGGCGACGAGCTGTTCGGGGGATACGACACGTACGTCGCGCAGGGAGTAGAGCAGCGGTATTACAACTGGCTGCCGGGACTGCTCCGGCAGCAGGTGCTTCCCCGCATGATGGATCTGATCCCGCCGCAGCCGGCCAAGAAAGGCCTCATCAACAAGGCGAAGCGATTTATCGAAGGAGCGGCCCTCTCCGATGCCTGGCAGCATACCCGCTGGATGATGTTCATGAGCGACCGGGAGAGGCGGAGCCTCTATTCCGGCGATGTGCTCAACAGGCTCAACGGGGATACCCCCGGGGCCCTGATGGAGCGGTACTTCCATCAGGTAAGCCGGCATGACCCCTTAACGCAGCAGCAGTACGTAGACGTCAAGACGTACCTGGTGGACGACATTCTCACCAAAGTCGATCGTATGAGCATGGCCGTTTCGCTCGAGGCGCGCGTGCCGCTCCTCGATCACCGGATCGTAGAGTTTGCCCTGAATCTGCCCCAGCACCTGCGGTTGCACAAGGACGAAACCAAGGTGATCTTGCGCAGGATCATGGCCGATCGCCTGCCGGAGAAAGTGCTCAACAAACCCAAACAGGGCTTCAGCATACCGATCAAACACTGGCTTCGGAGCGAGCTTCGCCCCCTCATGAAAGACTTGCTCGCCCCCGACGTCGTCCGCCAGCGCGGTTATTTCGAGGCCGGGGTCGTCGAGCGCTGGGTGGCAGAGCACGAATCCGGTCGCTACAACCACAGCCACCGTCTCTGGGCCCTGATGGTCTTCGAGCTGTGGCACAGGCAGGTCAAAGATGTCCCTGTCTCAGTGGTGTGATGGCCCATATAGATCACAGACGCATCAACCTGAGGGGCACAGCATGCAGAGGAATGTATCGTACATCAGCGATCACCTGTTCGACGTCGTCGTCGTCGGGGGAGGGATCACCGGGGCAAACATCGCGCGCGACGCTGCTCTGAGGGGCCTGGATGTGGCCCTCGTCGAAGCCGGCGATTTCGGAGGAGCCACCTCGGCCAACAGCTTGAAGACCGTGCACGGCGGGTTGCGCTACCTGCAGGATGGCAATCTGCCGCTCATGCGAAAGATGATCAAGGAACGGAGGGCGATGTTGAAGGTAGCGCCCCACCTCGTCCGGCCGCTTCCGGTGGTGATGCCTACCTACACGGATAGATTCATGCGGAGCCAGCCAGCGCTGGGAGCAGCGGTTATCGTCAACGACCTCGTCAGCTTCGATCGCAACCGTGGGGTAGACCCCGAAAGGAGATTGCCGAACGGCAAAATATTGTCGAAAAAAGAGATTCTTGGCATTTTGCCCGATCTTGACCGGACCCACTTGAGCGGGGGGATCCAATGGTACGATGCGCAGATGGTAAATACAGAGCGCCTGCTCTGGTCCATCCTTCGATCCGCGATCGACCGGGCCGCTGCGATCGCGAATTACGTCCGGGTAACGGGTTTCCTGCGCGACGGCCGCCGGGTCACGGGCGTCGAAGCGGTCGACGAGCGGACGGGCCGTACCGTGACCATACAGGGCCGGATTGTAGTGAATGCGTGTGGACCCTGGACGGACATGCTGCTGGGTGAGTTGGGTGTCGAGCAGAAACAGCGCCGTTTCGTGACTTCTACGGCCATGAATCTGGTGACCCGTCAGATCGTGCCGGACCACGCGGTCGGGTTGCGAAGCACGTATAACGGGTCGCCTGAGGGAGAGCCTGCACAAACCAGAGAACGCGTCCTCTTCGTGGCCCCGTGGAGAGAGTATTCGCTGGTAGGCACCATCCACGATCACCACGAGGGAAGACCGGGGGAGGAGTGGATCGAAGAGTCGATGATTCAGTCGCTGATCGATGAGATTAACCGGGCTTATCCGGGCGCTCGCCTCCGCCGGCATGACGTGTACCAGGTTCACCGGGGGTTATTGCCTGTGGCGCCCGGGCGGGCGAAAATGGACGACGTGGAGCTGGTTCGAGAAGCGCAGGTGACCGACCACCGGGAGTCCGACGGCATCGACGGACTGGTGACGGCCGTTGGAGTGAAGTATACCACGGCGCGGTACCTCGCCGAGAAAACAGTCGATAAGGTATTTGAACAACTCGAACGTACGGCGCCGGCGTGTTACACGCACCGGGTGGCGGTTCATGGAGGCGATATCGAGGAGCTTCAGGCCTTCCTGGCATCAGCCCGATGGCCGGTGGCGCTGTCATCCGAGTCATCCAGGCGCCTGCTGGCCACCTACGGCAGCGCCTACCGAGAGCTCTTTCCTATCCTGGTCGAGCATGAGGAGCATGGCCGGCCCCTTTCGGAGGATACTCCGATTCTCGGGGCAGAAGTGATCCACGCCATTCGAAACGAAATGGCCGTCACGTTGAGCGACGTCGTGCTGAGACGGACCGAGATGGGGAGCGCCGGGCAGCCGTCTGACGCGACGCTGGAGGCCTGCGCATCCGTGATGGCGAGGGAGCTCGGGTGGGACCGCCAGCGGCAGAAGGAAGAGATGGAGGAGGTTCTGTGCGCCTATCCGGCGAATCGTTTTATCGTCCCCGAAATGACAAGCATCAGCGTATAACATGATATTAGTAACTGGAGCAACCGGCTTCACAGGAGGCCACCTGGCGCGTCGCCTCGTCCGGGATGGGCACGCCGTTCGGGCGCTCGTGCGATCGACGGCGAAGGGAAAGCCGTTGGCCGAGTTGGGCATCGAGCTGGTCGAGGGCGATCTGTGCGATCCCAAATCTCTGAAGAAGGCTATGGAAGGGGTGCATACCGTCTACCACATCGCGGCCGCCTTTCGCCAGGAGAATATATCGGAGAGCAAGATGTGGGAGATCAACTGTGAAGGCGTCAAAAACATGCTCGATGCTGCGATAGAGGCCGGTACGGTCCAGCGTTTTGTGCATTGCAGCACGATCGGCGTACACGGCAATGTGACGGATCCGCCGGCTACGGAAGACTCTCCCTTTGCGCCCGGCGATGTCTACCAGGAGTCCAAGCTGGCCGGTGAAAAGATCGCCATGGAGTACATGCAGGCCGGAAAGCTCCCGATCTCGATATTCCGCCCCGGCGGCATTTACGGGCCCGGCGACACCCGCTTCTTGAAGCTGTTCAAACCCATCAAGAAGCAACGCTTTGTTATGATCGGTTCCGGCCAGGTGTTGTATACGCTGATCTATATCGAAGACCTCGTCGATGGGATCATCCTGTGCGGCACGCACGAAAATGCGGTCGGCAATGTGTACATCCTCACCGGCGAGCCCGCTCTGACGCTGAACGAATTTGTGGCCTCGGTCGCCGACGTGGTCGGTGTGGACCGCCCCCGGTTGCGCATTCCCGTGACCCCGATTTATGCGGCTTCCTATTTGTGCGAGGTCGTCTGCAAACCGCTGGGTATCGAGCCGCCCCTCTACCGGCGCCGCGTGGATTTTTTCCGGAAAGATCGTTCGTTCTCGATTGCGAAGGCGCGCAATGAGCTCGGCTTCGAGCCCAGGGTGCCGGTGAAGACGGGCCTGGCGAATACGGCCCGGTGGTATGAAGAGCACGGGATGCTCTGAGATGCCGAGTGCCGGATGCGCACAGGTACTGCAGAGCCGCGTAAACCATTCTGCTGTGCACAGTTCGCGTAACATCACTGAGGTAAGTACAGAGAGGCACGTAAGGATATGGCCATGTTGAGGGGTAAACGACTTTTTTTGATCAAGGTGGTGCTGGGGGTTTCGCTCCTCGTTGCTTTGCTCCTTTGGAACGACAACTGGCGGCAGGTGCTCCAGATTTTCGCCGGCGCCGAGCCGGTCTGGGTCGTGCCCTTCTTTGCCATCTCCGGCCTCATGATCTGGACGAGTTGCCTGAAATGGGGCCTCTTTCTGGAGGAGCAGCGGGTGACGATCTCACAGCCCCGCCTCGTATCGCTCTATCTGATCGGCATCTTCTTCAATAACTTTTTGCCCAGCAACGTAGGAGGGGATATCGTACGATCCTACATGCTGGGCCGGCACATTAAATCGCAGGTGAGCGCCGCGGCCTCCGTGTTTCTGGAACGGCTGACTGGTTTCGTGGCTATGGTGACCATTGCCCTGGTTGCGTTCCTGTTTACCCCATCGCTGCGGCAAGAGCCGCTGGTCATCACGGCCGTCGCGATCATGGGAGGATTATGTTTTGCGGTGCTTCTCGTGATCTTTTTCCCTGCGCCGGCCAGGCAGGTGCTGCAATCGTTCAGCGGGATCCCTTTTCTCCGGAAGCTGGAACATAAGATCGCCCAGTTTCACGCGTACCTGGTGCAGTTCAACGGAAGAGGAGCGCTGATCGCCAGAGCAATGGCATACTCCTACTTGTTCTACTTCTTCGCGGTCGTAAACCTGTACCTGGGTACGAAATTGCTCGACGTACAGGTCAACTTTTTCCAGCTGCTCATCATCACTCCGATCGTAATGCTGGTTGCCGCCCTTCCGTTAACCCCGAACAGCATAGGATTGTGGGAATGGGGATTCAGCGTGTTTCTCGTCTCGGCCGGCGCGACCTCCCAGGAAGGGCTCGCCGTGGCCCTCGCGCTTCGCGCCAAAAACCTGACGATATCCCTGATCGGGGGGCTCATCCTGTTGTCAGGGAATCGAATGGTGAAAGAGGCGCGGGAAGCCGCCACGAAGCAGGACGAAGACGAGAGCACCCCTTCGCCGGATGCAACGAAGAGCCCCCCCGAACGCTCTCCGTCCGAGCTGCCTCACCCTGAACTCTCCCAGCCCAGACAGTAACAGCGCCTGTCCCGAGAACACGCCTGTCCCTGCTCTTGCCCGACGAACCTGTATGTCCTTATCCTCAATTCCCGAACAGTCTTTAGCCGCGCAGTCGAATCCCCAGGAGTCGCTCTCGATGGGATCGGAAACGAAACGAGAGCCTATCTTCATTTTCGGCTCAGCGCGCTCTGGGACGTCATTGTTGAGCCGGATCATCGACACCCATCCTGCGATCGGGGTGCCTTTCGAGTCCCTGCTCTACGCGACGTTTTACCCCATCGTTGCACACTATGGCGACCTCACCGACCGAAAAAACCGGGAACGGCTTGTCGACGATATCCTGTTTACGGACCCGCTCCGGCGGTGGACGCCGGTCCCTGATCGGGACCGTGTGCTCCATCATTTTCGGCGTCACGACTTTCACGGCGCCTTCGATGCCGTCATGAATGCCTGGCTCGAGTCGCAGGGGAAGGTGCGCTGGGGGGAAAAGACGCCTCATCACGCCTATTTCTGGCGAGACATCCTGGAGGCGTTTCCCGGGGCTAAAATGATACACATTGTTCGCGATGGCCGCGATACGGCTATTTCATGGAAAAAAGCGCGGTTCGGGCCCAGACACTATTATCCGCTCGCCCATCGATGGGTCGACTATCTGAATACGATCGAGGAACTGCGCCGGCATGTCGATACAAGCGTGCTCCACGAAATCCGGTATGAGGATCTACTCGCCGACCCGGAGCCGGTGGTGCAGGGCATCTGTTCGTTCCTGGGGGTAGACTGCGTCCCTCAAATGCTCGAATTCTACAAGAACGACACCCCCTATCCAACCGATGCGAGGAACAATACGAATTTGTCAAAACCCTTGATGAGAAGCAATACCCAGAAGTGGAGGACGAAGATGTCCGGGCGGGACCTGCGCATCTTCGAGGCGGTGGCCGGACCTACGCTGGAACGCTTCGGATACGAGCGTGGCTGTCCGGGGGCGAGCCTGTCAAATCGAGAGGTCCTCCAGATTCGATTCCTGGAAAATCCGCCGGCACGGCTGTATGGAATGATGAAAAACGTCAGGGGTTATGTAGAAGTGGCCCGCCTTTTCAAGATTTATGCCGGCCTTTTCATTACCAACACGAAGCGGAAATGGCGGGTCAAGGCGTCGGGCTGAACGCTCCGGGTGCCCGCCTTCCCAATCCGTATACCCCACGATCTGGATCGAAAATGCTCTACTCCCTACCACCACGAGCCGCATTCGCCGCCTGCACAGGCACGGGTTTCACCGGGTGAGGTTGAGTTCGTGGTTCAGTGTCGTTACACCCTTCTCGATATGAAGTGATGTTACGCGAACTGTGCACAGCAGCCTGGTTTACTCGGCTTTGCAGGTATGC
>CAZGHT010000042.1:0-6943 GCA_964525535.1 uncultured Rhodothermaceae bacterium
TTATCGTATTGCTGTGCACAACCTGCGTACCATCACTTAAGAAGAAGGCGTGCGTCTAAAGAGGGGGCGCGCTCGCAGGTCCAGGAGGACGTACAGTAGGATGATGACGCTGATCGTGAACATAACGAGGTTAGCACCCCACATGCCGACCCAGGGTATCAAGAAGCCGCGGTCGGCCAGTTTTTCGCCTTGCACCAGGGTGACCCAGTAAAACATGAAGATGCCCAGCGCTGTGCCTCCTACGGCTCCGAGTCCACCGCGCCGAATGCTGAGGCCTAATGGAATACCGATGAGCGAGAAGATGATGCAGGCGACAGCGATGGAAAACTTTTTGTGGATCTCGACGCGGTAGCGGTCTGCGCGTTCGGATTCCCATCCGATGCTTCGCTGGATGTTGTCGACCCGTGTACGGGCGTCACGCAGTGTATTGAGCGCATTCTCGTAAATGCGCGCTTGCGCTTCAGCGCTCAGGCCGGCCAGGGCAACGCGCTTCGTCGCTCGGGCTTCGGCATCAGCGGGAGGATTGGGCAGCGGAGTCGGCTGATCGGTCGGGGCTTGAAATGTAGAATCGCTCAACCACTTCGTGCCTTGATCGTAAAGCCCTTCGCGCTGTTCCTGGATACTCGTCTCGAGCGAATCTACGTATTGGACCATGAGCTGCGTGGGCATGGTCCGGTCGGATCGATAACCATCCTTCGTCGAACTCCGCTCGAAGCTTAATTCGGAAAGGTCCAGGGTCATGCGATGCTTTGCAAAAACGAGGCGTTCGTATCGAGGCGGGGCGTTCCTGGTTCGCCCAGGGATGACACGGTGCATCTCTCCCTCTTGCAGTATGAGTTCAACCTGTTCTCCGTTTCTCAGCGTGATCAACTCACCGCGCTTTGCTTTGATGACGATCCTCTCGCGCCGATCCTTCGAGTTGTCGTAGATTGTCACGTCGATCAAGTCATTCGTCTCGGGCGGCAGTTCTTGAACCAGGATGTTGTAGTTGCTGATGCCGTTGTAGAAAATGCCCGGTGTGAGTTCGAAGCCGGGTTTTTTTCGGCGAATGTCTTTCCAGAGACTGCTGGCTCGATAGTTGGCTGCCGGCAGAATCTCGCTATTGAACTTCGTCATACAAAGTGTCACCGCGACACTGGCGATAAGGACGGGCCAGATCAGCTGCAGCAGGGATACGCCGGCGCTCTTCAACACGGTGTACACATTCGCCTCAGCGAGCTTGCCGAAGGTCATCAACGTCGCGATCAGGACCGACATCGGCACGGCGAGCACGACCATATACGCCAGGTTGTACAGGACGATCTCGAACAGGACCGTGAGCGGCAGGCCGCGCCCGATCAAATCGGGCAGGTACCGAATCAAGAACTGCATCACGAGCAAGAACATCAAAATAGCCAGCCACCCGAAGAAAGGGCCGGGCAACATGCGCAATATTTGGAGATGAATTCGCTTCACGTGATACGAGCTGAGCGCTTAGAGACGACACTGGATCGATTAACGGTATTCCAATCAGATGGATTCCACGGATCTTCGGATTCCAGGTATTTGATGAAAGATTTGCGTTATTGTTCGCCGGGATACCGTATACTGACACGAATTCTAACGATCGGCCATCCACTGCCATGACTATAAAAACTTTTACGTTCAATCCATTCCAAACCCATTGCTACGTGTGTCACGACGCCGGGGAGGCGGCTGTGGTAGACCCTTCGTGTCACGAGGATTGGGAGGTAGGAGAACTCCTGAAATATATCGAATCAGAAGGCCTTGAAGTCAAACACATTTTGCTGACGCACGCCCACCTCGATCATATTTTCGGCTGTGCGGCGGTAACTCGCGCACTGGGGAAGGGATTTCAGGTGCACAGAGCGGATGCCCCTTTGCTGCTGCAGGCTTCTACGCACGCCGAGATGCTCGGCGTAACCATCGAAGAGCCTCCCCCGCCGGAGTCCTACCTGGAAGAGGAAGACACGTTGACTCTGGGGCGATATACCTGGGGGGTTCTACACACGCCCGGCCATTCTCCGGGCTCCGTATCTTTCCTGGATCCCTCGAACCAGTTGATTCTTTCCGGCGACGTCCTGTTTTACGATTCTATTGGACGGACCGACTTGTGGCAGGGGTCGCTGCCAACGCTGATGCATTCCATCTTCAACAAGTTGCTCATGCTCGACGATCGCGTCAACGTGTATCCGGGGCATGGACCCGCGACCACGATCGGGCGCGAGAAACACCAGAACCCGTTCATTGTCGAAGCTGCATCATCGTGACAGAGGCGATCAAACGAGCTCGGAATGCTTTCGCGCGCTTTCCAATAGGGTCTGCTCGTAAAAGGACTCGTAAACGGGGATGATTCGCTCATTGTCGAAGTGCTCTACCGCCTTATTTCTGGCCGATTCCCCCATTTTCTTCTGGACGGCGTCGTCTGAGATGATCTGCCGTACCCTTTCTGAAAAGGCATCTACGTTATCCAGCGGGCAAAGGAAGCCGTTCACGCCGTGGTCAATCAGTTCGGGTAACCCCCCGATGTTGCTGGCAACGACAGGTACGCCGCAGGACATGGCTTCCAGAGCAGCCAGGCCGAACGTTTCAGATCCGCTGGGCATGATGAAGACGTCAGCAATCGACAGGATATCTTCTACGGCTTCCTGTTTTCCAAGAAAGCGAACGTCTTCGTGGACCCCCAGCTCTCTCGCGAGATGTTCGGCGGGAACTCGGTCTGGGCCGTCGCCGACCAGCAGCAATTTGATCGGATAACTGTCCTCCCGCAAGCGGTAAAGAATTTCGACCACTTGTCTGGCATTTTTCAGGGGGCGAAAATTTGACACATGCACGAGAACCTTCTCGCAGTTAGGGCAGAGTTTTTGCTTGACTGCCTGGGATTCGTTGCGTATGAACCGATTCGTGTCGATGAAATTGGGAATGACGGCAATGCTGCGTTCTATGTTGAAGTGGCTTAGCGTTTCCTTCCTGAGATAATCGGATACGGCCGTGACGCCGTCTGATTGATTGATGGAATACGTCACCACCGGCTCGAACGAAGGATCGCGACCCACGAGCGTGATGTCCGTACCGTGTAAGGTTGTAACGACAGGTATCCGAATCCCTTGCGATTCCAGGATCTGGCGAGCGAGAACCGCGCTGGTTGCATGAGGGATGGCATAGTGCACATGAAGCAGGTCCAGCTTCTCGTGTTTTGCTATGTCCGCCATCTTACTGGTCAAGGTCAACGAATAAGGAGGGTATTCGAATAACGGATAAGAGGTTACGTTGACCTCGTGAAAGAAAATGTTCGGCGCCATCTTGCCAAGGCGAAAGGGGAGAGCGTAAGAAATAAAATGGATCTCATGTCCGCGGGCCGCCAGAGCAATACCAAGTTCTGTAGCTACAACGCCACTTCCTCCATATACAGGGTAACACGTGATGCCTATTTTCATACGATCGTTGATGAGTATCGTCTTAACGTACCTGAGTGAAGCCTCCGAGCGCTCGAAATATAGGATACAGAAGCAGCAAATGAACTCCAACCTCTTCGAACACAGACAAAACTCGCCAGTAAAAGCGAGGTTGCAGGATCTATTTTATGGTTTTTTAATCATGCGGTACGATCTTAGTCCTATCCTTGCCCTGTGCAGCTCAAACCGCGGTTCTCGGGAGAGTACTCTTTCCAGTGCTATTCCCAATGGTATTCAGGTTTATTCAATGGCAGCTTGATGCGGTCGATCGTTTGTATTTTCCATACATGATTTAATGGCATTTCCCGTTATGAGTACTATTAACAAGTTTGTTCGAGTTGTTTTATTCTCACTCTGCTTCTGCCTGTACGCTTCGCAGCATGCTTCTGGCCAGCTAGCCCAGATCGGAATTGCCTTCGGGTCGAATTCCAACAAACTTACGGAAGTCGATGAGTTCACGAGCTTCGAAAATGCGAGCGGCTGGCACATCGAGATCTGGTTCGACTTGCCGTTCGGGCCGCTGGCCATGCGACCGGGCCTACGATACGTATCGGCGGGCAGCATCTTCGAGGTGGCCAATGACAACGACCCCTCGTTCCAGGATGACGTAAATATCAGCATATTCGAAATCCCGATGGATTTTCGATTCCGATTCAACATGCAGTTGCTCACGCCCTACATCTCTGTTGGTCCTCTTTTGAGATTTCCGTCGGGGGGAGGCGGTGTCATCGAGGGAATGCGCAACGTGAATGTCGCGGGCGGTTTTGGAGTAGGACTCGAATTTAACCTGGGCCCTGTCGTGATGCTTTACCCAGAAATCAAGTACACGTTCGGGATTACCCAGTTCACCGAAGATCGATTTGAAATTGCGCAACGGCCCTACACCCCCAGCGACAATCAATTGCTGAACGGATTCATGATGCGGCTCTCGGTAGGGTTTTAGGGTATGTGGACATTCGGGGTGAAAACCGCAAAAAAGCCAGGATCTTCAACAAGATCCTGGCTTCACCATTAGGGCGTGTGGACATTCATCGGCATCCGCTCTTTTTCGCCGATGTTGCGCATCGCTGCGTACCATTCCTCGCGAGATACCCCGCATCGCGTCTCGGAATGCGCCTTGATCTGCTCAACATCCATCAAAAAAGCGCTGGCCGCCGCTAAATGTCCACACGCCCAAGGGTTATAATAACTATTTTGTGCAAAGCCGCTCGGGCAGAACGTCTGCGCATCCGGCGTCTGGTATTCAGTGTATAGTTGCGTTGCGCGGGCCGGTATTTACGACGTTTAGCGACGAGATAAGCGGTTCTATGCTCACGAGATTCCCTCGTAGAATCGAAACCGACGTTCGTCCAGTTGATACCGCACGGGCGTTTCGACCGGAGTCAGGCCGCGGGCCCAGTGTGGCATTACGCGTCCGACCATCGACTGTTCGCTGTAGAAGTGCAGGGTTTCCTCTGAAAAGGGCCTGTAGTGCGGCCTTGCATGGCGGACGTAGTACGCAATCGTAAGGGCACGATTCCACCCATCCATCGTATGGTCCAGGTTTAAGGAGCGAATCCAGTCAGATTTGGGCGAATCGGCGTTAAATGCGCTAAATTGATAAGGATCCAGCACCACCTGCCGATACGTCGTTTTACCGCGATATCCGGCCTCTACCCGGTTGCGTACCACCCAGGCGATGAGCTCTTGCTCCTCCGGGCGGCTCGTTTCCGAGTAGATGCAGCGAGCCAGCCATAACGTCTCGTTATCTATGGCTGAGTGAGGAACGAATGGTAGCTGATAAGGGCGCAGCTGAATTTCGTTCTTTTGCTCAAGACTGGCCAGCGCCAACGGGTTCGACGCCAGCGTATCCGGCGTTGGCACGACGGTCGAGCTGGCGAGGGCAGTCCTGACGGGCTGGTCAACCAGGCGGCTGTAGGAGCCGGTTGTGCTCAACACAACAAAGGCCACAACAGCCAGGTAAATCGCAGCGCGGGTTCTATCTATTTTAACGTTTTTTAAGCTTTTCAATGTATTGCAACGGGATGTTACTGGGGCATACTCATTACCAATCCGTCCGGTCAGGTCATCGGGTAGACGACGCGTTTGGCCCCGGCCCGGTTGGTGTTCATTATGCAGGCACATTCCATGCCGTTTTACAACAAAGCTCTGCATAACGAAGAAACGAGAGTCTTGTTTCACAGGCACGAAGCCCACCTCGGGTCTCATACTGATTAAGCGATCACCTATGAGATCAAGCCGTCAAAAACAGGCCACACGGTGGGTAGAGGTGCTTTTTTCGCCACATGGGTACGAATTCTTTTCCTGGTGATTAATCCCCTTTTGATTCAAACGGGCGAGTAAAATATATGTTCAATATATGTTGTGACGAAAAGATTCCCTTTGCGCATGAGGCGTTTCGTCTTCTTGGAAATGTTACCTATTGTAAAGGGAGTCAGCTTACCTCTATCGAACTAAAACATGTCGACGCGTTGATGATTCGCAGTGGTACGCGAGTCGACCGGGATTTACTCGAGGGGACGAGGGTGCAATTTGTGGCTTCGGCAACGGCAGGTACGGATCATGTGGATCTGGCGTATCTGAAGCGTGCCGGCATTCCTTTTTTCCACGCTCCCGGGTGCAACGCGGATTCGGTAGCGGAATACGTGACCGCAGCACTCCTCTACCTGAGCGCCCACCGCGGGGTCCCTCTGGAAGGCAGATGTGTCGGGATTGTCGGCGCAGGGAATACGGGAGGCCGTGTCGCTCGGCGCCTTCAGGCACTCGGCGCCGACGTTGTCGTCTCCGATCCGCCTTTGCTCGAGAATCCCCGTTCCAGCGAGCTGCATTTCGAGTTCGTTTCGTTCGACGAACTCCTTCACCGGTCGGATATCGTCTCATTCCACGTCCCGCTCGTCTACGAAGGTCCCCATCCGACCTTTCACATGCTGGATCGGGACGCGATGTCCAACCTGAAGGAAGGGGTGTGGCTGGTGAATGCATCTCGGGGTGCAGTGATCTCTACGACGGCCCTGGCCTCCTATTTGTCAGCGCGCAATCTCGGAGCGCTCGTGCTCGACGTTTGGGAGAACGAGCCAGCCATCGACATTGGCTTTCTGGATCGTGTCGATCTGGCTACACCGCATATCGCGGGGTATTCGTACGATGGAAAGGTGCAGGGGACAATCATGATCTACGAAGCCTTCATCGAGCATTACGGCCTCGATCCAGTGTGGGATTACGAAATCGTTCTAGCGCCGGATCGAGATGATACACCCGCATTGAGTCCTCCTGGTTCAGATCTCGACGCGACCCAGGCGCTGCACGCACTCGTTCGCCAAATGTATGACATAGAAGCGGATGACGCACGCTTACGGAAAATCGCAGATCTGCATGAAGCGCAGCGGCCCGACTATTTCAGGCAGCTTCGCAAAACGTATCCGCGCAGGCGCAGCTTTCATCGCCACTACCTCGAAGACCGTTATCTCGAAGACCGTTATCTCGAAGAC
>CAZGHT010000042.1:7043-44113 GCA_964525535.1 uncultured Rhodothermaceae bacterium
CTCGAAGACCGTTATCTCGAAGACCGTTATCTCGAAGACAGCAAAATACTGAACCGCCTTCCGTTCGGCTTTATAATAAAAGGCCTAGGCATCCCGGTGCGGGGTAGCGCCCAGGGGTGAAGCCCGCGGCGTTCAGACAGCGTCGGCCAGCCTTTCCAGAAGAGGCAGAGGCGAATGGAGCGCCGAACAACGCTTATACGGCATAGCCATACGAATCCAGAAGCCCGTTCGAATTTCGCCAGTCTTCTCGGACTTTGACGTGAAGCTTGAGATACACAGGCCGGCCTACGAATTCTTCGATATCCCCTCGGGCTATTTCGCCTACTTTCTTGAGTGCCTGGCCCTTGCGGCCGATCAATATCCCTTTTTGAGACTTCTTGTCGACGACGATCTCGGCATCGATGACGTCCTTCTGACTCCCCTCCCCTTCCTTGTACTGGATAATGTTGACCTGGGTAGAATAGGGGATTTCATTGCTGAACAGCTCGAATATCTTTTCCCGTATGATTTCGCTGACAAAAAAGCGGCTGGGATGTTCACTCAACATGTCCTTTGGGTATAGAGGAGGTCCTTCGGGCATATAATCGACCATAATCCGCAGTAAGGTATCCAGGTTGCGCCTCTTGAGGGCGGATATGGGAATGATTTCTTCGAAGGGGTGTTTCTGCATGTAGGCCTCCGCAATAGGAAGCGCGTCACGTTCATTGATCAAGTCGATCTTGTTGATCAGCAGCAGACTTTTTTTGTCGTTGAGCAACGAAAGATGATGGCCATCGGGCTGCGCCGATTTCGTATCGGTAATGTAAATAAGCAAATCGGCGTCGGCTATGGAACGGTGTACGGAGTTCATCATGGCTTCGTGGAGCCGGTAACGCGGTTCCAGGATGCCGGGGGTATCGAGGATGATAATCTGGTATTCGTCGGAGGAGAGCACGCTCAGAACACGGTGGCGGGTGGTTTGAGGCTTCCGGGTAACGATGGACATCTTATGCCCCATTAAAGCATTGATCAGTGTGCTCTTTCCTACATTGGGCTTGCCTATGATGGCGACATATCCCGTCTTGTGGTGAGGAGGGAATACGCTTTGTGTCGGTTCCATAGAGGATTCGTTGCTCACTTGGTTGCCTCTCCGATTAATATCGGCGTAAATAGTATCGTTAGTTTCGGTCAATGAGGAAACTTTTTAATGACTTTTTCTAAGAGTATGCCGGGGCTACCCCGAATCGCCCTTTTCAGTCGATGAGGCTTCCCTCATTGATGTTACGCGAACTGTGCGCAGCAGGCTGGTTTACGCGGCTTGGCATACCCGCAAAGCTGCTCATCCCTTCACGACGGCTAACATGTCTCTGACGGCCTGTTCGAATCCTACGAACAACGCTCTCGAGATTACGGCAAATCCGATGGAGACCTCTTCCAGGTGAGGAATGCGGCTCTTGAAATACGTAAAATTGAGGTAATCGAGGCCGTGGCCGGCATGAACAGCCAGGCCGAGATCGTGGGCTGCTTCGGCTGCGGCGCCCAGCTTTTCGGTTATTTCCCAGCGTTCCTTTTTGTCTCGCGCATTGGCGTAAGCCCCCGTATGGAGCTCGATGCAATTGGCGCCAGCCTCAGCGGTCGCTTCGATCTGCCGCACGTCCGGGTCGACGAAGAGCGCCACCTCCGGTATGCCCGCATCGAGTAGTCGGGCCGTTACGTCTTTCACCGAACGTTTGTGATTGATGACGTCGAGGCCGTGCTCGGTAGTGACTTCTTCCCTCCGTTCCGGCACCAGGGTCGCGAGATGGGGGCGCGTTTCGCAGCATAGCTGAACGACTTCGGCGTTCATGGATAGCTCGAAGTCCAGTTTCGTCTGCACCGTTTCTTTGAGCAGGCGCACGTCGCGATCCGTAATGTGCCGCCGGTCTTCTCTCGGGTGAAACACGATGCCGTCTGCGCCGGCTATTTCGGCGAGCACGGCTGCATGAACAGGGTCGGGAAAGTGTTCTTTGCGGGCGTTTCTGAGTGTGGCGACGTGATCGATATTTATTAACAAACGAATGTTATCAGACGGTGAAGGCATTGAGGTCAAAAGCAACTATTACAGTCCGGGAAAGTCTCTAAGAGAAAAGAACGTGAACAACCCGTGGTACCTCGCTGAATATAGGTTTGTTTTACTATATTCAAGAGTTCGTTGAAATACCCGCTGTTGCATTTCGAGTAAACGGCCACTATTTTCAACGCAAATAGGGCAGTTGTTGCCGGCAAACACACAATTACTGCATCCCCCGACTTACGCGAACGAACTTACCCACCAATCAGAAACAACGTATTATGGCATCGAATAGCCTTCGAGTAACGCTTCAACTGGTTCTTTGGGTTGCCATTATTGGCCTCGGTTATCTGTTGTATTACTCGATCACCGAGCCCTATAAGGAGGTAGAACGAGCCGAAGCCCTGACGGAACTGACGCGCGCTCGAATGGATAGAATTCGCCAGGTTGCGATCCACTACGAAGCCCAGAACAACCGTTTCCCCAGTTCGATCGATTCTCTCGAACTGTACGCCCGGGAAGATTCGTTGTTTGCCACAGTTCGTGATAGCATCCTGGGTGAATCATTACCCGTCGATTCTCTGATCTACTCGCCTAGATCTGGAGACCCTTTTTATTACGCGATCAACGACACGTCGCGAGTCAATACGTATCTTTTGAAAGATCCGCTGACTGCAGATTCAATCGGCACTACTATTCCGAACGATGTTACGCTCGTCAATGCAGCCAGCTGGGAATAATCGTATCCCTTGAGCTACCCCAGGCGCCTGTTTCGGGATTCCTTCTGGTGGGTGGGCGGACAGGGATGGAGAGGAAGTCGCTATGGGAGCTTATGTGCAGGCCGGCGTCGATATATACCGTTCGACGCTTCGCTACGCAGAAGTCGAAAGCAACGATGATGAATATCGATTGCTGAAACTGGGGAGTTGCGAATTTGATTTTGACATGGCGGATGTGCTTTTGAAAGGCGCTCAGCCCATGTATCTGGAAACTTTGTCTGAAGCCCTCAACGATGTGTTTGCCGAATCGGTTGCCTCGGATATGCACATCGTTTTTCACCCTTCGAATTGCTTTTCCTTCTTCACGCCCCTTTTTGTCGATTTGTCAGAGGAAGATCGCAAGATACGCCTTCAAGAGGAGGCCACGTTGCTGACTTCGCATGCAACACCGGTACCCCTTCACCTGACGGCCGACGTGGTCTACAGCGAAACGCTCGATAATGGGAGAGTCGTAGAGTGGTTTCACGTGCTCGGCATCGAAGAACAGGTGCATAAGCAGCTCGGTCGAGTGCTTCGGGCCTTGCCCCATTCGTCGTTTCGATTCAACTTGAGCACCCGGGGCACTGCAAATGCAATCGAACGCATCGCCCGGAAGGAAAACCGAGAACCTTCCGAAGACGCGCCGTTTACGCTGGCTATCGGGTATTACAAAACGCATATCGAATACGCCCTTTGCCGGCGAAATCGCTGGTATTTTAGCCATCACGCTGAATCTAGCGCGCCTGCCGACAGCGTTTATTTCGCTCTCGCTTTGCTTCGCCGTCTGAAACTCGACCGTGCCCACATCGGTCAGCTCTACATCTACGGAGAGGACATCGAGGCTGAGGTATTTTCGCTCCTTCAGGATGTCTTCCAGGCTACACCCGAAGTGATCAACCCCATGGAAATCGTTTCTCTCGAAAGGAAGAGCCCGGGCATGCACTTTACTGCCGAAGCCTACGTGCCGTGTATCGGCGTGGCGATGTAAAAGCTGCCCTACGATGTACGCGGTTACTGAATCCCAAAAGCCGAATCCCGAATCTCATGCGTATCATAGCTGGGCAGTTGAAACGGCGCCTCCTGAAAGCGCCTAAAGGGCATCTGACGCGTCCGACGACAGATCGCGTCAAGGAGTCGCTGTTCAACATGCTGGAGAATCGACTGGAGCTGCATGGCGCCGATGTGCTCGACCTGTTCGCCGGCACAGGTTCGCTCGGTCTCGAAGCAATCAGCCGGGGAGCGGTCGCCGTGACTTTCGTCGAATCCGATCCGGTCGTGCTCAAGTATTGCCGGGAAAACGCTATCGGCCTCGATGTGGAAGAGGCCTGTGTGTTTTTCCAATCGGATGCAGTCGCATTCGTCAAATCGTATCAGGGACCCCTCTTCGACGTTGTATTTGCCGACCCTCCTTACGAGCTGGATGCCTTGCCTCGATTGCCTGACTATAGCCTTCCGATGATTAAGCCCGGCGGCGCATTCGTCCTGGAACACGATCAGCGCCATGCCTTCGATGATCATCCCTGGCACGACACGTCCAGAGCCTATGGACGGACGTCTGTATCCATCTTTATCAACAACGATGCAGCCTTCGAGGCGGCCCCTTGAAATACGAGTGTCATGCGCTTAGCCCTCTTTCCCGGCTCCTTCGACCCTTTTACGCGTGGTCATCTCGATATCCTCGAACGCGCGCTTCGCGTGTTCGACGCGGTGGAGATCACCGTTGCCGTCAATGCCAGCAAAGTTCCCCTCTTTACGGTAGAGGAAAGGTGCGACCTGGTCAGAGTGTGCACGGCGCATCTGGAAAAGGTGCTGGTGTCGCCATTCGAAGGCCTCATTGCAGAGTACGCGCGGGAAAAAGAAGCGGTTGCGCTGATTCGTGGGCTGAGACAAAGCCGGGACTTCGAGTACGAACAACCTATGGCGCTGGCTAACCGTCATATAAACCCCCTGCTGGAGACCGTGTTCTTTCTGCCATCGGCCGAGTATTCGTTCTTCAGCTCTTCCATCGTCCGTGACGTGTATCGGTGGGGGGGCGACATCTCCGCCTTTGTGCCGGATCCCGTCATGGAGGCGTTGCGGGGGAAGGCGAAAGAAGGGTAACGGGCAGAGCTTGCTTTCGGTACGGCTTTTGGATGATTCTTTTCCGCCTCGTCCCATTGAAGGGAACGTTCTCAAGGGGAACGCTTTACTTCACTTTTTCCTCCAAAGTACCTGATCTGCAGGTCCCCGTTCGCTCACTACGATTCATTCAAATAACAAGCACATCCATGTCGGGAGATTCCTCGGTAGATTCTTCGGTAAATTCCTTAGCACTCAATCCTCGCGTTATGTCGGTCAGACCTTCGGCAACGCTGGCCATGACGGCCAGGGCCATGGATCTCAAACGAGCGGGTAAGCCCGTCATCGGCCTCAGCGCGGGTGAGCCAGACTTTGATACGCCCGCGTTCATCTCCAGAGCCGGCATAAGGGCCATCGAGGAAGGCTTCACGCACTATACCCAGAATCCCGGCATGCCCGAGTTGAGAGAGCTCATTCAGAAAAAGCTGGAGACCGAAAACGGGTTGAGATATAACAACGATCAAATCCTGTGCTCCAACGGGGCCAAGCAGTCCGTTGCGCAGGCCATTTCCGTCCTCTGCCGGCCCGGTGATGAAGTGCTCATTCCCACTCCATACTGGGTGAGCTATCCCGAAATGACTCGCTTTGCGGGGAGTGAGCCGGTAGCCTTGAAGACTACCGTCGAACGACAGTACCGGCTCGACCCTGCGGACCTTGATCGAGCCATCAATGAACGAACGAGGCTGCTCATCCTCTGCTCACCTTCTAATCCCACGGGTTCGGTTTACACGCGGGAAGAACTGGAACACATCGCCGAGGTGCTCGCAAAATATCCCGATGTCTACGTTATATCCGATGAAATCTACGAGTACGTCATCTTCGACGCCGAACACGTTTCTCTGGCATCGTTACCCGGGATGATGGATCGAACCATCACGGTAAACGGATTTTCGAAGGGATATGCCATGACGGGTTGGCGCCTCGGGTACATGGCCGGTCCCGTGCACGTCGTCAAGGCGGCGAGCAAGATCCAGAGCCAGTTTACTTCTGCTCCCTGCAGCATCACGCAACGAGCCGGTATTGCTGCCTTAAAGATGGATAAAGGACCCATCCTCGACATGGTGACTGCGTTCAGGGCCCGGCGCGATTTCGTACTGGGCGAACTGGCGAAAATCCCCGGTCTACGATGCCCGCGGCCAGAAGGAGCTTTTTACCTGTTTCCCGATGTGTCCAGTTATTTCGGCAAGCGGACAGCGCAGGGTAAACCGGTCGGCGATAGCGAAGCCCTTTGTTTTTATCTGCTGGAAGAACACAATGTGGCCCTCGTGCCGGGCAGCGCATTCGGCGAACCTGCAGGGATCCGAATTTCGTATGCAGCCTCCATGGATCAACTCCGAGAAGCCCTCGATCGCATCAAAGACGGGCTTAGCCAACTGGTGTGAACATCTCTGTGTACGGGGCGTATTTGCCAGGCGCCGAATCGCTTTTTAAGGGACGCTGAAGCTATTGGAACCTACCTTCACACGAACTGACACACGAGCTGACGAAGCAAAAGAACGCTTCTCGCGCTCGTCCGATCTCAGGGAATATGGAACCCATCGAGATCGATACGGGCTTCACGTCATGCTCTTTTTTTTAACCCTGGCATCGACCATTTTTATGGGCGGTCGCTTCGTCGAACGGTTGGAGCTGTACAAAGTATGGGATCCCGGCGAACCGGTCTATCTTCTCTTGACCGATCCCGTCTTTTTGATGGACGGTTTTCTCTTCGGGGGCTCGTTGTTGCTTTTTCTTACCTTCCATGAGTTCGGGCATTACTTTGCTGCTCGTTATCACGGCATCAAAACCTCCCTTCCGTATTACATACCGACTTTTATTCTCGGGTTTGGCACCCTGGGGGCCGTCATTCGCATACGAGAGCCGATCCCCAGCACACGGAAGCTGTTCGACGTCGGAATAGCCGGCCCTCTCGCCGGATTTGTCGTCGCCCTGGGCGTTCTGATCTATGCCTTTGCGACCCTGCCAGAGCCCAGCTACGTACTTGATCTCGGGGGGCATGAGGAACTGAAGGAATACGTGCAGCGGTACGGGCGTTTTCCGAGCAGTTCTTATGAGCTGGCGCCCCCCGAAATTCCGGGATCGACGTTCGTCATCGGGCAGACGCCCCTCTACTGGATGCTTTCACAGCTCTTCGACCATGTCCCGCCCATGGACGAGATGTATCATTATCCGATGTTATTCGCTGGCTGGATGGGGCTCTTCTTCACCGCTCTCAATCTGCTTCCAGTGGGTCAACTCGACGGCGGGCATGTATTGTACGCTCTCGCCGGACACAGGTGGCACCTCCGCCTCGCAAAAGGGTTTGTCCTCGTGTTGCTAGTTTCCGGCGCCATAGGGTTTGTAAACGACGTGTTTCCTACCCTCGATGCCATGGGGGAGTCGTTCGCACGAGGCAAATGGTTCATTCTTTCCGGCATCCTTTATTTCTACCTGGCCCGTATCTTCAAACGCGACTATAGCGCCATATCGGGCGCCCTGTTTTCCATCATGCTCGTTGCGGTCATTTCGCAAAACCATCTGGGCATGCTGAACGATTTCGGCTACTGGGGCTGGTTCGTGTGGTGCCTCCTGATCGTATTGCTCATCCGTGTTGAACACCCTCCGGTGTTACAGCCTGAGAAATTATCGCGGGGGCGGAAGATTCTTGCCGTGCTGAGTATCGTCATCTTCTTTCTCTGTTTCAGCATTGCCCCCTTGCGTCTGCTTTAAGGACGTGCTGATTTAAGGCCGTCATCGCAGGATCTTCTGCATAGACGGCCCGTAATAGCCCGCGATCTAATATCTTCGCATGTTTCGCATAACGAGTACGCCATTCCTGCTGATTGTTACAGAATCTTTATGACGAATCTTTAAGCGATGATTCTCCATGGAGAATCTATCGATAACCATCCTGTTCGATACATGAAGCGTACTCGTTACCGTGCAGGGTCTGCCGGTCTTTACCGCCGGATGCTGCGCAAAGGGTTCATACGCAGGGGGGCCTCCTGCGCCATTCTCATTCCGCTCGTTTTCTGTTTCTCCGGATGCGATACTGCCCCGGGGCCCGTCAGTCCGATCGGGCGCCCGCCGGTGCTTTCCAATCTCGAATTCCAGCCACAAGAGTTGAACCTCCTCGCTGTAGACCCGGCCGAAGTCGAAGAGGGTAGGATTCAAGTCGATTTGCAGGTCCGCGTTCAGGCCACCGACAGCGACGACGCCATTCAACGCGTCGTCATTGCCCTGCGTCCTCCCGTGCTGGAAGGAGACGCTTTGTTGTTCGGCACGGTACCCGCGGAGCCGGGGAATACGTTTGCAGGGACGTACACCGTTGAGTTCGATACCGGATTGATCGGAACGTATACCATCGAGTTATATGCCGTCGACGAACAGGAGCTACTCAGCAACAAAGTGCTGGGCACTTTCGAGTTGCTCAGTGAAGGGAATCCACCGGTTATCGAATCGATCGATGCGCCTGATACGATACAGCGACCTGAAACGGGGACCAGCCTCATTCAACTGGTGGCGGTCGTATCCGACCCGGACGGGCTGTCGAATATCGCCAACGTCGTATTCTGGAACGTGACGAACCCGCAGGCACGCATCGGTCTTTTCGACGACGGCGAACAGGGGGGAGACGAAGTGGCTGACGACGGCCGGTACACGGTTACGATCCAGATCGATAACACCGCAGCCCCTGGCGTGAACCGGTTTGCGTTTCAGGCGACCGATCGCAGCGGGCTCCGAAGCGAAATTGTCACGAAAGAAATTACCGTTCAATAAATGATTACCCAGGGTACAGGATACAAGGTGCAGGCGGCAGCATTGGGTCGCAGGGCGGGGCTTGTCGTATTAATGGCCGTCTGTCTGTGCCTGCTGGGCCCGGAGCCGCAGGCGGTTATGGGGCAGGTTCCGACGCTCGACGTCGTAGGGGTTCCGACTATCGCCCGCAACAGCACGGCCAATCTACATGCCGAAGGGGACTCGTTGTGGGTAGGCTCGTTTCTGAACCTCACGACCGATGGAGGAGATACCTGGTTGATTGCTGAAGCAGACTCTCTCTTCGGCACTCGCAACAGCGTCTTCTCGATCGATGTCGAGGGGGATGTCGTCTGGGTAGGGCTGGGGTTCACCAGCATCGGTGCAAATGGTAGCGGAGAGCCGTCTGCCGGCGGGTTTCTCGTTTCCGAAGACGGAGGGCGTTCCTTCGTGTATCGCTTTCCCCAGCTCGACGGCGCCGAGCAGGTGACGGAATCGTACGGTGTATCCACGCTGGAAGCCCTGCCCGTTATCGTCCCGCAACAAAGCCCGCCCTTCGATATCGATTACAACCCCATTACCGGAGAGGTCTGGATGGCGGGCTGGGCGAGCGGCATACGGCGCTCGGCCGACGGTGGACGCACCTGGAACCGTGTCGTCTTGCCGCCGGATAACCTCGACCGCATCCATCCAGATACCCTGTATTCGTTTGTCATAGAGCCTCGACGTGGCGAGTTGGGGTGGTTCAACTACCTCGGTTTCGGCGTTCTCGTCGACGAGACGCAGACTGTCTGGGCGGGTACGGTCGCTGGCGTCAACCGCTCCACGCCGGCCGACGTCACCCCGGATGGAGAGCGCGCATGGTCCCGGTTCGGGTTCGACGGCACCTCGCAAACGCTCACGGGAAACTGGGTGATCTCGATCGAAGAACAGCCCCTGCCCGGGCGGAATCCCATTTGGATGGCCACCTGGGATGGGAGCGATGGCCGTGGACCCCGGCAGCGATTCGGCGTGACCGTGACCCGAGACGGCGGCTCCACCTTCGAACAAGTCCTCGTAGACGAGCGCATCTTCGACTTCGCTTTTCTGGATGATACCGTATTTGCCGCCGGCGAAAACGGGCTCTTCATCTCGGAAGACGGCGGCGATTCCTGGCGGACGGTGCGCGACTTTTACGATCCGACGCAGCCCGATCGAGTGGTGCCTCTCGATGTAGAAGTGAACTCTGTCGCCACCACACAAAACGGCGACCTGTGGGTCGGAACCACGGATGGTGTCTTCAAGAGTCAGGACCGAGGGCAGACATGGCGCGTTTTCCGCGTCGAAGTGCCTCTAAATGCCGGCGGCTCTCGGGAGGCCATTCCAGATGTCGAGGTATTTGTCTACCCCAATCCCTTTTCTCCTTTCGTGGATCGTTTTACCCGCTTTCGCTATGAGCTGGAAGAAACCCGCGATGTTACTATTCGCATCTTCGACTTCGGGATGAACCTGGTCCGCCAGTTGAATGAGTCGGGGTTGTCGGCCGGCATCCGGGAAACCATCTGGGATGGCACCGATGAAGACGGCCTGCGCGTGGCGAACGGCCCCTACTTCTACCTGATAGACACGGGCCGCGAATCCTTCAGAGGCAAGTTGTTGATCATCGAATAACCTGCATTCCGATCCTTCATTGAATCGTTTACCGCAGAACACTATGCAGCGAATTATGCTGAGAGTTAAGCAGAGAGTTACGCAGAAAAATACGCAGCGAACTAGGGAGCGAATCGTGAATGTTCTGCCGTCGCGTTCTGTTTTCAACCCGGTACAGGTCGTTCTTGTGCTGATGATGGTTTTTCAGGCGATGGTTATCTCACAGAGTGCGTTTGCACAGGCGCCCGGAGCATTTTCTCGTCTCGGATTTGGCGCTCGCGGAATGGCCATGGGCAATGCGTTGATTGCAGACGGCAGCGGGTACACGAGCCCCTATTACAACCC
The DNA here is from genome assembly GCA_964525535.1 of uncultured Rhodothermaceae bacterium. Lineage (GTDB taxonomy): Bacteria > Bacteroidota > Rhodothermia > Rhodothermales > JAHQVL01 > JAHQVL01. Next base: position 17,658 of record CAZGHT010000042.1, read on the forward strand.
GGCACTGGCTCCCTATACCGCACGCCAGACCCTGCAGGCATCAGTGGCCTTCATGACGTTCGATCGGCAGCTCGAGTTTTTGCAATTCGCGTCTCCACTCCCACCCGTAGCCGGAGTAGCAGCCGGGCTCATCCATGCCGGCGTGACGGACATTGACGGCCGGACGTCGAGCGGATTCCATACGGAAAATTTGAGTACCGACGAATATGCCGTTTTTCTGGCTTTCGGGTTGGCTCTGGGCCGCAAGGCGAGTATCGGGCTGGGGCTTCAGGTGTTCCGGGCCGACTTTTTCGAAGAGCTGGAGCCCGTCAACAGCATTGGCATCGACCTGGGGTTTTCGTTGCAGGTCACCGATCGCGTCCGGGTGGGGGTCGTCGCAGACGATCTGCTGGCCAAATACTCCTGGGATACATCGGGTGTGTTTTCGAGCGGTGGCAAACGCACCTCAGACCATTTTCCCTTGCGTATTCGTGTCGGGGCTTCGTACACCTTGCTGGAAGGGAGGGCCCGCATCCTTGGCGAATACGAAGCGAGAACGACGACTTTCGAGTATAGAATACGTGAGATCGAAGACGTAAACGATCAACCTTTCGAGGTCATCGACGTAGAGGAGCTCCAGATTCACGAGAGCCGCCTCAGAATAGGAGGAGAGTATCAGCTTGCCGATGTTTTCACGTTGCGGGCAGGTCTGGACCGGCTCGGGGGGGCGATCGATGAGGCGAGGCCTTCCGCAGGTTTCCTGGTTGCCCAGCCTGTCGGGCAACTCCTCATATGGTTCGAGTATGCTTTTGCTCTCGAACCCTATCAAACGGGAACGATGAATGTCCTTACATTTCGTCTATTCCTATAGAAACCTATGATGCTGCGTATATCTCTGTGTATATCATTGTTTATCCTGCTTTTTGCAGGAGAGAGCGATGTTGCTTCGGCTCAGGAAAGCGGGTTGTCCTTTTTGCGCATCGGAACCAACGCGTCTGCGGGCGCCATGGGGGATGCCCAGGTGTCGACCGGCGAGGGCGCCTATGCCACCTACTGGAACCCCGCGGGGCTCGCCGTAGAAGGTCCCAATACCGTGGCGCTTTCCCACCATATCTGGATTGCAGACACGCGCACCTATTCGCTTGCGGGAGGGTTCAGCACCGGGCCCCTGGGGGGATTCGGTTTGTTCGTCACAGCACTCGACAGCGGCGAGCTGGAAGCGCGCGAAGGGCCGGGCGACCCCGCCGGCGTATTTGACGCCCAGTTTATCAGTGCTGGAGCGTCCTATGGCCGCTCCTTCGGCCCGCTCCGCCTGGGCATCACAGCTAAATACCTGTCCGAAAGTATCTTCGACAACAACGCGAACGGATATGCTTTCGACTTCGGTGCCCAGCTCGATTTGCTCGACGAAAGCGTCAAAGTAGGGGTCGCCTTCCAGAACCTGGGCGAGATGAGCACGCTCAGCGTCGAGGCTACCGAACTGCCCCGGTCGCTCAGAGGGGGCGTCACGCTTTTTCCATTTCGCGTCCTCGCTATGGCTGACGGGTCGGTGCTTTTGAATGCGTTCCTCACAGGCGAAGTGTCGCACGTCTTTCCGTCAGAAACGACGAGGTTTCATCTGGGGGCCGCTGCAGAGGTGGTCGAACTCGTCACCGTACGACTTGGCTACGTCACCAACGATGCGCTACGCAGCGTCACCGTAGGCGGCGGCCTCGGCTCGAACGGGTTTACGTTCGACTACGCCTTTTTGCCGTTCGACGGCGGCTTCGACGGGCCGGGGCACGTGCTCTCCCTCCTTTACGAATGGTAACGGCGCTTCCCGGCTGCCCTTGATTCATCCCGAGAATAACCGGATCAGAGCATCCAGGCCAACCCCCTCTACTCCTGTGCGCAAACGGAGCGAGCACCAGAAGTCCAGGATGAGCATTTGCGCCGCGTGGATGGGCACGGCGATCCAGAAAGAACGGCACCGCCACACCAGGGCGCCCAGCGCGATGCCACCCAGTACAGACAACAACGCCTCAGGAAGCGGCTTGTCCACATGGAGTGCGGCAAAGGGGACCATCTGGACGAAAACCGCATGAAAGCCGAAGGTCTTCGCCGTGCCGAAAATCAGGAATCCTCGCCACAGGTATTCCCATCCGATCCAGTAGAACAGAAACAGGGCTTCGTAGATCGCAAAAGAAGTCCAATCGAACGCTGCAGGCTGGTAATGCGGGTAATGGCGCTGAAAGTCCGGGCTGTCCGACAGGATCCACGTGCCGACGATCACGAAAGGCAGGTAAGCCGCCGCCAGAATTGTGGCCAGCTTCCAATCGCCGAGGCCCAGTCCGATGGCCGAAGGCGTTTGTTTGAAAAACACGAGCAGGCACAGGACGGGGATGACGAATCCCGTAATCCCCTGCATCGTGAACCACCACCCCCATCCGAGCAACCCTGCCCACTCCGTAAAGGGTATGGATGGCGCAATTTCACGCCGGAAGAAACTACGGCTGCCGAAGGCAAACTGGAGCACGATCAGCACACCGCACATGATAAGGACAAACGTCGTTTGTTTGTCCAGCGTACGCATCGATTGTTTGATCCAGGTCCACTCCTGGCGGATTCTTTCGTTCAACATAAATTGCGCGACCTCTATTGCTTGAGATGAAGCTGTTCTGGTTCAAGCTTCCTACTTTACGGACGAAATATAAGAACCAGTGCGATTCGTTGAGAGCGGGTAGGTACTCAGCACGCAGATGGGTACATCCGTTAATAATGGATGTTACGCATCTGTGCGTAATCGTTTTGCCCGGACGGCTTTGAATGCGCTCAGGTAGCTAAAAAACGGCTGCAAGGCAGTCATTTCAAAGCCGGCAAAACGGGTTGCTGTGCACAACCTGCGTAACATCACTTAATAATTTAAAAAACTAAGGAACTCGAAGCGCTCTAATGAAGTGGTTCATAAGGAGTGTGCCTGGTTCCCCCGTCAAACCTGTAAACCACCAGAAGTTATCGAACGGGTTTATAGCATTTCTGTATGGGACAAAGTGCAGATCTGTGTACTTGTCCTGTTGATGCTCTTCGTATTTGTAAGAGCCGGCCTGGATTCGTCGTCCAGAGGGCTCTCGGGAGAGGAACGCGTTCCCGAGCCTGAAGTGATTGAGTTGTCGGCGAGGGCCCTTTTCGATATGGCCCTGGATAGTTTATTCTCTGGTTACGACGCAGAGGTCCTGCACATGCTCGCCCCGGACTCTTCGGACGGGCGCCTGTGGGTGGATTCTCTGATGGCGACCCTGTCTCTCGAGGATAAGATCGGTCAACTTTTCATCGTTAACCTGTCGTCCAGTACGAGCCGGCGGGCGAAGCAGGCAGCGCTCAAAGCCGTGACCCAGCACAAGGTGGGTGGGTTCCTCGTATCGCGCGCCATGGAACCCGGTGATGTCTACGAAATGTCGAAGTTGCTGCAGGAGGAAGCTGAGCTGCCCCTGTTTTTTGCGGCCGACTACGAGCGCGGCGTTGGTCGATTCAGTAATAACCTGACCGAGTGGCCGTCCAACATGGGCCTGGGGGCTACGCGGAATCCTCTCTTTGCCGCTGCGGCCGGCCGCCTGACCGCTATCGAAGGCCGGGCCGTCGGAGTAAACATGGTGCTGGCTCCGGTGGTGGACGTCAATAACAACCCCGATAACCCGATTATCAACATTCGCTCTTACGGCGAAGACCCGGAGCTGGTCGGCTTGATGGCGAAGATGTTCGTCAGTGAGGCGCAGGAGCTGGGCATGTTGACTACGCTCAAACACTTTCCGGGGCACGGTAATACGGAAGTGGACACACACACCCGTATGGGCACCATCTACGGCGATCACAACTCGCTTCACGAGGTCGAACTCTTCCCCTATCGATTCGTGTTCGATGAGCCGCTCGTGAATCCTACGGCGGTCATGAGCGCGCACCTCTGGATTCCTGCCTTCGACAGCGACCCCTTGCCGGCTACGTTCAGCCGCAACGTGTTGCACAACCTGCTCCGGGATACACTCCGTTTCGACGGCCTCATCATTACCGACGACGTCAAGATGGGCGCCCTCCAGAATGACTACTCGTTCGAGGAGCGGATGCTCAACCCGCTCCTGGCCGGGGCCGACATGGTGCTCACCCCCAGAGATCTCGAACGTTCGATTGCAGTCATTCGCGAAGCCGTGGAAGGGGATAAAGTAAGTGAAGCCGCGCTCAATCATTCTGTGCGGCGTATTCTGCTGGCCAAAGCCTCGTCCGGGTTACACAAGCAACGATCCGTAACCCGGCCTGTGCTCGATTATCTGCTCGCTTTTCCGCGAGGGGAACGCCTCGCTCAGGCGGCGGCTAATAAGGCGATCACACTCCTGCAAAACGACGACCTGCTCCCGTTGCACACGGATCAGCGGGTGACTCTGGTGCAGATGGCGAACCTTCGAAATTCGCAAAGCATCGATGCAGCGATGGACCTGTTCGCCGAGTCGATCTCCGATTCGCTCTCGGTGGTCGACGTTCGGATCAGCACATCGCCTACCGGTGAGCAGATACAGGACCTGGAAAAAGGTGTCGAAAGCGCCGACGCGCTGGTCGTCGTGCTTTACTTGAGACTTCGTGCCGGGCGCGGAGAGGCCGGTCTGTACGCCGATCAAGCCGAAATCGTCGAACAACTGGTGGCGCTCGATAAACCTGTTGCTCTGATCACGCTGGGTAATCCCTACGCGATAATGCCTTTCTCTGAGTCGGAGGCCTTGCTCGTTGCCTACGAACAGTCCCTCGCCAGCGTGCGTGCCCTGTCCAGCATTGTCCTCGGCGGTCATCATCCCAGCGGGAAGTTGCCGATTACGGTCGGATCATTTGCCTACGGCAGCGGTTTGGATCGCATCCGTCCCGACCGAATCGCGGTGGACCAGGGACCGTTACAGGACGACCTGCCAATTATACGACGCTCGTCGATCGAAATTCCCCCGGGTAATGGGTCTTTTTCAGGCAATGGATCTCTTTTTCAAGGAGTACGGTGACGGACAGCCGTTGATTATTGCACACGGTCTCCTCGGCGCGAGTGGAAACTGGCATACCCTGAGCCGTAACACATTCGCAGACCATTTTCGTGTGCTGGCCCTCGACCTGCGCAACCATGGCCGCTCGCCCCACTCGGATCGATTCGACATACCGGTCATGGCCGAAGATATCGTCCGTTGCCTCGATAATCTGGGGATCGAGCAAGCTCACCTGCTGGGCCATTCGATGGGGGGGAAGGTGGCCATGCATATGGCTCTCGAATATTCCTCCCGAGTCGATCGCCTGATCGTGGTCGACATCGCGCCGCGAGCCTATCCCCCTGCCCACGAACATATCTTCGAAGGCCTCCGTGCTCTGGATCTGGCTGCCTTCGAGTCTCGCTCGCAGATTGACCGTGCGCTGGCTGCGTACGTCGACGAGTTGCCCATCCGGCAATTCCTGCTCAAAAATCTGTCTTCGGACGGTACAGGCACTTATTCCTGGAAGATGAACCTCGAAGGCATCTACGCCAACTATGCCAGGATCAACGAAGCGATACAGTCCGATAGAACATTTCCACGACCAGCCCTTTTCATAGAAGGAGAACGATCGACATATATTACCGAGGACGATCGTTTGGACATCAGAGCACTATTTCCTCGATCAGAGGTGGTCACCGTGCCCGGAGCCGGGCACTGGGTGCATGCTGAAGCGCCCCGGCATTTTTCCGAACGGGTGATGGGTTTCCTGAAGCCCGGTACTTATTGATGACTTTTCCCCCTTAAGACGAATATACATGTCCACTTTACTTAAGACTTTACGAAATCTTCTCGACCAACGTATCCTGGTTCTCGATGGCGCGATGGGGACTATGATTCAGCGCCATGCACTCGATGAAAACGATTTTCGCGGCGCCCGTTTCGAGGCCCACGAACACAATCAGAAAGGCAACAACGACCTGTTGGTGCTGACCCGTCCAGACCTCATCCATGACATCCACCGTACCTTTTTCGCAGCAGGCGCCGACATCGTAGAAACGAACACCTTCAACGCCAACGCGATTTCTCAAGCCGATTACGGGATGGAGTCGTTAATTTACGAGTTCAACGTTGCTGCCGCCAGGCTGGCACGGGAAGCCGCCGACGAGTTCAGCCGCCTAACGCCGGACAAGCCCCGGTTCGTCGCCGGCGCCCTCGGGCCGACGAACAAGACCCTGTCGCTCTCCTCTGACGTCAACCGGCCGGCTCATCGCGATACCTCCTTCCTCGAGATGGCGCACGCCTACTACGATCAGATCGAAGGCCTCGTCGACGGAGGCGCAGACATTCTTCTGGTCGAAACCGTATTCGACACGTTGAATTGCAAGGCTGCCATCTATGCCGTTCAGGAGTATTTTCAGCGCCATAACTGCACGTTGCCGGTTATGATTTCAGGTACGGTTGTGGATCAGAGCGGTCGGACACTATCCGGACAGACACCGGAAGCCTTCTGGATTTCCGTATCGCACACCCCTGAATTGCTGAGCGTCGGGCTCAACTGCGCACTCGGCGCCGTTCAGATGCGCCCCTTCATCGAGGCGCTCTCCCGCGTTGCCGCTGTGCCCACCAGCCTGTACCCCAATGCCGGTCTCCCGAACGAAATGGGAGGTTACGACGATTCACCGGACTTCATGGCCGGCCATTTTGAAGATTTCCTCACCCACGGGTTCCTGAATATGGTGGGCGGATGTTGCGGGACGACCCCCGAGCATATCGAAGCCATCGCAGCGGTCGCAGCCGCCCATCCGCCCCGGCCCATCCCCGAGCCATCAACCTGTCTCAGCCTCAGTGGTCTGGAGCCTTTTGTGCTTCGCCCGGATACGAACTTCGTGAATATCGGCGAACGCACCAACGTGACCGGTTCCCGACGATTTGCACGCCTGATCAAGGAAGAGAAATACGACGAAGCCTTGTCTGTGGCCCGGCAGCAAGTCGAGAACGGCGCCCAGATGATCGATGTCAACATGGACGAAGGGCTGCTCGATTCAGAGGCCGCGATGGTTCATATGTTGAATCTGATCGCGTCCGAGCCGGACATCGCCCGTGTCCCTATCGTGATCGACTCCTCGAAATGGTCGGTCATCGAAGCTGGATTGCAATGCGCCCAGGGAAAATGTGTGGTGAACTCGATCAGCCTCAAAGAAGGGGAAGAGGCCTTTAAAGAGCAGGCGAGGAAGGTGAAGCAATACGGGGCTGCCGTCATTGTTATGGCTTTCGACGAAGAGGGACAGGCCGACAACCTCGAACGCCGCATCACGATCTGCAAGAGAGCCTATCGCATACTTACCGAACAGATCGGCTTCGAACCGCAAGACATTATCTTCGATCCGAATATCTTCGCTGTGGCTACGGGTATCCCCGAACACAATACCTATGCGTTAGATTTCATCGAGGCCACCCGGTGGATCAAGAAAAATCTGCCCGGGACCAGTGTGTCCGGCGGAGTGAGCAATATCTCCTTTTCGTTCAGGGGCAACAACCGCATCCGTGAGGCGATTCATTCTGCCTTCCTGTATCACGCGATCAGGGCCGGTATGGACATGGGTATCGTGAACGCCGGCCAGCTCGAAATTTATGCAGATATTCCGGAAGAACTCTGCGAAGCTATCGAGGATGTGCTGTTCAACCGGCGACCGGATGCCACGGAACGGCTCGTTGATCTGGCAGAACGGGTCGAACAAAAGGACGAGCAAGCCAGCGACGACGAAAAGCTGGCCTGGCGAAAGGGTTCGGTAGAAGAACGCCTCTCACACGCCCTCGTTCGCGGCATCGTAGATTTCGTCGAAGAAGACGTCGAAGAAGCTCGACAGGCGTACCCGAGGCCGCTCGAGGTGATCGAAGGACCCTTGATGGACGGCATGAACAAAGTCGGCGATTTGTTCGGCGCCGGGAAGATGTTTCTCCCTCAGGTGGTCAAGAGCGCCCGGGTCATGAAGAAGGCCGTCGCGTATCTGATTCCATACATCGAGGCCGAGCAGGAGGGAGAAGAGCCCGAGGCGAAGTCCAAGATTTTGCTCGCTACGGTAAAAGGTGACGTGCACGACATAGGGAAAAACATCGTAGGGGTCGTGCTGGCCTGCAACAATTACGACGTGGTTGATCTGGGCGTGATGGTGCCGTCTGAGCGTATCCTCGAAGCGGCCAGGCGCGAGCAGGTCGACCTCATTGGCCTGAGCGGCCTGATCACGCCTTCGCTGGACGAAATGGTGCACGTTGCCAGAGAGCTCCAGCGGTCTGGATTCCAACTGCCGCTTCTGATCGGCGGGGCGACGACCTCAAAGCTGCACACCGCCGTCAAGATAGAGCCCCAATACGAGGCGCCCGTCGTGCACGTCCTGGACGCGTCGCGGTCCGTGGGGGTCATGAGCCAGCTCCTGTCGGAGCGTTCGGACGAGTACGTAAAGGAACTCAAAACCGAGTACGATCAGATTCGCGAGCGGTATTCCAACAGGTCAGCGCGTACGACTTATTTGACGCTGGAGGAAGCGCGGGCGAATGCAGCCGCCATCGACTGGTCGAATACCGGGACTTATGCGCCGGCAAAGCCCGGCCTGCACTGCTTCCATGAGATTGCACTCGGCGAATTGAGGCGCTATATCGACTGGTCGCCATTTTTCCAGGTATGGGAGCTGCACGGCAAATACCCGCAGGTGCTCGACGACGATCGGGTTGGCGAAGAAGCGCGAAAGGTGTTCGCCGACGCCAACGAGATGCTGGACCGCATCGTGTCTCAGCAACTGTTGACCGCCAACGCAGTGGCCGGCCTGTTTCCGGCAAACAGCGTTGGTGACGACGTCGAGGTCTACACGGATACGGCGCGTCAGGAAGTGGCCGGCGTACTCCACATGCTGCGCCAGCAGTCTCAGAAGGCCAAAGGGAAATCCAACCGGTGCCTGTCGGATTACGTGGCGCCGAAAGAGACGGGCCTCGAAGACCACATCGGCTTTTTCGCCGTGACAGCCGGCCTGGGTATCGAACCCCTGGTCGCCGACTTCGAAGCGGATCACGACGATTATAAGTCCATCATGGCCAAAGCGCTCGCCGACCGGCTGGCGGAAGCGCTCGCCGAGTGGCTCCATGAGAAGACGCGTAAAGAACTCTGGGGCTACGCACGCGACGAAGCGTACACGCCGGAGGACCTCATCACGGAGCCCTACCAGGGGATCCGTCCTGCGCCGGGCTATCCGGCCTGTCCGGATCACACGGAAAAACTCCTGCTCTGGGATCTGCTGGACGTCCAGCACCACACCGGTATCAACCTTACTGAAAGCCTCGCCATGTATCCGGCTTCGTCGGTTTGCGGGATTTACCTGAGTCATCCGGAGGCGGAGTATTTCAACATCGGTTTGATCGGGCAGGATCAGGCGGCTGACTACGCCGCCCGCAAAGGCATGCCGGTCGCCGATGTCGAGCGGTGGCTGGCCTCACGCCTCAATTACGAGCCTGAAGAAGAAGCGGCGATGGCGTAGAATGCCGGGGGCCGGAATCTTACACCGAGGCTACAGGCGCGGCGAAGCGCTGCTTGAACGTGAAGGCCTCTGGGCCCGGTCCCTCATTGCGCAGCAAAAGCAGCTTCTCCTTTGCCTCTTCAACGGTGGGCCGGTGGCCTTCCGGCACCCACCACAGCACCATGTGTGGTTCTTTTATGAACTCGAACCATTCCTTGCGCCGGCGCATGATTGCGGCGTGGTCCGATCGGTAAACGTAGGCGTGCAGGGACTCGATATCAGCCCATACGGACAGGTTGACGAGGGTAGAGCTGTCAAAGAGGCGTAGGGTCGCCGCTTCATTATCCGCATTGGTTATCATTCGCCAGACAAACCCGGAAGCAGCTTCGGCGAGCGCGTTGATCCGGTCGAGGTTGGCGACGAAGTCGGCCAGAATGGGAGAATCCAGAGGATGAGCCAGGCGGGCGATGTTGAGCTGTGCGAGTTCGTGGATTTTCATAGGGAGCACGGCTTGTGATAAAAAGCAAACGGGTGCCTACGAGTGAGACTGGAATAAGATGCACGCTCACAGCTCGATTGGAAAAGTACTATGCCCTATTTTCCAATAGTCTCTCAATCTACCTTAAGACCTCATGCTTACACGCCGGCAATTTACGCAGCGCAGTGCCCTTGCTCTTGGCGCGCTCCTCACTACACACTGCACGCCCTCGACGCCCGAAACGGTCGATACCATCATGACGGTCAACGGGCCTATTCCATCTTCAGAACTCGGGATGACGCTCTCCCACGAGCATACCCTCGTTGACTTCGTCGAAGCCAGTGAGATCGGGCCCGGCCGGTACGATGCCGACGAGGTGTTCGACGTCGTGTTGCCGTACCTGCAAGAGGTTCACCAACAAGGCTTTCGAGCCTTTTTTGATTTCACGCCGGACTACCTGGGGCGCGATCCGGTTATTCTCCAGCGTCTCAGTAACGCGACCGGGTTGCACATCGTCACGAATACCGGTTATTACGGCGCCCGAAACGACGTGCACCTGCCGCCGCACGTGCAGACGGAGTCCGTGGATGAATTGGCGAGGCGATGGATTCTGGAATGGGAAGAGGGGATCGGCACGTCGGGTATCCGCCCCGGTTTCATGAAAATAGGGGTGGATGCAGGGCCGCTCTCCGAGACGGATGCCAGGCTGGTCCGGGCTGCGGCACGGGCACACCGGGCTACCGGGATGACCATTGCAGTGCATACCGGGCCTGCCGAAGGGGCGTTCGACCAGCTCACGGTGCTCGACGAAGAAGGCGTCCATCCGTCTGCCTGGGTATGGGTGCACGCACAGAACGAAGAAGACATGAGCCGGCACGTGGCGGCCGCCCGTGAGGGCGCCTGGGTGGCCTTCGATGGGGTTCGGCCCAACAGCCTGGAGCGTCACGTGAAGCAGGTGCTCCACATGAAGAACATTGATCTTCTCGAGCACGTGCTGATCTCACAAGATGCCGGCTGGTATTCGGTGGGAGAGGAACGGGGCGGCGCCTTCAGGGGATATACCTTCTTATACGACGAATTCTTGCCGGCTTTGAGAGAAGAAGGGCTTACCGAAGCTGACATCGATCAGCTTCTCGTGACCAACCCTGCTCGCGCATTCACCGTGCGCACGAGGCTCCGGCAATAGATGCCCGAGAATGGGGTGTGCGGCTCGGAATTTCGGATAGTCGCTTAACGAAATACGTCGACATGATCCCGGGCGAACTGGTCGAAGGAGGTGGCCGGCCGGCCCAGGACCTCCTGTACGGCCGGAGAAACGCCGGCTGAATGGCCGGAAGCATATAACGTGTGCAACTCAACGAGGGTGTCGGCGAGCCATTCGGGAAGGCCGGTGTCGAGAAGCGCCTGCCGGAACGCGTCGAACGGCAAGTTGATGTATTGCACGGGTCGGTCGAGGACGTCACTCAGGATGCGCGCCGTATCGGCATACGAGAGGGCTTCAGGGCCAGTGATCGTGTATGTCTTTTCGTGATGCGCGTCCGGATCCTGGAGGATGACGGCAGCAATAGCCGCGATGTCTCTGACATCCACCATGCTGAATTTACCGTTCCCGGCCGCTCCGTAGAAGACCCCCTGCTGCTTGATGGTTGCAGCGTTGCCGAGCATGTTTTGCATGAACGAATGGGGGTGTAGAAACGTGTAGCCGAGGCCCGATTTTCGAATATCCTCTTCGACCTTACCATGCCAGCGGCCGAGTGCAACTGGAGAATCCGGGCTGGCTCCGAGGGCCGATAGCTTGACGATATGGCGAGTACCCGCTTTTAACGCGGCCTCCACAGCGTTGTTTTGCCAGATCGTCTGCTCGGGGCCGGCGGGCGTCAAAAGAAAGAGGACATCGATGCCTGCCAGCGCTTCTGAAATCGATTTCTGATCCGACAGATCCCCCTCGACAATTTCGATGGATGAAGCTGCCAGCGCAGAAGCGTTGGCCGAGTTCCGTACGAAGCAACGAGCCGGCACGTTCTGCTCTGCAAGCAGACGTACCAGGAGGGAACCCGTGGTACCCGTCGCACCGGTAATAAGAATAGTCGGAACCATAGTCTGGTAGAGCCAGGGCTTTCAGAGACGAAGTGGAAGTGATTGATGCGAAGATCTGAAAAGAATCCCTGGATGTCAAGGTAGGTAAGGGTTCAGGGAACCCGGTAGCATCTGATACGAGTGAGAACCCTGAACTTAGAACGCCGAACGCTTGCCCAGTGAGATATCTCCAAAGTACGCCATGGCAGATTCACCGGTGTCGTCGGTATCTGTCATGAGGGCGATGCCGGTGATGCGGCCCGGCTCCTCGCCAAAGGCGGCTCTGTAATCGTCATAGAGGTTGCGTTCCTCCGTATGCCAGGTGTTCGTATGGGTAGAACCGCTGCGTACCGCAATCATGGCCACCCAGTCCGTGTAGGCGTTGGGGACGATGGTGCCCGTTGGCGCCTTGTTCGACCAAACGTAGTTGATTGCCCGGAGCGGTATGTCTTTGTACCCCAGGAGTCGGAGGGCTCTATATTTGAGGCGCTCACCCAGTTTGAGATTTTTTGGACTGTAATCGAAGGTTACGTAGATGCGCGCCGCAAAATCGTCTCCGGATTTTTCTGTGACGTCCCCTTTACGTAGCACGTTGCTGACCTTCCAGCGCCAGGTGAGCCGGTTGAAAGCAGCCGGGTCGATGTCGACTTCCCTGACCAACCCGGAAGCCGTACCTTCGCTGATAGCACGAAGGACGATCGTCCCGTCGTCTTCGACTAGCTCGTACTGTGTTTTTTTCTTCTTGCCGAACGTGAGCGATTCCCATCCCTCGGGGATGGATTCCCCGAGAGTGGCCGTGGAGAAACGACCAACAGGAATTTCGGTGATATTGAGCGAAGCGCCGGTGAGACCGAAGAGGATCACCAGGGCCATAACGAGCAAAGCGGCCATGCCGCTGCGGGATGGCGATGTCCAGAAACGCGAGGGGGGCGTTGTATTGAGTCGTCTCGAGTTTTCGAGGGCCTGTGTGTGTCCGAGTGCCATGGTGAGCCTGTGAGTAGTTTGCCATAGTAATTTATAGTACATTTCATGAAACGAAAATGACCACGTCGGGATATCACAAATCTCTAAAAGAAGAATAACAGAACTCGCCATACTCACCGTATCGATATGCAAGCCATCTTACAGCTACGCTCGCCACAGCATGCTCTGGTTGATGCACTCCGTCAGGAACAGGCTTCCTGGATCGTCCAGGTTCTCGGGATCGCAGGGTTTGCCCTTCTGACCGTTGTTGGCGCTCAGGTCCGGCTTTACCTCTGGGAGGTGCCGTTTACCCTCCAGACCGTCGCCGTTTACGGGAGCGGCCTCTTTCTCGGATGGCGAGGGGGGCTGTTGTCGCAGTTGTTATATATCGCGCTGGGGATGTTTTTTCCGGTGTTTGCCGGCGACGGGAGCGGCATAGACTACCTGGCTACAGCCCCCTCGGCGGGTTATTTGATCGGGATGCCTGTCACGGCCGCCGTCGTCGGGTTATTATCCAGGCGATGGAATTCCCTGACCGGGAGCACCCTTTCGATGGTGTTTGGATCCGTGTGCCTGTTTACCCTGGGTGTCGTCTGGCTGCACTATGCCGCCGGCCACGCGACGTGGTTCGAGTCGATCGACAAAGGATGGCTTCGTTTCATTCCGGTGGATCTTGCAAAAGTCCTCTTTGTAAGTATGGTATACACCGGTGCACGGAAGCTGGGATAGCGGAGTCGCCACGTCTCCGGTTTCGGCGAAGGAGCTCTTGCGGCCTGTGCACGTATCGGGTGCCATAGACCCTTCTCGTTCATCGAAACGCGTTTGAAGCATCTCAATGACCTATCTCGATCTGTCCACGCGATCGTCGGGCCTGCTGCGCTGGCTCTTGACGCCTTTCATTGTCGCGTTGCTCGGCGTATCCAGCCACCAGCCGGCCGGCACGGCGGCATCGTACGAATCTATACTCGAAGATCCCCGCGTACTCGAGCTGGGTAAAAAAGGGCTCGATCATCTCTACGATATGGAACAGGATCAGGCTGCCGTCTATTTCGACCGGATCGAAGCCCTGTATCCCCGCCACCCGGTGGGCCCTTTCCTCAAAGGGTTGAACATCTGGTGGGATATCATGATCGACCTGCCGAACGACCAGCACGACGACGCATTCTACGACGAGATGGGGTCCGTGATCAAGCGGTCCAACCGGATGCTCAAACGAAACCGGGACGACTTCGACGCTATCTTTTTCAAGGGTGCTGCGCTCGGGTTTCGAGGCCGGCTGCGTTCCAACCGGGGAGACTGGTTCAAAGCGGCCCTCGACGGGAAAAACGCGCTCGACTATATCCTCGCCATTTCCGAAAAAGATCAGGATAACGCAGATTATGGATTCGGTAAAGCGATTTACGACTATTTCTCGGTCGTCATTCCGGAGGAATATCCCGCTGTTCGTCCCTTTACGATCTTTGTACCGAAAGGAGACAAGGAGCAAGGCATCGAGGACCTGCGGCGCACAGTCGAGGAGGGGTATTTCATTCGGACAGAGGCCGCTTATTTCCTCCTGCAGATCTATTACACCTACGAAAAGCAGTACGAAGAAAGCCGCCAATACATCCAGTGGCTTCGTCGCGAGCACCCCAAGAATTCGTTCTTTCATGCCTTCGAAGGTCGTGTGTACTTTCGCTGGGGCCGCTGGAGCGATGCCTTTACGATCTTCGAAGATGTCGTAGAGGCTTTCGATGCAGGAAAGCCTGGCTACAGCAGAACCATCGTCGAGCAGGCCCTGTATTACACGGCGCGCATACACATGGTGTATGACCGTTATGATGAGGCACTCGCCGATCTGTCACGAATTGAACGCCTGAGCGAACAAGCCGGCGATACATCTGTATTTAGGGTGTTGGCTCTATTACGCATTGGTATGGTGCACGATGCCCTTGGCGCACGCGACAAGGCCGTCCGGTATTATCGGAACGTCCTGGAATTGGACGATTGGTCCGGTGCGCACGATCGTGCTAAACGCTTCCTCGATCGACCCTACAAAGGGTGAATGTGTGGCGTCTCCGTCCGATGAAAAGCTCCTTCAGCGAAACGCGAATAGCATGGAATTTAAATACACCAGGTGGAATCCTGAAAAACACGGCCAGTTCATGCTGCCGTTCGACCGCCTCTTCGAGGTGTTTCAGCAGCTGCTCGAACATACTGCCGGCGACGTCAGTGAGGCGCTCAACTGGCTGACCCAACTGGACAACCAGTACAATATCAGCGACGAGACGATGGGGATCGGCGACTTCATCGAAGAGCTGAAAAATCGGGGCTACATCGAGGAAAACGAGATGGGCATCTCGGTCATGTCGGCCCGGATGGAGCGTACCATTCGATCCCGGTCGCTCGAGGAGATCTTCCGGCAGCTCAGAAAAAGCGGGCGCGGCAACCACAAGACCCCCTTCGCCGGCAATGGCGACGAACGCCTGCCCGAAACGCGGGACTGGAAGTTCGGAGACGATGTCAGCCTGCTCGACGTCACG
Source organism: uncultured Rhodothermaceae bacterium (assembly GCA_964525535.1). Taxonomy (GTDB): domain Bacteria; phylum Bacteroidota; class Rhodothermia; order Rhodothermales; family JAHQVL01; genus JAHQVL01. Next base: position 33,154 of record CAZGHT010000042.1, read on the forward strand.
GGCACACTGGCCAATTCGTTCCGGAGATGCGGATCCGAGGACTGGAACCTCGCGCAGGAAGATTTTCAGGTGTACGAAACCGACTTCAGGACCAGCACGGCTACGGTGCTGATGATCGACCTGTCCCACTCGATGGTTTTGTACGGCGAAGACCGCATCACGCCGGCTCGCAAAACGGCGATGGCGCTCTCCGAGCTGATCTTGACTCGTTATCCCAAAGACACGCTCGACATCGTCGCCTTCGGGAACGAAGCCTGGGAAGTGTCCATCAAAGACCTCCCTTACCTCAACGTAGGGCCTTATTACACAAACACCAGAGCCGGCCTGCAACGGGCTCGCGATATTTTGCGCCGGAGGAAGAACAGGAATAAGCAGGTATTCATGATTACCGATGGGAAGCCGAGTTGCCATGTGGAGTACGGCCGCATGTACCGCAATGCATTCGGGTTGGACCGGCGGATCGTTAACAAGGTGCTCGACGAGGCCGTTATCTGCCGGCGAGAAGGCATTTCCATTACGACCTTCATGATTGCCCGTGATCCTTATCTCCAGCGATTCGTACGAGAATTGACCACCGCCAATCAGGGACGCGCCTACTTCGCAAGCCTCGACAACCTGGGTGAGTTCTTGTTCGAAGACTACGTACGAAACAGAAAAAAACGGATGCGCTAAGCGCAGTGTGGCACTCATCCACCTACCTGTTGTAAGATTTGGCGCGCGTATCACCCAAAAAAAGCCTCGGCCAGCATTTCCTGACCGACCAGAACATTCGGGATAAAATCGTTAATACGCTCCAGGCTGCGCGTGAGGACTTTGTGGTCGAGATCGGTCCGGGTACCGGAGTGATGACCGAACTGCTTCTCGCACGCTACCCCCATCTGGAAGCCGTGGAGTTGGATCAGCGCGCTATCGCCGAACTCGAACACGCTTTCCCGGATCTCCCCGTGCATCACGCGGACGTAGTCAAATTTGACTGGGCAAGCTTTGCCGAGAAAAAAGGAAGTCGGATTCACGTCATCGGTAACCTCCCGTATTACGTGACGAGCCAGGTGCTTTTCGGGTTGATGGATGCTCACGAATATATCGAAGAGGCCGTGCTCATGATGCAGCGAGAAGTAGCGGAACGCCTCGTGGCCGAGCCCCGCACGAAAGCATACGGCATCTTGAGTGTGCTCATCCAGCAATACACGTACCCCGAGCTTGCTTTTCGAGTGTCCCGAGAGGTATTCTATCCAAAACCCGACGTGGAGAGCGCCGTCGTCCGACTCGCATTCCGGCGCGATCCCGATGCCGTCCGTCAGGTCAAACCGCTCTGGTATAAACGCGTAGTGAAAGACGCCTTTAATCAACGCAGAAAGACCCTGAAAAATAGCCTGAAGCGGCTGGTCTCCGATACAGGAGGGTGTGTTCCGGATCGATGGCAAGGCGCGCGCGCCGAAGAATTGACGCCGTCCGATTTTATTGTGCTGACGCGCCACGTTTTCGGGGTCGAGCCTGATTAATCAAGGAGGAGAACGATGGCGGAAGCCCACGTAAAAGATCAGTTCGAAACAGGAGCCGGCACACTGGAGGTGGACGCCGAACTCGTCGACGATATCGCTGTGCTGCTCGAATCCGGGCAACGCGCTATGGTAATCAATCTGATTTCTGATCTCCACCCGGCGGATCTGGCGCAACTCATTGCTCACCTGCCGATCCAGGAAGCCAGGCAATTGTTCGCATGGCTACCCGTCGAGCAGGGGGGAGACATCCTGCCTGAGCTGGATACGTCGATTCGCAACCCCCTCCTCGAAGAGATGAATCCCGAAGCAGTGTCGGCGATGCTCGATGAGCTCGATACGGACGACGCCACCGATATCGTGGCCGATCTGCCCTTCGAGACGGCTGAGCAGATCGTTCCTCTCCTGGAAGCGGCCGATGACGTCCGGCATCTGCTGGGATACGACGAGGAATCCGCCGGCGGCATTATGGGCCGCGAATACGTCTCGGCGAAAGGGCACTGGACGATCGCAGAAGTGATCGAAGAGGTCCGGCGTATGGCCGAAACCATGGATCAGGTGTACGTGGTCTACATCGTCGACGAAGCCGAGCAACTCGAAGGGTTCGTGACGTTGAGGCAACTCCTGCTCGCCCGGGCGGATACTCGCGTCGACGAAATGATGCGCACTGACCTGGTTTCCGTCCCTGTCGACATGGACCAGGAAGAGGTCGCCCGCATTATGGAACGCTACGACCTCGTCGCATTGCCGGTCGTGGACTCCGAACGGCGGCTCGTCGGACGTATCACGATCGACGATGTGGTCGACGTGATCCGGGAAGAGGCGGAAGAAGACATTCAGCTGATGAGCGGGGTTACCGGAGGAGAAGAGCCGACAGACTCGGTGCTGCGTATCACGCGGGGCCGGCTGCCGTGGCTGCTCGTAGGGCTCGTCGGAGCCGGGTTATCCGGGTTCGTTATCGGTGGCTTCGAGAGCGCTCTCGAAGAAGCCGTGATCCTGGCGGCGTTCATCCCCATCATGATGGCCACGGCCGGCAACGTGGGCATTCAAAGCTCGTCCATCATTGTGCAGGGCCTGGCGTCAGGCGACGTGTGGACCACCGACGTGATAAAACGGCTATGGAAAGAGACGAGAGTCGCGCTGATCAACGGTATCGCACTCGCAATTGTGCTGGGTGCAGCCGTCCTGGCACTTCCCTTCGCGTCCAGCCATATTGCGGAGGTAATACATTCCCCGGTCCTGCTGGCGTTGACGACGAGCCTTTCGCTGCTCGGCGTTATCATCATTGCCACGGTGATCGGTACTACGGTGCCTCTATTTTTGCATCGAGGGGGCATTGACCCGGCTATCGCTACGGGGCCATTCATAACCACCAGCAACGATATCATCGGCCTCACCGTTTATTTTCTGATCGCCACCTTCATTTACCTGTAGGCACTTCGTCGGCTGTCAGATGAGGCGTTCGTTCAGGGTGGCCAGTATGCGATCCACGCGCCGGTCGTTCACGCCGAGATCCGAATACCCGGTTCGGCTGGCGCTGCGGATGAACAACACCGTTTGCCCTTCGTGCACCTGTATGGTGACGTTGACGTCGTCTTTGAAGAACCACACCCTGAATACCGCGTGCATTTCGTGGGTGTCGATGGTGCCCCGTGTGAACGATACGGGGCCCATTTCCTGAAGCACAGCCTCGACATGGTCAGCCAGATCAGATGCGGGCTCCTGAAATACGTGCGCCTCGTGGACGCAGTTGGGGGATTCTGGACACGCTTCGAGCGGGCTCATGGCCAGCCAGTCCGGCTGTGGGTTCTGCGCCATTACAGAAAGGGGCGTAATGAGCATAAAAGGGATCACCAACCGGAGCGCCTCAGATACTCGGATTGGATTCACCCATGACGTTGGTTTCGTTGTACTTCGACGGGCACTTGACCAGGATATGATCCGCCACGAATACGTCTCCTTGCATGCTGCCCTCGATGACGAGCTTTTCGGCATCTTCGAAGTTGGCCGGCTTCGGGTTCAGGTAGTGTACCTCACGCACGATGCCCTGCTCGTCCGCCATGTGGAAATGGAAGATGTTGGTCGCCGGGTCGTATCGGATAGGCTCTGCCTTGGCCCAGGTTCCTACTACGTGGGCTTTGACCCCAGTTTGCTCCGCCTCGGAAAAGTCCATATATCCACCGACGGAGCTGCCGAAATTCATGACAGCGAGTGTGATAAAACCGACAATCAGAACGAGACCAACGATATTTTTCTTTTTCATGGACGGCAAAAAGGATAGTCTAATAGGTGGAACAATATCTTTCAGGCGACCTACTTTGGAATGCCTTCTCCAGCCGTTCGTTCCGAAGCCGCCTTCTCTAGAGCGACGATTTTTCGGTCTGTTCTGAATATATAATAGGCGATGCCGAGCCAGATGACCAGGACGACAGCCAGCACGACGTACAGCTTATCTTGAGCGAGCATCACCCTTTCGGTGCCGACGGGGCCTTGTTCCGGGATTTGCCCGGTAGCCCAGGTGCTGTCGTAGGCTGTCGCGACATCCGTTTCCTGCGGGGTTTGCTGGGCCGCTTCCTGCGGCTGGTCGGGCGCGCGTTGCGCGTCTTGCATAGAGTCGAATAGTGGAACGGTCATGACCTTATTCATCCTCCCACTGCGGAGCTAGTTGTTCTTGAAGGCGGCTGAGGCGTACCCGTTGGGTGTACAGCACCCAGAATAAGCCGATGAACCCGATGACGGCAGGGTAGAAGACGACCCGCATGATCGGGTGCGTTATCTCACTGAAGGCGGGGTTGCCTTCAGCGCCGGGATGAAGGCTGTCGAGCTGACGCGGCAGCACGTAGAGCAGCAGGGGCAATGTAGCGGAGGCGAACAGGTTGTAGACGGCCGCTACACGGGCACGCGGTTCCGGATCGTCGATCGTGGAACGGAGCACGAAGTAGGCGCCGTAGATGAGCACTCCGATCGCCGCCAGGGTTTGTTTTGGGTCGAAGTTCCACCATATCGGCGTACCGACGTACCAGGTGTAACGGGCCCATATGCTGCCGGTGATCAGACCCAGGATGCCGAATAAGATGCCAAGCCGCGAGGCTTCCTCGGCTCTGGCGTCGTGAATGAGCGAGCCGGTGCGAAGCAGACGGAATGAAAAATAGCTGGAGAAGCAGGCTGCAGCCAGCATCGTAAACCACATCGGGACGTGGAAATACAGGTTGCGCGCCGTGTGCTCTAGAATATTCAGGCGCGGAATAGGCAGTAAAAAGCCGCCGAGAATGACGAGCGTGAGCCAGATGAGGACGCCATAGGTAATCCGGCTGTATCGCCGTTGTTGGGTAGCAGTCATGTCTTTGGATACGGTAACTCGTGGGGCAACACGCCTTAGTCGTTCCATACGTAGTCGAATAACAGTACGGAAGCTGTGATCGTTACGCCGGCAAATCCGACGAGAACCTTAAGGTCTTCGAATGCCGCCTGCCACGTCTCGGTTTCGTCCAGCGCGATCTGGGTGGCGTGGACCACCGAGATCAGAAGCGGGAGCAATATAGGAAAAAGCAGCACGGGCAACAGAGCTCCCTGGTTCGACGTACGGGCGATCAGCGCAGCGAGCAGAGTGGTGGCTCCTGCGAGGCCGATTGCACCCAAAAAGAGCGTACCGATCAGCAGCAGCGGCTTCTGTATAGACAACTGAAGAAAAATACTGAAAGCAAGCACCGCGATTACGTTCACGCTGAATAAAAGAAGAATATTGAACAGCAGTTTGCCGGTGTAGACCATGCTGGGTCTGGTATGAAGCTGCAGCAACAGGATCGTACCCCGGTCTCGTTCGCTCAGGAACGAACGGCCCAGTCCCAGCGCGGCCGTGAAGAGGATAATCAGCCAGAGCAAGGCCGATTGCTCACGTTGATCGATATTGCCCGGGCCCATGGCGAACAACACGAGCGGCATGGACGCCATCACGAACATGAGCAACGTATTGATCGCGTATCGATTGCGTAGTTCCAGGCGGGCGTCCTTCTCGAATACGGCCCAGGCCCCGTGCAGCCAGTCGGTCATGGCTCACCTACAAAACGGATTTCAGGTTCCAGACGGTAGCCAGTTTCGCGTTCGACCACTTCCTGAACGACGGCGATCAGGGCGCGTACGTCGGCCGCCGTACCGCCACCCCGGTTGATCATGATGTTGGCGTGCCGGTGCGTGATTTCGATGCCGCCGATGCGGGTGCCTTTGAGGCCGCATTCGTCAATGAGCCGGCCCGCTCCGATGCCTTCGATCTTCTTGAAGATGGATCCGGCACTCGGTTCGGAATCGAGCGGAGGATGCCGTTCCTTTCGCCAGGCCAGGTTCTCGCGCATGACGTATTCCATGTGTGTACGATCGCCAGGATCGAGTTGAAACGTGGCACTCAACACGATATCATCCTGAACGTGAAGGGTCGAATAGTCGTAGCCAAAGTTGAAGTAATCGACCGATACCGTGCGGCGGACTCCCGCCTCGTCCAGAATATCTGCTTCGTAGACGACTTCTTCAATAAACATCGTACGCTCTCGCCCGGGAGGGGGCGACAGAAAATGCAGGTTCTGCCAGAGAGCGCCGCCTACCGTGGAGGGAATACCCACGTAGTGTTCGATTCCGGATAGGCCCTGTGCTACGGCCATCTCGATGAGGTCCGGATAAACGATGGCGCCACTTTCGGCGTAGAGACGACGCGTCTCGGGGTCTATACGGGTCCGGGCTGCTCGATTGTGAATCACGAGTCCTCTGAAGCCCCCGTCGCCGATGAGAATGTTGGCTCCCAGGCCGAGCAAGAAGTAGGGAATACCGATCTCTCGGGCCAACGTGATCACGGTAGCCAGTTCACCGGCTGAGCGGGCCTCCACGTAATAGTCCGCCGGCCCACCGATCTGAAAGGTGGTAAATGGGGCGAGGCATACCTGCATTTTGAGCCTTCCAGGCCCCAGGCGATCCTCGAGCTGCTTATGGAAAAGCGTATACGGTTCAATGAGGTGTTGCAACAATCTTCTCGTTTGTACGGACAATAGAAGAAGAGCAAGGGGGCAGTGTAACGATACTTTCGGGCAGGTTGTTGCCCCTCGACCGAAAGAGTGAACTTTTAGGTCCCGTTTTGGTACACGAATGACCCACGTTCTTGCACTGGAACCTGTTTTCAAGATGTGAAACTGCAGCAGCTGCTCCATGATATCACAAACTGCCTCCAAAGGCGTTGTGTGTTGCATGTAGCGTCGATGCAGGTGCTCAGTGGGCATGATGAAGCAAAAAACGAAATGATATGGCTAACAATTATCCGAATCTTACACAGGCTGCTACACGACTCATGGTCTTTTTCGTCGGTATCCTCATTGTGATACTCCTGGCCGGTGGGCTGATGACGACCACGCTGGGACCAGGACAGGCCGGCGTGAAATACAGTATTTTTTCCGGAACGAACCTGGAAACCACGTACGGGGAGGGTTTGAAGGTACATCCCCCGTGGCTCAAGGTGTTCAAGTACGACGTGCGTTTTCAGGAAAAGCTGGAGGAAATAACAGCATTATCTTCCGACGGACTTTCGATCGGTATGGACGCATCGATCCGCTGGCGACCCAATGGAGAACGCCTGCCCTCACTGCATACTACATACGGGGAAAACTATTACGCCAAACTCGTACAGCCTGAAGTGCGTAGCGCGGCCCGTGAAGTGGTTGGCCAGTACACACCCGAAGAACTGTATTCGTCCCGACGTACCGAACTCCAGCAGCAAATTATCGAACGCGTCCGCGAGGGTGTGGGTGTCAATTTCATCGATGTCGAAGCGGTTCTTATCCGCAATGTCCAGCTGCCCGAGCAGATTCAGCGGGCAATCGAGAACAAGCTGACGGAAGAGCAGGAAGTCGAACGGTACTTCTTTACGCTCCAGAAAGACAGCCTCGAGGCGCAGCGAAAAGAGATCGAGGCCGACGGCCAGGCGCGCTACCAGCGCATCATCACGGAGAGCCTCTCGCCCGAGTTCTTGCGTTTCAAAGGGATCGAGGCCACGCAGGCCCTGGCAGAGTCGCCCAACACCAAAACCGTGATTGTCGGCGGCGGTGAAAGTGGTCTTCCCGTGATCCTCGGCAACCAGTAGGAGAGCTGGGGAGCTGACGTTCTGGAGTACGGGAAAGCCCTCCAGAATGCCAGCTTCCCGGGAACTCCATGGATTTCTTCGATCGCGTGCTCGAAGTGGTCGCCGAGATTCCGATGGGTAAGGTGACTACGTACGGACATATTGCCGCCCATCTCGGCACGAAGCGGTCCGCGCGAACGGTAGGATGGGCGCTCGGCGCTGCTGTTGGCTCAAACCTTCCCTGTCATCGCGTGGTTAACCGCAACGGTCACCTGACAGGGAAACACCGTTTTGAGACGCCGTTCGTAATGGAAGAACGGCTCCGTGCCGAAGGCGTCACGTTTCGAGAAGACGGGTCGGTCGATCTGTCGCTCCATCTCTGGGTCCCCGGCTAGGATGTTTCTTTCCGGCCGTGGGAGATTTCATCCACGGGTCGGGCCGGGCTCCTGCGGAGCCTCTGACCCCTTCAATCACGCGTCCTGTCCCGGCATGAGACCACTCCGTACCAATTGAGATGCGTTTTAAGCCTTCTTTTCGTTCCTTTCATCACAGAAATCCACCTGAGCAACGCACCTTTATGTGTCCTAAGGAGTGATCTTGTCTCGTACGCACTCCAAACTGCAACAACGAATCCTCTGATAGGTGGTGGAGGAAAGGCGTGCTTGATTGAATAGCACAGGATTGAGTGCGCCAGAATCGGAAGGCTACCCGCCGGCTTAGGGTAGCCTTTCTTTATTTTTCGACGTCCCGGTTAACCGGTAGTAACCAATCATCGCTGGCAGTATCTGGTGGCGTAGGGGTTTCGCATTGTAACGACGACATGCAGTGAATGAGCAACACACCTCTTCTCAAAAAGGACAGGAGTAGCCTGTGAGGTCAATCTGGTGGTTTAACCTTCCCTGGCCACGCCGATCAGGGCGTCGAGCTGATCCCAGAAGCCAGGAAAAGACACGCGGGCGCAGTCGGCATTGACTACCTCGGTTTCACCCTCGGCGCGTAGTCCTGCGATACCCATCGCCATCGCGATACGGTGGTCGTCGAAGCTTTGCACTGAGGTGCCCTTGAGTGGGGCGCCGCCTTCGACGGCGAGCCCATCCTCGAACTCCTCCACGTGAACGCCGAGAGCTGTGAGGTTTTTGACCATGGCGTCGATGCGGTCGGTTTCTTTCACGCGCAGCTCGCTGGCATCGCGGATTTCCGTGCGTCCGTTTGCAAAGGCCGCGGCTACGGCGAGTATGGGGACTTCGTCGATCAGGATTGGCACCAGATTGCCATCGACGCGGACGCCGTTCAGGGGAGAGGACCGAACCGTCAGGTCCGCGATCGGTTCGCCGGCATGAGTTCGCTCGTTTTCGATGTCGATCTGGGCGCCCATGGCCTGGAGCACGTCCAGGAAGGCGCTCCGGGAGGCATTGATGCCTACGCCGGGCATGCGGATCTCAGCGTGGGGGGCGATGCAGCCGGCGACGAGGAAGAAGGCGGCCGCCGAGAAGTCGCGCGGCACGGCCCAGGTGCCGGCCGGGATCCGGTGTCCTTTCGCAACAGTCAGGTGGCGTTGCCCACCCATCTCGAAGGCGCTGAGCGAGAGCATACGTTCGGTGTGGTCGCGAGACGGCTTGTTCTCGATGACCGTCGTCTCGCCGTCGGCGTAGAGGCCGGCGAGCAGCACACACGATTTGACCTGCGCCGAGGCGACGGGCAGCTCGTAGGTAATTCCTTTTAACCCGGGGTTGCCCTTGATATGCAGGGGGGCATGCCCATCGGTCAGGGTGATGGGCGCTCCCATCGCTTCCAGCGGGTCGGCGATGCGCTTCATGGGTCGTTTGCTGAGCGAGGCGTCGCCGATGAGCGTGCTGTCGAAGGGCTGACCGGCAAGGATGCCGCTCAACAGGCGCATCGTCGTTCCCGAGTTGCCGCAGTCGATCGGTTCATCGGCTTCCCGCAATCCGTGCAGGCCCTTGCCGTGGACGTACAGGATGCCGTCATTCTCTTCGAATTCGATCCCCAGCTGAGCCAGACAGGCGAGGGTGGATTGGGGATCTGCAGAGTCAGGGTAATTTACGATCTGAGACGTTCCTTCGGAAAGGGCGGAAAGCAACGCGCTCCGGTGAGCGATCGACTTGTCGGGGGGCAGCTGAACTTCCCCCAGGAGGGTGTCTGCAGGGTGAACGATACGGTTCATAAAGGATGGACGCAAAGGGCGATGTACGGAATGAGGCGTTACCAGACCGGCGTGTACGAAGAGGGAGGGAAGGGGAGATCGTCCAGAACCGACCGGAGGAGGTCCTGGCGTTCTTCCCAGGGGATAAACGCGTAACGAAAGCCGTTAAGCACGATTTCTCTGAGTTGTTCCGGAGAAATGCGGCATTTTGTATAAATATGCCACAGCTCGTCGGTCGTTGAAGTCCGGCTGAAGAGGCGGTTGTCGGTATTGATAGTGACCGGGATGTGTACGTCTACGTAGGTGTTCAGGGGATGGCTTTCGTAGCTCGAGACGACCTTGGTTTGGACGTTGCTCGTCGGGCAGATTTCGAGCGGTATCTGGTGGTCGATGACGTATTGCATCAGTTCGGGGTCTTGATGCAGGGTCGTGCCGTGCCCGATGCGGTGGGCGCCGCCGAAAAAGAGCGCCTGGTGGATGGATTCAGGGCCCCACGACTCGCCGGCGTGGATCGTGAGGTTAAGCAAATTGTTCCGCGCGTAATAAAAGGCGTGTAGGTGGTTTTTGGAGGGATTGCCGGCCTCGCTGCCGGCGAGGTCGAAGGCCGTAACGCCGCGTGCTCGGTATTGCACGGCCAGTTCTGCCTGGCGAAGCGAAGCGCTCTCGAACCGATCGCGCAGCCCGCAAATCGTGATCGACGTTCGAAGACCGAAGTCAGCCTCCGCTCGAGCGAGCCCCTCAAAGACAGCATCGACGGTTTGCTCCATCGTGAGGCCCTCCTGGATGTGAAGGATGGGAGCATACCGCACTTCGAGGTAACGAACGTTCTCGCGGGCATTGTCCTCCGCGAGCTCGTACGCGGCGCGCGACAGAGCACGGCGGGATTGGAGCAGGGGGATCGTGTATTGAAACCAGCTGAGATAGGCGGCGAGTGTTTCGGAATGATCGACAGCGACGAGGGCGGATTCGAGCCCTTCCAGGCTGTCTGCTGGGAGCATATGCATCTTTCCCTGCATTTTGGCCTCGTCGAGCAGTGTCGACAACCGCAGCGATCCATCGAGGTGGCAGTGCAGCTCGGCCTTGGGCCATGCCGCGAGGTCGGTGCGGGTCAACGTATGGGTGACACCATCAGACGTGTTCAATAGGAATGGCCTCCGGGATTCATTCAGTGATGTTACGCGAACTGTGCACAGCAGGCTGGTT
>CAZGHT010000043.1:0-10667 GCA_964525535.1 uncultured Rhodothermaceae bacterium
TCACGCCATCGCAGGCGTCAGAGGGGCATTCTTGTCCTGATGATCCTTCATGTCCACGAGAATCTTATCGAGCAATCGAATAGCCTCCACGATGTAGGGCCCTTTATTGAGCATGACACACTCTGCACGCTGTGCCTGAGCGGCATCGGTGACTTCAGCCCGGGACGGGAGCCCCTTCTTGGCCAGGTTTTCCAGGACCTGGGTCGCCCAGATGTCCGGCATATGAGCAGCCAGGCATAACGACAGAATCTCTTCCTGGATACGCGGCATATTCTCCCAACCGACCTCGACAGCGAGGTCGCCGCGAGCTATCATCACACCCACAGGGTAGGTCTGCATGGCAGCGAGCATGATATCGGTGAGATTATCGAAGCCCTGCTGGGTCTCGATCTTCAAGATGACCCCGAGCCTGTCTCTGGCGCCCAGGGCCTCCATCGCTTCCAGCAAATCGCGCACATCCTGCGGCGTGTTGACGAACGACATACTCACGACATCCGCGTGGCGCGCAATGAACTGGAGGTCTTCTCGGTCCTTCTCGGTCAACCCTCTGATATGCAGGGTGCAATCAGGCAGGTTGATTCCCTTGTCGGCCCTCAGCTTCTGGCCTCCCTGCCGTGCATAGATCACTTCGACCTCCAGCGTTTCCCCCGGCACGGTCTCTTTGACCACCCCCGTGATTTTCCCGTCGTCGAACATGACGCGCTGCCCGACCTCGACTTCATCAAAGATTGCAGCCGACGTACACGAGATATGGGCAAGGTGCAGTAATCGTCCATCCTCGTCGTATTGAGCCGGTTCTCCCTCTGCAGTATCGCGGTGCAGGAGAAGACGGTCGCCCACGCGCAGCAGAATCTTCTCTTCTGCCGGCGGCAACACACCCACCGGAGCCGATACGGGGTCCCCATCGGCGGGGTTGGTCGAAGGCGTTTTACGGACCACCGTGCCTGTCCGGATATACGCTCGATCGTAACAATGCGCAAGCCATCCCGGCCCATCGGCTTCCACCACTTTGATGTCGCGTTTTTTCCCGCGAGTATCTTCGAAATGGAGGATTTCTCCCGGGGTGAGGGCGCTCAGAAATTCCCGGGGAAGCGGTACCGTGTGGGCCTCGCCGTTTTCTTGCGACCATTCGGGCTGAAGGCGAAGCAGGGCGGGGCCGATGACCCGCCCCAGCGTATCCCGCTCCGGCGCAAACGTCGTGACTCTGGGCCCGGGCCGCATCGCTCCAGTGCGTATCTTAGGCCCCCCCAGATCCATACATATCTTGACGTTCCGGCGCAATCGCTCGCTGGCGGTACGGATATTATCAATCATTTTCTGCCATGCCTCAGGTCCGTCGTGGGCACAGTTGATCCGCGCGCTATTCATGCCGTTTTCGACGAGGCCGCGCACTAACGGGTACTGGGTCGCAGCCTCCGAAGGCAACGTCACCATGATGCGCACCCGACGCCCCTTAGACCGATAGCCGAGCAGGGCCTTCGAGTGAGTCCGGATGAGCTTCCGCCCTTTCTTGATCGACAGAAAGGAACGCTCGAAGCGCACCGGCTCACTGGATATCATGCTCTCCAGGATACTACGTATCGACTTCAAGCTGGCCAGGACGTGGCATTCCGCCCTGGCGATACGGGAGAGCCCCAGGGCTCCCAATTTTTTTTGAAGATCTCTGATATCAACGCTGCGCAAAGCCCGATACTGCACCAGATTCCGCGCGCTTTCCCGATAGTTGGGATGAATTTCCTCCAGTAATGCCGCGCTTTGAACCTCACTCTTCCGGACGAGTTTAAGAAGATCCTCGATCTCCTCCGTCAGTCTCTTTATCTCTGATTTCATTTTCTTCATAGCGACTCAGTCTTCATGGCGGCTCATCGCATACGCGGGATCGTTCGGTACCAGGAGCCTCATCGATAAAGTCCTTATCAATAAAACCAGGCGCTGCTCAATAGATTGCCCGTCAAACGCGCGGACGTGCGACAGGAAGTTCCTTTCACGGATGCAGCCCGGATGTACCCCTATACATTCGAAATGCATTTAAGGACCACAAACGTCACGTCGTCCGACTGAGCCGTATCCTGGCGCCAGCCACGCAACGTCGCTTTGTACTGTTCGATAATTTCTTCGGGGGCCATCATGCCGACGTCGCTGAGCAGTTCGGCCGCTTTATCATACCCCATCAAACGATGATCATTGTTGAATTGCTCTGGAAATCCATCACTCATCAATAATAAAACGTCGCCCTCTTGCAATTCGATCGAGGCCAATTCGTAAGGAGCGTCTTCCATCATACCGAGGGGGAGCCCTTTGAGCGGGATGCTCTCGACGCGTTGTGTGCCTGCACGATACACGAGAGCCGGGGGCATGCCGGCCCCGACCAGTTCGAACTGGCGTCCGCGGACGCGTACCAGCGCGAACGCCATGTACAATTTCGAAATGCCCATCCGCTTGATGGTCCGCGTCGACCGCTGTAAGATTTCGATCAGATCCTGCTCGTCGGCCTGGTTGGCAAAAAGGCTCTTCATCGTGGTAACCAGCGTGCTGGCTTTCAGCCCGTGACCGGTCGCGTCGCCGATAGCTACGGTCAGCGTTCCCCGGTCGCTTACCTGATAATCGTAGTAGTCGCCCCCCACCTCGGTGGCGGGATTCATGTAAAAGGCCATTCGAACGTGGTCGACTTCAGGAGGCGAAGCGGGCAACATCGAGAGTTGCTGAATGCGAGCGCCTTCGAGCTCCTGAGATTTGCGCGCGTTTTCCGATGCGAGAAGCCGTTGCGTCAACTCGTGCTTCTCGAGCATCTGGTCTTGAAAATGTCTATTGACGCGCCGGGCTGCCAGCGAGGCCGGCACGGCGATGATCAGGCCGAAGAGGACGGACACCACCGTGAGCAGCCACCGCAGCCCCCGGACTTCCGCCTCGACGAGGGCCGTATTCTCATGGGACGACACGGTCCAGTCTACGGTGTCCAACGAAATGAAATGAACAATCTCCGACGGCATGTTCACGCCGAGATGCAACAACCCGCTGTCGGTTTCACCGCGGCGGAGATGCTCCTGCCATCGACTCTCTCCGACGCCAGAGAAGTCCGGGTCGAACAGCGCCTGTGGTTTGACGGGCATTCCCTGCACATCCAGATCGGGGTGCGACAAATAACGCACCTCTTGTTGATCGATCAGGCACACATATCCCAGCTCGACGTCCGTCCCAGCGATGGCGGACTGAAACTCGAGGATAATCTCTTCGGGCGCCTGCCCGGCTGCCAGGCGTCCTTCTACGAAACGAGCCATGAGACCGGCCAGGCGCGCATTGAAGCCGGCCTGCCGCTCGTAGTACACCTGCTCTGCATAATTCAACCCGAAAGGAATCGATACCGCCCCGATCAGAAAGATCGTGAGAAATACGGCCAGAAACGTGTAGATCGATACTTTTGTGTTGTTCATGGCTTATCCGTTCTGAACACGAAATTCCGCGTGCTCATCGCTGCAGTATACGGCGCAGAACGTTCCAATGCGTAGCGGGAGCGTATCCGTTTCGTCGATTCTGGTCTCCTATCTCGAATGCGATGCGCCACTGCCGCATCAAGACCCGATAGGCATCGAGCAGCGTGTTCGACGGATCGTAGATATGGGTCGCTTCGGAGGTGACTCCATTGAGCTCTACGATCTTGAATCGCTTTCCTTCCCTGAACGCTTCGACAGAGTCCGTACGGACATCGAACCTCCCGAAATAAAACCCGTCGAATCCTTTGCTGATCAAATCGAACGCCTCCTCGAGCGCATCGGTCTTCACGTGTTCCCCATCCAGAAACACAGCGCCCCGGGCATGCGTGCCGATATCGATGAGCTGCACTTCCTCACCGTTCGGGGGCACGTCAAAGAGGCGATCGTGGTTGGCTTTGAAGTAATGCCGGGCCATACAGACAGCCCGCTCGTCGTCGAGTATCAATCGATGCAAGGTATGTTTGCCGTCGCCGACAATTTTCGGGAATCGTTTGTCAGTAATCGAATAAATGCGGCCCTGCGCCTCAGAGGGAAACCTGTAATAAAAAACCCCGAACTCCCGGCCGGCTGCATATTCCTGGGCGATGAGGCGTTCGGGGTGTTCGGCCACATAGTTTTCGACGTCCTCTCTCGAATGAGCCCGGAAGACCCCTTTCCCTCGCTCCCCTACATCCGGTTTGAGTATCACGGGGTAACCGAGCCCCGTCTGCTCCATAAATGCCAGCACCTGCTGCACCCGGCGCTCTTCGTCCTCGGTGGCGTCAATAGAAGTATATCGGGCTACGAAATCCGGCCGACTCAACCGGTCCAGAATCTCGGTTTTGGATTCTCCCACCAGCCCTCCGAGGTCGATGCCGGGATTGGAGCTCGTAAACAGGGTGAGCGATCGGTATCGCAGTCCCAGATACACGATGTACACGATGACGGGGAGATAAAAAACCCAGAGCGGCCAGAATTCCCAGTGCACCTTGCGACGCCACGCTCCGACCAGCATCCGCCGTCCCTGGTGCGTGAACAAAGGCACGACGAGGTGCATCATGCCCCAGATGAGCAGGATCAAAGCAATGAAGATCCACAGGGCATATCCTTCGTAGATCGCCAGAAATCGAGTCAGCAGCTGTTCGCCGAAGACCACGGAGATGCCCACCAGCATGGGCGTCCATATCACGGAAGCAATGGTGAAGTAGAGCAAAAACGTCCAGAAGGAAAGCCCCAGCGAGCCGGCGGCGATGTACGTCGGCACGCGGCTTCCAGGGATGAACCGGCTCGCCACGATGACGATCGCCCCGCGTTTCCGGAGCCAGGCAGAAGCGCCTTCGAGCGCTTCTTTGCTGATGATCCACCGCATGGGGCGCCGCGTGAGTAGAGGCCCGCTGATGTAGCGGCCCGCGAAAAACAGCAACGAATCTCCCACGACGATGCCGATAAAACAGGCCAGCGTAGCCGGAACGAACCCTATGTTTCCCTGGGCCACGAGCAACCCGGCGCCGATGCAGGTCGCATCCTCGCTGAACAGGGTCGCCAGCGCGATGAAAAACATGTAAACGATCAATGTGAGCCCTTCGGCTTTGAGAGCGCCCTCAGCATCGAAAGGTCGCCGGGCTTCCTTTCTGCGCTCCAACGACGCCGTCCTCGCGGTGGGCGCCGCTCCCTCCTCAACCGCTTCGACGAATCCAGTCAGGGTCTCCAGAAAACGAATGCCCGGTCTGAACACCAATCCGTGCCCCCCATCGAACAGGGCCAGCTTGCTCTGGGGTACGATGCGCTCATGCTCCAGAGCGGCTTCGACCGGGACTTGCAAGTCCTCTCGGCCGTGCATGATCAACATCGGCCTGTCGTATCGCTCGAGGATGCCTCGAAGCGGGCGTTGATCCGAGTCAAAAAAATTGCGCGCGTACGAGGTGTTCAGCAACGCATCATCCATGAAGCCCATGTGCGGGAAGAGCTCCTGAACGGCCCACAATACACCGAGCTGAAACGCGTGCACAGCATGGTTGAGGCGATAGCTGCCCAGCAGTTCGAGTTCCTGCACGCCGATCGCAGACAGCATCACGATGGACTCTACCGCGTCCGGGCGTCTGTCGTACACGTGAAGAGCTACCCCACCGCTCATGCTGTACGCCACCAGATGAGCGCGCTGAATAGCCAGTGCATCCATGAGCTGTTCCAGGTAGCGCCCGTGCGCTTCCACTGAATAGTCGGGGATTTTCTTTGTAGAGCGACCGAAACCAGGGAGATCGGGCACGACTCTTCGCAAGGAATCGGGCAGGGCCTGTGCGAGCGTCATCATGGACATCGAGGCCATCGGACTGCCATGAAGCAGGATCAACGTAGCGGGATCGGGATGGGCCGCGCTATCCGGCTCGAACACCGTGTAGGCGATCTGCACAGGAGCGTCGATCAGCCGGCCGGAATCGACGGCAAGCACCTCGACACGCGCCTGATCTGGCCGTAAAGAGGGATCCGGCCCCCCGGCACGCCTGACGACGTGCGAGACGAGCAGGAGAATCGCATAAACCGCCAGCACGTATCGCCACCGGAACCCGGCCCGGGACGAGCTGCCCTCTTCACCGCCATGGCTCATGTCGCCTGCATCTGGGTCTTCCTGAAGGTGAGGGTGGACGGCGCCACACCGAAGCTTTCGGACGGCTCGCGCCCCTGTACCCGAAGAATCATCGCAATCAGCGCATAATGATGGATGGTGTGGGCCTGGAGGTATTGAAGGTCTCGCTCGACCGTGGATTGGGCCCAAACAGCCCTTTCCTCTTCCCCGAAACCGCAGTCCATCTTGATGCGCAATGGGGCGCCTACACAACTGAGCTCACCCAGCCGGTCGACGATCGCACCGGCGACGTCGATGGCGTATGCCCGCTCAGAGGCTATACGACGATCCCGTTTACGCGCATCGTAATCGATGCTTCGCTCACCTACGCCATTGAGAAAACATTGATAATGCTCCAAACAATGCCGGAAATGATCGCCGATGCTGCTCGTGTACACCGGGTATTCGGTATTGATGTAGACCGAATCCGGTGTGTCGCGGAGCAGATCGATCCCCTGCTTCAGACACACTATGTTTTGTTCTATGAGATATTTCAGGGTATACATGATTTCTGAATTAGACGACTGGGATAAAATGTTGGGATACTTTTTCGTTTAAGAGCATCGCCATCTCCTTACGGTCTGAAGCCGTTAAAGCTTCATCTCCGAACACAATCGTAGCTTCGAAGGAAGGGAGTTTCAACAAATTGAACAGGTGATCGACCAAGGTCATGTCCCCCCACCAACAAACGACCTGCATGGCGGGGAGTTCGTTCTCAGGCGTCCTGTAGCTGACGGCAGCATAAGAAACCGGCATCCCGCGCCGGGCAACCGTCTCCAGGATGCCGGTTTTGAAGGGCAGCACCGATTCCCCTTTGCTGGTCGTTCCTTCAGGGAAAATCACTATGCCTTCGTTGTGGCCGAGCACCCGGTCGATTTCTTCGTTGATGCGAACGACATCTCTACTATTGCGCCTGTTGACGAACAATGTACCGACCGCCCTGGCCAGCCATCCCAGTACCGGCCAGTACGCCACCTCGGATTTGGCCAGAAAAACGCAGTGCACCTGACTGAGATACACGATGATATCCATGTAGCTCAGATGATTGGATACCATGAAAAAGGGGGGGTCAGGGGGGATACCATCAACGTGTACCTGTACGTTCAACACGTGCAAAAAACGGCGGGCCCATAAGCCGGTCATCACCCCTCGCCATGCAGAACGTTCAACGGAGGAAAGGAACGGAATGCGAATAAGCCAGACCATGGTCAGCCCGCCGGTGATGACGAGAAGCAAGAAGAGCCTGTATGATGCCCGTACCGTCCGCATGGTGCCGCCCATCAACGATCGGGCATGAAATAGCTCTGTGCTTGAGCGCTCAGCTGCTGGGTGTCAAAGAGCGTGAAGTAGTCGATCGTTTTGAACATTCGGTCGAGTGCCGGCAGGCTGCACACCCTGGCCCCGAGGCTCAAATAGACGCGCATGAGCCGCGGCACCTCAACGGTTTCGACAGGATCGTCTGCAGGGCGTTCGCAGGCGTAATCGGGGAGCGGATCCATGTGGATTACTGGATGGACGTGACCGTGCCGGCAAAAATCGTCGTATACCCGGTAGCCTTCGGCCGGGTCCTGGCTGGTGAGCGAACTGCACCCGAACACATACCGGCGCCGATTGTGCGTCAGATAGAGCCCAATGCCGCGCCAGAGGAGGTACAGCACTTTCAAGCTCCTGTGGGACCGGGCAATGCAGGCGCGCCCCAACTCGACGCCCTGTGCCAGAACCGAGTCGGGCAACCCCGCAAAGTCGAATTCTGAGGCAGAGTAAAACCCCAGCCCTCCCTCGTCAGCCATTTCACAGGTTTGCAGCCGATACGTACCCACAACCCCGGCCGATCGCTCTCGAATCAGGAGGTGGTGACATATGCGATCGAAGGGGTCCTCGTCCCGTCCCAACTCGTAGGAGGCGTCGAGCCCCTCGTTCAACTCCAGGTTGAAGACCTCGAAGCGCAGCCGACCGACGGCGTCCAGGTCTTCCCGGGTTCGAGCGAAGTACATTTGATACGGCCCCGCTTCGATGAGGCCGCCGGGCAAGAAGTCGGAATAGCGGGGGTAGTCGTCTATGTTAGACGAATGTGCAGGCAGGGCAGACATAACGTGCACGGTTAGTGACTGAGTCGGCGGTAGGTAGATGGATCTGCTAATAATATAAGAACCTCCCCGCGTTGCACAACCTCTCCCGTGATTTCGACGGGTTCGGCGACCCGGTCGAGCACCTGATGGTTGACCTGTTCTCCCCCGGCCCCTTGCAATAACAGATAACTCATCCGGCCCCGGTCGTCCTTGACGAACAACATCGGCGGCACCCCGCCGCTGATGCACCGCACCGCGCATGCCCGGTGCGGCTTATGGTTGCCGGGGTTCATCACCCCCAGATAACACTTGCTGTCCACAATTTCCCCGGTCAACGTGTACGCCCCCAGCGACCGCTCTTCGAGCGCCGCCCGTTCCCCCACGCCGGTCGACGCCAGCGTCCCCGGCTTCAACTCGATCATCACCTGGTCGTCCCGGTAAATCAATGCCCCCTCCAGCCTGACCCGCTGCCCATCCAATCCTTCGGTGGCGTCTTGCGCCCCAAACTTGCCCTCACTGACCAGATAATAGTGGGAATAGGTCGGCACATTTCCCCCTTCGCCCGGCCGCAGAACACGCAACATCGGGTATGGATGTTCGACGAGCGTCCCCTCGAACGTGCGATATTGCAAAAACTCGAACGTGCTCGGATAGAACCCCTGTTGCCCCAGGACCAGCGCGATGGATACGGCCACTGCCGTTCCGATCAGCCCGAACACAACTTTTCGGGTAAACGTACCAATCCCCTTCGGCGCTTTATCCAGGTAACCGATATAGAATTCTTCGTCTTGCGGTGTGTTCATAGGGCGTTTCACCAGGCGTAACTGCTAAATCGTCTTGCGCCGGTTACGACGAGGGCTCTCCCTCGATGACGGCGGGATCGACGTGGGTTCCGGGAAGGTTCGGACGGGTTGCAACAAGCACGCGATTCTCTTCGATCTTCACGTTAAAGGTAGGCACCTTTTCGGTGAACGGGGGAGGCGACTGCCCGTTGTGCGGGCAGTACTGGTAACCGTGCCAGGGGCAGGTCACAAATCCGTCTATGACGCGGCCCTCGCCGAGCGGCCCATTCTGGTGCTGGCAGGCGTTGGAGATGGCCGATATCTTTCCGTCGTATCTAAATATGGCAACCCGGTCTCCGGCGATGACGGCGATCCGGGCCCGGTTGTTCTCGATCTCGTCCACTCCACAGACGTCGACAAATTCGCCGGATCGATCGTCCACCCGCTGTTTGTCGGTCTTGCGTTCCTTGCGAGCAGCGAGAATGTGCACACCGAATACCGCCGCCATACCTGCCATCACGAGACCAGCGAGCAACGGGTTCGTCTCTGCCTGCAATACCCCGAGCCCTACGTGGAGCACGATCAACCCGTAGGCGACGTACACCAGCATGTGAAGGGCCTTCCAGACGGGCGGCGTCAGCGTGGCGAGCCAGTAATCATGGCTCGTGGCGGCCATAAACAACAAGATGACGAGCGCGATCAACCCCAGCGGCTGGAAGGGGAAATGGGTGAGGCTTTCGAAATGGGTGTTGCTCACCAGGATGCTCACGAGAGGGTTGACGTCGCCAAGGGCATGAAACTGAATGATGCTGAAGATCGAGTGTCCCAACGCCAGGAGGAACATGGACACGCCCATGTGCCGGCGATTATACAGGAGAGGCAGGAACCTGGGATTCAGCCGGGCCAGCGGACCGATGACCAGGATGACGTGAAGCAATAAAAAGGCAGCGGTGGCCAGCCCTCGGATGAGCAACGTCTCTATCGTAACGAAGGGATGGAATACGGCGCCCAGGCCGATGAAAAGGCCCAGGTACAACAGGATCCCGCCCCACAGCGTGAGGTCGTAGATGCGTTTTTGCCGATTCCATCCGACGGCTTTGTAAGAGTGACCCACGAATCTGTCGATTTAGTTATCCTAACCAATTAGCGATTGACCAGGGGAGTGGAACCCACGATATCCCCCTGAGCCATGCTGTATAACACCAGGGATCCTTCTTCATCGTGGGCCCGCTCTGGCAGGCGAAACACGCCGGTTGTCGTCACCGACCACGAACCGAGTATATAAGCATCGGTGAGTGAGCCGGCCTCTGGAACGATTCCCTGGTCCCCCGGCAACCAGTACAGAAGCAATGCCGGGTAGCGCACCGCCTGGAGATTCGCCAACTCGATCGCCTGGACCGGGGAACCGGCAGCCCGACCTAAAACCCGGTACGAGATCCCGGTAAGCTCCCCAAAAGAACGGGATTCGGTGACGGAAACGGAAAAGTCCCCCGGGTCCTCGAGAATAGGAACAGGGATTCGGGCGTTGGGAGCCGGATCTGGTTGCCTCGCCAGTAACCCGAACACAAAAACGACAGGTACAACGACAGCCAGCAATGCCGTCATAACACCATGTCGTCTACGAAGGGGGTTTATCATAACACGTTAGGCGGCTATCTATCGTATCGAATGCAGTGATGTTTTAATACTGCGATGTTCTTTACTGTGAAGCTCTCTGCTGTGA
>CAZGHT010000043.1:10767-35132 GCA_964525535.1 uncultured Rhodothermaceae bacterium
ATGCAGTGATGTTTTAATACTGCGATGTTCTTTACTGTGAAGCTCTCTGCTGTGATGGAGTGTGCAGCGACGCTGCCATCAATCAGCCTGCGCGGCAGTGCGGTGGGGTGAGGTTTCTTCAGGGGGCTCAGTGGTGCCTGTTAACCAGCGGCGCGCCAGGAGCGGCCAGAACAGAACGACACCAGGGATGATAATCAATCGGAAGCCTATGGTAGAACCCGCTACGGAGGGGTCGCTCCGTCCTACCCCCTTCCACAAGAAGGGGATGGCAAACAGAAGACCGAGGCCCGCATATATCCCGACCAGGCCCCATATCCAGTAGGCTACCGTAACCATCGTCTATCCCGTTCTATTCTGTGGAGAGCCCTATCATACACATTTTCCGGTAGTATTACCTGTTCGATTGTAACATCTCTTCCATTTTCAGTAATACTTTCACAATGTATACCTTTCCTCATGCCGCCTCTAACAGGTGCAGGTTCTGAAGCCGTCAGAACCGAAAGCCGGCTCCCAGGCCGAGAAGAAAGATAGCGCCCTCCCCGACCGGCTCCCCGTCGGTCTGCAGGTTGATTTCGGCGCCGAGAGCCGCTGACGCTTCGAAGACCCACCGGCTGCCCTCCGGGAGAAACGAGTAACCGACCTGGGCGGTAGGCTGAAATACCACAATGTCCGTCGTACCGGACGCCCCGGAGTTTTCCTCCCAGTCGATCTGCATAAACCACAGATCGGTCCGCACTCCCAGAAACCAGCCCAGGCCGTCCTCATCGAAATACCGCCTCCAGGCGAGCCCTGCGCCGGCGCCGATGCCGGATTCGTCGTCGTGGCGCCCCCAGTCTCGCCGATCCGTCACATTTAAACCGAGATAGAGCGTCGCACTCTGATCGGACCTGTAGAAATAGGTAAACTTCCCGGTCCCGATAAAGCCGGCCGGGTACCCTTGAAGGCTGATTCCTCGGATGAATTTACGATCGGGCGCCTGCCCCGAAGCCGTCTGAACAGCGTGCGCCCCGATCAAACAGGCTATGCCGGCTATATATAACAGCAGCCTGTGATGGATGAATATACGTAAGCCGAACGAACGTGCCATAACATCTGAGAAAGAGGTGGACTCAGAACATACTGAACGGAGCGTAAAACGTCAAAGCCATTCGCATCGACCCAACATGTAGGGAATTAATACTCCCGTAAGGTATTGGTAAAGAACAAATAAAAAAGGGGTCATCATGTCCTAATCACCGGATAGAATATTTGGGGCTGAACCAAATCAATCTTCCCTACCAGGACATATGATGACTTTACGCAATATATACGTGGTCCTTCTCATGAGCGTATTTCCGCTGGTTGCTCATGCACAGGACGCCACCCTACGCGGCGCGATCCGCGACGCAGACACCCAGGAGCCACTGATCGCCGCCAATATCGTGGTGAGCGAGCTCCAGAGGGGCGCCATCAGCAACGTCGACGGCAACTTCTCGGTCGAGAACATCCCTCCCGGCACGTACACCCTCCAGGCCTCTTACATCGGCTACCGGAGCTTCGAACAAGCTGTATCGCTTTCGAGCGGACAAACCCTCGACCTGGAAATCGAACTCGAACCGGATGTCTTCAGAACCGAGGAAGTCATCGTCACGGGGCAGGGTATCGGCCTGGAGCGGCAGCGCCTCTCAACGGCTACGTACACGGTCTCAGCAGCCGAGATCGAGCGCATTCCGACGCCGCGCCTCGAACAGGCGCTGCAGGCACAGTTGCCGACCGTGCAGTTGGGCCTCCGCTCCGGATTGCCGGGCACCACGTCACTGATTCGGTCGCGCGGCATCAACTCGGCCGCCGTCAGCTCTACCCCCGTAATCTACGTAGACGGCATCCGGGTCGATAACCTGAACGCGCGCTCTACACTGTCTGCCAACATCAACGGCAACCCGAGCGATGCGTCCCAGACCAGCGCACTCGCGGACCTGCCGATCGACAACATCGAGCGGATCGAATTCCTCAACGGAGGTGCGGCCACCACGCTGTATGGATCCGATGCGGCCAACGGCGTCATCCAGATCTTCACCAAGAAAGGCAACGCCGCCCAGTCCAGCCTCACCCTCGGCGTAGGCCTCGGCAGCGAGGTGGGTACGGAAGAGTACTTCTTCTTCGATCGTACGGGCGATCTACTGTACGAACCCGGTCTGGTTCAGGACTACCAGATAAGCGGCCTCGGCGGCGGCGATGGCTGGGGGTACAGCTTCTCCGGCCGCGTACGCGACAGCGATGGATTCCGTATCGACAATTCCGGGAGCACCCAGTACGACGTCCGAACCAGCCTGAACGCCGAAGTGAGCCCGATCGTGGACTACTCGGGGTCCCTCGCGTATGCGAAACGTTCGTACGAACGAGCCCGCGACGGCAACGGCGGCAGCTACACCCCCCTGTGGATCACGGAAGGGTCGTTCCTGACCCTGTTCGGCTTCGACGCCGATCTCGATGCGCTCCCTCAAGACGAATTCAGCAACTTCGAGCAATTCGTGAACAGCGCAGAACGACTGCTCAACAACGAAGTCGAAGTGGATCGCTTCCAGATGTCGCACAGCCTGGATATCAAGCCGATTTCCAGCCTGACCCTTCGGGCCCTGGGAGGCCTCGACTACCGGGTTTCCAACGAACGCGCCATCTATACGCGTGAATACCTGTCGCTCGTCAACAGCCAGAATCCCGGCTCCATTGACGACTTCGAACGCCGCTTCCTGAGCCTGACCCTCGAAGGGACAGCCCAGCATCGCGCCCAGCTGGGCAACGTCTCGCTCATCTCGTCGCTCGGCACGCAGTTCTTCCGCGACGAAGACGACCAGATCCTCATCGAAGGCGACGACGTCCGCGACGGCACGGAAACCATCAGCGGCGCCGGCATCACGACCGGCGATCAGTTCAAGCTGCGGGTTGCCAACTACGGCTTCTACGCCCTGCAAAATGCGGGCTTCTTCGACCGCTACTTCCTCGAGTACGGGCTGCGCGTCGACGGCAACTCGGCCTTCGGCGACGACGTCGGCCTCCAGGTATACCCCAAGGTAGGGGGCTCCTACGTGCTCTCCAATGAATCCTTCTACAGGAGCAGCGCCCTCGTCGACGTGCTCTCGTACGCGCGCCTCCGGGCCAACTTCGGCGTCGCCGGCAACTTCCCCACCCCGTTTGCCGACGAACGCACCATCGCGTTCACGTCCTTCCTGGGCTCCTCCGTGGCCGGCCTGGGCCAGATCGGCAACGAAGACCTCGAGCCGGAACGCACCTATACCTGGGAGATCGGCGCCGACCTCGGCCTCCTGAGAGACCGCATCCGGATCGGCTTCACGTATTACGACGCAGAAACCCGAGACGCCCTCTTCCTGGTGCCCGTCGCGCCTTCGGCCTCCTTGCAAAACAACCCCGGCGCCCGGCAGCTGCGCAACGTGGGCGAAATCGTCAATCGCGGCGTCGAGATCACCTCGAACATCCAGATCCTGCAGACGAGCCAGTTCAGCCTGCTGCTCAACGCGTCCGTCAACACGCTCCACAACGAAGTGACCGACTCGGGCGGGTCGGCCCCGTTCTCTATCGGCGGCTTCTCGTCCCGCACCATCCAGAACGTCGTCGAGGAAGGCCAGCCGGTCGGCTACATCCGCGGCAACCAGGCCCTGCTGGCTGCGGATGGCGGCTACGATGGCACCGAGGGGGAATCGTTCCTCGGCTCCACCCTGCCGGACGCCTTCGGCACCCTCTCGCTCGACTTCCGCTGGAACGACCTCTCCCTGTTCGCCTCTGCCGACTGGCAGGCAGGCGCCCAGGCGCACAACTTCAACGACCAGTTCCGGTATCTCCGCGGAACCGACTTCAGCCGGCTGCCCGACCCCGTGGCGGCTGACGAGCCGGGCTGGCTCGACGTCACCAACTTCTTCGTCCAAGATACCGACTTCCTGAAGGTTCGCCTCATCAGCCTGTCCTACAGCCTGCCGGCTCGCCTCTACGCCGGCCGCGCGAAGGACGTCTCGATCGGCTTCTCGGTACAGAACCCGTTCAACTTCGTGAACTCGACCTTCGACCCGGAAGCGCAAACCTCGGGGGCAGAAACGCAGGGCGGCCCCGAGTCCAACGGCGTCGGTTACGGCGTCGACCCCGCTCCGCGCGTCTTCCTGGGCACCTTCAAAGTACGATTCTAACGCAAATACGCGGTACACAGTACCCGGCACTTCGTGCCGGGTACGTTCAATCCTGATATATCATGAAAAACATCTTCTTCCTCGTCGCTCTCGCTGGCCTGATCGGCCTGGCCGGGTGCGACTTCCTCGACCCCACTGAAGTAGACAACCCCAATTTGACCGAGGAATCTTTCCTGAACTCGGCGAATTCGCTCGATGCCTGGCTGCCGGGCGTGGAACGCCAGATGTCACTCACCCTCAACGAAGTGGTCGAAGTGGCCATCCTCGTATCGGATAACTACTTCAACAACCGCACCATCTCCTGCAAGGTATGCGACGTCCTGAACCTTCAGCCGTCCGACCTGGACATCACGGTCCTGCAGCAGAACGTCTTCGCCTTGCGCAACGGCGCCGACTTCGGCCTGACGGAGATCGTCCCCCGCGACGAAAACGCCACGCCCGACCAGATCGCCGAACTCTACTTCTACCGGGGGATGGGGCACCTCTTCCTCGGCGAATACCTGGTCGCTGCTCCATCAGGCCCTCGTGAAGAGGTATTCCCGCCGGCCGACCACTATGCGCTGGCCATCGCCGACTTCGAGGCCGCGCTGAACAACACGACCGATGCGGAGAAAAGCAAGAGTTACATGATGGCCCTGGCACGGGCGCACTACAACCTCGGCAATGCGGCAGAGGCCACGACCTTCGCCCAGCAGGTGATCGACATGGACAACGCGTTCGTCCGATATGCCCAGTACGAAGACGATTCGGACGGGCCGGCCAACCTCATCGAGTCGCTCATCTCGCAGCTCTCGACGAATGAGTTCCAGCCGCTCCCCCGCCTCGACTTCCTCGACCCCAAGTACTACTTCCGCAGCGCGAGCGAGGAAAGCCCGGTCGCGTTTCAGAAAGTCGAAGAAGCGTACTTCATCATCGCGGAAGATCAATTGTCCGGCGGCGATCTCCCGGGTGCGCAGCAAACGCTGACGGATCTGCTCGGCGTCATAGGCGCCCGCCCCACGGCTATGGTCGACGAAACCGGAGAAGTGCGCGGCCGCGACAACCTCGTCGTCTACCCGATCTCGGGCAATACGCTCGTTCAGCCCAGCCCGAGCGAAGCTCCGATTGCCGGCCTCGTCCGCACGCGCGGGGAAGGATCCGCTCCGGTCGAAGTGCCGATCGTTTCCGGCACGTCCGTCACCGCTGAGCAAATCGCCGCATTAACCGGCATCGAGGAGGCAGTCGAATTGCTGTACCTGATGCGCCAGGAAGTATTCATGGCCGAAGGCCGGCGCATGATCGACATGGGCGTCAAACTGCCCATCGCCGAGCTGGAAGCGAACGACAACCCGAACATCGACCTGAGCTCGTCCTTCGCGACGGCGCAGATCCCCGCTTTTCTGCCGCCGGGCGAAGAAATCGACGCCTTCACGCTCGACGAAGACGCCGGGCTGGTGGTGATCATGCATAACCTGAACAGCGTCATCGCCGCCAATCGCACAGCCCCTGAAGTAGTGCCGTTCTTTTGACCGCTGGAGGGCCGGAGCGCTGGAGGATTGCCCTCCAGTGCTCCAGCACCCTGGTGCTCCCATGCTCCACTTCCCCACTCTCCAGCGCTCCCATTCTCTCGCGCTCCAGCACTTCGGCACTCCCCTTCTCCACCAGGCGTATCTCATTTCTGTCGCTTCGTTCGACTTCAATCAGGATTTGTTCGCGTTTCGGAGCGAACGAGATGGGCAACGAGAGATATACCTCATCACCGCCGCCCCTGAGGCGATCGATCTACTCTGCGGCAAAACAATAAAACAGGCCGTAGCCGCCGCGCTCATATAGGCGCGCCAGGGGCGGTGTTCAAGCGGTCCAGGCAGCCGTAGACAGATGCCAGCATCCAGGCCCCAGTACCCAGCATCCAGACAGCATCTTTTCAAGATTTGCCGTATCTTTGACATGTATCCGAAACATACGCCTTCTATCGATCCTTTTCGCTAACGATTCCATACAACTTCCGGCCTATCCGGTAACCTGACCGTCCATTCGTTCGTATAGGCCC
This sequence comes from uncultured Rhodothermaceae bacterium, assembly GCA_964525535.1. Classification (GTDB taxonomy): domain Bacteria; phylum Bacteroidota; class Rhodothermia; order Rhodothermales; family JAHQVL01; genus JAHQVL01. The sequence continues at coordinate 16,972 of CAZGHT010000043.1, forward strand.
ACAAATCAGTCCATCACACAGGAGGATTTCCATGATATACACCACACCCCGCAGGGCCTGCGCTCTGCTCGTCGTTTTGTTATGCCTGTCCATTACTACAGCCGCCTCGTTGCGCGCGCAGGACATGCTCAACCAGTTCGAGGAAAAGGTCACTGAATTCACCCTCGACAACGGCCTGGAGTTCATCGTCGTCGAGCGACACGAAGCTCCGGTGGTTTCCTTCTTCACCTACGCCGACGTCGGCGGCGTCGATGAAGTGAAGGGGATTACGGGCATTGCGCACATGTTCGAGCACATGGCGTTTAAAGGCACCACCACCATCGGCACGACCGACATCGAGGCCGAGATGGAAGCCCTCGGGCAGGTCGAAGAAACCTACATGGCCCTGAAAGCCGAGCAGCAGAAGGGGATCAACGCGGACTCCACCCGGCTGGCCCAGCTCCAGGACGCTTTCGACGCGGCCAAAGAACGGGCGGACGAACTCGTCATCGACGGAGAGTTCGAGAAAGTCATCGAACGCGCCGGCGGGACGGGCCTCAACGCCACTACGTCGGCCGACGCAACCCGCTATTTCTACAGCCTGCCGGCCAACAAAGTAGAGCTCTGGTTCTCGCTCGAGTCCGACCGGTTCCTGAACCCGGTGTTGCGAGAGTTCTATACCGAGCGCGACGTGGTGCAGGAAGAACGGAGGATGCGCACCGAAAGCCAGCCGTTCGGCCGATTGCTGGAAGAATTCCTGACGACGGCATACAAGGCCCATCCCTACGGCGAACCCATCGTGGGGCACATGGCGGATCTACAGAGTTTTACCGCAACGGAAGCGGAAGCCTTCTTCAAGAGGTACTACGGCGCCAACAACCTGACGATCGCGATTGTGGGCAGCGTCGACCCGGAGGAAACCCGAGCGCTCGCCGAGACCTACTTCGGCCGGCTTCCCGCCAGCGACCCTCCCCCCGTCGTCGAAACGGTAGAACCGCCGCAGCTCGGTGAACGGCGATTGGTCATCGAAGAGCAAACCCAGCCGATCCTCATCATGGGGTATCACAAGGGCAGCATCAATCACCCCGACAATGCCGCCTACGACGTCCTGTCCAGCATCCTCTCCGACGGCAGAACGAGCCGGATCTACAAAAAACTGGTCGACGAAGAGCAGCTCGCCCTGCAGGCCGGCGGGTTTAACGGATTCCCGGGGGATAAATACCCGAACCTCTTCGTCTATTTTGCTATTCCCAATCAAAACATCAGCCCGTCCGAGGTGGAATCGGCCATGTACGACATCATCGAGGACGTAAAAACCAACGGGGTCACCCCTGAAGAACTCGAACGCGTCAAAACGCAGGCGCGTGCAAATATCATCCGTCAACTTCAATCCAACACAGGCATAGCGTCCAACCTGACCTACTACGACGTCGTCACCGGCGACTGGCGCAACCTGTTCAACAACCTGGACGCCATAGAAGCCGTGACCAACGAAGACATCATGCGCGTGGCCAACGAGACCTTCACGAAGAACAACCGGACGGTCGCCATGATCCAGACGATCGAATCGACGGATGAAGCGATGTCCGAAGCGTCACCCGAAGACGAAAGCGATGAACCGGGACGGTGAGTCCTCGGGTCGGGGGTCCAGACCCCAACATCCAGACCCCAACATCCAGACACCGGCATCCAGACACCAGCATCCAGCAAAACATCCCATAGATCGATGAATACATTGAAACCCTTATTTATCTGCCTTCTCGCGCTGGGCCTCGTACTGCCCGCTTCGGCGCAGAAGCATTACACCGACCTCGAATACCCGCCCCTTCCCGATTTCGACATCCCTGAAGCCGAACGTGTGGAGCTGGACAACGGCATGATTCTGTTTCTGATCGAAGATCACGAACTCCCACTGGTCAATATCTCCGCCCGGATTGCAGGCGGGGGCGTTTACGACCCGGCCGACAAGGTCGGCCGCGCCTCGATCGCAGGCGCCGTCATGCGTACGGGGGGCACGACCCACATCTCCGGCGACGAGCTCAACGAACGCCTCGAAAATATCGCCGCCTCCATCGAAACCTTCGGCGGCTCGACCTCCAGCGGCGCCTTTATGAATACGCTCGTAGAACACACCGGCGAAGTGCTGCCCCTCTTCGCCGACGTACTCATGAACCCCGCCTTCCCGGAGGACAAAATCGACCTCGCCAAGACCCAGCAGAAATCGAATATCTCCCGGCGCAACGACAACCCCCAACAGATCGCCTTCCGAGAATTCGACGAAGTATTGTACGGATCGGACAGCCCCTACGCCCGGTCGACGGAGTATTTCACCATCGATGCCATCACGCAGGACGACCTGTTTGCTTTCCACAACGAGTTCTACCATCCCAACAACACGATCCTCGGCATATGGGGCGATTTCGAGACCGAAGAAATGGTCGCGATGATCGAGGAAGCGTTCCAGGACTGGCCGAAGGCCGAGAACTTCGAAGCGCCGGACCCGCCTCTTGTAGAAGCGTCCAACGACTACGGCGTTTACTTCGCACCCAAAGACGACGTCAACCAGTCGGTCGTCCTCATGGGCCACCCCGGCGAAGTGCGTCGCGATGACGAAGACTACTTCGCCCTTACCGTCATGAATGAAATCCTCAGCGGCGGCTTCAGCAGCCGGCTCTTCCAGAACGTCCGAGACGACCAGGGGCTGGCCTATGCGGTCTTTGGCGGTTATTCGGCCAATTACGACCGCCCCGGGCGCTTCTTCGCCGGAGTCATGACCAAGTCGGAGACGACCGTCGAAGCGGCAGAGTCGGTACTCCACGAGATCGAAAAAATGCAGGAAGCACCTCCTACCGACGAGGAGATGACACAGGCCAAAGACGCCTTCCTGAATTCGTTCGTCTTCAACTTCGACACGCGGCGAGAGATCGTCAATCGGATGATGACGTACGAATATTACGACTATCCGATGGATTACCTCGAGAAGGAAAAAGCCGGCATCGAAGAAGTGACGGGCGATGACGTCCTGGAGGTCTCGAAAAAATACCTGAAGCCGGAAGAAGTCAAAATCATGGTCGTAGGCCGCGACGAGGACTTCGGCGAACCGCTGTCGACCCTCGGGGACGTGACGGACGTCGACATCACCATCCCGACGAGCAGGGAGCCGGCGCCGGAGGCTACGGAGGAAACGCTCAGCCAGGGCCGGGCCCTGCTGCACGAGATGGCCGACGCCATGGGCGGCGTGGACGCCTTCGCTCAGGTCGAGCGGCTTCAGGCGACGACCCGGCAAGACGTCACCACGCCCGACAACCAATCCATCACCATGGAAGCCCAGGCTACGTTCATCTACCCCGGCGACGTGAAGTTCACCCAGAAAACGCCGATGGGCGAGATGAGCCTGGTGAAAAAGGGCGACCAGGTCACGATGATCGCCCCCCAGGGTGAAATGGACGCCCCTCCGCCCGTCCGGCAATTCGTGGCGGACCAGATATGGCGGAGTTTTCCCTTCTTGTTCAGGGAACTCGACGCGGAAGGGCTCACCGTCCAGCACGCCGGTCAGGAAGAAGTCGAAGGGCAGCCGGCCGACGTCCTCGTCGTGCATATTCCGGGCGGCAGTTCGTTCACCGTTTATGTGAGCCAGGATACCCGACTGCCGGTGTCGATGGAATACACGAGCATGAACCAGATGGGCGCCCCGGTGGAAGCCCGAGACGTATATGACGATTTTCGCACGGTCGAAGGCATGACATTGCCGTTCAGCGTCGTCACCACGATTGAAGGGCAGGGAGAAGTCGTAAGTACAACCGAAAGCGTCGTCGTTAACGACGAGGTGGAGGGGTTCTGAATGGTGGGGGGGATAGGAATAAAGGCTCTCAGGATAATAGGTGTATAGGTGCTCAGGCCGAACCCTTTTCCCCTATCCCCCTACTCCCCTTCATCCTTTTGCCCTCCAGCCCATATATTCCGATTAGCGCCGCCGGCAGCACGGGAAGAAAGTACTTCTCCCACGTCAGGTAAGACAACGGCATTACGATCATAAAACTCAGCAAAGCCAGGTGCAACACGGTGCTTCGATCGAAGGCGGGGCGACGGAGTCTGCGCCATACATCCTCCATGAGGGCATAGCACACCGGCAGGCTGAGGAAAAAAAGCACGAAAAAAACGGCGTCGACCCAGGGCGCTTCCAGAAGCCGTTCCAACAACCGATGAGTGAAGCCGACGGTTTCGACACCCCCCTGCAACGCCGATGCGGAGGCTCTTACCGGGAAGGCAAAATAAACCCACGATACCAGGAAGGCGCCGAGGAGTACGCGAAGATCGGCGTAAATCGCACGCCACTGATACACAACGACGGGCAGCGGATACAGAAAGAGCAATATGAGATATAGCGAGGCTGCATTCGGGTGATATACAAAGGCTTCATCCAGATACAGCTCCTTGATGCTGTTGTCCGGGCTGAAACCGCCCCAGTACAAAAATAAAACGCCGACAGGAATCACAGAGGCCGCCAGGCCCAGCATCGAGCCTAACGCCCGCCTTTCTCTGAAACGGACGAAATCTATCGCCACGACGATAAAGGCCGCCAGGGTCATGAACGCGGCGTACTGCTTGCAGAGCAGGCCGAGTGCACTGGCAACACCCAGCTGCACCGGCTGGTCCTCGTGGATTGCCTGTATCATCAAAAGGACGAACAACAGGGTCAGCATGTCTGGAAAGATAAAGAGGCTGAGCCCCACCGTATACGGGTTGAAGGCCAGGCACGCCGTCAGGCCCAACGGCGCGTATTCACCAGGAGCCATCCTCTCCACTGTTCGGTAGAAGGTGACGAACGTCCCGGCAGCAATCAAAAGCGACAAGAGGCGAAGGGTTTGCACGCTCGTTCCGAACAGAGCCCCCCAGCCGGCATACAGCCCAAAAGGAAGAGGGGTGGACATCTCCTCGTAATGCAGGAGCGTTTCGAGAGAAAAGTTCGACTCAAAAAGGAGGACGGTCCGATAGAAGTGGCTCTCGTCGCCCCAGAATGGACGATCCAAACCGAACAACGCAAGGCCGGCCAGATAGGCTGCCAGAAGTAAAAGGCCAGGGATAGACGCAGTTTTCATGGAATGTCGGAGCCGCGATGTACGGGTCGGGGGCTAAAGTACTACGTAGAACGTACGTTAACCATCCAACGATAGACTCCTGCCCCACGAACCCTCAGGACACCTTCTCCTTTTCCTCTTCCCACGGATGGCTGGTGAGGATCGCCTCCAGATTCTCGATGCGTTTTCGCATGCGGATGATTTCGTTCTCATCGTGGGGCGGGAGTAGATTCTCCCGGTCGTCCGGCAGCGGTGCGCCATCCATAAGTTCCTGAAGAAATTCTTTTTCCCAGGCCCTGGTCTGCTTTCCTTTACGCCCGAACACTTTGAACGCGTGCCGGCCGAGAAAAAACCCCCAGGGCAACGCGGTTAACAACACGGCGGGCGCCGTCTCGGGCGCCATAAAGTTGATCGTGAGCACGGAAGCGTTCACCCCAACGTAGGCAACGAGGTGCAGATAGAATTGTTTGATGTCCTGCATGCGCACCTTGACGGCGGCCAGCAGGCCTTTGGCTTCCCGATAAGTCATCTCGTTCGATAGGATCTGTGATTCCGGTGGTGTATTATTCCCGGCTACGTAGTGTCAGGGGGAAGGTTACGGCGGAATAGGGGAAAAAGGAACCAATACCCCGTAACGCGATACTGAGAGTAACGACCTGACGTATCCATAAACACCTACCACGCTACCCTCTTATGGCACGACACCGCAGAACGACCCCCTTCACCTTCAGCAGCGTTCTTTTTGCAGGCCTCGCGCTGGTCTTGCTCACCGCCTTTTACCACTTTAACGGCAAACTTACCCCACCGCCCAACGGCGTTGCGATCCAGGAATTCGCCACCGGGCTGGACACCCCCTGGGGCATGGCATTCCTCCCCGACGGCCGTATGCTCGTCACCGAAAAAATCGGCCAGCTGCGCCTCGTCGACCCGAACGGTACGGTCTCCGAACCCATCGAGGGGCTGCCCGAGATTTGCGTCTGTGGCCAGGGAGGGCTTATGGACGTACAGGTTCACCCCCGGTACGAGGATACCGGATGGATCTACATCTCCTATTCCGACCGCAAGGAGAACGAGGCAGGAGAAGCCATCGGATACACGGCTCTGATGCGTGCCCGCCTGGACGGCCTGCAGCTCGTCGACCAAGAAACCCTTTTCCAGGCCCCGACAGACCTCTATACCAAACGAGGACAACACTACGGCTCCCGAATCGTCTTCGACAACGAAGGGTATCTCTACTTCACGATTGGCGACCGCGGGCAGCGTGACAAAGGGCCTCAGTTCCTCAACCTGCCGAACGGCAAAGTGCACCGCCTCTACGACGACGGCCGCATTCCTCACGACAACCCCTTCGTCGGCGTCGAAGGCGCCCTCCCCTCGATCTGGTCGTACGGCCATCGCAACCAGCAAGGTATGGATTACCACCCCGAAACGGGAACGTTGTGGACCGTCGAGCACGGCCCGCGCGGCGGCGACGAATTGAACCTCATCCGCAAAGGACACAACTATGGCTGGCCCGTCATTTCGTATGGGATCAACTACGACGGCTCCAAATTTACCGACCTCACCGAAAAAGAAGGCATGGAGCAACCCGCTGAGTACTGGGTGCCCTCGATCGCAACGTGCGGAATGGCCTTCTATTCCGGCGACGTATTTCCCGAATGGAGCGGCAACATCTTCGTCACCTCCCTCAAGTTTGGAAAAATACACCGCGTCGTACTGAACGGCACGGAAGTGGTGAAAGAAGAAGAGTTTCTCGAGACCGGCGGCCGCCCCCGCGACCTGATCACGGGTCCCGACGGCTACCTGTACATCGCCATCGAAGATGCTCCTGGCCGTATTGTCAGGCTGGTCCCTGACAACTCGTAATCAGGTTATTCGCCGGGCAATATCCGCGGGCTCGCACAACGGTATGCATTGCCGTGCTAACGCCCGCTTTCTCGCCCAAACGACCTGGCACGCACGATCTGGCTTCACGATCTCGCTATGGCGAAAACGTATCAGCTGAACATACTGCGCGAAGGCATCGAGGCGTGGAACGCGTGGCGCCGTGAATATCCGGAGGTCGTTCCCGACCTCCGGCGAGCCCATCTCACCGGCGCCATGCTCGCCGGCGCTGACCTCTGTAATGCCAACCTGAGCTACGCCTTTTTAGAAGAGGCCGTATTGGATCGGTGCAACCTCGTCCATACGAACCTTCGCCACGCCCGCTTGAACCAGGCCTCCCTCAAAAAGGCGAATCTCAACAACGCAACCCTGCGTCAGGCGCTGCTGGTTGAAACCCGTCTCGACGAAGCCACGCTGCGCGGTACGGACCTCCGTCACGCCGACCTGGAACGGTCCAACCTGTTTAAGACAAACCTGGAGCACGCGGACGTCAGCGAAGCGAATCTAAGCCACGCCATCCTCTGGGAAACCGTCCTGAAAAACGCCGCCCTCGACCGCAGTCGTTTCGACCACGCTAAACTGTTCAACGTCTCGTTGAGAAGCGCCTCCCTGCGGCATGCCCGTTTTCACGAAGCGAACCTGAGCCAGGTATCGCTGGACCGGGCGGATGTGAGCCATGCCCGGTTCGACCGGACGGAGTTTGACGGCGTATCGATGAAAGAGGCGCGCCTCGCCTCCACGATGCTCCATCACATCAAACTCGCCGGCACCAACCTCGAATACGCCGAATTCTCGGGGACCTACTTCATCGGGGTAGATTTGACGGGCGCCCAGGGACTGACACAGAGTGTACATCTCAGCCCTTCCGACCTCGACGAACAGACGCTGGAGGTATCCGAGCAGATCCCAGAAGCGTTCCTGCGAGGCGCCGGCCTGGCCGAGGACCGCTTGATGGTCTACCTGTACTGCGCCTCTCTCTCGATCGGCCTGACAGACCCGGGATGGGCCTTTTTACCCCCCGTCGATGCGGCGCTGAAGGCCACCCTGGATGGACACTACCGGATCGAGCGCAGAGAAGGCCGTATCGTAGTCCGGCTCCAGTCTCAGTCGCAATTCCAGGGTGCGCTGAATGCCGTCGTCCCCGTCATTGCCGCCCTGAATCGTAGAGCCCGGGGCGCCATATCGCACCTCGAAGTCGACGTCTACGGTGAAGAGCGCCTCCTGATCACGGGCCGGCCATTCCAGGAGGCGATGACGCGGTTGAGCCGGATTTTCGACGAACTCACAGCGGGCCGGCACGAGGACGACCGTGTATCCACCTTCTTGTTTCCGGACGGCATCGCCCCCGAATCGGAGGAAGAAAGCGCTTCGGACTCGGCCTCTTTCGACGTCCTCCTGCACGACTGGTTCGACGTCGTCGATCCCTCGATCCCTCCCCGGTGTACCGTCATCTACGATCACTTCGTCCACATCCTGAGCAGACTGGAAGCCCTGATCGCGTTGCGGCACTGCAAGGCGGCCCCCACTCCAAAACCGGATCTCGAAAAGACCGGAGAGATCGCGTGAGGCTCCCTTGCGCTCAGTGTTTTCCGAGCCCCGTCGCTGCAATGCGGTTGATGAGGGCTTTTTCCAGTTGAGCCGGCCCGGTCCAGGGAATGAATTTATACTGCCGGATATCGAAGTGCATGCGATCCTCCCCCATATCCGCTTCGCGTCCGGTGAAAATGACCGGAATGTCCAGCCCTTCCGCGAAGCCGGCTTCGTAGTAGACATTCTGACGATGCAGGGTAAGATCCGCTATGAGTAACCCGCTTCGGCGAATTTCGGCTATGATCTGGTCGTCGATCTTTTCGTTGTGCTCGGCTTCGTCGATGCGCATCGGTTTCCAGCCCGTTTTCTCGAGCGCCGGTCTGATGCCGTCCGTCCAGATCGGACGCAGTTCGGGATCGAAGGACATCGCTACGAACGCCTGATGGGAGTCTTTTCCCTGGGTCCTCAACGCCTCGTACCGCTCCCACCCCCGGATGGTCAACGCGCTCTGATAGGCTTCGAGGTAGCCGGCGCCCTCCAGATACCCCAGCTCCTTGCCCGTATTCAGCAGCCAGACGAGCTCCTCCACCGACCGGGCCACAGCGATCGGGTAGTCGTTTTGGGGATTGTAGTGCACCCTGTATCCTCCATAGGGCGACGTCCGGGCGAGGTGTCGAATGATCAGGTCGATCTGATCGAGCGGTGTCGCCGGCGCGACGAGCGCGTCCAGCAGGTGATCGATGTTCTCTTCCGTAAACCGGAGAGGCCGTTGATGCTGCCGGTACTGCAGAATCAGTGCTGCATACAGGTACTCCTGCCCGGGGTGCAAAACAGGATCCGCTCGCTCGGCGAGTTTCCTTTCCATGCGATAGGATCCAAAAGGAACCTCAACGACATAGTCTTCCCCATCTCGCTCGATGACGGCCGCCTTTCCGGTCAAAAAACAATCCATCCCGTTCGTCTATATTGCAAATTTCGATTCACCTTCTCCGATCTGCCTACTGCCCTTTCAACGCGGCTTCATTTTTCTCCATCCACTCCACGACCTCATCGATGGAGGGGTCGTTCTCTTCCATCCACTCCTGGCACCGCTCGAATTCCTCCTGGAGCACCTCGTCGGGCACCTCGCTCAGATCGCCCTCCGGGTCGTTCCACCGGGGGCCGGCGAGCCAGATCGCGGCAAACATGAGACGCGCTTTTTCGGGCGAGGTGCCGCCGGCCAGCGCGGCCTCGTAGAACATGCGGTGCACGGCCTTCCAGGGACGTTGCTGGTATTGGTCGGGCGTTCGTGACGCATTGTCCGACTGCGAATAGGCGTCATGGACGATGGCCGCTTTCAAGAACTCTTTGTCGAACCGGCCGTCGGTGATGGCCAGGGCGAGGCGAGGCACCGAGGCCCCATCGGTGAGCGTACCCATCGGGGCAACCCACTCCGTGCCTTTACTGTCGATAAAAACGAGCTGCTCGTCGACGAGCTCTTTCAACTCCGAACCCGGATCTTCGCGCAGCGTTACGGCCTCGGGCATGAACACCGTGGTGGTCTCCGCTGCCGCCTCCTCGTTCGGCTCGGTGCAGCCTGCAATAACAGCACATGAAATAACCAGAAGAAGCGGTATATACCGGGTAATAGGGTCCATGACGCGTGCGAATTCTTCGGATGAGAGGTGTGAAAAGGTTGGATTATTCGGGCAATCTTCAGGTATACAAAAACAGATAGCCACCGAAATGGGCCGGAAGATGGTCCGCATCCTCCAACCTGTTAATATACGTGCCGTCCTGTAAACCTGCCGTAAAATCATATAACGACCGGTGCAATTCTATCGGTGCAAACGTTACCCTGTCCGGAACAATAGCGCTGCACGATCTGGTAGGATCAAAAAAGAATTCATCCATGTATCCCGAACAACCCTCCATTTACCTTCTGGGCCTGCGCATCGACGAGCCGATAAACTGCGCCACGGACCTGCTGGTCACGGCCGTCTGCTGGTATGCGTTTTACCGACTGCACCGATCGGGTGCTGGCGCCCAGGCCGCCTCCCTGATGAAATACTACTTTCTGGTCATGGGCTTCGCGACGTTGTTCGGCGGGCTCCTGGGGCACGCTTTCTCGTACGCACTGGCCCCGGAATGGAAATTACCGGGTTGGATAACGAGCATGCTCGCGGTAATGCTCATCGAGCGAGCCTCCATCGAATACGCTCGCCCGCAGATCGACAAGAGTACCGGCGCCGTATTCCTGTGGCTCAACCTCGTTGAACTGGCCATCGTCCTGTTTCTGGCCATCTATTTTCTCGAATTCAACTGGGTGCTCGCGCACTCGGCGTACGGGCTCGGCATCGTCGTCGGAGGGTTCCATCTATTCACGTACCGCAAAACGAACAGCCTGGCCAGCCGGCGGATGATACAGGCCGTGCTTGTCGCCGGCTTCGGAGCGCTCTTTTACGTCAACCAGTGGGGGATAAACCCCTGGTTTAATCATCTGGACATCGGCCACGTCACAATGGCCGGCGGGACTTATCTGTTTTATCTGGGATCGACCCATATGCGCAGAGATGTCCCTGACCGGGTGCAAGCGCCTGAGGAGCCATAACCGATGTATGCCTTCACCCCGGCCCCATGCTTCGACAGGGTTGTCTATCCCTGGATCACTGCAGATAACCGATGTAATTCACTTCGAAGATCAGCGTGGCATTGGGAGGCACGCCATCCCTTCCCGTAGAATCGTACGCCAGTTGGGGAGGCACCACGAGTTGCCGTTCGCCGCCGGGATACATGCCCAGCAGCCCTTCGTCCCATCCGGGAATGACAGCCCCCACACCCAGCGTAAACACGATCGGGTTGCGTATGAAGTACACGGAGCTGTCGAACATCTTGCCGTCTTCCAACCAGCCGTTGTAATGCACCACCACCTGCTGGCTGTCCTCGGCCGGAATGAACGTTGTATCTCCCACCACAAAATCGAAGTATTTTAAACCGGATGTCGTCACCGTGAAGTCGCTTTCTGCGACCTCCCGGGGCAAGGGTAATTCGACGACCTGATCCTCGTTGGTCGAGGAATCACAACCGATCAGAAAAAGCCCGGCCAGCAGGACGGGCAAAATGAGTCTGGATTCGACATCCATAACGATGGGACGTTTAAGTGATCAATAACGCGAAGCACGGATGAGGTCTTCGGATAGACGCTCGTGCGTTTAATACACATCACAGAGGTTGGACACGCAAGGCATGCGATTGTTCATTTTCGCGTACCGGGTCCAGATCCTCCGACAGGCTCTTAATAGACCTCAGAATCAACCGGAACGATCTCGCCGATGCATTCGAGCTCCCTGTCGATCGCCTCCAAAACACTCGGCTCGTACTGATAAGAACTACGCGGCGCAACGGAATTCTCTTCGACGAAGGCCAGTAGGCGGCTGCGAACCTTCCCGAATCCGGCCAGGGAAAGCATCGCATACAGTTCCTCCATCTTCTCGAGCGGGGTGTGGACGAGATCTTCGTATTGCAATTCGAACAACTGCCCCTCGGGGATGTGTTCGCGTTGTATCCGGTACTTCTCGAGCACACGCGTATAGGTGGAAAGAATCATGTTTTGGATGGGCCGGGTCTCCATCCTCTGAAACGATACGTGCTTGAGAATGACGTTCCACAATTTTTTGTTCGAATAATACACGTCGTACGGATTCCGGTGGATATACACGAAGGAGGCGCGGGGGTACAGCTCCAGCAACTCCTGTATGCGGCAGGTGTTGTTGGGGCTCTTGATCACCAGTCTCCGCCCCCGGTAGCGGCGAGACAGTTTGCTGATGTATCTCTGGTACATCCGCTTCCACCGGGCAAATTCTTCGTCGGTAATATCCTCCAGGTACAGGTATTTATCGAAGTACCGTTGCCTTCGCCTGGGGAAGAGGTGCCCCCAATGCGGCGTAGCCGGCTCGCCGGCGATATTCATCGCAATATCGAGTTCGCCCGGGTCGTCCCAATTCCAGTCTACGGAGATCGCCTTGAAATCACCGACGGCCTGCCAGAAGCTGGTCACTCTCTCGAGCAGCTCGCGAAACCACGTCGCCTGATGGCCGATGAGCTCGGGAAAAAGCATGTCGGATTTTTTGGCGTATCCGAATCGTTCGTCCTGGCAAAGGAGGTATTGCAACAGGCTCGTTCCACTTCGCCAGTGGCCTATGATGAAAATGGGATCCTGGGGCAGATCTTCGATTGCGTTTTTGTTGAAGAGCCGGTCGAACTGACGAACGGGTTCAAAGAATACGAATTTCAGATAAGCAAGAGCGACGAGCGGTAGTTTACGACGATCGAGAGGTCTATACTGCAGGACTTTGCGTGAAAGCGTACTAAGCGGGTGATCTCGCATGTAATGGGATTTGTTATGAATCAAGCTGAACGAGCGGTGGGGCTCGGCGGCTGCTAAAATAGAAAAATTAAGGGTTAAACGTGGAGCATTTTGCGAGATTTCGCTTTCAGCCCCTGGTGGCTCGATACGTGCGAACGTTACAAGCATTCAAAATTCGATACTGAAACCGACGGTAGGCAGCAGCCCGATGTTCGTATCTTCGCGCAATCGATCGGGCTCGGCAGGGTCCTCTGTGTAGGTCAATGCAAACACGTTCTCTCGGGCGAGTACGTTCTGCACGTCCAGATAGACGACGCCGTTGACGGAGCCTTTGAGCTTGAACCGCCGGTCGACGCGGACATCCCAGCGTATATAGGCCGGCGTTCGCTCGTCGTTGAGCCGGTCGTAATCCGGCACTCCGTTCCGCGAAATTGCATACTCCACTGCGGAGGCTTCCAGATCGAACGGGGTATAGGGCCGGCCGGACTGCACGAGCAGCTTCGTGCCGATCTCCCAGCCGCCCAGGCGTATGCCGCCCGACATGGACAGGCTGTGCCGGATATCCCACGAACTCGGGCGGAAGATACCGTCAGCGCCCGTGAACTCGCTCCATCCAAAAGTGTACGCGCCCAGGGCGTAGATGCGCCGGGTCAGTTTTTTCTGTGCAGAGAGCTCTACCCCGTAGGCCCTCCCTTCCCCGACCGACAGGAGCGGTTCAGCCCCGACGAACCCGAAATCTCCGCCCAGGTTGGCCAGTGAAATGCGAGGGTCCGAAGCAGACACCGGGTAGTCGCTGTAGCCCTTGTAATACCCCTCCAGAGAGATGCGCAGGCTTTCAACAGGATAAAAGGCGATGCCTGCGATCGCCTGGAAGACGTCAATCCACGCGAGGTCCTGATTGACGAACGCGCCATCGTCGCGAATGGCCAGCGAGACGAGTTCGGGAAATTGCGTGAACCGACCGGCGGCCAGGCTCAAGGCCCAGCGATCCGTGAGGTCGTACGACGCGCTCAGGCGTGGGGAAACGACCGCACTGTGATCCAGGAAATCGTTGGCGTCGGCCCGCAGCCCTACAGTAACCTGCAGCCGGTCCTGCACGGCCCGCGTCGAGAGCTGGGCGTACGTGAACCCTTTCCATAGCCCGAGATCCGTGAAGAACTCGAGATCTTCATCGATATTGGTCGCCGGCGTCGCACGCTGAAAGAAAGCCGTCTGCACCGTCTCTCGCGAACCGCCCAGGCCGGCACTCAACGTGAAGCGATCCGTCACACGAAACTCACCGTCGGAACGGATTCGCCAGGCCGCCTCTTCGGCGTCATTGGACAGAAGTGGGTTCCCCGCCTCGTCTTCGTCGGCAAAAGCAAACTCCTGGTAACTCCGGCTAAAAGCCGTCGTGACGAACCCGCTGCGAACGAGACGGCGCCAGGAGAGGCCGGTCGTATAGCTGCGCTGGTCGTTGTCGAGCACGCGTGAGGCAATTTCGCGGTTTTCGAACTCCTCAGCGCCGTCGGGTTCGACGATGTCGAAGTCGTCGATGGCCCAGATCCCGAAAAAGACGAGGCGGTCGCGGCCGGTCAGCTCCCATTCGGTGCGGTTCTGGAAGTCCCAGTAGGCCGGTCGGATGGGGAGATCGAGGGCTTCGAATAAAAACTGGAGGTAGCTTCGGCGGGCCGAGAAGGTCCAGTTGAAGTCGTCCCCCGAGGCCCCGTCGAGCGACAGGGCCGTTTCCGTCGCACCGACGGTGAAGTCGCCGGCGAGCGTCTCCGGGCTGCCGGGACGATTTTCGATGACCAGGATGGACGAGGCTGCATCGCCGTACCGGACGGGAAAGCCGCCGGTGTAAAAGGTAGCTTCTCGGATGAAATCGACGTTAAGCAAACCCAACGCGCCCCCGGTCGCCCCCTGGGTGGCGAAGTGGTTGATCTGGGGTATGCGGATGCCGTCGACGAAGTATCCATTTTCGCCGGGTCCTCCGCCGCGCACGAGCAGATCGTTGCGATTATCGACCCCGCTCGTGACGCCGGGCAAGGCGAGCAACGACCGCGAAATATCGTTCTGGCCGCCGGGGGTGCGCCGGATCTCTTCCGGACCGAGCGCCTTCACGGAAACCGGCGCGTCGGGATCCTCCTCGAAAAATCCTCCCGTGACGACGACCTCGTCGAAAGCGATGCTGGAGGTTTGCAGCTCGAACAATACGAAAGTAGGCCGGCTCGGCTGTACGACCACATCCGTCAGTACGCTGGGGTTATATCCCAGAAAGGTAGCTCGCAGCCGATAAGCCCCCGGGGAGAGCCCGGACAACTCGAACTTACCCTGGGCATCGGCAGCGCCGCCCGTCAGCAGGCTGTCTCGCTCCCCGAGCACAGCGACGTTGGCGCCGGGGAGAGGCTCCTGTGTTGTCGCGTCTACGACCCGGCCTCGGATGGTCTGCGCCTGCACCTCCCCGGATAGGCCCACTGTAATGCCTGCCAGGGTACCGGCGATGAGAAAAATCGTCCACAATGGGAGGACGACGCGCACGTGCGAAGGAAACCTGGTATCTGTCCGATGTCTCATCAACGGCTGGGGTGTTTCTTGATCAGAAAACGAGTACGGCGACGAGTTTTAAATACACCGGATGATGTGTTATTACCCATACTTCGACGAATATTCGCTTCGCCCCTGCGCACTAGAAACGAGCAGGCACAGGAACCGTTCAGGTCGTATATTGAACCGAAACGCTTCTGATTACTTTTGCTTCTTCCGTGATATTCCCACGACTCAAAGTCTTCGTCAGCTCCAGCATGGGCGAGCTCGCCGCCGAGCGGGCCGCCATCCGCGAGGCTTTGCGAGAACGAGACATCGAGGCCTGGTTGTACGAGGAAGACAACGGCGCCCGCCCTCAGTCGGCTCAGGAGACGTTCCGCCAGGAGCTCGCTTCGGCCGACCTCTATCTGGGTGTGTTCTGGAAAAACTACGGCGAATACACCATCGAGGAATACGAACTGGCCCGCGAGCTCGGCAAGCCGATCCTGATCTACGAGAAACGGACGGACGTCGAATCGAGCCGCGATCCCAGGCTGCAGGCCTTCCTGGATCGCGTGCAAGACGTCGAGACGGGCCACACCGTGCGCTGGATCCGTTCGGCCGACGAAATAGGCCGGGCCGTGCAGGAGGACCTGGCCCATATCCAGGCCGAGTATTTCAGGAAGCAGCACGCGTCTCCCCCGCCCCGCCCATCCCTGCAGCCCACCGACAAGGAACACCGGGATCTGCTGATTTTGCTCGAGAAGGTCCGGCAGTTCTGGGTCACAGGGGTTCTGGAGAAGTCGGTCTACGACGAACTCCGCGTAGAGCTCGGCCTGGAACAAGAGCAGGATGCGATCGACCACCCCTGGTCCCAGATCCTCGAGGTGCCCGGCCAATCGGCTGAAGAGGTCCCCAGCGCTCGATCCATCGCGTCGATCTTCGACGAAACCGGCCGCACGCTGCTCATCCTCGGCGCTCCCGGATCAGGCAAGACGATAACGCTCCTCGAGCTCGCCAGGGCGCTGATCGAGCGGGCCGAGCAAGACCCCACACACCCTATCCCCGTGGTATTCAACCTGTCTTCCTGGGGCGAACACCGGCGACCACTGATCGATTGGCTGGTGGAAGAATTCAAGCTCAAATACAACGTCCCGGCGCGCTTCAGCGTGCGGTGGCTCGAACAACACAGGATCACCCTGTTGCTGGACGGCCTGGACGAGGTGACGGCCGGCGATCGGGCAGCGTGCGTCGACGCCATCAATGCCTTCGCCGGCGAGTATGGCCTCCCCGGACTCGCCGTGTGCAGCCGTCGCGCCGAATACGAAGCCCTCCCCAACCGGTTGCGCCTGGGCGGCGCGGTCTGCATACAGCCGCTCTCCCCCGAACGCATCCAGGCGTACCTCGCCCGCGGCGGCGAACGCCTGGAACCCCTGAGACAGCTCATCGATCGCGACCCAGTACTGCAAAGCCTGGCCGATACCCCCCTGATGCTCAACGTGATGAGCCTGGCCTTTCAAGACCAACGCGCCGGTGATCCGATCGAGACCTCACCCAGCACGGAGCAATCCTGGAGAACGCACCTGTTCGGTACGTACGTGCAGCGCATGTTGAATCGTAAGGGCGTCGAAGACGGAGCCTTCACCGACGAGCAGGTGATCGCCTGGCTCGGCTGGCTGAGCCGTAAAATGCAGGACCACGGAAAAACGATGTTCCTCATCGAAGAGCTCCAACCGGAATGGCTCGGCAGCCGGCTGCAACGTTTCCTGTATACGCTCTTCTCCCGCCTCCTCGTCGGCCTCGTCGTGGGGCTGCCCTTCGGCTTCGTCGTTGGATTAATCGAAGGGATCAATACAGTGCCTTATTTCGGGCTCATCATCGGGCTGAGCGCCGGACTGAGCCTCGGGCTCGTCGACGGGTCGCGCTGGATGTTCACGCGTTTCTGGGGGCGACTTCACCGGCGGTCGTTCGTATGGATCGTGCTGGTGTATATGTTCTTCTGCGGGGCCGGCTTCGCTCTCTTCGGCGGCCTGTTGGACGGGTTGCCGGCAGGAAATGCCGACCGGCTGGTCGCCTGGCTGGTGTCCGGGTTGATCTTCGGGCTGGTCGGCGGCCTCTTCTTCGGATTCCGCAACAGAAACCGCCATCGGGAAGGCGACATCCGGACGGTCGAGCGGCTCAGCTGGTCGACGCGGGCCGCCTTCCGGGGCGCGCGTATGGTGGCCCTCGTCGGCATGATCGTAGGCGTAGTGGCCGTCTTGATCGTCCGCCTGATCGTGACCGTAGTGTTCGTGCAGAGCGAGGGCTCGAACGTGGACCTCGTCACCGTCCTATTCGAAGGCCTCGTGCAGGAGCTGATCTACGTGGTGCTGACCGGCAGCGTGATAGGCAGCCAGCTCGGCGCCGTATTCGGCGGGCTCGTCCCTACGAACGTCATCGAAAAAAGCAAACCGAATCAGGGGATTCTCCTGTCCTATCGCAATGCGGTCAAAGGCGGCCTGCTGGTCGGGCTCATGCTCGGCGGGCTCGGCTTGCTCGTCGTCACCCTGATTATGGGCCTCGCAGAAGGATTGATCGCCGGTGTACTGGTCGGCTCGATGGCCGCCCTCTTCGCGTGGCTCTGGTACGGCGGGCAGGACGTGCTGCAGCACGGCGTACTGCGATTCATGCTCAACAGGCAAGGCCACATGCCCATTGCCTATCGGTCGTTTCTGGATTACGCCGCCCAACTCATCTTGCTGAGAAAGGTCGGCGGCGGCTACATCTTCATCCACCGGATGCTCCAGGAGCACTTCGCGGGACAACGGTCGTAGTTCGGAATACGTCGTAGTTCGGAATAC
>CAZGHT010000043.1:35232-42514 GCA_964525535.1 uncultured Rhodothermaceae bacterium
GTCGTAGTTCGGAATACGTCGTAGTTCGGAATACATAGTACCAGGTATCTTGCTCCGAACTACGAACCACGAACTACGAACCACGAACTACGAACCACGAACTACGAACCCTCACCGGCCGGCTTCTTTCAGCCGCTCCTCGTAGATTGCCCGCGCGCGGTCGTACGCAGCCTGTGCGGCGGGGCGCTCCTCGTCGCGGATGCGGCCGACCTTCATGTCCCAGCACTGGTCGACGGCCTTGCGGGACCACTCGATGCTTTTTCGCTCGCGGATCGGCTGTTCGTCGACCATGACGAAGATGGGATTCGTATGGGCGCTCGGATAGATGCGCAGCGCCACCCAGCTCGATGTCTCCAGGCGGTGTTCGAACTGGATGTCGTTCCAGTTCCCATCGGCTTCGATCTCCCGGCGTGCGACGGGTTCGCCATTAACGACCAGCTCTACCGGCACCGTTCGCGACGCACCGATCCGCGCCCGCTCGACGTGCCAGTACGGCTGTTCGTGCAGGGGCGAGGCTGCGATGCGGGCCCCCTGCTCGCTCTGCTCGGGCGGCAGGTAGGCGTTTGCCCGAGCCGTAACCGTAATGGGGCCGGCCTCGCTGAGCTGCACCTCGCTATCCTGCTCGCCGAGAGCGAGCCCCTCCACGTCGAAGTCGATCAGGTGGGACCGCCCTTCGGTCACGTACCCCTTTCCATCCTTGAGAGCCTGCACGTATTCGTCGTAGTCGAGGTCCTCACCGATCTGCACGTAACTCCGGGCCAGACCGACCCGCTCGTCGAAGATGCAGGGGAAATCGGTCTCGCCGCTGATGCGCACCCGGTATCCGCTGTTGAGGCTGTGATACCACATGTTGAGTTCCCAGGGCGCCGGCGTATCGCCCGCCGAGTAGAAGTCGACGGCGCCCTGCGTCACGGTGACGATATACTCGTTGGCCCCGATGCCGTCCATCTTGGGCATCACGTAATTGGGGAGCTCTTCGGTAGAAGTCACGGGCTCGAGCCCCCAGCCGGAATGGGCGTACCCGACCGCACCGCCCTGATCCCGGGCCCACTCCAGTACGGGGAGCGTCCAGCTCGGCCATTCTTCGATCTTCGTGGTGCCGGGGTAGTCGTCCTCCTGGATGCGGAGCAGCACGACGTGGCCGGCGTGCGACGACGGGAAGCCGGACACTTCGACGTCCTGGCGCAACAGGTTTTCGGACGTCGACATCGGATGGGTTTTTCCCGTGAAGAATTCTTTCTGGTAATACCAGCACGGCCCCCAGGCGAGCGAGGCGCCGATGTTGAGGTCTTCGCCGACAATCTGCCTGAACATGTGTTCGGGGAGGACGCCCTCTTCGGGGCTCTCGTAGTGGCTGCAGCCGGCTGCGTGGATGTGGTGGTCGCCGCTGAACCACCCGAGCTCGGCGAGGTTCGTCCAGCGCTGGAGCTGAAACTCGGCCTCCATCGTCTCAACGCCGGGAGGCACGACGAGCGTCCGGGACTGCTGGATATATTCCGGCCCCCTCGTGAAACGCACGCGATACGTCCCCGCCGGCAGGGTCACGTGTTCGCCGTCGGCGCGATAAATCTGAGGATGGAAGAAAAAGTCCGGATAGGGATCGCGGCCGGCGAGGCGGCGCGAAGGCAGCGGATAGATGCCCTGCAGGCGGGGCGTCTCGTTGGGGCCTCGCCACTCCGACTGAGCCATCGTGACCCGATAGTCGGTGCGGGGCGTCAGATCGTCCTCCGGCTCGTCGAACCGGTCAACGCCATCGGTGATGACGAAAGACGCCATCGTGGGCGAGCCGTCCGCGTCCTTGACACGGAAGACGACGCGCGTTGACGGCCGGCTGTCGAACAGGATGTCGATCGTATTCCGAAATCCGATATCCTGGGAGCCCTGCCCGATATTAAAGCCCAGCTGGGCTTCGCGCCGGCCGGCGTCTTTGCTGTACACCTGGAGGACCAGATACTCGAGTTTCAGCCCGGACAACCTCGGCTGGAGGGGGCGATCGCGATACAGGTGCAGTTCCAGGAACCGGTTATCGAGCTGCCCGGCGCTCAGCGCGTGCTCCGGGTTCATCCGGGGCGCGCCTGTCGAACGATGCAGCGCCGGCGATGCATTGGGGCTTTCGACCTCGAGCCGAGCCGTCACGCCCGTCTGATTCTGCACCTTGACGAGGAAACTCGTCCATCCCCCCTCGTACAACGCCGCTGAAGCCGACCCACGCTCCACTTTGACCCGTCCTTCGGGGTTGATGTCGACGAAGGCCAGCACGTACGGATCGAGGACTTCCTGAACGGCCACGTTCGTCGCGGCGGTGAGGGCCTC
Source organism: uncultured Rhodothermaceae bacterium (assembly GCA_964525535.1). Taxonomy (GTDB): domain Bacteria; phylum Bacteroidota; class Rhodothermia; order Rhodothermales; family JAHQVL01; genus JAHQVL01. The sequence goes on from CAZGHT010000043.1 coordinate 37,546, forward strand.
CTGTTCCAGGGCTTCGAGGCGATCCCGGTCGGCTCCTGAGAGCGGGCTGCCTAGAAACTCGAGGGCTTCGGCCAGCCGCATCGCCTGCGCGTACACGGGCTGGGGCTCCACGCCGGTCACGGTGGGCACGGGTTGGGCCGCAAGAGGTGCGGCGCTTGATACGATGAGAACGAGGGTTATCGAAATTCGAACCATGGCGCGAAGGGGGAAATGAACGTAAGTGGGCAGCACGATGCTGGGAATACGAGAAATACAAGCCTCTGTATAATGTACGTCCTCCATCCCTTCTTCACAATGGCGGAATAGGGGCATAGGGGAGGTAAGTATTTCAGCCAGAGTGCCTATATACCTTTGCCCCTTTAACCCTACTAATATACCCCTTTAACCCTGCTAAAAACCTCCCAACCTCACATAGAAAGCGTAAACCCGAGCGTGGGGGCGACGCTGGAGCGCAGGCCGCTGTTATTGAGGGGTACGAGGATGCTGCCCAGGAACGAGAGCTGATCGCTGGGCGCGAATCGGAAGCCGAGTGCGACGTCGAAGGTGTGGTCGAAATCCTGTTCGGGGATGTTGCTCAGGTCGATGTCCCGGACGGCGATGCCGCTGGCCTCAGTGCCGTCGAACACCTCCCGGATCGTGGTCGAGCCCGGGAGCAGCGAGATGGTTTCGGAAGACTGAAGGTCGACCCCGCCCAACAAATCGAATGCGACGGTAAACGACTCTGTGATCTTTTGATCGAACCCGAGGATGAAATCGAACTCGTCGCTATCGAGATCCCCACCCCGCATCTCGTACCCGAGGTTGACGTGCGGGTTGAAGAAGTTCCCCTGGCGCGAGATCAACCAGGAAAGCCGGGCATTGACTTTGCCCGTTCCCAGAAAGTCGCGTTTGTCGCCCGTAGGGAGGCGAACGTCGAGCAAGGCGGCCATATTGACGGACGTAATCTGCGGGACCCTGTATTTCAAGCGGAGGGCGACATCGCCCAGCCCGTTGGTGCTTTCGTCAAAAGACTGCTGCGCCGTGAGGATCGGCGTGAGCAGGTCGCCTCCGAAGCGGTGTGCGGCCCCTTCGAACTCCGGACGCGCAGGAATGGTGCGTCCGAACGAGAACGCATTCACGGAAGCAAAGGCGTTGCCCTGCAGGCTGATATTGACGATCGGCAAAGCGATACCGACATCGAGGTTGTCGGTGACGCCGGCAGTCAGGAAAAAGACGAAGATGCTGGAGTTGATGTCGAGGTTCGGGAAGATGTCGATGGTATCGGATTCGTACCCCGGGTCGCCGAGGCTTTCCGAGCCTTCCGGTTCCGGCAGGGGCGGCGGATTGGGTGTTATATCTTCGTGGATGAAGGTAAATCGCATCTGGTCGACCGGAAGCCCCCGAAACTGGTCGAGGCTCAGGTAGCTGTAGCTGAACCCGAGGTTGATGTTGCCTTTTCCGATGGTGACCGCGTTCTCGGCGAAGATCGGCCCGAGGCTTTCGCGGATGGTTTCGGGGCGCCCGCCGGAGAAGTCGAACGTAATCCCGGCCACCGTCGAGCTCAAGGGAAACGAGGAGATATTGTTGGCGATGAGGCTGTTCAGGGACGGCGTCAGTTCGTCGGCGGCGAGGTTGGCCGCCGGCAGGTAGTGGCTCCCGTGAAATTCTCCGGACAGGGCAATCTGATCGATCAGAAACGCGTTGAATACGTCGGCAAACGTGTCCTCGAGCTGGGCATAAGCCGTACCCTGGAGGCCGAACAGGCTGACGACCAAAAAGCAGAGCAGCTGTGTCGTGCGGCGGATGCGCATGTGGGTCCCATGTTTAAGTGTGTGGCAGAAAAATATACGCCCCGGGAGGACCGCATACTTTCCTCCGAATGTAACATACAGCCTGTCCGGATGCAATTGTCCGGACATAATGCAGCCGCTCTGTTTCGTTCGAGGTTCTCCGATGCCGAATGCACAACTCCGGTTCGCCGAACGGGCAGGCGCTTACATCACAGATGTTACGCGCCGGATGCGCATACGTGCTGCCAGAGCGGCTTTGCAGGGTTGCAAAGCCGCGTAAACCAGGCTGCTGTGCACAGTTCGTGTACCACCACTTACATCAACTGGGCGACGGTCACGTAGTTGACAATTTCCCGGGCAAGGTCGTGGAGACGCTCGATGTTGGCCGCCTGGGGGAAAACCTGCGGTTCGATGGAGAAGAAGTATAACACACCGACGATGGCCCCTTCGTCATTGGTGAGGGGGATGGCCATATACGACCGCGCCGTTGTCGTGTGACGGGCGGCTTCCTCTTTCGTAAAGCCGAAATCCCGCACCATCGAACTCCGGTACTCGGCGTCGTGCGCAAAATCCACCGTTTCTAGCTCGCCGGTGCGAGCACACCGCCCGATGATCCCCTGGGTGATCAGCGTAATTCTCCCTTTTTTACCGCCTTTGGGGCCCACGTAATCGGTCAGTTGAAGGAGACCTTTCCGGACCCTGTGATCCGCAGTGGCCGTGAGTTCGGTGAAGATGTGCACGGTAGAGCTGATCACCGAGGTATCGCAGCCTTTGAAGTGGGCCGTCTCCTCGGCGAGGCGCTTGGATATCGTCTCGATAGCATTGCGCCCCAGGCGCTTCTCCAGCAGGGCGAGCTTGCGTTCGGTATCGAACGGGAACGAGCGATCCGCCCAGAGATCTCCCACGATAAATTCGAAAATTGCAGCGGCGAGCACAACACCGAAGGCAATCGCCGAACCGTCAAAGTCCCCTTTTTCCATCAGGTAACTGACCCGATACGCAGCGACAGCGCCGACGAGGAGCGCCAGGCCCCGCAGGAGAAGCCGGAATGCCCTGTGGGTTCGTATGCCCAGGGCCCGCAGCACGTTGAAGAACCCGGTTTTCACTTTTTTGCTCGGATGCTATGGATGATCGGCAATTCGTGGATACCGACATTCTCGAGAGCACACGCCCGTTCGATATCCGGAGAGATGGGATTCTCGGATTCTGGCAAACAATGGTCGAGAATTTCGATGCCCGTGAACCCGGTATGTTCGAGCATCTCTCGAAGCCGTTCCGCGGAATGCAGCAACGACGGCAGGCTCACGATCTTTTCCGTTCCAAGAATCTTGAACCGCGTCGTCATGACGTCGAGGCCCAGTTCCTGGCGCAATGTCCGTCCCCACCTCAGCGTGGGTGTCGTTAGCAACAGCGCACCTCCGTCGACCAATACCTTATACGCTTGAGCGAGGCAGTCGAGCCCCAGAAAGGGGTCGGCCAGGAATCCGACGACCGCTGAAAACTGCCCCTTCGAAAAGGGGAGGTCACAGGCGTCAGCGAACACTTTGAGCAGGCACGCTTCCCGGTGTTCCATGTTCAACATAGCCTCCGAATTATCTACGTGCACGATGCGGTCGCCGGCGATTCCCAGGAACTCGTTGGCCCGCCCGCGGCCGGCGCCGACTTCGAGGACGAGCCCCTCCGGCGGCACCGCAAACGGGGCTTCGCGGAGCGCTTCGCGCGTGGTGTGGTCGAAATTACGAGAGGTGACGTGTCCGGGATCGTAGTACTCGCTCGCGATGGCGTCGTAACCGGATTTTGGCATAAGTGAAAGATCTATCTGGCCCCTCAACAGAACGCATCGGGGGAATTTCGTGATCGCGGAAAACCAATCAGGTGTACCTCAACTCTCGGGTCGGGTCTATCGAAATCGTTTTCTCAGTCCTGCACGATAGCAGCGCGCTTCGCTTCGATGAAGGACCCGGCAATGGCGCTATCCGCCTGTTCGAAGTTCGTCCCACTCAGGTTGGAAACCAGACACACGATGACGCCGTCGTCGGGGTACATGAAAAAGCGGGTGGCGCCGCCCATCGAGCCTCCGGTATGGCCGACACGACGCCGGCCGGCGCCATCTTCCCCGGAAGACCACCCCAACCCATATCCGGTCATCTCCCCGGTATTGGTCTCAAGCGACGCAAACAGCGTCTTCACGGTTTGCGGTTGCACTATTTCGTTGCTCAGCACAGCGTGCCCGAACCGAACGACGTCTTCAGCCGTGGAGATGAAGCCCCCGCCGGCCCACTTGTAGCTGTTGTCGACGCGAGGGGCATTCAGGATCCGGCCTTCATCGTCTTTCACGTAGTACCGCGAGCGGCGATAGATCAAACTGTCCATGTGTTCGGCCAGGGTATGACGCATACCGATCGGGTCGAAAACTTCACGTTGCATGAACGGCAGGAAGGCTTCTCCAGAAGCCCCTTCGATGACGGCGCTGACCAGATTCCACCCGTAACTGGAATAGCTGTATCGCTCGCCCGGCTCGAACAACAGGGAATCGTCTTCAAAAATGGCGAGCCCCTCCGCTACCGTCGCGTAGTACCGGTTGCTCATGAATTCGTCGCCGCGGTAATGGCGGATGCCGGCGATATGCCCGGCCACCTGGCGGGTCGAAATCGCGTATCTCTTTTCCGGAAAGTCCGGCACGTACGTTTGTACCGGCGCATCCAGATCCAGCAGGCCCCGCTCGACCAGAAGGGCCATACCTACCGACGTGATCGGCTTCGCGACGCTGCCGATGCGCATCTTGGTCAGCGGTGTAACCAGCACGCCCTGCTCGAGGTCTGCAAACCCGAATCCCTCCGACCAGACCACGTCGCCGTCGACGAGGACGGCCGCCGAGATGCCAGGGATTTCCTGTCGCTCCATGAGATCTCGTAGATGAAACCGGCTCTGCTGTATTGCCCCGTCAAACGTGCTGTGTCCATCGGGAATGGGGCGTAATGCGGAGGACGTCTGCCCCCGGCAGGGGATCAACGAAAATGCGAGGAAGACAACTCCTGCCAGGAGACTTCGGATGGATCTATGCATGCCGTATTGCTGAGGTTACTGTGACACTGCATAGTAGCAATCGAGTCGTTAAATCGCCACGCATTCGCCCCAGAAAAATGACGCCTATTCACACCTCCTGCCTCAACGTCTCTACCGGATTCGTTGAGGCGGTT
>CAZGHT010000044.1:0-3238 GCA_964525535.1 uncultured Rhodothermaceae bacterium
AGTCTGAGAGCGGCTCACGCTCTTCAGCAGAGGTTCTTCAGGGGTCTGAGCGACGACGAAGTTGCACGGAAGGGGTTTGTATTCGGTCGGACGCCTTCGAAGCGGCACGGACGGGCGTCAATTCTGGGGGGAGGGCTTCGCAGCGTCTTCGAAGGCCATCGTCCAGGTTTTGGCGCCCCGCGAGAAGCTGAGGACTGAGAACGGAGAACTCCGAACCACGAACTGAGAACTGAGAACTGAGAACCACGAACTGTGAACCGGACGTAGTGCTGTACTTGCAGGCGCAGCGCCGCGAAGGGGCTCTCTAATCCAGTTGGGGCAACGCCCCGGCATCCATGAGCGGGCCCCTACAGAGCCCTGTAAGGGCGATCTATACCGAGAAAACGGCTAAATGAGTTGCTGCGCCTAATTTTTATCCAGCCGACCCTGAATAAATGGGGCGACCAGGGCAGCCAGGGCAAATAACAGCGTCGCAATACCTCCGATGGGCAATCCGAGATACAGCAACGTTCCTCCTAACAACAAGGCCAAAATCGTAGTAGCCCCTGCCACATATTGACCTCGCTTGACCCCATTGATGGCGGTCCGTTCGAGATAATGCCTGTTTTCCTGTTCGGCGAGTGCTTGTGCCTTGATCTGTTCAAACAAACCTTCGTCAAGCTCCTTATACTCCCGCATGATCTTCGGGCCGGGTAAAGGACCACTGGTCGCACTGTATTCGAGCCTGTACTCTGTGGTTTCTGTTATTTTCTGAAGGGCTTCGGGGTTTGCGTTCAGAATCTCTATTAACTCTTCGGGGGATAAGCGTCTGCCCAGTAAATCATGGCTCTTTACGAGGCCTTCATTTTGACGATCCCTGGATTCTGGGCCGGCGTCCCTGGGCTCATGCGCATCATCCATCATTATTATTCATCACCTTCTCGGCGGCGGCATTCAGGTCGTTACCCACGTTTTTCCAATCTCCCGCAATTTTTTTAGCATCTTCTGCGTAAGAGCCGATATGTCCGTTCTTGCTCACCGAGGTGCCAGTCATACGTAAGGCCGAAACATAGCCCATGGTGAAATATCTTCTAGAGGACCGCTTGAGTTGTGCAATGCGCTTGTTCATGGTACGTATCGTGTAGGTCTGACGGCGGGAAAATATTTCGTTCCGGGATGACTCTTCCTTTCTTCGTGGAGTGTTTCGCCCACAATATCAGGGATAAATATACGAAATGGTTTCGCGTTCGTTTCTTATTGGCCTTTATCCAAGAATCTGACCGGGCTCCCCACAACTGCCATGCAAGATTTCGGATCGGCCCTGAGTTCAGTATCGTCACGGGCCTGTACCGATTCAAGGAGTATACGATCAACGGTCGTACAGGCCCCGGGCTGCCAGGAATTGATAGGGACACGAGCGAAGCGGCTGACGGGATAATCCGTTGAGGACCGCTTGCCGGGGAATAGCCTACTCGCAAACACACCTTCCCCTGCCTCGAGGCCGCGCAACTCTCTACGCTCAGGGCCCGTAGTACAGGAATAGCTCCCAGAATCAGAACATGAGGAACGTTTATGCCTCCACCGCGAAAGGTACTGTTGAAAATCCTTACGATCGGGGGGCTGACGAGCATCCTCACTGCCCTGTTGAGCATGTTTTTCGTGGCGCGCTTCGGCCAGCCGCAGAACGACCCCTTCTACCAGCTTTACGTCGACAACTGCTCCGTATGCCACGGCCTCGGGTTCGAAGGCGCCTCGCAGGGGCCGCCGCTCGTCGGCTTCGAGCCGATGTATGGCGACGACCTGAATGAGCTGATCCTTCAAATCGCCAATGGCGACCCGGTCAAAGGGATGCCGGCGTTTGCCGAGACGCTCGACGACACGCAGATCCGAAGGCTCGCCATCCTCATCTCCGAAGTGCGAATGACGGGCGTCAAGGCCACCGACTTTTACAACGTCCGCGAACCGCTTCACCTCCCGGAGGACCCCCTCGAGTCGGAGGAGCACACGTTCCGCATCGAACAGGTCGCTGCCGGGCTCGACCCGCTGCCTTATTCCATCGCGCCGCTGCCGGACGGCCGCATCCTGGTCACTGAAAAGATGAGGGGCCTGCGCGTCATCGAGCCGGACGGCTCCCTCTCTCCGCTCGTCGAAGGCACGCCCAAAACGTACGACGACAGCTTCGAGGCTCCTCAGATCTGGCTGAAATACGGCCACGGCTGGATGCTGGACATCAAGCCGCACCCCGACTACGCAGAGAACGGATGGATCTACCTGAGCTACAGCGATCGCTGCAGCGGGTGTAATGCCGTAAGCCGGGAGAACAATACGGACGTATCGATGCTCAGGCTCATCCGGGGCCGCATCGACGACGGCCGCTGGGTCGACGAGGAGACCATCTGGGAGGCCGACTCCTCCTTTTACACCCCCACGCCCGACATCGCCATGGGCGGACGCATCACCTTCGACGAGGCCGGCCACGTCTTTTTCAGCCTGGGCATCAAAGGGTTTACCAACTACTGGGGCATCCAGGATCTCAGCACCCCCTACGGCAAAATTCACCGGGTGAACGACGACGGCACGATCCCCGAGGACAACCCCTTCCTCGACGACCCGGACGCCCTGCCTTCCGTCTGGACCTACGGGCACCGCAGCCCGCAGGGCCTGGAGTTCGATCCCCGCACCGGCCGGCTCTGGGGCACCGAGATGGGCCCGCGCGGGGGCGATGAAGTCAACCTGCTGGAAGCCGGGAACAACTACGGCTGGCCGCTCTACTCGAAAGGCCTGGATTATGACGGCACGCCCGTCGAATACGGGAAAGAGCTGGGCATCGAGCTCGACCTGTCGGCCATCGAACAGCCGAAGGTCGACCTGACGCCGTCGCCGGCCGTGTCGAGCTTCGTCGTGTACGAAGGCGGCGCGTTTCCGGCGTGGCACCGCAACCTGATCGTGGGTTCGTTAAAAGCCACCGAACTGTACCGGATGGTCGTCGCAGGCGAGGACATCGTTCACACCGAGGTGCTGCTGCAGGATCTGGCTCGCATTCGGGACGTCGAGACGGGCCCCGAAGGCGCCGTGTACCTGCTGCTGGAGCAGGCGTCCGGGGGGGCCGTCGTTCGGCTGGTCAACGAAGACCGGGTAGAATGACGAGGGGCTGGGATCCCCGTACCTTCTGTTGCTTCTTAACCCGGCGGATCGTTACGTTAGGGAAGGTGTGTTACGCGCCGGGTGCGCATCCGGCGCGTAACATCTGTTAGGTAAG
>CAZGHT010000044.1:3338-28378 GCA_964525535.1 uncultured Rhodothermaceae bacterium
GGAAGGTGTGTTACGCGCCGGGTGCGCATCCGGCGCGTAACATCTGTTAGGTAAGAGCCACCCATTCAGCCCGCCATACCCATGAAACGACCGCTTTCCCGACGCGACTTCCTCGCCGCCGGCACCGCTGCCGCGACCGCCCTATCGGGCCTCCCGTACATCCACGCCTCCCCGGCCCGCAATGAACCGATCCGCATCGGCGTCGTCGGCACGGGGGGCCGGGGCACCGGAGCGTGCGCGAACGCGCTGGAGGCGGACGAGGCCGTCGAGCTCGTCGGCATGGCCGAGATCGCCCCGGAACGCGTCGAGCAGAGCCTCGTCGCCCTGCACGACTTCCGGGACCGGGACGGCAACGACGTGCACGACCGCATCAAGGTCACCGACGACGCCATCTTCATCGGCCCCGATGCCTTCCAGCAGTTGATGGACATGGACCTCGACTACGTCATCCTGGCGACCCCGCCGGGCTTCCGGCCGCTGCACTACGAACACGCCGTCCAGCGCGGATTGCACGTCTTCGCCGAGAAGCCGCTCGCCACGGACCCCACCGGGTGCCGGGCCATCGCAGGGAGCGCCCGAAAGGCCCGGGAAAAAGGCCTGAGCGTCGTCGTCGGCCTCAATTACCGGCACGACCTCTCTGCCATGGCCACGATCGAGCAGATCCACTCGGGCGCACTCGGAACCATCACCGGAGGCAGCATCGACCGCCTCGGAGGCGGCCTCTGGCACCGCGGCACCGACCCGGCGTGGACGCCCATGGAGTACCAGTGCCGCAACTGGTACTACCACTGCTGGCTCAGCGGCGACCAGATCGTCGAGATGCTCATCCACCAGATCGACCTGATGAACTGGGCCGTCGGCGCGGTGCCCGTCAGAGCCATCGGCCAGGGCGGCCGCCTGCAGCGCACGGACCCGAAATACGGCAACATCTACGACCACATGACCGTCAGCTACGAATACCCCGGCGGCGTCAACGTGCACCTCATGTGCCGGCAGTGGGACGGCTGCGCCGGCAAAAACGAAAACCGCGTCATCGGCACGCTCGGCGAAAGCGACAACCGGACCCGGATCACGGGGAAACACTCGTGGGCCTATCAGCCTACGGACGACAAGAGGCACAACGCCAGCATCTACGAGCATATGGAACTCATCCAGAGCATACGCCACGGCGACGCGCGCAACGACATGCTCGACTTCGCCATCGACAGCACGCTGACGGCCATCATGGGCCGAGAATCGGCTTACACGGGCCAGGCGATCACGTGGGACGACATCGCGGCCTCCGAACTCGACCTGTTCCCCGACAGCTACTCGTTCGGGCCGGCGCCGGCGCGCCCGGTGCCTATTCCCGGGCGGCCCAGGCCGGTTTGAGCGCTCCCGCCCTCTACCCCCAGAACCGCTCCTTCATATACCGGATCCCGGGTTCGAGCACCTCGCGCCAGGCTTCTTCGATGCGTTCCCGCTCGCGCTCGCCCGCCTTGCAGTACGTATCGAACGGCTCCGGCAGGTGCGCGTTGCCGCCCACGCAGCGGATCAGCGCATCGACGAAGTGGTCGTAGAGCGGCGGGCGGGCGCCGATGTGTTTTTCGTTATGGCTCTCCGCGATGCGCGACAACACGTTGGCCCGATCGCTCCGGCTATAATACCGGTGCTCTTCGGCATACACGAACAACAGATAGAGCGCTTCCCGCAGCACCAGCTGCTGTTTGTCCCATTTGTGCGGGTCGTTTTTGAACCGGCGGTCGAAGATGGCCCTGGCCTCGGGGGAGGATCGCTGAAACTCCGTGTAAAACGCCTGGAAGAACGTCTCACCCTGGATGCGGTCCCGGCCCAGGCATCGGATGTAACTCTCTTTGGCGATGACGAGGCTGTCGAACGACACCTGCGAGAGTTCGTGGATCGCGGCCTCCAGGCTGCTGTACCGTTTCCCCGGCGACTTGTGCGTCATCCGGCGCAGGATATTCGCGAGCCGATCCGGGCAGCCGCTGCGGAGCTCTCGCAAGGGCGGCAGCGATCGGAACGCGTGGTGCCCCCGGTCGATGATGTCGTCCAGGCTGGCCACCGTCTCTGGGATGTCTCCGGTGATCATCTCGTAGCCCAGCAGGCCAAGCATATATTGATCCACGCGACGATACTTTTCGTCGGCGTCGTCGCCCACGTAGTTCGGGTCGAAACATTCCGGCGCCAGATAACACAGATCCTCCGTCCGGTCCCGGCTGTCGGGGCCGGTATTGACGTTGTCCAGCAAGGACTGCTCCCTCAGGCTGTACATCTGGCTGAAGGGCGACAGATAAGACTCATAGATCTCCCCCTTCTTGCTCACGAGGATGTTCGACGGTTTGATGTTGCAGTGGTATATGTCCTTGTGATGGGCCCGGACCAGGGCGTTGCCGATTTCCAGCAAAATACGGTGCGCTTCCCGGAATGGGAGGCCTTTATTGTCAAACTCGTGGTCGATGACCTTGCGCAGGGTCCCGTCCTTCAAAAAACGCATCACCACGTAAGGCGGATCGTGCTGCGTGTTGGCCTGATAGATGGGAACGAAGTTGTGGATCTCCTCGGCTACCCGGGCCGCCGAGCTGAGGTTGTGAACGAACCACTCGTTAGCCGGGGTATTGTTCACGCGGATTGCGACATCGCGGTCGAGCACCCGGTCGTGGGCTCTGTATACCTGCACAAAATTGCCTTCCCCGACTTTTTCCCTGAGATCGTAGATGTTCTCGTGCGCCAGCGCTTCGGCGAGCGATTCGCGGACGGGGTCGGGGGCCACGATGCCTCTGATCTTCGTCTCGACCGCCTCGATGAGAGGGTCGAGATCGCGCGTGTCGCCGTTGCGCGAATCTATTTTGATGTACTGAAGGGCCGGCAGGCCCCGAATGGGCTCGGGCAACGCGTCGACGGGAGGCATCTCAGCGAGGGCGGTCAGAACGGGTATGATCTCTTTGTTCGCGTCGAGCGCCGAAGCGACTTCGTTGCGAACCCAGTCCGTCTCCTTGTCGATCGGCCGGCGGCCGTGCCGGTCGATGCCGGCGGTCAGCCATCGCTCACCGATGACCACCAGTACAACTCTGGCCGCCGCCAGGTTTTTCCGGATGCGGTCGCCCCAGGGCGTCCCCGGCTTGAGGGACGACGTATCCATGAACACATTAAACGATCTATTCAGCCGCTCGTAGATGCGCTTGGCAAAGTCTGCGGCGTCGTCCCGGCGGTAACACACGAAAATATCTACATCGACTTGCATGGTAGAGGTGCTGATTCTCAGAATAGTTGAATTACATGAGTATAACGTACGACGTACTGAGTACGACGCCAGGGGTACAACGTGTAGGATGAAGTGTCCCGGTGATTCATTTATTCAGTGATGTTACGCGAACTGTGCACAGCAGCCTGTTTACGCGGCTTTGCGTATCTGCAAAGCCGCTCTGGCAGTACCTACGCGCATCCGGCGCGTAACATCTGTTATTCATTGCACTGGCTCGGTGTACTGGCAGATCATCCATGGTTTGAGCCGACGCGGTATACACTGAAAAGGAAAGACGCGCTTGTACTCTGACCAGTTTGTACTGTCGTGTCGATGGGATGCCATTTTTGTTCTGTGCAAGGCGCACTAACGCAGTCATACCGGGGGTCTGGCGAGGTAGCGCCACACAGCCCAGGACGAAAAGGGCGCCCAGAACGCGACCGTAGAAGCCTGTCAGAGTACTAGACATAGGCGGCCACGTTGAGCTCGGAGAACAACTCCGGCGACCAGCGGGCGAGGGCGGAGTCGATTTTTCGCCCGAACAGCTTCTTCCCGGTGAAATAGGGTAGCTTTTCGACCCGGCTGAAGCCGCAGTACTCGGTGAGCATCAACGAAAGTGAACGAAAGGTGAAGTAGTGGAGATGCCCTTCGTCGTGGAGCCGAACCGATTCGCCGTAATGGGTCGTGAGTCCCTCGTTGTGCGAGGCGGTGGACGGAAACCGGCCGGCCAGCAGCTTGAGCCGGCGCGTATATTTCGCGATGTTCGGAGTATCGATGTACACAAATCCCCCCGGGCGCAACATCGTCCGAATTTTTCGCATCGCATCCATGGGATCCACGAGGTGTTCGATCAGAGCGACCATCAGGATGACATCGAAGGGGCCGGCATCCTCGGGAAGCCGGTCGGCGTCCATCTGCCGGATCTCTATGCGCGGATCTTCAAAAACCCCCTCGAATCGTTCGTAGACCTCTTCATTCAGATCGGTTATCGTGTAGCGTTCGAAGGGTACACCGGCCTCTATCAGGCTCCGGGCCGTCACCCCCCGCCCGGCGCCCAACTCCAGAATATGCCCGCCTTTGATCAACTTCCTGAGGTAATACACGCTGGCTTCGAATCGATCATACGGATTTGCATCACAGCGAATGATCTCTTCCAGCGAAGGATTTACACCGGAGTATTCTTCCTGATAGTACTGAACCAGATTTTCGCGAGCCATAAGAATGCAGGTCTTTGAGAGCTAATGGGGAGAGCGCGGGGAGGCCGTTGAAAATGCCTCCGCCGGCCGTCCAGAGGACTGGTAACGCTACTATAGGGCAAATGGATGTAATACGCCAGCCTATACAAACATTCAGTACCCATTCAGTACGGCAGTCGTCACGCGAAGGCGTGACCATAGAAAGCGCAATCGCGGTCGATACAAGGAGTACATCAAGGCAACACAAGCGTTGAATTGCAGATCGACGTAGACAAGAAACCCCGCTCCTCGTGAGCGGGGTTTCTTTCGGGTACGCAAGATCTTACCCTTGGTGTACGTTTTTCCCCAAAAACCTACGCCTATTCTTATCGGGAGATTCCCCACAAACATTAGGGCAATGCCCCAAAAAATCCTGTTCATTTTTTTGCCCTTCGAGCCCGATTCCACCAGTCCTGGATCCCCCTACGCGTTCGTCTATAGCCCCATTACACGAATTTGATCGATTCAACCTTCATCGGGGATGGGGTGAGGTGGCTACTTTTACCCAGGCAGTTTCATAAACCGGTGATTACCATGTCCCTGTCAGCTATTTCCCTGATGGCTGTGTCCTCATCCGCGGTCACCAAACGCGTATCGTTTTTATTCCTGTTGCCGTTCCTCATCAGCCCATGGCTTCTCTTATCCACTACGGCCTCGAGTCGTTCGACTTCCAGCGGTGGCAGTGGGTCAACGTCCGCAGGGACGGCCAGCGGGCCACCGTGCAGATCGACGCCCCCGGTCAACAGCGCATCACCGTCTGGATGCGCGAAGACGGCATCCACTTCGACCGCATCCTGTTCACCACCAACGCCGACTTCGAGCCCCACGGGCTGCGCCTCGCCGAGAGCCCGCGCGCCGGGCAAGCCCATACACGCCTGATCCCTTCGGAAGACTACATCGGCGCTCCACCTGCGCGTTCGACGACACCCGCGGCACCCGAAGCGTATGCAATAAACTGTTATCCTAATCCGTTTAACCCCACGACGACGATTTCCATCGATCTGCCCGAACCAGGGTGGGTGTTGCTCAAGGTGTATAACGCGATCGGCCAGGAAGTAGCAACCCTGATCGAAGGCTACAAAGAAGCAGGAACGCACCGGGCCATATTCGACGGAGCAGGGCTGAGCAGCGGTATATATTTCTACCGGCTGGACGCGGAACACGTCCACGCTACGAATTCGATGGTGCTGGAAAAGTAAACCTGGAACGACCAGTATTTTGATCAATATTGATCCGGATCCTGTACGATTTACGATACCGCTGAACGAGGAGTGTACTGGAATCCCCTACAGCCGTCATGTCAGATGCATTCCGGGTTCTGGCATACGCTTTGTTCTGGATGGACCTATAAGCCAAACACGTTCTTTGCCGTCTGCGTTTATAGTCTGATCCCAACACGGGAAATGGACATCGATCAAAAAAATCGAGAATGCATGACGGCAACGACATCGACGTTTCGCTTGTAATAATGAGGGGATGGAAGAAGCGAATCAGAAGGGTTAAAATAACGGGCCATTGGAACTCTCTTCAGGTCCCGATTCACGATCCGATCACTAAACCAATCACAAACGACGATGAACCATGGACTCAAACGAGAATGGAAACGGTATCGTGCTCCCTGGCACAGATAGCGTTCCCGTATTCAGCCAACGAGGACGTCGTGCTCTTGTACGAAGGCACGGCCAATCCGATCACATTCTGTTTAATACCAGCAAAAACGTGGTCATAACGGGACACATACCTGACCTGACAAAAACGTTCTTTGACTTAGAGGTGCCGCGGATCGATCATTCCCGCGTGGATATCAAACATCTCACGAGAGATGGTTACGGCGTCCAGGTATACCATGAATGTGCGGCCTCGAACTCGTTTGTAGTTCATCAATGAATAGTAGCGGATCACGAAGAGCTACTCCCTGGTACGAGGCGCCGCACACACATAAGCCTCGACAATGCTACCATTTCTCCATCAGATGTTGCTGAATCAGCGCAACGCTCGTGCGGATTCGATCCACCCCGCGTGTACAAACGGAACGCATATCCGTTTTAAGATCACCTCTTTCGTCAACGTCCATATTGTCTTTAAGGTAAGCGTTCCAGGGCAACCCTGGTAGAATAAGGGGTCCGGTCCATGCCGGCTCAAATCCCTGAACGGTTGACTGTGAGCGTCATTCGCAGTATTCTCAATCCGCTTGCATACTGCGTACTCATATTCGTTCAGGGCTGCATGAGTTTGGATCGCCGCCAGTTCAACCGGGCCGGAGCGCTTGCTGCGCTCTATATGCTGACCTCATCCGGATTCGGCTGCCGCCCTGAAACACGGGCCCGGCAGAAACGGGATCTGGACCCCGCGTTTTTGAGGGACAAGTTCGCCGGCATGATCCTGCTCGGGGCGTACGGGGATGCGCTCGGGGCGCGGCACGAGCCGGCCGGCCTGCAGGGCGCCGCAGGCGATCCCGACCGGGCCCGTCAGCTGGCGCCGGCGCACACGTATCAGCCCCGGGAGGCGCTGGGCGGCCCCTGGTGGGTCTGGGTCGACGGCGCGGATATCCCGGCCGGGCTCAAGGGCGTACCTACGGACGACTCGGCCTTTCGCCTGATGATCCTTCATCCGTGGCTCTCGTCCCTCGACGGACGGCTGCCCGAAGAGTCTCTTTTCGTGGACTGGCTGGAGGGGCAGCAATCTGCCCCGGCCGAACCGGCCGGCTCGTCCTGGCAGGACCGCCGCGATGCGCAAATCCGCGACTGGCTGGTCATGTTCGCCGATGCCCGGCGTGGATCCGAGCGGGCCCGATCCGGTGCATCCTCATCCGATCCCTTTCAACATTCACCCGGCAATCCGTTCTTCCGGGTAAACGTACCGGTTGTCTTCGGGATGTTCATGTATCTGGAGGTGGCCGCCCTCTTCGCATCCCTGGAGCCCCGTCGGGTAATGGACCGGTTTTCGACCTATTGCATGCTCGATCAGGGGTACGCAGGGGAGATCACCGGCCTGTTCGCCGCGTTGACGGCGTCTGCCGTGTCGACGCCGCCTGACAACGTCGATTTTTCGTCGTGGTACCACGAAGAGGTACAGCGGCTCCTGGCCCGTCCCCTCTCCCCTTCCCAACATACCTCGCTGCTGCGAAACACCTTCGATTCCGCCTGGCGCTGGGGCGTGGAGCACCGCTCGCAGCCCGAGCAAGAGGTTCTCCTCGGATTCAAGCGCGAGATCTACGAAGCGCCGCTGCCGGGCCAACGAGACACAGCCGGCTACCGCGTCTTCGACCCACTGCTGTTCTTCCGGATGATGAGCGCCATTCTGGCGTATGCCCGGGACGATGCTGCACAGGCGCTCACGCTGCTCGCGAGCAGCCCCGGCGACGCGGATACCCTCCCTTCTATGCTGGGCGCCCTCATGGGAGCGTGGTACGGCCGGGATGCGCTACTCGACCTTTCGTTCGGTGCGACGGGCGACCTCGATCGGATCGAAGATACGTTATCGATCCTGTTCGATTACGATATGCAACGTGTACTGGACGTTCTGGTAGACCTCTCCGTATTCATCCAATCCAACGAATAGCGCCCATGTCTTCCTCCTCTGACATCCTGTTACAACTCGATCAAACGGATCGCATCATCGAGTACGTGCGCGATCGAGGCTGGATCGACGAAGACGAAGACGTGATCGACATCCACAGAGCCGGCGAGGGCAACATGAACCTCGTCGTGCGGATACAGCTCGCCGGCCGGTCGTTCATCTTGAAGCAGTCCAGGCCCTGGGTAGAGAAATACCCGCAGATCGCTGCCCCGCGGGATCGCCTGCTCGTCGAGGTTGCCTTTTTTGAAACCGTCCAATCGCTGCCCGTTGTGGCCGATGCCATGCCGGACCTCCTCGCCGTGGATCGGGACAACCGCGTTGCCATCCTGGAGGACCTGGGCAAAGCATCGGATTTCACGAGCATATATCGAGAGCCGTACCGCATCCAGGAGCACCTGCCGGAGTTGTGCGCCTGGTTGTCGGCCCTCCACGCGGGGCCTTACCCGGAGGACGCCCGGGCCACGCTCGAAAACAAGGCCATGCGCGCGCTCAACCACGAACATATCTTCCATTTCCCGCTGGTTCGCGACAACCAGTTTGACCTGGACGCAATAACGCCCGGCTTGCAGGAAGAAGGTGACCGGCTCAAACACAACGCGCAGTTCGTCGACGCCGTAACGACGCTGGGGCAGCGGTACCTGAACGCGGGCCGGGCCGGCCGGGACGTCCTGCTGCACGGCGATTTTTATCCAGGCTCCTGGCTGGATACCGGAGGCGGGATCCGCATCATCGACCCCGAGTTCGGCTTTTTCGGCGATGCCGAGTTCGACGTGGGTGTCTTCATGGCGCATATGATGCTGGCCCGTTGCTCCGAGGATGCCCTACCCGCTATTTTAGACCGCTACGAGCCGCCCCCATCCTTTCAGCCGGACATGGCCCTGCAGTATGCCGGCGTGGAGATCATGCGACGGCTCATCGGCGTGGCCCAACTTCCCGTCGAACTGGATGTACACGGAAAAGCAGCATTGCTCCGCGAGGCAGAACGGCTCGTCCTGGGCGCTTCGTCCTTCATCGGGTAACCCCGAGGGTGAGGGTATGTTTTAGCAGGAACAATCGTCTATCTGATCGAACTCCCTTCGTCTGGTCAATGATATGCGATACTTCTTCTTGCTCGTCGTATTCTCGATGGATGTACTCACCGTCTGTTATACATCGCCGGCTCACGGCCAGGACGATGCTCAGCGCCTCCCGGAATCGTGGGTCCGAACGGGACCGGTGCGCGTCCCGCCCGACACCCCCTTCGAGGTCCCTGTATATCTGACTGCAGACACCCTGGCCTCGATCTATGCGTATCACTTCGTTCTTTCCTACGACGTCTCCATGATTGAGCTGGACGCCGTCATACAGGAAAACACGATCAGCGAGGGTGCGTTGCTCAACGTCAACCGGGAGCGCGGGGGCGTCGTCGAGGTGGCTGCCGCGATAGAGCTGCCTTTCCGGCCTCAGGGCATGCTCCTTCGCCTGTCTTTCCGAAGCCGGAGCGTCGAGGGAGCCGTTTTCATGGCCTTCGATTCCTTTTCGCTGAACGAGGGCGACCCACCGGTTGCAGCATCCACGGGCGAAGTCGTCGTGCAGCACGATCCGTCTCGAGAACCGGTAGAGCTGTTCGTCGAAACCGGCGAACTGTCCGTAGGCGACACTACGACCATCTCCCTGACGCTGAACAACGACGATATTCCCATTTATTCGGGTTCTTTTTCGATCGAGTATGCGCCGGAACTCATTACGGCCCTGGGGCTCGAAAGCCGCAACACCTTGCTCGCGGATCGCAACCGCCTTGTAGACCATCGCATCGAACCCGGGGTGGTACACCTATCTTTTGCAACCAGCGCGTCCCTTCCCCCGGTCAGGTTGCCTCTCACTAAAATCCTCTTTTCGAGCGGAGATTCAACGGGGGCGTCACCGATCGAGGCGACGAACGTCCGTATCAACGAGATGGAACGCCCGGTCGATGTCGTTCACGGGACCCTATCGGTAGTTTCTCCGGTGTTGCCGGGCGACGCGAGCAGCGACGGCGTGGTCTCGTTCGCAGACGCCATCCTGATCCTGGAATATCTGGTAGGCCGGATCCTGTTGGACCGCGATCAGCTCGATGCCGCCGACGTCTCCGGTAACGGCCTCGTTTCGGCCTACGACGCCGCCTTGATCCTGCAATTTCTGCTGGGAATGCGCGCTTGCTTCCCGCGGCAGGACGGTTGCGACGGGGCCGGGAAGCAAAGCCGTCCGGTGTCGTTCTTACCCCACGAAGCGCACAACGCTTTTCACTGGGCGCCGGCCTCGCATTCGGGAGGCGGCGCAGCGCAGCGCCTGGAATGGCGCGAGACGGACGGCCTGCCCGTGTACGCTCTCGAACTCACGTTATCTCTCCCTGACTCGATGGCGGCGCCCTCCCTGGACGTATTGGACCTTCCTCCAGACTGGATCGTGAAGCATCGCCTGAACCGGAAACGCATGCACATAACCATGGCCGGGGCCACGGCGCTGCCTTCTGGAGCGCTGCTTTCGGTCCAAAACGAATCCGGGCAGTTCACCCCTTTCGAGTCAACGATACGGATCAACGAAGGCGCGAGGGCCTCCGTCGCTGCTTTAGCGCATCCATCCGCGGCAGAGGCGCCGGCCCTGACGCCCCCGTTCCCCAACCCGTTTCGCAGCTCGGCAACTCTGATCTACTCCCTCCCCCGCGCGGATCGCGTCTCGTTGCACGTCACGGACCTCCTGGGGCGTCGGGTGCGGACTCTGGTGGATCGAACCGAGCGAGCCGGCCGGCACGAGGTCCGCCTGTCCGGCCAGGGCCTGTCTTCGGGGTGCTACCTGATAGAACTGATTACCCGGGCCGGGCATACCTCGAGGCGCCTCGTGGTTCGGAGGTAGCCCGAGCAGGCGGTCATTCACCTCCCACGAACTCTTGGATATAGGCAGCGATGCGCTCGGTATCCCCCGGGGACAGAACATCGCCGGCCAGGACGTGGTTGTTGTCGGCTTCGACCTCGTCGACCGCGACCAGCAATTTCCTCGGCGAACCGATTTCCTCGAACGTCGATATGACGTATTCCGGTTCGACCACGCGGTCTTCCGGCGAGTAGATGACCAGCGTAGGCACGGACATCGTGCTCAGGTCCAGCGTATTCACATAGTTGACCAGCCTCATCATTTCTACGGCCGCTTCGATAGGATATCGATTCGTCCAGTACCGGGCGTGACCTTCGTTGGTCGGCTCCCATTCGACGTATTCTCCTTCCGCTATCCGGCCCAGAAAAGCGCCGTAGGGCCAGAGCAGCATCTCAATGCCGTCGGCTTTCGGCCAGAAATTGGGGGAAAGCAAGACGAGCGCTTCGAGGTCGTCAGAATCGGCCCGGGCCGCCAGCCACGTGGCGAGGGTCCCTCCCGTAGACGTACCGACGAGCACGACCCGCTCGCCGATTCGCCGACCTATCTCCAGGGCCTCGCGGGCGTCATACAGCCAGTCGTTAACATCGGCATCGCCCATGGCGTCGTCTGACCGGCCATGCCCCGTCAGCCGGGCATAATACAGATTGGCCCCCCAGCGGCGGGCGAGGCTATCGCTCAACGGCGCCGTTTCCTGCCGGCTTGCCGAAAACCCATGGAGATACACGATGGACCGAGGCGTTCTCTGCCTGCTGGAATCCGCCCAATAAATGACCTTCTCCGCGCCGGGAACGATATCGTCGAACGACGACTCAGCCTGCTGCAAATACGCATCGAGCTCCACCGGGAGCGACACAGGCACACCCGCAGGCTCAACCGGTTCGGGTCGGCCGGCTAATAGCAGAATAGCGATAAGTACACCGACGAGTATAAGTATGGGTACCGTTCTTTTCATAAAAAATGCCCAAAATATAGTGAGTCGATCGTATCGAGCGGGTATCAGGATATCCGCCTCGTCGCCCTGCGTGTACATGCGCATGGATACGCGATAGAATATGTGACAAAATTTAACGATAATCCAGCACACCCGAGGTTGAGCGCGCTCCATGACCCGAAAGGCAACGGCTTGCTCGATCCCTTCATCGTACAGCATGGATGAACGTTTGGAGACATTTTTGCTGATTAAAAGCTCAGCCTGAGCTCCCCGAAAATTACCCCATGGAGCCTCTTCAGTAGTGGGCGGAGTATGAACTCGAAAACCGGTATGTGAGCAGGCTCAGTGCGCGAATGCGGTATTCGGACAGGTTCAAGAACCCCTACGAGACCGGTCCGCGCGTCAAGTGAAACGTGAGTGAATTCTTCGGCCCGGCTGTCCGTCCAGGCGCCCAGAGAATACCCCAGGCAGCGGCGAAATCGTACAGAACGGCATCGATTTCGCCATTCGTAAGCACCGCATTAAATAAACGTTCCCTTATTTGTGTGGATCAAGACTACCCCTTGTGCGTGTCACTACGCCTTGTCAATCCAGGCCCCATCGTCAGCGGGCACTGTAGATCACGATTTAGATCACAACACAGATCACGTCCCGAGTCCTTCCCGAGAAGGACCCGAGTCCCCTGTATGCATTTTCATCGAGGCATCAGCCAATTCACGAAGGCCTCATCAATTTAACCATCCTGCTGCGTCTCGTAACAGCAAGTGAAGGAGAGGGTGTTCATGGAAGAAAAAACACCGCATGAAGACAGGCTAAAGAGCATCTTGAGCTACGCCCTGCTGGCCGCCATTTTCATGATCGATATCTTGTGGTCACTGGGCGTTTTCGGAGGCATGCCCTACGTCATCGGCATGGTCATCGCGTTGTGGTTCCTGAAACCGGGAGAAGTGCTTCGGTTCGGTATCGTCTGTGGCGTCCTCGTGTTGGTCGGCTTTTTTTCCCCGCCGAGTGAAATCACGGCCACCGCCGACGGGGGTGGGCTGATGAATCGATTCATAGCCATTTTCACCGTTGTTGCGATCGCTTTGCTGATCCGTCGCCAGACGGATTCGAAAGATCAATACGAAGAAGAAACCAGACACCTGAACACAGTCATCGATAAACGGACACAGGGCCTCAAGCAGGTCGCGGATCGGTTTGATGAGACTAAACAACGCCTGGCTGAATCTGAAGAGCTGGGGCATTTCGGTTTCTGGGAATACGACCCTCTAAACAGAACGATGAACTGGTCCCACGGCGTCTTTGCCATTTACGGGCTCCCTGTCATGGCCCAGGCGCCCGGCTGGGAAGAATTTCTGGACCGAACACATCTTGACGACATCGATATACTCAAACAATCCGTTCAATATTCGCTGAACGAACGAAAGTCGGCCTCGGCGGAGTATCGCATTATCATGCGGGATGGCTCCGAGAAGTGGATCTCTTATCGCGGGCGGCCAATGCTCGACCAGGAGGGCGCCGTTGAGATGCTCGTGGGCACCATCCAGGATATCACCAAAACGAAAATCGCCATGACGAACCTGGGCGTCCATAGATCCAGGTATGCGGCCTTCTTCGAACGAGGTACAACGGCCAAGGCGCTCATCATCCCCAACAAAGCCATCCTGGATATCAACCCGGCGTTTTGCGAATGGATCGGCTACCACAAGAAGGAATTGTTGAAGATCCCAATCGAAAATCTGATACATAAAGAAGACCGGAGTATGGGGGACGCCTACGAACGCGACGTCCTCCAGGGCCACCACGACGTTTACCGTGAAGAAAAGCGGTTCATACGTAAGGACGGCCAGGTCGTCTGGGGGTTATTCAGCGCCACCGCCGTCCTGGATCCCAGAGAAAAACTGCAATCTTTTGCGGTAGAGATCGCAGATCTGACGCGAGAAAAAAACGCGGAAGCAGCCCGCCGAGAAGCAGAACGATCCTGGCACGAGGCGGAGGAACCATTCGCCGGACTCGAAACCGAACGGCGCATCGCGCGCCATGGCGGAGTTCTGGGGGATGCCGAACGCGAACCGGCTCCCTCTCACGCCTACGACATTGACCTGGACGAAGCCTATCAGATGGCTGAAGAGGTCATCAACCACCTGTTCGAGCTTTCCGGCGACATGCTGGCCATTATCGGGGACGACGGGTACTACAAGCGCGTAAGCGCCGTTTTCCCCCACCTGCTGGGGTTTAAACGGGACGATCTGGAAGAAAAACCCGTTGCGGGCTTTTTGCACCCGCTCGACCAGGAAGCCATCGAGACCTTCAAGCATCGCCTCCTTCACGAAAGCCCCGGGCAGCACATCGAGATACGACATCGCTGCGCCGACGGCTCTTACCGGTGGCTTAGCCTCGATGCCACCTTCAACAGCAACCACGAGGTGATCTATGCCGTCTTCAGGCTCCTGGATTCTCCTCCCCCGGTCGAGGCCGATGTACACGAATCGGCGGCATCTCCGGTGACGAGGTCTGGCCAGGACCGGATCGCCGGCCCCTCCCCTCGAAGCAGCACCCAGTGGAAATCCGCAGCCCGGAAGGACCTCTCCTTTTCCGAGGAACATCTGTTTCCATCCCCTGCACCGAGCCCGGCGCATTCCCTCGAAAAACCAGCATTGGCGCTGGATCCGACCGGCCTCTTCGAGCCCATGCGAATCGAACCCGAGCAGACGGCTCCTTCCGCAACAGGGCAAACAGCCCCCCAGGGGAGCTGGCAACAGATTGCGGAAGATATGCCGTTTATGGTCTGGATACTCGACGAGCACCGACAATGCACGTATACCAATAAAAAGGTGCAGGATTTTACTGGTCGTGGCGCTCGAGAACTGCTCGGTCAGGGGCTGAGCCAGGCGCTACACCCCGATGACCACCTCAATTATGAGCGGTACGTGGAGGAGTTCATCAACGAGCGCAAGCCCATCGGATACACCTATCGTCTCAGGAGGGCGGACCGCCAGTACAGGTGGATCCAGGAGAGCGGCGTTCCCCTGTTTGGCAGCGAAGGCGAGTTCGAAGGGTATCTTACCACGGGGCTCGACATATCCAACCTCAAGCGGGTAGGCGCCCTGTTTTCGAAGGCTTTGGAGTCCGCCCTGAATCTGGGCGATCTGTCAACCGCGCTGGCGCCGTGCTCTCGCGACGAATGCATCAATGCTATTTCAGACAGCATACGCGTCGGGGATGCGCTCACGAACCAGACCAGCGAACTGCCTCATACAGAGCTGGCCCACCTGATGCAACTCGCCGGCCGGCGGCTGCTCGGTCTCGTAAACGGCATGTTGTCGTTCGAAAAAGTCAAACCCAGATCATTCGAGCACCTGGAGCAGACGTTGATATTTCAGGAGGTCGTATCCTCCGTGGTGGGGAGCCAGGCCTCCGTCCAAAATGAGAGGTCGCCCCGGTTTCGGATCAACCGGTCGAACCCGGCGATTCGCATCAAGGCCGACAAGATGCTCCTGTATCGCATTCTCGGCAGCCTGATCCGGGGATTGAGCGAAGGTGCAGAGTCGCGCGTGATTTCTATGGACTTCTCGGCGGATGACACGTACGGTCGGGTCTCCCTGAGCCATCTCGGGCCGGTGCTGTCGGCCTCTTTCCTGGTGGATCAGGCAGACCTCTATCGTGAAACGGCACACCTTCCTCGTTATCACAAGAAGTCCGGCCTTCAACTGGCCCTGATACACCGAATCGTAGCGCTCATGGGCGGGGCTTTCGACGTCACACCCGGCGAAGAACACGGCTCTGTGATGACGCTGAGCTTCCCGCTGGCCGTAGCGCCGGCGCCTTCCACGCATTCTCCCGCGTCTGGACCGGGGCGCTCGATCCGGGATGAACCGGATGCGCCTCCGCTCAAGCTCGTACCCCGGGCTACGCCCCCCGACCCGCTCCTCAAACCGGAGGAAATGGCGGACCACAACTACGGAGAGAACATCCAACGGCTTGCAGAAATCGTCGACGCCATCGAGACCCTCGTCCCGCCAGAGTCCTCTCCAGGACCCCACTATTACGACGCCGACGGGGCTGATGTCGCTGCGCACGCCGGCCGCCAGCGCGTTCTGGTCGGGGAACCGAATTCGGATACCCAACGCCTCCTGCGATCGCTCTTGCAGCCGCACTACGACCTGACCATCGTACCGGATACGGACGCATTGCTCCAGCAGGCAGACGAGACCACGTATGACCTCTTCTTACTGGACATCCACCTAAAAGGCGAGGGCGGGTTTACCGGGCTCGACGTGCTCCAGGAGCTGAGACGTAGACCGCAGTATTACAGGACACCGGTCATCGCCGTAGCCAATGGCACATCCCATGCGAACAAAAGAGACCTCGTCGATCGTCAAGGGTTCGACTTCTTCCTGTCAAAACCTTTTTCGATCGTAGAGCTGCTCGATACCGTAGGGAAAATGATCGGCTCTGAGGTTTAAAGGCCCCCTTCGCGTTCTACATCAACGCCGCTCAACAGCTGTACAACAGTATCATGGGATCTGTCCTGCGCTTCGGCCAATGCGGATTTGCTATATTTGTTCAGCATAGCGGGGTTTGCGCCAGCCTGGAGGAGCAGATCTACAGCGCCGGCATGCCCTTTTTTCGCCGCCAAGTGGAGCGCTGTGTCCCCGTTTCTGGTTTGCACATCCAACCTGGCGCTCGCCTGGAGCAATACGGCTACGGCTTCTTCGTGGCCGTACCGGGCGGCGTGATGCAGCGGAGTGAGCCCGCGATTGTTGGGTATATCTACGTCCGCCCCGTTTTCGATGAGCAACGCCATATTTGTTGACACACCGTGGATGGTGACCGCGTGAAGGGGCGTAGCGCCAAAAACGGTCTTCGCGTTCACATCGGCTCCCGCATCGAGAAGCATTCGTACGACTTCGGTATTCTTCACGAAAAACCGAACGCCGTGCAGGGGAGTCTCGTCGTGTGCCGTTTTCACGTTTACATTGGCTCCGCTCTCGATGAGCAAGGCAACGATTGACGGATATCCCAGTTCAGCGGCGATGTGCAGGCTGGATCGGTCGTTGCCAATTGCATTTTGCGTCATGAGATCGACCGTCGCCCCGTACTCGATCAGCAGCGCGGCGACGTCCGGCAACCCTCTTTCGGCCGCCCAGTGCAGAGGCGCGTACCCATCGACCGGGTTGATCTGGTTCATATCGACCCCGGCGTCGAGCAGGCGACGGAGCGCCTCCCGGTCGTTGTTCCATACGGCCCGCTCGAGGGCCTGACGCGTAGTATCAGGGCTCGTACGGGCAATACGATCGACGCCTTCATCAAGGGTGGGTGTTATCGCCGTCGCCGAATACCCGTTCTCCGTATGCGTCGAAGAAAACGAAATATTGAACGCAAATAAAATCGCAACGGCTACCGTAGCGTAGAGCAACTTCATGATGTTCGGAAGGACTTAACAGGGTGGGTTACCTATACGGGGTACCTGTAAACAACATATAAACGAAATAGCCCTGGGGTGATGCCGGTTGGATATAAAAAGCCCGATGCCAGCAATGAGTTGCCTGGAAAACCGGATCGGGCCAGAAAACAAGCCGCAAAACAATAGCTGAGCGATAGCTATCGGTATAACGTTCGAAGCAGTTTGCTCCTGATTCCCCCGCTTCGAACAGGTCTCTGCGGCTTTGATGTGCAGCGACTGAGTGGATTTTATAAAACGCTTCAAAGTGTGTGCCAAGACGATATTCCCAGGATTTTGGGTACATAAGGCTATTTTGAAACACAAATTACGATCTCGTTTTGAGACTCACTCAAAGTTGAGTCTCGTTTTAACATTACCGGCTGCACAAGACCCGGCCGCCATTACGATAGTTCAACGAATTTGGACTACGTATGCCGCGCCCGGTTCTTGATCCGACACCTCACCGATGAGTGCAAAACCGCCCCCGGTAGCGATGGCATATCCGAACGACACCGTACCCACATCGAAGATGCGCCGCTGCGTCCAGGCGTCGGCATTTTCGTCCCTCTTGAATTCGTAAACGACGCGATCGATGTTGAAACTCTTTCCCAGCTGCTCGTCATAACCGGCCACGAGGGCGTGTTCCCCATCAAAGGCCACGGCCGAGCCGAAAGCCCCGTGATCGTAGGGCACGCGAGGTTTGAGCACTTGCTTGAGAATCCAGGAGCCGTCTTCCTGGCGTTCGTATAAGGAAGCGCCGCCGGACTGCCTGGGGCCTTCTCTGCTCTCTCCAGCAAGGACGTGGTTGCCGTCAATATCCACCGAGATAAAGATGTCATCAATGCCTGTTATATGTTTAACTTCTCGCCAGGCATTGGATTTTTCCGACCGTTCGAAGATATATAGAGAACCGGGGCGCTCATCGTAATAGTTCGAGGCCGTTACGACGGCATAATCTCCGTCCAGTGCACCCGATCCTCCGAAGACCCCGCTTCTCAGGTCCCCGCTACCCGTCAGGCGCGCTTGCATGACCCAATCGCCCTGGTCGTTCCTCTCGTAGATATAGGCGGCCCCGCTATAGGCACGACGGATCGGGTCGCCGGAGGTCACGATCAGGAGGCGGTCCTGGTCCAGGGACACCGACGAGGCAAAAGACCCTTCATCGACTTCTCCGGTGCGGGAAATTTTGGTCACCTCCTTCCACTGCCCGGACTCAGGCTCCCGCTCGTAGATATAGGCCGCGTTCGAGGCATTTCTGCTCGGGAAGGCGCCCGACGCGGCGATCACAGCCCGATCTCCGCTGATGGATAAAGAACGGCCGAAGAAATCCCCGCTGACGCACGATTGGGGGGTCAACCGGGCCACCTGGCGCCATACCTCCTGTTCACTGTCCCTCTCGAAGACGTATGCCGCGCCCGAATTAGGCCCGCAGACACTTTCGGCACTCGCCCCGACGAGCGCCCGGTTTCCATCGATAGCGACCGACGAGCCGAAGCCGTTACCGATGGTTGTATCCGCGTGGGGAATTTTGAAAATCTGTGCCTGTGCTTCGGCGAGGGCTGCACCGACCCCGAGCAGCAGTATCGTGAGGACAACGATCGGGGGCAGAACAGAAGAACGGCCGGCCGAGTCGCTCGTTCGGACGAGCTTCAGGCCTGCGAAGAGAGCGGACCGGCGCTGCTTTGGTATGTCTTTCTTGTTGAACATCTTCGATTATTAACACTTATCCTGATTCAATTCTGTCATAAGCCTTAAGGTAAGCACGCATCAGCATTCAAATTGATCAGCAGGTGGATGCGAAACAGCTATGCAAACGGCAAACCATGCAATAAATACACACGATAACGCCCATTTGCTTAATCGAAATGTCCAGTCGAGTGTGCAGAATGGCCGAATAAGCATACAAGTAGGCGTACAGGGGGACGACGTTATCGTTATGCTGAACACCCTGGCCGGAAGTCCGAAAAAGGGCTGGCCGCCGAATCGGTAGTTCCGGCGACCAGCCCTTACACGGTGGGAAGTCCGAATGTTAGCGGCCGTTATTTCTCTACCGGAGCCCCGACGAGGTTGCCCCACTCTGTCCACGATCCGTCGTAATTTTTCACGTCGTACCCCAGCAAATACTTGAGCGCGAACCAGGAATGACTGCTACGCTCGCCGATTCGGCAGTAGGTGATTACGGGCTTATTGCCGGTGATGCCGGCGTCGGCATACACTTTTTTCAGATCTCCGGCCAGTTTGAAGGTGCCGTCTTCGGGGTTCACGGCCTGCGCCCACGGTATGTTGGAGGCGCCGGGAATATGCCCGCCTCGCTGGCACGTTTCGGGCAGGCCGGGGGGCGCCAGGATCTCTCCGGTGAACTCTTGAGGACTCCGGACGTCCACCAGCTCTACGCTGGCTGCGGTGACCGCCGTTTGCACTTCCGGCAGGAAGGCCCGCAGGGCAGGATCGGCCGGCTTTGCGGTATACGTGCGAGGTGTAACCGACGGTTTGTCTTTCGTCAAGGGACGCCCTTCTTTGTCCCACTTGAAGCGGCCGCCGTTCATCAGGCGAACGTCCGCATGCCCATACACTTTGAGCTGCCAGAACGCCCAGGCAGCAAACCAGTTGTTGCTGTCTCCGTAGAGAACGACCGTCGTGTTCTCGTCCGCGCCCGATGCGCCGAGCAACGCCTCGAGGTCTTCTTTGGATACGATGTCGCGGCGAACGGTATCGCAAAGCTGGGTTTTCCAGCTCCAGCCGACGGCGCCGGGGATATGCCCCTGTTCATACAATGAGGTATCCACATTCACTTCGACTATAACGACATTATCATCCTTCAAATGATCGGCGACCCAGTCTGTAGACACCAGGACGTCTGGATTGGCATAATCACTCATCTGTTTTCTCGGGTTTGATTCTTGGGTTAATATGTGCTGTTTTGCGTACTTCTGAAGATAGGCGCATATGTACGTGGATTCAGGATGCAAAAATACAAGCAATAATGGATGTTACGCGCCGGACGCGCTAACGTATTTCCCTGACGGCTTCGGAAGGCACGAAACAGACGATTCACAGTCTGCGAAACCGATATCAGAGCCGTCAAAATAGCATGCTGTGCACAGTTCGCCTGACATCAGTGGGTGAAGCAAAGTAGCAATTCTTTAGCTAGTTTCTGCGATTATTTCACTCATCTTTTCCCACTTCTCGTACATCTCGTGGAGCTCCCCTTTCGTTGACTGGTAGACCCGGGAGAGTTCAGCCGCCTGTTCGGCGTCTTGATACACCGCTGGATCGGCGAGTCGGGTCTCCAGCTCAGCCACGTACCCTTCTTTTTCTTCGATATGTTTTTCGAGCGATCGATGCGCCGCCTTCAGCCTGGCGGGCGAGTTGAGTTCCGGGTCCGTGAACCCGGCCTTTTCCTGCATTTCCCGGTAACGCCGGTTTCGCTCTTCCGCTTCGCGCCGCTTTTGCTCTTTCGATTTCGGGCCGCTGGACTTCTTATCGTCGGTGGGTTGTCGGTCAGGTTTCGATGGCGGGGGGGCGGCCTGCGAAGCGGACGCGGCGGCGATTCGGCTCGCCGTGCCATGTTCGATCTGCCACAGATATTCTGCGTAATTGCCTTCGTATTCGCGGACGGCGCCGTCCTCGACGCGCCATACTTTGTTTACGATTTGATCCAGAAAGTGGCGATCGTGGCTGACGACGGCAAAGGTCCCGTTATACTGCTGCAGCGCTTCGATGAGTACGTTGATCGACTGCATGTCGAGGTGGTTGGTGGGCTCATCGAGAATCATGAAGTTGGCCGGCACGAGGAGGGTTCGCGCCAGTGCGACCCGGCTCTTTTCCCCGCCCGAGAGCACACGAACGGGTTTGAACACGTCGTCCCCGGTAAACAGGAACGCGCCGAGCAGGCTGCGCAATTCGGTTTCGCTGTGCCCTTCCGAGACCTCCCGGAGTGAATCCAGGATCGTGTGTTCGAGGTCGAGGGCATCTGCCTGGTGTTGGGCGAAGAAGGTCAGCTCGACCTGATACCCCAGCCGGCGTTCGCCCTCGAAGGGCTCAGTCCCATTCAGGATACGGGCCAGGGTCGATTTGCCGGCTCCGTTTTTACCGGTCAGCGCGATCTTGTCGCCCCGCTCGATGTGCAGCGCACGGGCGTCTTCGAACACCTCGATGCGTCCTTCCTCCGTATCGTAGTGTTTGGAAAAGGAAGACAGCTCCAGCACGACGCGGCCGGAGCGTTGCGGCACGGGAAAACGAAACGCGATCGTCGCCTGGTCGCTCGGCGGCGGGGGAATGCGATCCAGCTTTTCGAGCATCTTGACGCGGCTCTGGACCTGCTTCGCCTTGGAGGCTTTGTACCGGAATCGTTCTATGAAGCGTTCCGTTTCTGCGATCTGTTTCTGCTGATTCTCGTACGCCGCCCGCTGCAGCTCCCGGCGACTTTCACGTTCCTGGAGGTAGAAGGTATAATTACCCGCATATTCCGTGATCGCGCCGTTGTACAGCTCGACGGTGGTCGTCACCATGCGGTCCAGGAAATACCGGTCGTGGGATACAATCACGACGGTGCCCGAATAGTTGCGCAGATACCGCTCCAGCCAATCGATGCTGTCGATGTCGAGGTGGTTCGTCGGCTCGTCGAGCAGGAGGAAGGACGGTTGCTGCAGGAGCAGCTTGGCCAGGGCCACTCGCATGCGCCATCCTCCCGAGAACGAGCGCAAGGGCCGGTCCACGTCGGCCGCATCGAACCCGAGCCCCGTCAAGATGGCCTCGGTCTGATCCTCGATGCGATGGGCTTCGTGAGCGACCAGCCGATCCTGAACCCGGGCCAGATCGGCGAGCAAACGGATATACACTTCGCTCTCGTGATCCTCTTCTTTTTCGAGCTGCCGCGTGATCCGGAGCTCCTCGTGCTGGAGGTCGATCACTTCGCGAAAAGCCAACAGCGCCTCCTCTTTGATCGTGCGGTCCGTAGGCATTTCTTGAACGTCCTGCTCCAGAAAACCGATCGTGGCGTCATTGCTGACGGCGACGGCCCCGTCGTCGATCGGCTGCCGGCCCGCCAGGACGCGCAGCAGCGTCGATTTGCCGGCTCCATTGGGGCCGATCAACCCGATGGACAGGCCGGGCTTCAGGGTCCAGGTGAGTGTATCGAAAATCTGTCTCCCCCCGAAGGAGAGCGACATATTGCTAAGCTGAATCATGATCAATACGCATGCTCATTAACAAACCCTTTCCAGAGCGTCAACCACATGATTTTCAGATCGAGCCGGATCGACCAGTTTTGGATGTAATAGAGGTCGTACTCGATGCGTTTTTCTATGGAGGTGTTGCCGCGCCATCCGTTTACCTGGGCCCACCCGGTGATGCCGGCCTTCATCTTGTGACGCAGCATGTAACCGGGCACCTGTTTCTTGAAGTTCTCGATAAACACGGGACGTTCGGGGCGGGGGCCGACCACCGACATGTCGCCTTTCAACACATTAAAGAACTGGGGCAGTTCGTCGAGGGACGTTCGCCGCAAGAAAGCGCCAATCCGTGTAGCCCGCTCTTCATCCGCTTTCGCCCAGACGGGCCCCGTCTTTTTCTCGGCATTTACAGGCATCGAACGAAACTTGAGCATATTGAACAGCTGCCCGTTCAGCCCCATGCGTTCCTGTTTGTAGAAGACGGGGCCGGGCGAAGACAGTTTCACCAGAAGGGCGATGAGGATGAGCAGGGGCGACGTGACCAGCAGAAACAAAAAGGAGAAGGTCATGTCGATCGCGCGCTTCACGTAGCGGCGAAACTCCATCGGCGCTTCGTCGAGGATATGCAGGACGGGCATCCCGTCTACGTCGGTGATCCGGCTGTTCATCATCTTGAACTGAAACAGATCGGGCACCAGGCAGACGTGGGTGAGGCGGGAAGACAGGTCGTTGACGATGCGCGTGATTTTTTCCGATGCCGTCAGAGGCAACGCGAGGTATACATAGTCGATGGGCTCGCCGCGGTCGGCAAATCGATCGACTACGAGAGCGGCTTCATCGGGAACGCCGAGCACTTCGAGGCCCTCAGCCGGTTTATCATCCAGAAAGCCGACGACCTCCAGCCCCATCCACGGGTATTGCGAAAACGAGGTTTGTAACTGCCGGCCGATCCGGCCGGCTCCGACGATCAACACACGGCGCATATTTTTGCCGCGCGCGCGTGCGCGGTACAACACAGCCAGCGCAACCAGCCGCAGCGTAATCATGAAGAGCGGCGTGAGCACCCCGAATATAATGAGATGAAGCCTCGAGAAGTAAAACTCTCGATAGAAAGACAGCGAAGCGGCAACGACGAGGAGTTCGAGGCCGACGGCCCGGGCTACCGAGTAGATGAGGCGCGTGAGGCGCTGCGCACGATCCGGGGCGTACAGTCCTGAAAACACGAAAACGAGCATGGAAAGGATCAGCACCCAGGGCAGGAAGCCCAGATACCGGCTCAAGGGAAGCCATTCCGGAGGAGTTAGCCATTCAAAACGGATGTAGTACGCGCATATCCATCCAAGGATTACCAGACAGGCATCTGCAACGAACAACAGCCGCTGAAAAAATCGACTCTGCTCCTGAATCATGGTGCGAGTAGGACGGTGACAAGTGACAGGCAGAAGATACTTTTCACCGGGCGCTCTAGTTTCCGGTCGCTGCTTCGCCCGCCAGGGCGATGGCCCCGAGGACGCCCGAGCGGCCTCCTAGCGCCGGCGGCACGATGTAGTCGTCGATATGCTCCAGAATGGCCGGGGCGGAGACGTAGCCGTTCAAGATTTCGACCACGCGCGTTCTGATTCGCGGGAAGAGGTGGCGCTGATCCATGACCCCGCCGCCGAGGATGACTCGCTCAGGAGACAAGACAACGACGTAATTGACCACGGCGAAGGCGAGGTAATGGGCCTGAACCTCCCAGGCAGCATGATCGGCGGGCAGGCTCTCAGCGGGCAGGCCCCATCGCGCTTTGATGGCAGGTCCCGTGGCCATCCCTTCGAGGCACGTTTTATGGTACGGGCAGTGCCCCTCGAACGTATCGCCCGGGGCTTTCGGAACGAAGATGTGCCCCATCTCGGGGTGGAGCAACCCGTGCAAGGGCCTCCCCTTCACAACCGCTCCGCCCCCTATCCCCGTGCCCACAGTCACGTACAGGCTGCTGCTCAATTCCCGCGCAGCCCCCCAGCGCCACTCGGCCAGCGCTGCGCCGTTGACGTCAGTATCGAAGCCCACCGGCACCCCCAGGGCATCAGCGATACGGCCAGCCAGGTTCGTGTGCGCCCACCCCGGCTTGGGGGTGCTGGTAATGTATCCGAAGGTAGGCGAACCCGGGATGGGATCCACGGGGCCAAAGGAGGCGATGCCCACCGCCTCGAGCGTACCGGGCTGCCTCTTGAAGTACGAGATCGCCCGGTCGAGCGTCTCTTCGGGCGTCGTCGTTGGAATACGTTCCACCTCGCTTAAGTCGTCCGGCCCGGTACCCGTCGCGCAGATAAACTTGGTACCGCCCGCCTCTATGCCTCCGTACATTCTATGCCTCCATGCTTACCGTAATGAGATTAAATGACAATGAGATTAAATGACGATGTGACGTTGCAGGAATATCAGCATCCATTGAAGATCCGTATATACTTCCCTACTATGCAACACTTTATGGTCCGAGACTTTTGCGAGAAAAGGCAGCTATCCTAAAAGGCAGCTATCCTAAAAGGCAGCTATCGATGCCATC
>CAZGHT010000044.1:28478-41915 GCA_964525535.1 uncultured Rhodothermaceae bacterium
AAAAGGCAGCTATCCTAAAAGGCAGCTATCCTAAAAGGCAGCTATCGATGCCATCGAGGCATCAGGCTGCGTGGCCCGAACAAGCTGCACCGTACGATCTCTATGATAGAACAACTGGTATTCATACTGGTGCTGACGGCGGCTCTAGGAGCGGCCCTGGTCCAATTCAATCGCATCCGGCGCACTATCCGGCTGGGGCTTCCCGAAGCGATACGAGGCGACCGCCCCCGTCGTTGGAGAAATGTCCTCCTCGTCGCCTTCGGCCAGCAGAAGATGTTCAAAAAATGGAAGCCTGCATGGCTTCATCTCTTCATCTACGTGGCTTTCTTGATTACGCAAATCGAGCTGATCGAAATCGTACTGGATGGCGTCACGGGGAGCCATCGCATATTCGCGCCCGTACTGGGCGGGGTTTATCCGGTTGTAATCAACAGCATCGAGGTACTCTCGGTGCTCGCCCTGGTCGCTACGATCGTATTTCTCCTGCGGAGAACGCTCTTCAAGAGGCCCTCCTTCAAAAAACCCGAGATGAAAGGATGGCCCGGCCGGGATGGGTTGTACATTCTACTGGGAGAAATCGTACTCATCGCAGGTATTTTTTCGATGAACAGTGCTGATGTGTTGTTGCAGGACATCGCTCCCGCCGAATATCCCGATACGGGGGTTCTATATATTAGCAGCACGCTGGCCTCGGCCTTCCTGAGCGACGCCTCCCAGAACCTGCTGACCGCCATAGAACGAATGGGATGGTGGCTGCATATTCTTACCGTGCTGGCGTTTTTGAATTATCTGCCCGTCTCCAAACACCTGCATATCCTGCTCTCTTTCCCCAATGCGTATTACACCCGCTCCCGGTCCCGCGGAGAGATGGAGAACATGCCGGAAATCATGAACGAAGTTAAGAGCATGATGGGCCTGAGTCACGAAGAAGACGAACCGATGAGCGAAGACGACCTGCCCGTGTTCGGCGCCGCCGACGTGTGCCAGCTGAGCTGGAAGACGTTGCTCGAAGCCTACACCTGTACAGAATGCGGTCGATGTACGGAGGTCTGCCCGGCCAACATGACGGGCAAGGCGTTATCTCCCCGCAAGATCATGATGGACATACGAGATCGAGCCGAAGAGGTGGGCCGGCTTCGTTCCGGAAAACAAGCCGGCGCTCCCTGCAGCGACGGGCGCTCCCTCTTCGACCGCATTACGCCGGAAGAGCTCCATGCCTGCACGGCCTGCCAGGCGTGCGTCGAGGCCTGCCCGGTACTCATCAACCCGCTCGAGCCCATCCTGGCCATGCGCCGCTACGAGGTGCTCACGGATTCGTCCGGACCCTCAGACTGGATTCCCATGTTCAATGCCATCGAAAACAACGGATCCGTATGGCAGGTTACCGATTCCCGTGAAGCCTGGATCAACGATCAACAGTCATGAACGTACCTATACTCGCCAACCTGGCCGCGAAAGGCCAATCGATCGACGTGCTGTTCTGGGTGGGTTGCGCCGGCAGCTTTGACCCTCGCGCTCAAAAGGTGACGCGGGCATTTGCCAATATCCTGAACCACGCCGGGGTCCGATTTGCCGTACTCGGCAGCGAGGAGTCGTGCACGGGAGATCCGGCGCGCAGAGCCGGCAACGAGTTCGTTTTTCAGATGACGGCGCTCCAGAATATCCAGACCCTCGACGGGTACGGGGTCCGCACCATCGTCACCGCCTGCCCGCACTGCTTCAACACACTGAAGCATGAGTATCCGGCTCTCGGCGGCACGTACGAGGTCTTCCACCATACGCAGTTTATCCAGCACCTCATCGAAACAGGCCGGCTTCAGATCGAAGGGGGGCGCTTCCAGGGACATACCTTCACCTATCACGACTCCTGTTACCTGGGGCGGGTCAACGGGGTCTACGAAGTGCCGAGAGCGTTGCTGCACACCCTCGACGCCGACCTGGTCGAAATGAAGAGGAGCAAGTCGCAGGGGCTCTGCTGCGGAGCCGGCGGCGCACAAATGTTCAAAGAGGACGAGCCCGGCGACAAACGCATCAACGCAGAACGGGTAGATGAAATCGAAGGCGCCGGTGCAGACGCTGTTGCCGTCAACTGCCCGTTTTGCCTGACCATGCTGAAGGACGGGATCACGGCACAAAATGCGGACGATCGCCTGCGGATCTACGATATCGCAGAGTTGATCTCAGAATCACTGGATGCCGAGCGCCCGGGATCCGAAAAACAAACCGACAACACTAAACGATGAAGCGATACGCCATGAAGATCGCCCCACACCGCGATCCGCTCATTCGTGCCCTTTGATTTCGCGAATCGCTTCGATCATGGCCGGCAGCACGTCAAACACATCTCCGACGATGCCATAATCGGCCACGTTAAAGATCGGCGCTTCGGGGTCTTTGTTGACGGCCACAATGTATTTCGACGAAGAGACGCCTGCGATGTGCTGGATGGCGCCCGAGATTCCGCACGCGATGTACAAATCCGGGGATACCGTTTTTCCGGTCTGCCCGATATGCTCTTCGTGCGGCCTCCATCCATCGTCGGAAACGGGGCGGCTGCACCCCGTAGCGGCGCCCAGCAGGCCGGCGAGCTCCTCGAGCACGCCCCACCGGTCTGCCCCTTGCATACCTCGTCCGCCGCTAACGATGATATCGGCTTCGGTGACGTCCAGCTTGCCGGCCATCGTCCGTTCGTAGGCCAGTACCGCTACGCGGGGCTCCTTCACCTCGAAGCCCACCCGCTCTAAGCGCACTTCGACGGCGTGCTCGACGGGTTTGTACGCTTTAGGACGAACGGTGGCCAGTGCAGGTGTGGTGTCCACTTCGACCTCTGCGTGGATCTTGCCGGCATACATCGGCCGGGTGAACACCATCCGGTCCTCCCAGTCTATCCCGATCGCATCCTGAACCAGCCCGGCTTCGAGCTCCTGAGCCACCCGCGGCATGAGATCTTTGCCCGTAAAGGTGGCAGCCATCAGGACGAGCTCAGGAGCGCTCTGGCGAATACACTGGGCCGCGACGGACGCGTAGAGGTCCGGGCTGTAGGTGGCCAGCCGTTCATCTTCCGCCAGAAGCACGCGTTCGACGCCATACCGGCCGGCCTGGTCTGCGAGCGCCTCCAGGCCTGGAGGCCCCATCAACAACGCAGCCACCGGAAGGGTTTTAGCTTTACCTAAAGATGCCGCAATGGTGTACACTTCGGCGTTCACGGGACGCAGGATACCCTGCTGGATATCGGAGACGACAAGAATAGACATAAACCCTGGTTTTCTTTACATCAGGATAAAAAGCCACACGAGGATAAAAAGCCACACGAGGATAAAAAGCCACACGAGGATAAAAAGCCACACAGCAAGCTACGATCCGCTAGATCACCTGGGCTTCTTCACGGAGCAAACGCACGACTTCAGGAACATCGGCCACACCCTGCTCAAACCGTTTTTTCTCTCCTTTTTGAGGCGGGTACTTGAGTTTCGATATACGTACTTTCGGCGCAGGCAATGCGGGCCGCTCTACTTCGATCGGAATCCGCTTCGCTTTCATGATCCCCCGCATGGATCGGTACCGGGGTTCGTTCAGGTGCCTGTTGGCCCCAATGACGGCGGGCATACTGAAAGAGACCCGCTCGTGCCCCCCTTCTACCTCCCTGAGGGCCGTCCCCGAATCTCCGTCGACCTCCAGTTCGATCACGACGCTCACGCAGGCCCATCCGAGGAGATGAGCCAGCCGGGCAGGCACCTCGGCGTGATCGTCGTCGACCGCCTGCCGGCCCGTCAGGATCAAATCGAAGCCGCGAGGGCGCAGCACTTCGGCAAGCGCGTGTGCCGTGACCGAAGGGTCATCGGGCACGCTGTCGCAGTCCACCCGGATGGCTTTATGAGCGCCCATGGCCAGCGCCTCCCGGATCGACTTCTCCACCCTGGGCGGGCCCAGCGTAACCACGGTTACTTCTCCACCCTGGGCCTCGGCCAGGCTGATCGCTTCTTCGATGGCGAATTCGTCGTACGGGTTGACGATCCACTGTATCCCGTCCTCGACTATCCTCACGCCGTCCTCTGCCGGCTGTACGCGAGTTGTTGTGTCGGGTGTTTGTTTAACACAGACCGCTATTTTCATCAGAAAGGACGTTCCTCGTTTGTGCTACACGATACGGCTTTGCTCAATGGCATTTCTTCATGACATTTTTTCGCATTGAGGTGGTCGTCAAACGATCAGACCGGCGCCTGGTTCTGGGCGCCCGGCCGGCGCGCCCGGTGCACTGCTTCGGACGGGGAAACAGCCCCATCAGCGAAGGTAGATCGTACGCCTGCGTTCCGCCTCCTGCCCGGCCTCGGTGTCCGTCACCCGGACGAGGAGTACGTAATCGCCTGCCGACAGGTCCTCCGTATCCATGATCAGGTATAAACCGCTATCGCGCTCGTTGGTGACGTTTTCGAAACGAACAGCGACCCCTTGATTGTTGCGCCTGGCGCGTCGAAACAGGCGGCGGCTTCGCTCTTGAGCGTCTTTTGCCTCTACGAGCAACGCTTCGACTTCGTACCGCGCCTCTCCTCCGGCTGCTCGCGACAGATTATACATCTCGAAATAGAAATAAACAGGCCGGCCTTCCTCATAGAGCGCCCAGGGGGCTGCGGTAATATCGAGCCCCTTACGACGGATCACACCAGACGGGGACGCCCCCTCTGCGTGCTCTTCGACGAAGTAAGCCAGCATTATATCGCTCATTAGAACGTCCTGCCCTTCAAAATCCGGGATCACGACCTCGCTTTTCTCGGCTCCCACGGCCGTTGCCCGATCTGTTTCGAACTCAACGGAGAGCGTGTATGAACCCGGCGCGGCCTGAATCAGGTGGGACCCGGGCCAGAGGGTGTTCCCTTCAAAAGGCAGCAGTTCGTCCGTATATACGTCTTGCACCGTGTACCGGCTTTGCTCCTCGACGCCGCGCTCCTCGGACACCAGAAAGGCGCCGAACTCGGTGTTGATGGACAGGGTATTCCTCGCCTCGTTCCCTGAACGGATGCGCGATTCCGAAACGGGAATGCCATAAGCGATGACGAGGTCAGAGTGCGCGTCGTCGCCTTTGAACGAGGTAACGAGATGCGGAAAAGAAATGACATTTCCCGACAGGGTGTAATCAGAGGGCGTATCGCGAATCAAACTTTTTGTGCGCAATACGTAATCTAGATCAGCGCCTAACGTCGAACGAACGGCATACATCGACGCACAGGGACTGTAGATGACGTACTCGTTGAGCGGAGGAATCGCCACGTTCGAGGCGCTGCTCTGATTAGCGACGTTGCCGGCATTGCCCGTATTTCCAAAAACGATTCGATACCCTCCGTATTCGAAGACCTGAAAATTAGTGATGTTATTGACGCCTACGCCGGATGAAAAATCCGACCCCGAGGCCCCGCAATTTTCCACGGAGTGGGTCATATAAAACATCGATTTCGGGGCGCCGTAACGAACGTAAATCTCGCCGCGTTCCGAATCCCAGCCTTTGAGGTCGAGCTTGGGTTCACTGAAGAGGAGATAGGAAAAAACGAGGCGGGCGTAGTGTTCGATTTCCCGTTCGTTGTAGTCGGACAGAAAACGCGGATCGCGTTCTTTCCAGTACGCGAGGCGATCCGGGGGCGCCGTGCTGGCGAAGTCTTTAGCCTGGGCCTTGTTCATAAGGCGTTCGACCTCCAGGAAAACCGTTCTTTCTTCGTCCGGAAGCCGTTCGATCGCGCGGTGAAACGTGTGCTGGGCCTGTTCCAGCCTGCCCGTCTTGTAGGCTGAGTATCCGAG
Organism: uncultured Rhodothermaceae bacterium; assembly: GCA_964525535.1. GTDB lineage: Bacteria > Bacteroidota > Rhodothermia > Rhodothermales > JAHQVL01 > JAHQVL01. The sequence continues at coordinate 34,266 of CAZGHT010000044.1, forward strand.
GTAGAGGTGGCTGTACGGGTCGTCCGGCCGGAAGCTATGCATCGTTTTCGCCCAGCGGTACATCTCATCCGTTTCGCCTGAGAACGCGTAGAGGGCCATCAGGAGGTCGTACGCCGGCCGGTATTGCGGGTCGTTGTGCAGCGCCCGCGTCAGGTGCATGACTGCTACAGGATACGCTTCTCTGGCTCGTGCGCTCACGTCGAGGAGGGTGTATCCATGAGACTCGAGTTGCTGCAGATCGAACGGATCCTGGATGCGGACCGCTCCTCCATCGGGCAGCGCCACCTGCCCCGCGCCGAGAGGATTAGAGGGGGGCACAAAGTCAGTGACCCGCCGCCGGTCCTTATGGTGGAGGTACACCAGGGCAAACTCGCGCCCCCGTTCGGTATTTGCGTACGTATTCAGCGAATCGATGGCGAGGATCCTACCGAGCAGCCTGCGCTTGCGTGCCCGGTCGAGAGGCCTCGGGTTGATGAAGCCGATCCGGTGTCGCAAAATGAGATAGTCGATGTTTTCGGGATCATGCCGTACCGCGAGCCGGGACTGGTTGGCCGCGAGCAGTCGTTTCCCCTGGGCGTGGTACGTACGAGCCAGCATGGCGTGGGCGTCGGCATGCAGGGAATCGCTGTCCAGAATGTCTTTGAAGAGAGCCGTCGCCCGCTCATAGTCCTCGCCGGCCATAGCTTCCATACCCTGCTGGAACAGCAGAGAATCGGGACTGGCCGACTGGCCGGAAGCAGGTTGGGCGACAAGGACTGTGATGATTACGGGGACAATAACTATGGGGGCGAGAATGGGTATCAGGAATTTCATAATCACAGGGTTCGTCCGGGTTGCAAGTTCGGACCTCTATCGGTTACAGCCGGCGAATCCCTTATTACAGTCACTCCCCACTCGATTGGGAATCCAGAAAACGCAGGAATTGATCTAAGAGCCTATCCGAACACCTCATTCGGATAGGCTCTAAACGGTCTCTGGATTCCGCATCAAGTGCGGGATGACGCTCCCTATTCATGTAGGGTTTGACTTCGCCGGCCGTATCCTATCTATATACACAATTTGGCGTTGAATTTTAAGTCTCCAACGAGCACTTTTGGGTGGAGTGTCAATCGTTTAACACACATGAGGATTGTAGGAATAGTAGCTTTGTTAGATCTCCGTGATGCTTTGTGTCCGTTTGATACGTACACTGGAGAGGCGCACAATGCAAGACCGTGACAATGCAAGACCGTGTAATCCAACTTTTTCCAGACCGTGAACGTACCTTTTCTAGTATCCGCCCTGGGGCTGGTTGTGCTGGGCATAACGACGTCAGGTTGTATCGGAACCGACTTCCTCGAAGAGAGCGTCGAGCTGTTCGAGCCGCGCGTCGAGGTTTCTCCTGCCGTTGAAGCCATAGAGATCAACGAACAAATCCAGTATCAGGCTACGTATTTCGACAGCACCGCGATGCCGCAGCCGGCCACGTTCGTATGGAGCAGTACGAACGAAGACGTGGTCCAGGTTTCGCAAGACGGCTCGGCTACCGGCGTCGGTCCCGGGCAGGCCCGCATCACGGCTGAGACCCGGGGCATATCGAGTGAGATGGCCTTGCTTACGGTGGTGGAAAACGCGGATGAAGTGGCTTTCGTGACCGTCTCGCCGGCGGACACCAACATCACCGTAGGCGGATTGCTCCAGTACGTCGCCATCCCGGTGAACGCCCGCAATGAGACCGTAACCGGCCTCGACGTCCAGTGGGAAACCTCCGTCGATTCGATCGCGGCCATCAACGACCAGGGGCTGCTGACGGCCGTCCGGCCGGGATCCGTAACGGTAACCGCCAGCACGGAAGGCATCCAGAGCATGCCGGCGAGGCTGGACGTCTTCGCCCGAAGCCGCACCGGCAGCTTTCAGGCCGCGCAGGGATCCTCTTATCGTGTTGAAGGCACCGGGGTTCTCGAACAAACAGACGCGAGCCTGCAGGTACGTTTCCTGGACAATTTCAGCGTCAGCAACGGCCCTGACCTCCACGTGTACCTCTCGACCCAGAACCGGGTCAATGCGACGAGCATCGACCTGGGCGCGCTCCAGAGTACCACGGGGGCCCAGATGTATTCCGTGCCGGCTAATGTCCGCATGAACGACTTCGACTTCATCATCATCCATTGCGTACCCTTTAATGTGTCCTTCGGCTTTGCCCGTATAAATTAACGCCTCCACGCTCTGCCATGCGTCGATTCACATTCAGGACTCTCACAGCCAGCCTTATTTTCGTATTTCTGGCGTCTATTTTTCAAGATGCCGGAGCCGGCCCATGGCCTCAGAGAAAGGGGTTTGGGTTTTACAAGCTGGGGTTCGGCTTCGTCCAGGCCAATCGGTTTTACGAACCTAACGGCAACATCATCTCCATCCCTACCCTCGCCGATTATACGGTCAGCTTTTATGGAGAGTACGGGTTCACGAACAGGATAACGGGTATTGCTTACATCCCTTTTCTACAACGCATAACGCTGAACAAACAGATCGGCCGGGAGACCGGCGCCGTGTTCTTCGAGGGAGCAGCCAACACCGGTTTTGCAGACACCGATATCGGGGTCCGCTTCGGGCTGCTTCAGAAAGGGAATACGGTGATCAGTGGAACCCTCACCTTCGGTATCCCGCTCGGGGACGACGCTCACGAAAACGGGCTGCTCACGGGGGATGGAGAATTCAACCAGATTGTGTCTCTGGGGCTGGGGCATTCGTTCTACCCGGCGCCGGCGTATGTGGCGGTCGAGGCCGGCTACAACAACCGCACCCAGGGATATTCCGACGAGTTTCGCTATGGGGTGGAAGCGGGATACACGTTCCAGAAGCCCGGATTGACGGTCATAGGCCGGGCGAGAGGCCTCGAGCCCTTGCGAAACGGGGACGACGGCGTCATGGGAGGCATGGGTGGGCTGTCGGCCAACAACCAGCGATATCTCGCTTACGGGGTCGAACTTGCCTATACCATCACGAGCGCGATCGGCATCTCCGCCGGTGTTGAAGGGGCTACGCTGGGAGAAAACGTGCTCTCGGCCCCGGCTTACTCCACGGGAATTTTCCTGACGTTGTGAGCGGCCGCGGCGCGATCTACCATTCTGCGTTGTCGCCGTCTTCGTACCGCCAGATGTACCAGCAAGCTACGCTCCGAAAGGGGCGCCATCGTTCCCCGTAAGTCTCCAATTCTTTATGGGTAGGCAATTCATCCCACCCGTAAATCTCGCTGAACCCCCTTCGGATGACGAGATCGGTCGACGGAAGGACGTCGGGCCGGCCCAGGTTGAACATGAGCAGCATTTCGACGGTCCATCGGCCGACACCCCGCACCCGGCTCAGGCGGTTCAAGATCTCCTCGTCCGGCATGTTGACCAGGTCTTCGAGCGCGGGTACGTCACCGGAGAGCGTTTTTTCCGCGAGATCCCGGATATATCCGATTTTCGGGCGAGAAACGCCGCAGGCTCTCAACGTATCCTCGTCCATCTGAAGAACAACCTCCGGGCGGGGGCTGCCCTCGTCGAAGAGGTCTTCGACCCGGCCGTAAATGGCCGAAGCAGAAGGGGTAGAGAGCTGCTGAAAAACGATCGATCGGAGCAATGCCGCGAAAGGACTCTCCATCGAGCGGAGCGTCCACGTACAGGGGCCGAACCGATCGATGAGTTTGGCCATCTTCTCGTCGACTCCATTCAGAAATCCTTCAGCTTCTCGAACATCGAAAGGAAGATCCATCGTAAGGCGTACCGTATCTAAGCGTCTGGAATAGTTTGCAAAGCGCCGAGCAGCGGCGGGTTCCAGAAACGATCGGATCACCCCTTTCTCATCGTGGAAGTCGCGCTCAGATAGCGCCCGACATCAAGAAGACCGGGCTTTTTTCAAAGGAGTGATAATGCGGCCGATATCGCTCCGTGTTGTAAAATTTTTCTACATCAACGACCTTTTGGTTGTCAATGATGACTTCGATCGGCACGTTATCGAACACGCCTTCCCGAACGCATACCAGCCGGCCGGATACCCCTTTCATGAGCAATTCGAGGGCCAGCGTCCCGTATGCCATAGGCACGATCGAGTCCAGCGCATCCGGATCACCGCTTCGGACCATGTAGCCCAGTCGTTGATTAACGACGTTGATACGCCGGCCGTTGTTGTACTTCGGGGATAATTCTTTCAAGGCCGCAGCCACTTTTTCGCCGATGCCGCCTAACTTTTTGTGCCCGAACTGGTCGGCTTCATCGCTTAGAAACGACATCTTTTCTTCCCCGACGATCTTGGCCCCTTCTGAGACGAGGACCACGGAATAGTTGCTGGGATTGCGCTTCCGATCGTACACCATGAGGTCGGTGAGGTGGTCGAGATCGAAAGGGTGTTCTGGAATCACACAACGATCGGCCGCCCCGGCCATGGTAGGCAGCACCGCCGTGAAGCCGGCATATCGGCCGAACACTTCGATCACCAGGAATCGCTCATGGGACCCCGCCGAAGTTCTAAGCGAGTGTGTATACTGGATGGTTCGCGTCACGCAGGTACTGAATCCGATGCAGTAATCGGTGCCGGGCACATCGTTGTCCATCGTCTTGGGGATGGCGACGACCTTGACCCCTTCGTCGTGCAAGCGATAGCCATAACTCAGCGTGTCGTCACCGCCGATGGGAATGAGATAATCGATGCCCAGGAATTCCAGATTTTTGAGCACGGCATCGGTAACGTCATTCACTTCATCGGTGTAGGTGCTGCGCAGATGTTCGGGCATGACCGACTGCGGGAGCGTACTGGGTCGCGTCCTGGATGAGTGAAGGAACGTCCCTCCTGTTCGTCCTGCGCGATTCACGCTCTCCTCTTTGAGCTCGAGGTAGTTTTCGCTGTTGTCCGCCTCATGATCGGGTATCAAATCAACCAGGCCGGCCCATCCCCTGCGTATCCCGATGACCCGATACCCTTCGCGAATAGCTCGTATCGTAACGCCTCGAATGGCTGGATTCAGCCCAGGCACGTCTCCTCCACCCGTGAGAATACCTATTGTCCCCTTGTTACCACCCATAATGAATCTGTTGACCTCGTAGATTAATCCAAGAAAAAACCAGTAGAAAAGCAGTCTTCGATGAACGAAGAGCGACAGAACGGCCTCTCAGTAGAGGCGTGAGCGGATAGAAAAAACGATCATTTATTTGAATTGAACCGTGAAAATCGATGAAAAAGGCATTAAATCTGCAACGCAACAGACCGACCACAGAATACTGGCTTCCAGAGTACGGCTCCCACCCCATCTCATGAGTGCGACCAGTCTCTGTGGCGCCAGACCCGTCTCTTTCATCAATCAATGATCTAAAACGATGACACAAGACAAAGCAAAGTCTCTTGCTGAAATCGCAGAGGATATAGGGATCATGAACTGGTCAATCGCGGACTACCACCCACACGGCCTCCCTATGACAAAAGTCCTTTCATTCCAATTTCAAGGTGTTGCAGATCTCATCAAACTGCGTAAGAATGTTAAGATGAAGTTTCTGGAAGGTACGCGCACGGTAATCGACACCAGCCAGGACCGGGTTACCATCTATTAACCGGCCCTGGCCCGCCTCCCCCGGTGGAGTTTTCGAGCGGCCCCCGGGGTCGGGGGCTGCACTCAGGCGGCCAGCATATTCTGGTACAGGGAGGCGTATTCGTAGGCTCTCTCGATGAGGGGACTCAATTCCTCTTCCTGCAGGGTGAATCGGGCTTTTCCCTGCTGCAGTACGTCGTGCCGGCCGTCGTCCGCCGGACTGTCTTTGAGGCAGGAAACCAGTTGTATGGCGGGTTCGATGCTGCACTGTGGATCCGAGTCATGGTGTCGCCCTACTGCGTCTATCAAATAGCCGGGAAGCCCCCACGCCCGGGCGATAACGGCTCCCACATCGGTATGTGCATATCCGAGCGCCTCGAGCTCGAGTCGATCGAGGGCCTGGGAGGGTTCCTCCTGCCAGGACTGATACAGGCGTGCGTATTCGTCTTTTCTGCGTAACAGAAGCAATAACACCCCCATGTCCTGAAGCAGCCCTGCCGTGAACGACTCCACTTCAGATTCCGGATGCAATCGGTGGGCGAGCAGACGGGCCAGGCAGGCGCGCCTCGTGGCCGTACGCCAGTACCGGGTATAATCGAACGATCCGATCGGTTCTGAGGGCAGTGAAGCATTTACGGCAACGGAAACGACGATCGACTCCAACCTGGATCGCCCGAGCAGATTGACCGCGTGTGCGATGTGCCGCACGCCATTGGATAGGCCGAAGGCCGCTGAATTCACGGTGCCCAGGACTTTGATGCTCAAACCCGCATCCCGCTCAATCTTATGGACGAGATCATTCGCCGACGTCGAAGGATCTCTCAAAATGGACAGGATCTCCATCACCGCTGCGGGAAAGCTGGGCACTTCACAATCGCCAAATATTTCCTGAATCACCGCTTCGGGATCCTTCTTTCGCCTGTTCAGAAAGTTAAACATCGTGGTCATCGCTATTCAGCTCGACGTGCGAGTTTGTTGGCAAAGATCGACAACAACCCCCCAAGCATGATATAACCGAGCAGTACCTGCACGACGGCAATACATTGAGCGATCGCAGACCGCGGTATTATGTCCCCGTACCCCAACGACGTCATCGTGACAATGCTGTAGTAGAATGGAGTAAACCAGGCCGGTTCGTGAACGCCGTAATCGATGTCGACGTGCATGTACAGTCCGCCGAATACCAGGGTCACAAAACCAATCAGTATGAGCCATCGGGAGATACTTCTCCCACAATCGCTGCTGATCCACCAGAGGTGATAGACGAGTTCGGACATCTTGCTTTTTTCCCTGAACTCCTTGATGTAATTTTGATCCATTGCAAAACGCCGGAGCAGGTAGGCGCCGGAAAAATCGACGTCTCTCAGATCTGCTCCTACCCAGTTGGCCTGCTCGAACCCCGCTACATAGCGGATTGTGGCGCGCCGCATGTTGGCGTTCTGAAAGGTCGCTTTCTCGACGTGAGATCCTGAGAGGTCGGCCTCCTGCAGATCGGCGCCGGTCAGGTCTGCTTTTCGCAGGTTGGCTTCTCTGATGCGAGCTTCCCTCAATGAGACACACCTCAAATCCGCCTGCTCCAGATCGGCGCCGGTGAGCGTCGAGAAATCGAGGGTGGTTCTGAACAGACGGGCCCGGGTGAGCCGGGCCATGCCCAGGCCAACCCGGGACATGTTCGCCTCTTCGAGGTTGGCTCCGGTGAGGTCAGCGCCGGTCAGTTCAGCATCGATCAGGTTAGCGCTGGAGAGATCCGCTCCTTTCAGGTTCGCTTTGAAGAGTTTGGCCCCTTCCAGGTTAGCGCCTCTGAAATCGACACCGGCCAGTTCCGCACCCATCAGGTTGACGCCCCGCAGGTCCTTCCCCTCAGAAACGAGCGGCTCCATAGTATGGGTAAGGTCTACCGAGGGGCCGGCTGTTCCCCCCTGAGCTTGAGTCCATTCGAATGATGAGAATTCATCGACCTGTTCCATAACCACTCCGTCTAGACCTCCCCGGTACGTCAACATACCCGCGTAGTCCTGTTTTCAGCGTCTCTCGGCCAGGGTATCGCCTGGCTGATGAAGCGGTGTTACGCAAGTTGTGCACAGGGGGCGGGTGCACAGCAGCCTGGTTTA
>CAZGHT010000045.1:0-41735 GCA_964525535.1 uncultured Rhodothermaceae bacterium
GTCAGGATGACTACTGTCAGGATGACTACTGTCTTGATCGAACCAGATTTGGATGCAACCATGGATGAAGAAGTACACGCGGAACCCGGTATAGCCCCCCGTCGCCCTACCGTATTGGTACTTTGCAAGCGCTCGTCCCGATACAGGTATGCCTCGATATTGGCGCCTGCCTGGCGTGTCGTTCACGTTTCGAATCTGGCAGAAGCGCAGATCCAGGAAGAGAACATGTCCATCGACCTCATTCTCGTAGAGGCTCCCTTCCAGGACGCCCGGCTGCTCACAAAAAAATGGGTTGCCAACACCAACGTCCTATTTCTCGGTGAAGAACAATCGCTGGCAAAGCTGCAGTCCATAATACATTGGAGCCGTTCTGCCAGTGAGTCGTCGCATAAACACCTCCGGGACCAGCCGAAGAGCGTCGAAGGAGCGATGACCTTCGCACCGAGTGTAAAGGAGTCGAGTGTAGTGGAGTCGAGTATGGGGCGTATACCTGCCGATCACGATCACACGAGCCGAGAGCATTCCTCCAGGCAGAATCCCTGGGTGCAGGTCACCCAATGGTTCAAGCGGTTTCAGCCGGCGGCCGGCGACTCAGCCATAGGGGCGCCCCAGAAGCCGCAATCGTTACAGAAACAGCAAACCCAGCACCGACCACGACGCCTTCCCACAGCCCCGGCGCCGTCTCGAATTGCCCCACCTGTCCCCGGCGCAATCGGCGTGAAGGAACAGCTCGATCAGAGACAGGCTCACGTTCAACACATTATATCGAATCCTACCGCCCTGCGCGAACCCATCTTGAACGGTTTCTTGCTGGGTCCGTTTCAAATCGCCCTCCACGATGTCGTCATTCGAAACTGGCCTTCCCGAAAAGGTCGTTCTCTCCTGGCGTACCTCTTGTACAATCACAAGCGCCTGAGCTTGAAAGAGGTTTTGATGGAAAAATTCTGGCCCGAGGTGGCGCCTGAGAGCGCGCGCAACAGCCTCAATGTGGCGCTCCACGGCATTCGACGCATGTTGCGACGGCTGGACAACACGCAGGAATATATCCTGTTCAGAAACGAAAGTTATCAGATCAATCCGGACCTGCCCGTTCAGCTGGACCACGAGGACTTCCTCCGGTTCTGGCAGCGAGCGCAACACATCGACCGGACGCAAAGCCTCGATAAAGCCGTCAGAGGATACGAAAATGCGATTCGCATCTACAGGGGCGAATTTCTCGAAGACGACCTGTACGACGACTGGTCTACAAACCCTCGCGCAAAGATGAGAGAGGCTTACATATTCGCACTCGACCGGCTGAGCCTGCACTACCTGTCGACCAGGCAATTCGACAGCGCCATTCGGCTTTGTAAAAACATCATCGAAAAAGACGGATGCAGAGAGGATATCCACCGCCGGCTGATGAAGTGTTACTATCACGACGGACACCGCGAAAAAGCCATCAAACAATTCTACTCGTGTGAGGACCTGCTGCAAACAGAACTGGACGTGGCGCCAGGCCATGCGACGCTCGACCTGCTCTCACAGATCAAGAGCGACACCTTCGTCTAACTCTCCCGGCCATTTAATCGACGATTAAGTACGGCTTAACCGGCGGCTAAGCCAGCACCCTTATCATAGTGGATGCAGCCGGATGTGCAGAGTGCCCCATGAGTACCCTGTGCTTGCTCCCAGGCGTATTCGGCCTCGGGCTCTTTGATCGGCATCTGGAGCGCCGCGCCCGGAGAATCGCGCCCGTACCACGGTACACCCAATCATGCGTTATGAAAGACTCTAATACAAAAAACCAGAGCCCTGCTCCTTCCTCAAAAAGCAAAACCCGTCCCTCTGAAGAGGTGTCGGACCTGAAAGAACTGCTGGAAGAAAAAGAGACCCAACTGGCCGCCTGCAACAAAAAACTGGAGCACGCCCTGAAAGGTGCGGAAAACGCACAAGAGTTATCTCTATCTCTGGGAGAGATGGAAAACGAACTCTCTGAGATGCGGGCTCTGGTGAAAGAAAGCGAGGCCCACAAAAACGAGGCATCGGATCTGCAGGATGTCCTCATGGAAAAAGAGCAGGAACTCAATGCCGTGAAAGAGCAATTGGGCCGGCTCGAAAAAGAGACCGGCGAGCTGGACGCTCTGGAATCCAAACTGCAGGCCTCGGAGAAAAATCTGAAGAAGGTATCCTCCGCCAGGAAAGAACAGGAGGCCCACATAGACCGATTGGAGAAAGAAATCAACGAGCTCAAGGCGAGCCACGACAGGGAGCAGAAAAACGCCCAATCGACGGCTAAGAGCCTCAAAGCCAGCGAACGAAAGCTCAAGAAGGCGCGAGGCGATATCAAGGCGCTCAAGGACCAGCTCGCCGCATTGGAAAAAGAAAAAGCAGAACGGGAGGCCGCATCCGAGCATGCGGAAGAGCGGGAACCGGCCGTGCCGGCCGCTAAATCGACCTTTCGGATCGACCTTTATCCCGGGCAGGACCAATACCAGGGACGGATTGTCCATTTGTTGAGCAGCGACAAGAAAGCCTTCACCGAACGAAATACAAAGCCCCTGATCGACTTCATAGCCAGCCATCGCCCACAGCTCGAAGAAGCGGCCAACGGACCGGTTGCTGAAAAAACGGATGCCGCCTCCCGTCATCCCGCTCACGCGACGACGGCCCATACAGCCCCCCAGAATGGAGACTCTTTCTCGCTCACGGCGCCGAGTCCTTTCTCGGGCAGTTTGCTCGAATCGATGCGGGTACCTCACGTAGATACGTTCAGCATCGTTCCAGAAGACACGCATCGTCCGAGCATAACGATACGACAGAATCGCCCGTTCACGGCGAAGCTGGCTTTCGACATGAAGAACGTCGAGGATTTTCCCACCGATGAATTCAGTTATGAGGTGGTGATCTACGTCCGAACGCTTGGCCAGAATGGCCGGTACACACTGGCCGGCAAAGAAAAAGACACCGTCCAGTATAGCAATCAACTTATTACAGAGATTGGCGGGATTTCCCTGCTGGCCGGCACCTATAAGCTATTGCTGATCGCCGTATTCAACACGTCCAATGGCGCCCCCAAATCCATCGGGGCCATTCACAGGTCCTCGCTGATTCATGTAGTTTAGGGGCAACCCCGATCAAGTACTACGGGACGCTGCTGCCGCTGACAGGACGCCCATGTCAGGCCCCACGTACCCCCGTAACGTTTGACACATCCTCCTACACAACTCGAGCTAAATTAAGCGGTTATTAATCAAACAGGGCCATTCTTAAGCGCTTTTTAAGTACAAATTAGGCTTCAAATAAGTCTCTCGTCGTTCCTTAGAGCAGGTTTCAGGAGTGAGGGCTCATTCGACGAGTCCCAGTCTCCACATTCTGGACCCATCGATAGCAGGATGTTACCGAAGGGCGTGCTCAGGCACGGTTCAGGAGGTGCGCCTCTATTGACTACTCGTTCACTCTAAAAAGGAGAATCATATGCTTAGCACATTCGATCCTGACAAAGGGCCCTTATTCAAAGGTCAATTCAACAAAGTCGAGGTTCTCGACCCGGCGATCCCGGGCCACTCGCCCAATCTCGTACTCAATCCGAAAAAGGAGTTCGTCATCCATCTGGAATGGCAAATATTTGGCAGCGACGTACCGCTGTATATCGCAGCGCTCGACAACAACTGGACCGTAGAAGTGTTTGCCGAGTCGATGGGCCCCGGCCCCGAGATTCAGATCGGCTCGGACCGCGTCGCCAAGGACAGCGGCACGGGCGACGGCGTTTCGGCCCCGATGGTCTTCAAAGCCAAAGTGACCGTAGCGCGGGGCAAGCTGCCCGAAGGAAATCCGGGAAACGGCGGTCCTTCAGGCATCTACAAGCTGACGACCTGTGCTTTTCTGAACTCCAACCTGGGCAGCGTGGGATACGACATCGCCGGTTTCGCAGAAGGCCCCGTCATCAAAGTAGAAGATCCTGTCTAGGCGGTTGCTGCATGGCGTCTCTACAGACGACAAGTGCGCGCCTCGGCGATGGCCGGGGGGCGCACTTTGTCGACCGCTTCAAAACACCTCTGTCAGTTGGTGTGCTCGAAGGCATGGCCCAGGTCGTGCCGGGCAAAGCTGCCCGTGTGCAATGCTTGCACATCCTCAGGAGAAGAGACCCGCATCTTCCGGGTTTTCAGGTTGATCCTTCGTTCGTATCCCGGGCATTTGTCACACGTAAATACCACCCAGTCTCCCTCCCGGTGCGTCTTGCACTTATGCATGGGGTAATTATGGGATGGATCGAAATTGAATTGTAATTCTGGCATTTCAATAAAAGGGGTTGATGAAAATGCTAGGTAGAAAGCAGCGATACAAGCAGAAAAGCGGTGCAGAGTACGCAAGACGTGGGGCGTGTTGTAAAGAAATTTCTAACGAATGACGGGGCTTCTTGTTCTAGACTGCCCCGAAAAGCCTTCCCGAACCTTTCCTATCGGCGTTGTTTCCGGGCATCCGAGCGTGTGGTCGGTCTTGCGCTTCACGTAGAAATTGTGGAATATATACCCCCTTAATCATACTGCTTAACAGATGGTACGCGCCGGATGCGCATGCGTCCCGCCAGAACGGCTTTGCATATGTGCAAAGCCGCGTATACCAGCCTGCTGTGCACAGTTCGCGTACCATCACTGATTAACACGTCGCAAGAAATGGATAAACAGGCACCTAACATCCACACCGTCAACGAGTACGATGTCGTTATTGTAGGATCGGGCGCCGGCGGGGGCATGACCGCAAAAGTCCTGGCAGAAGCAGGCGCCCGAGTGGTGGTCCTCGAGGCCGGCCCGATCTGGTACGCCGAGAGTGACGCTGCCATGTTTACCTGGAACTACGAATCGCCTCGCCGGGGAGCGAGCACCCCGGAAAAACAGTGGGGGGAGTTCGATGGATGCATCGGCGGCTGGACGCTCGACGGCGAGCCGTACACCCACGCGGACGATACCGAATGGCGGTGGTTCAGAGCGCGCATGCTGGGGGGCCGAACCAACCACTGGGGGCGCATCTCGCTGCGCTTCGGCCCGGACGACTTCAAGGGGCGCAGCATCGACGGTGCAGGAGACGATTGGCCCATCAGTTACGAAGACGTTGCCCCGTACTACGACAAGGTTGAGTCTTTGATCGGTGTCTTCGGATCCGAGGAAGGCATGCATAACGAACCGGACGGCGTCTTTTTACCGCCGCCCAAACCCCGCTGCTACGAGCTCGTGGTAAAAAAAGCGTGCGACTCGATCGATATTCCCGTCATCCCTTCGCGTTTATCCATTCTGACGAAGCCCCACAACGGCCGGCCGGCGTGCCACTATTGCGGCCAGTGCGGGCGCGGGTGCACGACCAACTCGAACTTCTCATCCCCGTCCGTGTTGCTCCGGCCCGCTCTCGCGTCGGGCAACCTCGAAATCGTACCCCACGCGATGGTTCGCGAAGTGACCACGGACACCGAAGGCCTGGCCACCGGCGTCTCGTACGTAAACACGCGGGATCTGCAAGAATACCAGGTGCGCGGCAAGATCGTCATCCTGGCAGCGAGCGCCTGCTCTTCGGCGCGTATCCTGCTCAACTCAACGTCCCCGCGCCACCCCAACGGCCTGGGGAATTCCAGCGACGCGGTAGGCCGGTATATCACCGATACCCCGGGCACCAGCGTCGCCGGCGTCATCCCCCAACTCCTCGACATGCCGCCTTACAACGGGGACGGCGTCGGCGGCATGCACGTGTACGTACCCTGGTGGCTCGACAACAAAAAACTCGACTTCCTCAGGGGGTACCACCTCGAGATCTGGGGCGGACGCCACATGCCCGGCTACGGCTTCATGTCCGGCATTCACCGGTACAACGGCGTCGACCATGCGCTGGGCCTGAAGCGCGAAAAGGGCGGCGGCGGGTATGGCCAGCAACTCAAGGACGATTATCGCCGCCTCTACGGCGCGATTGTCGGGCTGTCGGGACGCGGCGAAATGATTGCCCGGCGCGAAAACCGCTGCACGATCGACCCGAACGTCGTCGACAAGTACGGCATCCCGGTGCTCCAGTTCGACGTCAAACATACGGACCAGGAATACAACCAGGTCAAACACATGCAGGAAACGTCGCGTGAAATCATCCACGCGATGGGCGGAACGCCTATTACGCCTATGCCGACTCGAGAAGAAGGCTACGGCATCCTGGCCCCCGGGCAAATCATCCATGAAGGCGGGACAACGCGGATGGGGCACGACGCCCGAAGCTCTGTGCTCAACGCCTTCAGTCAATCGCACGACGTCAAGAACCTGTTCGTCGCCGATGCCGGCCCGTTTACCTCGCAAGCCCACAAAAACACGACGCTGACTATCCTTGCGCTCGCCTGGCGAGCTGCGGATTACATTGTGGATCAGCGTAAGCAAGGCAATCTTTAGACAGCCACTATCCACGAGGCGATCATGAACCGACGCGACACGCTCAAACTGATGACGACCGCTACGCTGGCTTCCGGGTTCACCTGGACGGTCGGAGACGTCGAAACAGCCACCGAGCAAAAAAACAGAGCCGTCGCCGGCGCGGCCCCGCAGGCCTTCGAGCCGGCCTTCTTCACACCGCATGAGTGGGATACCGTACGCCTCCTCGTGGACTTCATCCTGCCTGCCGACGATCGTTCGGGCAGCGCTACCGATGCCGGCGTTCCCGAATTCATGGACTTCATGATGATCGACAAACCCGACATGCAGCTGCCCATGCGCGGCGGCCTGGCCTGGATTGACCACCAGTGCCGCAAGCGGTTTTCAGCCCCGTTCAAAGAGTGCTCGGTCGACCAGCAAAAAGAACTGCTCGACGATATTGCGTGGCCGGAGTCCGCCCCCCCGGATCTGAGCCAGGGCGTTCGGTTCTTCAACAGCTTCAGAGACCTGACCGCCTCGGGATTCTGGTCCAGCAAGATGGGCGTCGAAGACCTGGGATACATGGGTAATACCTTTGTCGCCGAATGGAAAGGATGCCCCCAGGAGGTGCTGGATCGCCTCGGAGTACGTTATGACGATCATTGACCGATGTCACGCGCCGGGTGCGCATGGGTCCTGCCATAGCGGTTTTGCACGCGTGCAAAACCACGTAAACCAGTCTGAGGTGCACAATTCGCGTACCATCACTCATTGAGTCAGGGATTCGATATGACACCTCAACCGTCATTTCTGGCCCTCCCTCCCCGTTTGCACCGCAGCTTGCACGAACATGCACGGGCGCACCGCTCGAACCCAACCACGTCGCGCGATCGCGATGACGGGCATCGCATCGAGGAAGCCTCCGAGCTCGACAACGCGTACTTCCCCCTCTCAGGATCGTCAGACCTCACAGGGACGGATGAACGCACAGATTCGCCTGTGAGCACCGTCGTCTCCGGCGCCCTGGAGCGAGTTATTCGTCGCCTGGAATCACTGCCGCGCCCTTTTCTGAATCTGGGGATCAAAACGGTAGCCTCCTATCACTTCTTCGGTGCGCTCGGTATCGGTCTGGGCCTATTGTTGAGCACCCTGCTGGCGCTACGTCTCGGGCTTCCGCTGACCATCCTGGCTCTGCTTCTTGCCGCCGCCGCCGTCTTGACGTACGCGTACATCAACGTCACCCTGCTGCTCTCCGGAAAGGATGCAGGCGTCTTCTTTCGGTACCTCCTCGCGGTGCTGGTGGGTGAAACCGTATTGCTGTTTATCCTCGGTCAGCCCATTCTCCCGTTCCTGGATGTACTGGCCATCGGTTTGGGCGCGATGCTGGCCTCGGTGCGTATCGGTTGTTTCATGGCCGGCTGCTGCCATGGCAGGCCTTACAGGTTCGGTCTATCATACGGGCGGATGCATGCCCATAACGGTTTTCCAAGACGCCTGCTGCACGTAAGGCTGCTCCCCGTTCAACTCATCGACGCGGCAGCGATCGCTGCCGCCACGGGCGCCGGCACGGCTATCCTGATCGCCGGCGCTCCCCCGGGGAGCGCCCTCACGTCGTTTCTCATCCTCCTGTCGGCAGTCCGCTTCATCATCGAAGGGTACCGGGGAGACGCGCATCGCCCTTACCGTGCAGGGTGCACCGAAGCGCAATGGACGGCTTTCGCCCTCATCGTTGCCATAAACGTCCTCGAAGGGGCGGGCGTTGTGCCTTTTTACGGCTGGCATGCGTGGATCGGGGGCGCAGGGCTGGTTGTCGTTCTCTACCGGATGACGCGCGAACGGCTCACAACAGCACCTTTCCTTTTTGCGCCCGCCCATCTGGCCGAATTAACTGGCGTGTTCGATTTATTCAGGAAGAATGCCGATCTTCCGGCTGGCGTAAAGAAAAAGGTGGTCGTCCAGACGACCTCACGCGCGTTGAGGTTTTCCGGGGGCGTCGTCTGCACGAGTACCCATGAATATCACCATATCACTATGTCTTCAACATCTGGCACGATGAATGAGGCCCAGGCCAGGAAACTGAGCCGCCTGATCCAGAGCTGGTACCCGGAGGATAAAAAGAGTACCCTGCTGGCTGCCCGGGCTCATACGTATCATTTCGTTCGCGTTCAATCCGTCGACTATCTGTCTCGCTCTTCGGCAGACTGAACTTCCACTCCATTCTATCCATACTTCAACATGAGTCAAAATCTAAATGAATTTCGTAATACGCTGAGAACCCATTGTGAGGCATTGATGGCCATCGAAAATGTCGTTGCAACGGGCGTTGGATTCAAAGTGACAGGAGGTCAGGCAACGGACGCGATGAGCATCGTGTGCTCAGTTACAGAAAAAAAGGCCGAGGGCGAACTCAACAGCTCTGCGATTATCCCGAAAACGGTCGACGGTGTGCCCACTGACGTCATCGAGTCGGGGGTTATCAAAGCGTTCCAGGATCCTACGGGGCGTTTCCGTCCAGCCCCGGGCGGCGTCAGCGTGGGCCACATTGACGTGACGGCCGGCACGCTGGGGTGCTGGGTCCGTCGTGGCGGCGAGTTGTTTCTGTTGTCGAACAACCACGTCATCGCGAACAGCAACGCGGCTTCGATTGGCGACCCGATCATTCAGCCGGGGCGCGTAGACGGCGGACAGCATCCGCAGGATCAGATTGCGACGCTCGAGAATTTTATCCCGATCCAGTTTCCGGGCAGCGGCGGTGGAGGCGGCGGCAACGGTGGCGGCGGCGGCGGGGGCGGTGGTGGCTGCGGCAGCATACTGGGCAGAGGTTCGAGCCAGGGCGCCCCTGCACCTTCCACCCCGCAGATGGCTGACAACCTCGTCGACGCGGCTATCGGCAGACCGCTGAACCAGGATGTAGTCCGTAACGAAATATTGCAAATCGGGCAGATCAGCGGGTTGGCCGAGGCCTCGCTGGGCACTTCGCTTCAGAAGTTCGGCCGCACGACCCGGTTTACAACCGGATCGGTACAACAGATCGACGTGACCGTGCAGGTGTCCTACGGCTCCGTCGGCGTGGCGACATTCACCGACCAGATTATGGCAGGCGCCATGAGCCAGGGCGGCGACAGCGGCTCGGCCGTTCTCAACGGCAACAAACAACTCGTGGGGTTGCTTTTTGCCGGAAGCGATACGACGACGGTGATCAACAGGATTCAGAACGTCTTCTCGGCGTTGAACCTCAGCCTGTAGCACGTATCGGATAGGGCATACAGGCACGCCCTGGTTCCGCCCTATCAGGGGCGAGCCGTGGAATCGGGCGGGCGCTCTCCTTCGGGTGGGGGCCTACGCCCATCGAAGGGAGCTGCCCGGCGCCGGAGGCTGTCGGGCCGTCGCATTCGGCGGCGACCTTCTTCGCGGGGCTGTGCAAACGGCGGGGGTCCAACGAATCGGGGGCCCCGCCGGGATTCTCGGTCCATCCAGGCCCTCAGGTCTTGCTTCTGCTCGGGGGTCAGGATTTCGTCCAGCTCCTCGCGGAGCGTATTGAAGAGTGCGCGGTGTTCTTCGAACGTCGCCTGGCGGATCTCCATCTGCCGGCTGGCGAACTCGTCCAGCACAGCCCGGAGCTCTGCGCGCTGCCGGGCGTCGGTGGGTTCGATGATGCGCTCCATGAAGCGCACGACGCCGCCCTGACGCCGAAGGGCCTGCAACTCTTCGACGCGCTGATTCAATATCGCCCCGGTGGCAAGGGCGCCGATCAGAACCCCTACGAGGAGGGTAGCCGAAATCATCAGTATGGATTTCCAACGTGCATTCATGGGCACTACCGCGTATCGGATGATAGAGAGATCGCGCCTGTCGATTCGTACAGGTCGAGGTCATAGACCGAGATCGAATGAACAGGCGGCAAGGCCAGGATCGCCTCGGCCGTCGTCGTTTCCGCAGCATAGTCGGCGGATAAGGAGAGGTTGTACACGGTGAGCCCGATCACGAGGATCAGGCAGGCCGCAATGACCGGCTTGAAAACCAGGCTCATGGCGTACGTCAGGTCGTCTCTCCGGGCAGCCGGCTCCAATCTTCGCATCACGCGGTCCGTCAGAAACGGGGCGACCGCCGATTGGCTGGACAGCAGGGCGGTTTCGCGCAGCAAACCCTGTAGGTCTCTCAAACGGTTCAGCCGGTCTCTCAATGCAGGGGAACGGTCGACTTCAGCGCGGAGCCGGCGGGCCTTCGCCTCGTCCAGCGTACCGTCGATCAGCCGAAGCAAATCGTCGTTGTAGCGTTCCTTTTTCATCGTGTGTTCTGTATGGTGTCCGGGGGGTTCATGCCTTCGTTTCGACCGAGTACCTGTTAACTCGACAGGTAGGGCGTTAATAGTTCTTTCAGCTTCTTCAGAGCCCTGCTCAATCGCGAGAGTACGGTGCCGTACGCCAGGTTCAACATGTCCGCCGTCTCCTCCGTCGAATACCCTTCGATGAGGCGAAGTACGACGACGGCCCGGTGCTCAGGCGAAAGTCGATCGATCGCCTGGTGCACCAGTTTCGCACGTTCCATGGCATCGAGATCGGCGTCTCCCTCACTCGACGGCTCATCGAAGCGCCGTTCTTCGTCATCACGACTCAAGAAACGGCCACGAAATCGTTTACGGCGCCGCAACACGTCCAGCGATCGATGCACAGCAATTTTTTTCACGTACGTCAAAAAACGCGCATCGCCTCGAAACCGATCCAGTGTTTGATAACATTTGATAAACGTATCCTGTACGACATCGTCGACCTCCGCCGACGGGCCCAACATGGATACGACCGTGAGGGCCACGTCTTGCTGAAAGGCGTCGACCAGTTTGCGGAATGCTTTACGGTCTCCCTGTTGCGCACGGGCCACCAGTTCCTGTTCGCCGTCCGTATGGTCCATGCGCTCAGGTCTGTTCGTTGAAGTAGCCTCTTCGGAAATCACAACCGTCGTATTTTGCTGAATCTCGGATGCCGCCGTGGGCCCCGAGGAGCCCACGGCTGACGTACAGTGCATCAACTAGCCCTGTGCATCAACTAGCCGCGATTGAAGCGCCGCATGCCTTTGCGGGAGCCTCCGGCCCTGTTTTGACGCAGGTCGGGACGAAACAGGACCGAGAGCGCCCGGTGAATCTGGATGGTTTCTTGCTGCGCCTCGGTGAAGATGTCCGCCCGCTCCTCGAGCAGGGTCGATCGCAGGCCCTTCAACTGTTCACGGATCTGTTCGCGGTTTGATTCGCTGCTGCGCGCTTCTTCGCGCAACGCTTCGAGCGCTTCACGCTGCCGTTCGCGGAGCTGGCGGAGTTGTTCTTGCTGGGCCTCCGTCACGTCGAGTGCATCGAACATCGCTGCACGACCTTCTTCCAAACGATCGCGCGAGGCATCACGGCGAGCCCCTCTGTTCATCGGCCCTGCACCATCGCCTTCCCCTCGTCTGATTCCCCGCTGGCCGGCCCCCGGCCTGGATTCCCGCAGCGACTCGAATTCGGCCTGCTGTTCGTCGGTCAAGATCTCTCCGAGAGCCGTTTTCATCTCTTCGCGGAGCGCCTCGACGCGCGTCTGGAATTCTTCATCGCTCAAGGTCCCCGCCCGCTTTTGTTCGAGGAGCGCCTTCATAGTTTCCCGGTGGCCTTCGCGTATAGCGTTCACCAGCTCTCGCTGCTCCTCGGTAAGCGAAGACGTAAACGAGTCACCCGGGCCGTCTCCCCGGCGGCCCCGACGGCTGTTCATCTTTTCCTCGCGGCCCTCTTGAATCCTGGCCTGGCTATTGGCGATAAGTTCGTCCTTTTGCGCTGCGGTCAGGCTCTGCTGCAGCTCGGCGGCCACGTACCAGAATCTGCCTGGCTGGTCTTCGCCGTACCGCTCCAGCAGATCGGCGAACTCGGCAGCCTGGTCGTTCGACATGTCCAGGTCGTCGATCAGGGCCGATGCGGGCACGGAGACGTCCGCGGCACTCCCTCCATCGGTCGTCACACTCGTGGTGTCGCATCCGGTCAGGCCGGCGAAGACGCCCACGAACATGAGCACGCCTACCGATGTCAATACCTGATTATGTACAGTTTTGGTTTTCATTTTCCTCACCTTGTGTCATACGGTTAGTAGAAAGTCAACGATCTTTCCGATGCATGGTCGCTCACGCCATCGTCTCGAGAATCGGTCTGGTATTCCTGGAGGCTTTATCATACTTTTAACCTACAGATGTTACGCGCCGGATGCGCATGTGTGCTGCCAGAGCGACTTTGCACGGTTGCAAAGCCGCGTAAACCAGGCTGCTATGCACAGTTCGCGTAACATCACTAACCTACTCAAACGCCCCAGAAATACTCCCCCGTTGCAAGGTTCGCCTGTTAAGTGCGAAATTTCTTACGAGACATCTGCTGCTGCTGCGAATCTAGATCCCCAACTATTTCTAAGACGAACAAAACCGCAGTGACATTCCATGCTCCCCGAAAATCGTATTTGCATGTTCTATCCGCTCCTTGCACCTATTTCCCGTTGTTCTATCACCGTTAAACCCACCAACACGATGGCCTTCAACCGTTCCCGATCGTCCCTTGCGTTCATTTTGTTCTTTGCCATACTGACCGGTTGCCAGGCGACCGGGGAGGAAACACCTCCGCTGCCCGACCCGGTCTTCGAAACGTATGTCCTCGACGACTCCATTTCTATCGGTTATGGACTGGCGATTGGCCACGTCGACGATGACGGCCGGCCCGATATCCTGATGGCCGACAAAAAGCAATTCGTGTGGTATCGGAATGGGGACTGGCAGCGATTCGTCATCGCCGAAAACCTGACACCCCGCGACAACGTCTGTCTCGCAGCCCGGGATATCGACGGCGACGGGCTCGTCGAACTGGCAGTCGGCGCCATGTGGAACCCCGGGGAAACGTCGGACGAGGAATCCTCCGGATCTGTGCATTACCTGATCAGGCCGGATGACCCTACCGATGTATGGGAGCCCGTGCAGTTACCCCATGAGCCTACCGTTCATCGCATGCGCTGGGTACAAACAGGAGACGATCAATTCGACCTCGTCGTGTTGCCCCTGCACGGCCGGGGCAATACGGGCGGCGAAGGAGCAGGCGTCCGGATTTTCGCGTATTCGATGCCGGAGGACCCGAGCGATTCCTGGACCCTCTCGCTCATCGACGAATCCATGCACATGACGCATAATTTCGAGATCGAGGACGCTCCGAACCCGGCTCTGTACATCGCCGGCAGGGAAGGCATTCGCCGCGCCGCGTTCGAAAACGGAGCCTGGACGGCAGCTCAGGGCATCGATGCCGTCTTCAGCGCTGCCGGCGAAGTGCGCCGCGGCTACCTCGGAGACACCCCCTTCTTCACGGCCATCGAACCGATGCACGGCACTGATCTGGTCGTCTACGTCAACGAAGGCGGATACCGAAAAACGGTCATCGATACGTCCTTCGTCCAGGGACACGCTCTCGCTACGGGCGACCTGCTCGACCTCGGCCGCGACCAGATCGTGGCCGGCTGGCGAAACCCTAATGCGGACCAGAAAGTCGGCGTCAAGATCTACACGCCCGTCGACGCCTCGGGGACCTCCTGGCAGGAATACCTGCTGGACGACAACACGATGGCCGTGGAAGACTTGAGAATCGCCGACCTCGATCAGGACGGCAAACTCGACGTCATCGCAGCCGGCCGCGCCACGAACAACCTCAAAATCTACTGGAATCGAACACAGTGATCCCGGCCGCTAACTCATAACCTGCCATGCCCGAGTTTAAAGGTTTTATTCCGGCGGCTTATACGCCCTTTCAGGCGGACTATACGCTGGATCTCGACGCCGTCGAGAAGATGGCCTCCTGGTACCGCAAACAGGGGATCGATACGGTCTTCATCTGCGGTACGACCGGGGAGTTTTCTTCGCTGACAACCCCTGAACGCCGGCTGCTCGCCGACGCCTGGTTCGAAGCCGCCGCAGACGACCTGTCGATCTGGGTTCACGTCGGCCATACCTGCCAGCGCGACGCCATGGGGCTGGCGCAACACGCCCAGGCGGCCGGGGCCGGCGCCCTCTCTGCACTGGCGCCCTATTATTTCAAACCCCAGTCGGCAGGTCAACTCGTCGACTTCCTGGCGCCGATTGCCGCCTCCGCTCCAGAACTGCCCTTCTATTATTACCACATCCCCTCCCTGTCGGGCATCCACCTCGACGTGGCTGAGCTCGTCGTTGCGGCCTTCGAACGTATACCGAACTTTGCGGGCCTGAAATATTCATCGATGGATTTATATGCGCTGCAGGCCGTGTATCTCGACGCCGGCCTCCTCTCCCCCGCCGGCCTCGACGTCTTTTTCGGCGTGGACGAAATGCTCCTGGCCGCCCTGCCCCTGGGGATCCGCGGAGCGATTGGCAGCACGTACAACCTGGCGGCCCCCCTCTACAAGACCCTGCTGGCACGCTACAACGACGGAGACCTCGACGGTGCACGCGAGTTGCAGCAGCAATCGGTGGCTCTGGTCCGCCTGTTCGATCAATACGGCGGGATATCGACCGGAAAAGCGCTCATGAGCCGGTTCGGCGCCGGCTGCGGACCGCCCCGCCCGCCCCTGAAATCCATGACAGCGGCGGAGCTCGAAGCCCTCTTCGTTCAGGTCGATACGCTCACTCATTTTATCTCCTCCCTCCCTGCGTGATTTATTCCGGTACGATGTATGATGACCCCTGAGCGTAAACAGCTCCTGCTGGAAACGTACAAAAGCACCCTGCTCGAGGATGTCCTGCCTTTCTGGACGACGCACGGCGTCGACGAAGAGCACGGCGGTTTCCTGACGGCCCTCGATAGAAACGGCCAGGTCTTAGATACGGACAAAGGCATGTGGCAGCAGGGACGGGCCACGTGGCTCTTCGGACACCTCTATAATACCGTCGAACGACGAGACTCCTGGCTGGCGCTCGCCGAGCAAGGGATCAACTTCATCAGGCAGCACGGATTCGACGCCGACGGCCGCATGTTCTTCCAGGTCACCCGCGACGGCAAACCCCTTCGAAAACGCCGCTACGTTTATACGGAAGCCTTCGCCGCGATGGCTTTCGCAACATATGCCAGGGCCGCAAACGACGACGAAGCCGCGGCGGAAGCCAGCCGCCTCTTCAGGCTGTTCGACCGGTACCATACAACCGCGGGCCTGATGCCTCCCAAAGTGAATCCCGTCACACGACCGTCCATCGGGATCGGGCCCTTTATGATCGCGATCAACCTGGCCCAGACCCTGCGGGACGCCATCGACGACCCGATGTGCAATCCAATCATCGATCGGTCGATCGAGGCCATCCAGACCTATTTCATGAAACCCGAACTCGAGGCGGTAATGGAAACCGTGGCGCCGGACGGCGCTATCATCGATCACTTCGACGGGAGAACCCTCAATCCGGGGCATGCCCTCGAAGCGGCGTGGTTCATCCTGCACGAGGCTACCGTCCGCGGCAATGATGCCGCGCTCGTTGAAACGGGCCGGCGCATCCTGGAGTGGATGTGGCCACGCGGGTGGGATGACGAGTACGGGGGCATCTTGTATTTTCGCGACCTGCACGACCTCCCCCTTCAGGAGTACTGGCACGACATGAAATTCTGGTGGCCGCACAACGAGGCTATCATCGCTACGCTTCTCGCGCACCACGTTACCGGAGCCGAACACTTTGCCCGCTGGCACACGAAGGTCCACGACTGGTCGTTTTCCCATTTTCCGGACCCTGAGTACGGAGAGTGGTTCGGGTACCTGCACCGGGATGGGCGGCTGTCCGTTTCGCTGAAGGGCAACCTCTGGAAAGGCCCTTTTCACCTGCCCCGCATGTTGTTGTACTGCTGGACGCTCCTCGACCGTTGACGCCTCTTCTACCCCGCTCTATCCCTTCACTGGGGCGCATGCCCTGGCTGAAGCGATCGGTCGTTTGTTTCAAAAAAAAAGCGTGAATCCGGATTTCATTTGCGACGTAATACATTGTGATGTTATGTTTTGAAACGAAACCGGGGCAGGGTACATTGCCTTCAGCGGCCCGGCCCTCCGCTGTATCGATTCGTTTGTATCGATTCGTTTGTATCGATTCGTTGTTGGATTGATTCTTCGGAGCACGCGGGGCATTATTCACACTCTTAGCACAACGACCTAGTACAATTTCTCGGGGCACGTTTTGGAGTCGACCAACGGCCATACCGACATCCCGTCCGTATTTTTTTCGGACAAAGACAACGCACCCTTTCAGCGCTGCCAGGTGTGCGACGTGTCGCTCCTGGAATCGGGCCGCGAATACTTTGTCGAAAAGGCGTTCCGCACCTATCCCGACTTTTCGGCCAGGGATACCGTATTCGAATACGCGATCTGCCTTCAGTGCTACGCGAAAATTCAGGACCAGATCTCCAGAGAATCGATACATCGGATTCAGAATTATCTAAGCCAATGGGTGCAGGCCACCTTACGGCCCGGCAACCCCACGTATTCTTCGCCGGATGACCCTGAAGCGGGGTTGTCGACCTGCGCCATCAAAGGAACGCCGATTCATGCGCTGCGCGAGTACCAGATCGTGGGCTTCTTCAGAGGGGGCGCCATTGTCCCCGGAATACAACCGTACGCCATCGGTGGAGACGTGATCGACGAGATGACCGAACTGCTTTCGGCGAAGACCCGCGACGAAATTGACGGCTTCACGGATCGGTATTTCGGGCTGCCCCCAGAGTTGCGAAATCTGTTTTTAGACAACCCGCTGGTCATCATTTAGTGAAGTTACGCGAACTGTGCATAGCACACCGGGGGTACGGCCCTGGCATTCAATGTACAGGCATTCAATGTGCAGGCATTTAATGTACAGGCATTTAATGTGTAGACCGTGCATCGTCTATTTCGATGGTGCGTGAGGCCGAGACCGAACGACCGGTGTTTCGATCCGTAACGGTAACCTCCAGGGTATAGGTCCCCTCGTCGACTTCGCGCACGTCGAGCTCGCCGTACTCGACCGTCGACCGCTCCTCGCCGGCCCTGTCGAACGAAACCGAAAAGGCATTGTCCCTTCGCCGTCGGAACCATCGCCTCTTCCTGTGTTGTGGGTCTTCTTGAAAGGCATACGTGATCGTATAAGTCGTCGCATCCTCGCTCGAAAACGTCAGGTTATAGATTTCGAAGTAGATATGAAGCGGGATCTGTTTATCGAATGAGCCGGTCGGATGGGCCTGGATATACAACCCGTTTTTGATGTATCGCCCTTCCTCCGTGGTGGGGCGAACCTGCGTAGCGGGAACGATATCGCTGATCGCGAGCTCGTCCGAGCTGAAATCGGGGACCTGATACCCGAACTGGTACGAGCCCATCCGGTTCGCCTCATCGATACCAACGTGCAGGTTGACGTAGTAGGTATCGGGGCGTGCGGTAAACCGAACGAGGTCGAGCGCGCCGGCCGTCGGGTCGTCGGTCGCCGGAGCCGAGCGAGATTCCAGCGTCGCGTGAACCCGATTCCAGAGGGTATCGTGTACGGCGAGCCCCACGTCCAGCGTCAGCCTGCCCGAAACGGTCTCCATGTCGCGCGCGATTTGTCCTAACGGGATCGCAAAGTGCACGTCCACCACCGTACTGTCGATCGCAGTGCCGTCCTCTTCACCTCGAAACGCAGCCACCATGTAAGGGATGTCGATATGCTGGATGGTTTCGGGCCACTCATAACGATCCGAGGACAGCCCATCATACACATCGTCGAGGCTCTGATCAAAGAGTTCATTGTTGTAGGAAAACAGGTCCAGGTCATTTTCGCGTCTTCTGCTGGTCGAACGATGCCGTTGTTTATCGCGGAGGGCTCGCGTGAGGCGAACGTAAACCCCTCCCCATATTTCGCGCGCTTCCAGAACATCGAGGTCCAAAGGAAGCACGGGGATCAGGACGCCGAGACCGCTATGTCCCTCAAAGTGAAACGTCAGCGCCGGATCCCAGTAGCGCCAGGATTCGATGAACGGAGTCTTATCGGATACCGACAACGCCTTATCGTCCGGTTCGCCGTGTCTGACGTAGATAAGGCCTCGATCTCCGAGCTCCCCGTTTAACCAGTACGCCGCCGGGAAATCCCGATACGCTGTATTATACGGTTGAGTATTCCGTATCACCCGAGATGCTTCGCGCGCGCCATACTGCGCAAATTGAGCCTCAGCGTGCAGCAGCCGGGTGTAGTGCTCCTCGAGCCGGAGATCGAGGTCCTCGGCCCGTAGAGGGTTTCTCCTGTCCAGCAGCCGGATAAAAAAAGCCCTGTACGCCGTCCCTGTCGCGCGGGCCCGGTCGAGCTCCAGGTACTCGTCCAGCTCGGCGTCCGTCAGGATGTATTTAAAATCTTCGAGGACGAGGCGCGCATCGAGCCCGTCTTCGATGGCCTCGATGGCTTCCATCACGTAGTCCTGACCGTTGCCGGGGCGATCCGAGGCGTAAGAGACCCGGGCCCGGGCAAGCCATATCGGTTGAACCCGCAGGGTAGTCGCCGATCGCAACAGGTCCAGGTATACGCGGTCTGCCTGTGCCGGCTGATCCTTCGTTCGCAGCAGTTCCCCGGTTGCAAAAGCGGCGTAGTCTGAGGGGTGGCGATCTAACCGGGCGTTCACCTCATCAGACGGTTGTTCGACGATGAACTGGCGATACAGCCGTAGAAGGGAAGCCATCCCATGAGGGGAAGGCCCTTTGAGATCCATCTGGCGATGCATCAGGGCAAACGCCTGATCGAATTCCCCTTGATACCGCTTGAGGCGAGCATATTGAAGGAGGGCATCTCTGAACAGGGAGTCTTGCTGGAGAATGATCTCGAAATCGTTTGTGCTCCGTTTCCAATCCCGCTGGCGCAAGAGCAACGCCCTGCGGATCCCGAGTTCGCGGTATCCGACGGCACGCAAGAGCCGGGCTTCGAGGTCGCTTTCGTTGGAGGCCAGCCGGCTGTTGCAGTAGCGGAGGGCCTGCTCCCACGTAGCGGCGTCGATACCGTAGTCCGCAGGCTGTAGATTTCTGGCTTTGAGTGTGTAGTCGTACGAGAGCGGGTCCTGCGCCAAAACGGAATGGGCCATGGACATACAGAGGGCGCCGACCAGCCCGAGGGCTATCTGGGTCAATAGCGAATTCCATAGACGCATGATGAACCTGCTTGCCTTATTCGGAGGGGAGACGTATTTAGAGCCTGTTATCCATCGAAGATATCCATCGCATAACATCTTTGCCCGCTATGAATAGACCCTCTTCTGAATTGTTACGATTCATCACCCGAAATGATGTCCAGGTCGAGGAAGTGCCCTGGGGGCCGCATCATTGGATGAGCCGGCCGGGCCTGACTGAAGCCGAGAACCTGTTGCTCGTCCGCGTACACATGCTGCCGGGAAAGGCGCACCAGTTTCATACCCACCCCACGATGGAAGAGATCATTTACATCCTTTCGGGGCAGGCCGAACAGTGGGTAGACGAGGAGCATCGCGTCCTCCACCCCGGTGAGATCGCGCACATCCCTGAGGGCATCGTGCACGGCACGTACAATCCCTTCGACGAGCCGCTCGTTTTTCTCGCCATCCTCGGCCCGGCCAACGCCGAGGGGCCGGCCCTCGTCGACGTATGCCGGGAGGAGCCCTGGTGCACGTTCAAGGAGCCTGTCGCCTACTCGTGAACGGCGTCGATGCATCGAAAAGGCCCGGTAGTCACGCCCCGTACCGCCCCCGCAAATAGATTGCCGCCTGATTCAGGAATAGACACGATCAGGAACGACCCATAGTAGAAGAATTACTTACAGATCTATCGTTTGTCTACGTGTACAGTACCTCGTGCCTGATGGGACTCGTCATCGAACATTTGCCCACCTCGAACCGGTACATCTTCCCGCTGATCCTTTCAGATAGGTTGAAAGACCGTCAGCTATCTATCCATTCACTAGCAGGAACAGACAGAAGCAGCGGTAATGGGACTCCGAGCACGCATATTGCTCCGAAAACCCCTCACTGAGCAGGAGCGCAACGCCCTCGGTTATGGGCTGCGTAAATTCTGTCACCGTGTCGAGGACGGCTATTTTGACGAAGAAGGATGGGATTTCTGGATCGACAACGGCAAAGCGCTTCGCATCAAGTACAGAGGCCCCATCCGACGCCTCTTCATCAGCTTCTACGCCAGCGACGAGGAAATCGACGAGCGTGAGGCTCGCTCGATCTGCACCTGTTTCGGCTGGCGCCCGGCCTCCGCCTTCACGGTCGGCGCCTACGAAGAGTCGCGCGCAGATCATTTGCTGCTGGGCGGCCTTATCCTGAATATCGCAGAGCAATACGATGGCCTCGTCGATTATTGCGGCTACCTGACCCCCGGGCGCATCACGGAGAACAAGAGATTGTATACATACCGGTTGCGCAAGCTGAAAGGTAAACTTTGCACGGTGAACGGCCCCTACCAGTACCACGTGTCCGATCCGCTCTTTCTAGAATCGTGGCTTCAAAACCCGCACTTCATGATGATCTGAATAGAACCCGGAAGTCCGAATCTCGTATTATGGCCTCCAGCAATCAGCAGCCAGCAGCCATGCAACTCTCCTTCAGATGGTACGGCCCCGAGGACCCGGTGCCGCTTTCCCATATCCGGCAGATCCCCAAAATGACCGGTATCGTCAGTGCCCTGTACGATATCGCCCCGGGGGAAGTCTGGCCCAGGCATCGACTCGAGGACCTCAAGGGCCTCGTCGAGAACGCCGGCCTGCAGTTTCTGGTCGTGGAAAGCATCCCCGTCCACGAGGCGATCAAGCTAGGGTTGCCGGAGAGGGACCGGCTCATCGATACCTACTGCCAGAGCGTGCAGCACATGGGCGACGCCGGCATCCCCGTGTTGTGTTACAACTTCATGCCGGTATTCGACTGGTTTCGGACGAACCTGGAGTTGCCCGCCCCGGACGGTTCTACGGCATTACACTTCAGCCAGTCAGCGCTGGATCGACTCGACTTTTCCGGAGGCACGATCGCCCTGCCCGGATGGGGGACGACCTATACGGCGCCAGAGCTCCAGCGCCTGCTGGCGGCGTACCGGGACGTCGACGAGGACACGTTGTGGGACAACCTGGGGTACTTCCTCGAACGCGTCGTCCCCGTTGCGCGGGCGGCCGGCGTCAAGATGGCGATACACCCCGACGATCCCCCGTGGTCCATATTCGGGCTGCCGCGCATCGTCACGTCCGGCGAAGCGCTACAGCGCCTGATACGCCTCGTGGATGACCCGGCGAACGGAGTTACGCTGTGCTCCGGATCTCTGGGCGCCGACCTGAACAACGACGTGCCGGCTATCGTCCGCGCACTCGGCAAAGCGGGCCGCATCCATTTCGCCCATTGCCGCAACGTCAAAGTAACAGAGAACAAGACGTTTCACGAAAGCCCCCACCCGGCCTCTCTCGGCAGCGTCGACATGGTAGACACCCTCAGGGCCTACGCGGAAATCGGCTTCGACGGACCGATGCGCCCCGACCACGGCCGTATGATCTGGGGCGAGCAGGGCCGGCCCGGATACGGACTCTACGACCGGGCGCTGGGAGCCCTGTATCTGCAAGGCCTGTGGGAAGCCTTTCAGGGTTGAACAACCAAGTTTTTTCGGCAACACTGGACCCTTTGAAGACGAGTGCCGTTTTAAGGCGTAATGTCAAACAGCATCTACTTGTAGGCACGTGACGATTGGGTGCACTTCTTTGATGCACATACTTCATCGTGAAAGGTCGATCCCGTAAGCGCCATATCGGCGCATACACCTGTGCTGGAGCCTCTCTCAACCACACTCATCTTTTTCACCTGGAGGTGACGTATGCCGATAGAATGGGTAGGAGAAAGTCTGTCTTCCGCATACTCGCCTGGAGAAACACGCCCTGTCGATCCCCTGGCGAAAGGCCCCCCGCACCGTGAAGAGGATTCTCAGGACGATTTGCACCACAAATCGTCCCGCAATCCCTATAAAGAGCTTGCAAAACAGCGCCCTCAGCGATTCGAGCGGGCGGTTTATGCGAAAGAGATCATGAAGACGCGTGCCGAGACGGTATTCGAAGACGATCCTCTGTCGAAGATTCTGAACCTGATCCTAGATCATCACGCCCTGTACCTGCCCGTACTCCAGAAGAACGGCCAATTATCGGGGATCGTATCCCACTTCGACGTCATGCGCGCCGTGGCTCGGGAAAACCTCCCGGAGTCGACCCCCGCTTCAAAACTCATGCGCTCTAAAGTATTGACGGCTACGGGCAATACCACGCTGCACGAACTCTCGCGAGTCATGGTGATGGAACGGGTGGACGCAGTTCCCATACTGGATTCCGCCCGCAAACTCGTCGGCCTCGTTACGACCGCGGAGATGATGCAATGTATCGTGCATCATTCCAAGCTCAACGTATGGATTTGACCCGCGATCGCCGCTCCCCACCTCGTTCCATTTCGGCACTCTACATCCGTTCTTGTCAGGGCGTGTGGACATTCGTACGCCGCGCAATAAGCAATGAGGCGCGCAACGACGAGATACGGCTAGAAGAACGGGCTCAATATCAGTACCGCGAATAATCCCATGAGGCCGACCACGGTGGATACGACCGTCCATACGCGGATCGTATCCTTTTCGGTCATCCCGAAGTACCGGTTGACCAGCCAGAAGCCGGAATCGTTTACGTGCGAGAGCACCGTAGCCCCCGAGGCGATGGCAATCGTGATGCACGCGATCATCGGGGCGGAATAGCCGATCTGACTGATGACGGGAGCCACTAGGCCGGCCGAGGTCACCATCGATACGGTAGCGGACCCCTGGGATACCCGGAGCACGACGGCGATCAAGAAAGCGAGCAAGACGACGGGTAGATTCGAAACCGCCATCGCGTTGGCCATGGCGGTGCCGACTCCGGTTGCAATCAACACTTTTCCGAACACGCCGCCTGCGCCTGTGACCAGGATGATCAGGCCTACCGGCTCCATGGACCTCGAAGCAATACGCTGGATTTCCTCGCGGCTGTATCCGCGCAACGTGCCCAGCGCATAGAATGAAATGAGCGTAGCGATGATCAGAGCGACGAAAGGATGGCCCAGGAAAGCCAACAGGTTGCGTACCGTGTTCTCTTCAGGGAGCTGAATCGTGGCGATCGTATTCGCCAGGATGAGCACGAGGGGCAACAGGATAATCGTCATCACCAGGCCGAAGGACGGGAGTTCCTTCTCGTCCGTCGGGGCCGGTGTGTCGCGCTCCATGTAATCGGGCACGCCGATGTGGATTCGTTTCGCCAGAAACTTACCAAAAAAGATGCCCCCTAATGCGGTCGCAGGAATGCCGGCGACGATGCCAATGAGAATAACCCAGCCCAGGTCGGCGCCGAGAATGCTGGCTACAGCTACCGGTCCGGGCGTCGGGGGAATGAAGGCGTGAGCGACGGCCATGCCGGCAATGAGCGGCACCCCGTAATACAGCAACGACGTCTTGGTCCGCCTGGCCAGGCTGTACACCAGCGGAATAAATAGAATCAGCGCAACGTCGAAGAATACCGGCGTAGAAACGATCAGCCCCGTGATGCCCAGGGCCCACTGCGCTCTGTCCTCCCCGAACCGGCTGAGCATCGAACGCGCGATACGCTCTGCTCCCCCCGAAACCTGCAGCAGTTCTCCGAACATGGCCCCCAGCCCGACGACAATAGAAATGTATCCCAGGGTACTGCCCATGCCGTCCTGGATGTTTTCCGCAATCTCGGCGAGAGGCACTCCCCCCAGGATAGCAACAAAAATACTGGCCAGCAGCAGCGCCACAAACGCTTGCAGGCGAACCACGATTACCAGGATGAGTAGAATCGCTATGCCGGCAACGGCCAGCGAGATCAGGAGTGGAGTAGCCATGTTTTCCGCTATTTCGTGAATGAGGTGGGATAGAATAACGACATACACGGCTCTTCGTCAAGGGGGCGCCGGGGAAAGACCTGCCCCTTTCTGAACCCCTTCGACATTCGCAGTTCGACGCCTCCATGCTGTACGCGCATCACACGACACATCACACAGCACATCACAATGAATAATCACCTGTCTTCGGTTGTACATCGCTTTTTGCGATACGTGCAGATCGACACACAGTCAGACCCTGGCTCGGATACCGTTCCTTCAACGGAAAAACAGAAGGACCTGAGTCGCCTCCTCGTCGAGGAGTTGAAGGCCATGGGCATCGCAGACGCGGGCATGGACGAGTCCGGCTACGTCTATGCGAGGCTGGCCGGTATACCCCGGGAAGGGCGCCAGAGCGACGTAACGCTGGGCCTGCTCGCTCACCTCGACACCTCTCCCGATGCATCCGGCAAAGACGTCAAACCCATCATTCATTCGAACTACCAGGGCGAGATCCTACGCCTACCCGGCGATCCATCGGTGACCCTCGACCCGGCGCGACAGCCGGCTCTGCTGGATCATATCGGCCATGATATCATCACAAGCGACGGCACGACGCTGCTGGGGAGCGACGACAAAGCCGGGGTGGCCATCCTGATGCAGCTGGCCGAGGACCTCCTCGAGAACTCCAGTCCCAGACCCCCGGTGAGCCTCTGCTTCACGGTCGACGAAGAAATCGGGCGGGGCGTCGACCACATCGACCTCGACCGGTTCGGGGCTGACGTGGCCTATACCATCGACGGCAGCGGCACGGGCGCCGTTTTCGCTGAGACGTTCAACGCCGTAAAAGCTACCCTTCGCGTAGAAGGCGTTATGGTCCACCCCGGCTACGCCAAAGGGATTATGGTCAACGCCGTTCGTATCTTATCTGAGATGATCGCTGCGCTGCCGGCCGCCCAGGCCCCCGAGTCGACCGACGGCCGGGAGGGGTACATCCACCCGCACGTGCTGAGCCAGGGCGACGCCTCAAAGGCCGAGTCTATCCTCATATTGAGGGATTTTTCCGACCGCGGCATGGAGGCAAAAAAAGAATACCTGCGTTCCCTCACGCGCTTTTTCCAGGTGCGGTACCCGAAGGCCGAGATTACGGTCGACTTCGAAGATCAGTATCGCAATATGCGATCCTACATCGAAGACAAGGACCCTCGCGTGATCTCGATCGCGTTCCAGGCCGCAGACCGAATGGGCCTCGCGTTGCAGGAACACGTCATTCGAGGAGGAACGGACGGCGCGCGCCTGTCCGAACTGGGCATTCCTACCCCTAATGTGTTCAATGGCGGGCACGACTACCATAGCAGGTTCGAATGGAACTCGGTCCAAAATCTCGAACTTTCTCTCGAGTACGTCAAACACGTGGTGCATCAATGGGCGCTGGCAAAAAAGGGGTGAAGTCGGATCTCTTTCTAAGCCGATTTGTTGAGGAATTCTCATATTAGCTATGTGTTAGTACGAGCATGGGGCGATGAGCCTGGCTCGGGGCGCGTACGCCGATTTTTGCCATTGATTTTCAGATCGATTGCCAACACGGACGTTACCATGGATTCAAAGCATCGGCCTTCTGCACGTGGACCACTGAGCCGAAAAACGTCCAGAATCATCCTGACTTGTTTTTTCCTCGGTACGATTATTCTCGCCTATCTTGCCGCAATGGGTATCAAAGCCGCCGGCGAAAACGAAGAATTTCAAGAAGCGATGGAAGAGCTTCAGAGCGCAGGAAATCCCAATTATCCGGCAGCACCGACCGATTCGGCAGCGACAGGATCGGCAGAGACCGAGATGGATGTGACGCCAGATTCCTCTGCCGGCCAATAGGGATTTCGACAGTTGTTCACAGATGTTACGCGCCGGACGCGCATACGTCCTGCCAGAGCGGCTTTGCATACTTGCAAAGCCGCGTGAACCGGCCTGCTGTGCACAGTTCGCGTAACATCACTTGTTCATTTAAAAGGGTTACATCATGCAAATGCCAGGTTTACCCGTATTGCGGTCCGTGCTCCTGACGTGTGCCATCGTATTTTTGCTGGTCCTCGTTAATGCGCGCGCCTGGGTGGATCGACAGTTGTTGATCAGGACAACTCCCTCCGCATTGGGTGATAGCTTGAGTACCTATATCGAAGCGCAGCTTGCGGACAAACAGATCCCCGGTCTCTCTATCACGGTGGTCGACGACCAACGAACGGTGCTGGAATCGGGCTACGGATATGCCGATCCCGTTCTAGACCTCGAGGCCACCCCCTATACCGTGTACCGGGGGGGCGCCCTCTCTCAGCTTTTTACGACCGTTGCCGTATTGCAGCGCGTCGAACTGGGCAAGATCCATCTAGACGCCCCCGTGGCCACGTACCTGCCTGATTTTGAGCCTCATAATCCGTACGGATTGCCCCTTACATTACGGCAGATGCTCTCTCACCAGTCGGGCCTGCCCTCAGAACCTCCCATGGGGCATGCTTACGACACGACGGACGTGGCACTCACAGAGACCGTGGCAAGCCTGAATCGTATTGCCGTCGTGTACCCGCCGGAGATGTTTACGAAATATTCCTACGCCGGATACGGGGTAGCCGGCATGGTCCTGGAAAAGACGCTGTCGAAATCCTACACCCTCCACATGCGAGCCATCCTGGACCGGATGGATATGAAACGATCGAGCTTCACCCCCCGGCTCGACCTCAGGAGCAGGCTCGCCCGGGGGTATACCCTTCACTTCGATGGACGCACGCAGCCGGCATCCGTGTACGAAGCAGGCAATGCCCCGGCTGCCAATCTGTACACGACCGCCAACGACCTCGGCACGTTTATGAAGGTCATCTTTGCCGGCGGGGAAAGCGCAGAAGGGTATATCATCAGTGCCTCGTCGTTCGAACAGATGTGGACGGTACCGGTCTCTACGGCCCGAAAGGAATTGCCGTACGGCCTGGGCTTTGCAATAACCGACTTCGAGGGCGAATCGCGGGCCTCGTTAGGGGGGAGCTTCCAGGGGCATACCTCTCGCATCGACGTCTTGCCCGAGGCCCGGGTCGGGGTCGCCATCCTGGCGAATATGGAACACGTCGATGCCGTATTGAAACACATTGCCGACTACGCCCTTCGGCTTTTGCTCTCCGAACAAAAAGAGCTCCCTGCGCCGGCCATCCCCCGCACATCGGCTCCAGAGCCGGCCATGGTGGCAAAGGCCGCCGGGTACTACGAGGACGACACCCCGTTGTATATATCCGCCCTCGGAGATGAGTTGTATCTGTACAAAGACGGCTACCGGCTTCGGGTGCGGCAGATCGGGGATTCCCTGATCGTCGATGACAGGCACGGCTACGGTGAGCTGGTACTGTCGGACGGGCTGACCATTCAATACAAGGACCGGTTGTATGCGAAGAGGGATTTATCTCAAGCCCCACCGCCTACGGACGCCTACGATCCGATCCTGGGCGCATACGGAAATCCCGACCGCCAGGTCTCTATCGTCGAGCAACTGGGTCGTCTATATGCGCTCGAAAGCTGGCTGTATGCCTATCCATTAACCGAGGTGAGTGCAGACACCTTTGCGTTGCCGGCCGACGGCATGTACGGGGGCGAACAGGTCCTCGTTCGACGCGACGAACAAAATCGGATAAACGCCATCCGGTTTGCGAATATGCGAATGTCGCGCCTCTCCGAAGCCGAGTACAGCTTTCATTACGAAGACGTGCCGTTCACTCAGCCGGTCCAATTCGTGCCGGCTCGGGAGGTGTTTCCCGACGCTGTCGATACCGAGGAGTCGCCGCAGCTCGTGGACCTGACGATGGTCGATCCGCTTCTGAATATCGACATGCCGCTCGCTGCTGAAGACAATCTATTCGGCCGGCCTCTTTATAACGAGGCCAGGGCCTTGCTGCAGCCCCCCGTCGCCGAAGCGTTGTTTCGTATTCAGAAAAAGGTCCGCCGAATGGGATACAGCCTCGTGATCTATGACGCCTATCGCCCCTGGCGAATCACCCACGGAATCTGGAACAGCCTGCCCGACTCGATACGCGTTTTTTTCGATGACCCCCTTGCGGGATCCTGCCAGAATCGCGGAACTGGAATCAGCATGTCATTCTACCAGTCCTCCTCCGGCGAACCGCTCGACATGCCGACCGAATACGGCGTCTTATCGACCCGCTCCCACGTGGATTACCCTTTTCTGCCGGCTTCTGTCCGAAGGAACCGGGCCTTCCTTCGCACCACCATGGAGGAGGAGGGATTTAGAGCGTCCGACGACCGCTGGTGGCATTTCACGCATCAAAGCTGCGCGTCGTATCCGGTCATCGACCTACTCTTCGACGACATCAGCCACAGCGACTCACTCAACCAGGCTGTCATCTACACCATCCGGGGGTAGTTGCCGCCGGAGGTCGGAAATGACTCGCAGGCATTGAACGCTGCTACAAACAGCCATCATTTCCCTGCATCGTATCGAGACTATGCATTAGATGCTATCATTCAGCAGGCTGCGTAACATCCATAAATAGCTGACCTTACGCATTGGCCCAGACGGTGACGCCACGGCGTTCTCGCTCGAACAGAGTGGCCTTTCGCAAGGTTTCGTAAACCTCATCGATATTCCGAAGCCCCTTGATGATAATATCTGGTGTTTCCCGGTCGGAGGAGCGAACGCGCATGAAGCCATACCCCCGGATGCGCATGCTGAACGGGTACTCCAGGTCAAAGTCGTCCACTCGGAAGAGTTCGACGATCGACTTTTTCTTCGAGAAAACGCCTGTTTCGATCTGAATGCGCTGGGTGGAGAAGGTGTACTTTGTTGTTACGGCCTTGATCTTGAATACGACCCAGGCGATGCCCAGGGTGAGGACGGCGAGGCACACCCGGCCCAGTGAGTACATGGCTGCCGAGCAGCCTTCAAACACCACCCGTTCCTTGCGCGCTTCGCGCGCCGCCACAAAGGCCTCAATATCTTCATGGCAGTATCGGCATTTCAAAGCGGCCGCTTTGATGGTTTCGCCGCAAGCAGGGCAGGCCTTTGTATCTGATTTCATGGTTTTGGGGCCTCGCTAAATCGTGTCTACTGCTCACACATACGGTGATATTCCAGGGATGGATACGACAAGATACAAAGGCCGGGTAAATAATGGGAACAGCCACCATCTCCGAATCGCATGCTGAGCAGGCGGATAAACATAACCTAAAAAAGGGGGAATGCCTGCGAGCGAGCTTGTCGCTCATTCGCCTGCACTCCCCGGTTTTGTTCTTGTATCAGGACGGATCTGCAGCGACTCGCGTCACGAGACCGATTCTACCGATGCCACGTCGCCGTCTCCGGACGAAGACAGCTCCATGTCGCTGCCGAGCGCGGCCTGTAGTTCGGCGAGCTCTTTCTTCGAGCCGACCACGATATCGCGGAAGCGACGCTGCCCGGTGCCGGCCGGAATCAGGTGCCCTACGATCACGTTTTCTTTCAGCCCGTAGAGCGGATCTACCTTCGCCTTGATGGCTGCCTCCGTGAGCACCTTCGTGGTTTCCTGGAACGAAGCGGCTGAAACGAAGGAGTCGGTCGAGAGCGAGGCCTGCGTGATCCCCAACAGAATCGGGGTAGCCACAGCCGGTTGCGATTCGCGGACGACCACTTGCTTGAGGTCTTTTCGTTTCATTTCCGAGTTGACTTCGCGAAGGCGGCGGCGGTCGATCAACTCGCCCACCTTGAGCCTCGAATCGCCGGCGTCGGTCACGACGAAGCGGTCGTACAGGAGGTCGTTCAGCTCTTCCAGCACGAAGCGATCCACCGTATTTTGCTCGAGCAGGTTGGTGTCGCCCGGATCCGAGATGCGGACCTTCTGCATCATCTGCCGTACGATCACCTCGATGTGTTTGTCGTTGATCGTAACCCCCTGCAAGCGGTACACTTCCTGCACCTCGTTCACCAGGTATTCCTGCACCGCTTTCGGGCCGAGGATGCTCAGGATATCCTGCGGGGACACCTGCCCGTCGGACAGCGGCTCGCCGGCACGGATGAAGTCGTTTTCGTGAACCACCAGATATTTGGCCAGCGGCACCAGGTAGGTCTTGGTGACCTCGCCGTCCCGGCTGGTTACGATCACCTCCTGCGAACCGCGCTTACGACCGCCGAACGAAACGACGCCGTCGATCTCGCTGACGACGGCCGGGTCCGAGGGCGTACGGGCTTCGAACAATTCCGTAATTCGAGGAAGGCCCCCCGTGATGTCTCGGGTTCCCGCGGATTGACGGGGGATCTTGGCGAGCACCTGGCCGGCCTGGACGACATCCCCGGCATCCACCTGGAGGCGCGCCCGGATCGGCAATGGATACTCGCGGACGTCGCCCGAGGTGGTCGTGATCAGCACGGCCGGCGTGAGATTCCGCTCCCTCATCTCGATGATCACCTTCTCTTTGTACCCGGTCTGCTCGTCGGATTCTTCGCGGTAGGTCGTCCCTTCGATGATATCCTGGAACGAAATCGTACCGGAAATCTCAGAGAGGCGGACACTGTTATAGGGGTCCCAGCTGGCCAGCACCGATCCCTTATCGACCATCTGGCCGTCGGAAACGAGCATTTCGGCGCCATACGGAATGATGTACGAGATCAGCTGGCGGGCGGAGTCATCGGGATCCAGGATCCGGATTTCACCCTGGCGAGCCAGGACGACGTCTTTCGTCTCTTCTCCAGCATCGTACGTGACGGTGCGGAGGTTTTCGAAGAGGACTTTACCCGCAAACTTGGTCTGGAGCGTGCTCTCAGCCGCAATACGCGCCGCAGTACCCCCGATGTGGAAGGTTCGCAGCGTGAGCTGCGTACCGGGCTCGCCGATAGACTGGGCCGCAACGACGCCCACGGCCTCGCCGGTTTCCACCAGCCGGCCCGTGGCGAGGTTACGCCCGTAACAGAGGGTGCACACGCCGCGGCGCGATTCACAGGTCAGCACCGAACGGATCTCGATCTCTTCGATCGACGTTTCCGCGATACGACGCGCTTTGTGTTCGTCGATCATCTCATTGGCTGAAACGATCGTGTCGCCGCTCAGCGGGTCTTCAACGTCGTGTACCGACACGCGCCCGAGGATACGATCGGCGAGCGGCTCGACGATGTCCTCGTTGTCCTTGAGGGCCGAAATGCGGATGCCGCGCAACGTGCCGCAATCCATCTGAGCAATCGTCACGTCCTGTGCGACATCGACGAGGCGGCGGGTGAGATAGCCGGCGTCGGCGGTCTTGAGGGCTGTATCGGCCAGGCCTTTACGCGCCCCGTGGGTCGAGATGAAGTACTCGAGGACCGACAGCCCCTCCTTGAAGTTGGAGATAATCGGGTTTTCGATGATCTCGCCGGCAGAACCGACGAGGCTCTTCTGCGGCTTGGCCATCAGGCCGCGCATGCCGCCGAGCTGACGGATCTGCTCCTTGGACCCTCGCGCTCCAGAGTCGGCCATCATGTAGATGGCGTTAAAGCCCTCGTTATGCTTTTTGAGCGCGTCAAAGAGCACTTCAGAGATGAGGCTGTTGGTGCGCGTCCAGATATCGATGACTTTGTTGTACCGCTCATTCTCGGTGATGTGACCCATGACCCAGAATTCGCGCGCGCGCTCGACTTCCGTAGAGGCTTCGTCGATCAGCTTCAATTTTTCTTCGGGAACGACGATGTCCGCAAGTGAAAACGTCAGGCCGGCGCGGGTGGCCTGGTTAAACCCGAGATTCTTGATGTCGTCGAGGAATTTCGACGTCTTCGAGAAGTCCGTCGCCGAGAGCACTCGCCCGATGATGCTTCTGAGGTTTTTCTTCGTCAACACTTCGTTGATGAATCCCGCCTCGTTGGGCACTACTTCGTTGAAGAGGACCCGGCCCGTCGTGGTTTCGATGATCTCGCCCTGGAAACGGACGCTGATCTTGGCATGGAGATCGACGATATCCTGGTCGTAGGCCTGCTGCACTTCGTTCATGGAGGAGAAGCGCATCCCTTCGCCTTTCATGCCGTTCTTCGACTTTGTGATGTAGTACAGGCCGAGAACCATGTCCTGCGTGGGCACGGCGATCGGACCGCCGTGAGCCGGACTCAGGATGTTGTGGCTCGCGAGCATCAGGATCATGGCCTCCAGGCAGGAATCGTGGCTTAGAGGGACGTGCACAGCCATCTGGTCGCCGTCGAAGTCGGCGTTGAACGCCGTACAGACGAGCGGGTGAAGGCGGATCGCCTTCCCTTCGATCAGGGTGGGCTGGAACGCCTGAATCCCGAGCCGGTGCAGGGTCGGGGCCCGGTTCAGCAGTACAGGGCGGCCGTCGATGACCTTCTCCAGAATATCCCACACATCAGCCGTCCGCCGATCGACCACTTTCTTGGCGCTCTTGACCGTCTTCACGATACCGCGCTCGATCAGCTTGCGGATGATAAACGGCTTGAACAATTCGACGGCCATCTCTTTAGGCAACCCGCACTGATGCAGGCCGAGTTCGGGGCCGACGACGATAACGGAACGGCCCGAGTAGTCGACGCGCTTACCGAGCAGGTTCTGGCGGAAACGCCCCTGCTTCCCTTTGAGCATGTCCGAGAGCGACTTCAACGCCCGGTTAGAGTCCGAACGTACCGCGTTAGCCTTCCGGCTGTTGTCGAACAGCGAATCGACCGCTTCCTGGAGCATCCGTTTTTCGTTGCGCAGGATGACTTCGGGCGCTTTGATATCGATCAGCCGCTTGAGGCGGTTGTTCCGGATGATGACGCGGCGGTACAGGTCATTCAGGTCGCTGGTCGCGAAACGCCCGCCTTCGAGCGGCACGAGGGGCCGCAACTCGGGAGGAATCACCGGGATGACCCGCATAACCATCCATTCCGGGCGGTTTTCCATGCGCTTGTTGGCATCGCGGAAGGATTCGACAACGTGGAGCCGCTTCAAGGCCTCCGCTTTACGTTGCTGGCTGGTTTCGGTCCGCACCTGGAAGCGCAGTTCCTGAGAGAGTTCTTCCAGATCGATGCGGCGAAGCATCATCTCGACCGCCTCTCCCCCGATCTTAGCGATGAACTTCTCCGGGTCGTCATCCTCGAGCCGGTTGTTGTCTTCGCGGATCTGGTACAACAGATTAAAGTACTCGTCTTCGGAGAGAAGCTGGTTCTCTTCGGCTCCGAACTTCGCCGCCGCCCCCGGCTGAATGACGATGTAGTTTTCGTAATAGACCACCTTTTCGAGCTCTTTCGACTTGAGGCCGAGCAGGTGGCCAATTTTGTTGGGCAGGGTTTTGAAATACCAGATGTGAACGACCGGCACGCTCAACGTGATGTGCCCCATCCGCTCACGACGCACCGCTTTCTGAGTCACCTCGACGCCACAGCGGTCGCAGATGATCCCTTTATACCGAATCCGCTTATACTTCCCACAATGACACTCCCAGTCCTTCACCGGCCCGAAGATTTTTTCACAGAAGAGACCGTCTTTTTCAGGCTTGAACGATCTATAGTTAATCGTTTCCGGCTTCAGCACTTCACCGTAGGACCGTTCGAGGATGGCTTCGGGGGAAGCCAGGCTGACGGTGATCTGGGTGAAGCTCTTCTTTATTTTTTGCGTTTTTCCGTACGGCATAGTGTTTCCGAATGTCGAATGTCTTGTGCAATTCAATAGGTGCCGAATGAGGATAGGCGAACCGGGCTGCAGCGGCGGCCCGGTTGCCCTTCGTCATACGACATTCGTTAATCCAGTTTGACCTCCAGGCCGAGGCCCTGCAGCTCCCGAACGAGTACGTTGAAGCTTTCGGGGGTGCCTGCTTCGGGCATATTTTCTCCTTTGACGATGGACTCGTAGGCTTTGGATCGTCCCTGGACGTCGTCTGACTTATACGTGAGCATTTCCTGCAGCGTGCTCGCCGCTCCGTAGGCATAGAGCGCCCAGACCTCCATCTCTCCGAGGCGCTGCCCGCCGAACTGGGCTTTCCCGCCCAGCGGCTGCTGCGTGATGAGGCTGTAGGGCCCGATGCTCCGCGCATGGATCTTGTCTTCCACGAGGTGGCTGAGCTTGAGCATATAGATCTGCCCGACCGTCGTGCGTTGATGGAATTTGTCGCCGGTTCTACCGTCATACAGCTGCGCCCGGCCGTCGACCGGCAGCCCGGCGTCTTCCAGCTCGCCGACAATATCTTCCATCGTGGCTCCGTCGAAGATGGGGGTGGCGTATTTTTTGCCGAGCTTGGAGCCTGCCCAGCCGAGCAGAGTCTCGAAGATCTGCCCGAGGTTCATGCGCGAAGGCACCCCGAGCGGATTCAAGACGATGTCTACGGGAGTGCCGTCATCGAGGAACGGCATATCCTCCAGCGGCACGATGCGAGCAATGACCCCTTTGTTGCCGTGCCGGCCGGCCATTTTGTCGCCCACCTGTATCTTGCGCTTCTTGGCGACGTACACTTTGGCCAGCTGTACGATGCCGGGAGGAAGCTCATCGCCCATTTGAACCTGGTGCCGGCGGCGCTTGGCGTCTCCATGCACCCGGTTGTAGATCTGGGCGTAGTTATGAATGAGCTTCTTCACCTTGTGGTTGATTTTGTCGTCATCGGTGAAGGGCTGGCGCGCATTCAGCTGAATCGGGGGCACGTCGACGAACGGGTCGCGCGTGAAGGCAGCCCCTTTGGAGACGATGACGCGGCCCTCGCGGTCCTGGACGCCGGCGCTTGTTTTGCCTTCCAGCAGCGTGAAGAATTTTTTGTAGAACTGGCCGTTGAGTTCGTTGATCTGATACTCGAGGCCGCTCTCGATCTCCGCGATACGCTGCTGCTCGATTTTCTTGGACGCCGGATCCAGCTTTCTCCGGCTGAAGAGCTTCGTATCGATCACGATGCCTTTCATGCCCGGAGGCGCTTTCAGCGAAGCATCTTTCACATCGCCGGCTTTGTCCCCGAAAATGGCTCGCAGGAGTTTCTCTTCGGGGGTCGGGTCGGTTTCTCCTTTGGGCGTGATTTTACCGACGATGATGTCGCCGGCCTTCACCTCAGCCCCGATACGGATGATGCCTCTTTCGTCGAGGTCCTTCGTGGCTTCTTCCGAGACGTTGGGAATCTCACGCGTCAGCTCCTCTTCCCCCCGCTTGGTATCCCTGACCTGAAGCTCGAACTCCTCGATGTGTACCGACGTGTACACGTCTTCTGCGACGAGGCGCTCGGACAGGATGATAGCATCCTCAAAGTTGTATCCGCGCCAGGGCATGAAGGCCACCAGGACGTTTTTGCCGAGTGCAAGCTCGCCGTTGTCGGTCGAAAACCCGTCGGTCAGCACCGTATCTTTCTTGACCCGCTGTCCCGTTTTCACGATGGGGCGCTGGTTGATGCAGGTATCCTGGTTCGTGCGGCGGAACTTGGTCAGGTGGTACACTTTGACCGGGTCTTCGAAGGCGACGTCTTCGTCTTCCTTGTCCAGGTCATAACGCACGACAATTCTCGTGGCGTCAGCGAAAGTAACCACCCCCGGGCCCTCGGCGACGATCGTCGCTCTGGAGTCGCGGGCGATTTTACCCTCCAGCCCCGTTCCTACGAGGGGAGAGTCGGGGCGCAGCAAGGGCACGGCCTGGCGCTGCATGTTCGACCCCATGAGCGCGCGGTTAGCGTCGTCATGTTCGAGGAAGGGGATCAGGCTGGCAGCGGGAGAGACGATCTGGTTCGGGGCGACGTCCATGAACTGGATGTTCTCAGGAGGCTCGATCGGGAAGTCCCCGCGGTACCGGCATTTGACGTAGGGATTGAGGTAGTTTCCGTTGTCGTCGATCGGCGCATTGGCCTGAGCGATGATGGAGTCGTCCTCCTCCTCGGCAGATAGAAATTGGATGTCGTGTGTCGCTACGCCGTCTTTCACAATCCGGTAGGGCGTTTCGATAAATCCGAAGGGATTAATCTGGGCGTGGACACAGAGCGAGGAGATCAACCCGATGTTCGGGCCTTCCGGCGTTTCGATAGGGCACAGGCGTCCGTAGTGGGTATAGTGGACGTCGCGCACTTCGAAGCCGGCGCGTTCCCGGGTCAGACCGCCGGGGCCGAGCGCAGACATGCGGCGCTTGTGCGTCAGTTCGGCCAGCGGGTTGGTCTGATCCATGAACTGGCTGAGCTGATTCGTGCCGAAGAAACTGTTGATCACGCTCGAGACCGTGCGGGCATTGACCAGATCCTGCGGCGTGAAGTTCTCGGCGTCGCGCAGGTTCATCCGCTCTTTGATCGTACGCGCCATACGCGCCAGGCCGAGGGAGAACTGAGCGGCGAGCTGCTCGCCGACCGTGCGTACCCGGCGGTTGCTCAGGTGGTCGATGTCGTCAACGTTGCTTTTGCCGTTCTGGAGGTTTACCAGCTCCCGGATGATCGCAATCATGTCGTTGCGGGTCAACGTGAGCGTGTCCATGTCCTCGTTGAGGCGCAGGCGGCGATTGATTCGATACCGCCCGACTTCTCCGAGGTCGTATCGCTTCTCGCTGAAGAACAACCGTTCCAGAACGCCGCGCGCGGTTTCGAGGTCGGGCGTTTCGGTGCCCCGCAACTGCAGGTAGATGTATTCGAGCGCTTCCTCTTCCGTATGCGTCGAATCTTTTTTGATCGTATTGAGCAGGGAGCTCTTGTCCATCCCTTCTTCTCCGTGTTCTTCACGAAGCAGGAAGAACTCCGAGATGCCGGCATCCGAAAGCGTATCGTAGTCGCCTTCCTCGAACTTATGATCGGCCG
Organism: uncultured Rhodothermaceae bacterium; assembly: GCA_964525535.1. Taxonomy (GTDB): domain Bacteria; phylum Bacteroidota; class Rhodothermia; order Rhodothermales; family JAHQVL01; genus JAHQVL01. The sequence goes on from CAZGHT010000045.1 coordinate 36,904, forward strand.
GCAAAACGACCACGCGTTCGGTCTTGGAATCGATCACCTCACCGGTATCTTCGTCGATGACATCTTTGACCTCTTCCACGACCAGCGAAGCGGCGAGCTTACGGTCGACGATCTTCTTGAACGCCTTCTTGGTGCTCAACTTATGTTCTTCAGCCAGATCGAATACACGGATCAGGTCTGAGTCGTTCGAGAACCCGAGGGCTCGCAGCAGCGAGGTAACCGGCAGCTTCTTCTTGCGGTCGATATACGCCCACATCACGTTGTGCACGTCCGTAGAGAACTCGATCCATGAACCGCGGAAAGGGATGACGCGTGCGGAATAAAGTTCTGTCCCGTTCGGGTGCAGGCTCTGGCCGAAGAATACCCCCGGGCTTCTATGAAGCTGCGACACCACGACGCGTTCGGCGCCGTTGATCACGAAGGTCCCATGATCGGTCATCGCGGGAAGATTCCCCAGGTACACTTCTTGCTCGATAGCCTCTTCGGCTTCGTCCTCGTCCTCGTCTTCTTTGCTCGAGAGACGGAGCTTGGCCTTTAGAGGCACCGAAAAGGTCAACCCCTGCGCGATGCACTCGGTGACGGAGTGTTTGGGGGCGTCCAGGGTGTAATTCAAAAACTCGAGCGTATACCGCTCTCGACTATCCTGGATCGGAAAGTGCTCGTTGAAGACGAGCTGCAAGCCTACATGACTTCTTTCCTCGGAAGGAATATCGGCTTGAACAAAATCTTTCCATGACTTAAGTTGTATATTCAGGAAGTCGGGGTACTCATGGGTTTTGGAGATCCTGGCAAAGGATATGCGCAAATCCTCACCATTCTTTGGAATCGTTTCGTTGGGCATAAGCGAATCGGTTAGCGTAATGATTGACGTACCGTACGAAAGCCTACCATGTGACGTCGATTATTAGACTGCAAAATAACAGAGGTATGACAAAAGAGGTGCAACAAATGATGTACGCACTCCATCAGGCGTTGTTTCTACGGGAGTTCCAACAAGGGATTACACCGCAGTGCATAACTACGCGTGCATGACGGAACAGGTATCGACATCATTGACGCACCGAAAGCCGACGCTCCTTACGAAGGTCGGCTCTCTGTAAACGAGCAGTAAATAAGTCGCGGTTCGTTTGTAAACGGGGATGAATACGTCCCAACAGGTATGCTCGGATTATTTTAATTCCACTTCAGCGCCGGCTTCTTCCAATTTGGCTTTAATCTGGTCAGCTTCTTCCTGAGGCACCCCTTCTTTGACCGGGTTGGGTGCTTCGTCCACCAGCGCTTTCGCTTCTTTGAGTCCCAGGCCCGTGATGGCGCGGACTTCTTTGATGACGGCAATTTTCTTGGCGCCTGCAGCTTTCAAGATGACATCGAATTCGGTCTTTGCTTCTTCGGCCGGGGCGCCGTCACCGCCGGCAGGTCCCCCGGCAACAGCGACCGCAGCGGTAGCAGCCGGCTTGATGCCGTATTCGGTTTCCAGCAATTGAGCGAGTTCGTTCGCTTCTTTAATGGTCAAGTTGACGAGCTGTTCAGCTAATTCTTTTACTTCTGCCATTGTTTTTTCGTTGTTCCTGCAGCGGTCTCAGTCCTGAATCGCTGGACTACGCTGCACTATTAAGGTGAATAAAAAAAGTAGGACCGTTTTCGCGATCAGAGCCGTTACTCCTCCTTGTCGGCGATCGACTTGATCGCGCCGGCCAGCGTGCTTCCCGGCGCCTGCAGGCTTCCGATCACGTTTGGCATCGGAGACAGCAACAGTCCCAGAATATCTCCGATCAGTTCGTCTTTCGATTTCAGCTTAGAGAGCACATCGAGCGCGTCGGCGCCGTAGATGGCGCCGTCGATAAAGGCGCCTTTGAGGGCGGGCAGTCCCTCGCCGGGGCCTTCGGCAAAATCTTTGAGCACGCGGGCGGGCGCAGCCGGCTCGTCGCTCAGCGCAACGGCCGTGGGGCCATCGAGATGGTCGTAGATCCCCTCAAACCCCCCGACTTCTTCCATCGCACGGCGGAGCAGGGTGTTCTTGACCACTCGGAACTGCACGTTGGACGCCCGGAACTTCTTTCTGAGCTCGTTCGAATGTTCGACGGTCAACCCCGAGTAGTTGGTCAGATACACACTGGAAAATTCCTGCAACTGGCCAGTGACTTCGTCAACAATGGTTTCTTTCGCTTTTCTGGTAAGTGCCATATCTTTTGGACAATGCGGAGCGCGCGAGGCGCCGCGGATCGATCAACTATTTAGCGGAATGAGCCGACAACGTCCTGACGATCCAGGGGGATACCGGGCCCCATGGTCGTCGACATCGTAACGGAACGAATGTAAGCCCCTTTAGCGGCTGCAGGTCTCAGCCGGATGACCTCCTTCAAAAACGCCTGCGCGTTTTCTTTGATGTGTTCGGCGCTGAAGGAAGCCTTCCCGACGGCAGAGTGAAGATTTCCATTCTTATCGACGCGGAAGTCGATCTTACCGGCCTTCACCTGCGTGACGGCCTCGCCGATGTCCATCGTCACCGTACCGCTCTTGGGGTTGGGCATAAGCCCGCGAGGCCCCAGAACGCGGCCGAGCCGGCCTACCTTACCCATGACATCGGGGGCGGCGATGAGGACATCGAATTCAAACCAGTTTTCGTTCTGGATCTTGTCGACGTAGTCGTCGAGCCCGACGTAGTCGGCGCCGGCCTCTTCGGCCTCCGCCTGTTTCCCGGGGCTGCACAAGACGAGCACCCGTACTTTCTTACCGGTTCCGTGCGGGAGGGTAACCGTGCCGCGAACCATCTGATCGGCATGACGCGGATCGACCCCGAGCCGCATGTCGATGTCCACCGACTCGTCAAACCGGGCGGAACTCATCTCCTTGATGAGCTCAGCGGCTTGCTCCAGCGTGAACGCGTCTCCGCGTTCTTTGATCAGTTGCTGAGCGCGCGTATACCGTTTACCTCGCTTGGCCATACGTATATCGGATTGTGCGGTGATGACGCCCGGCGATCGACCTCGATGCCCGGCTCCCGCAGTTGAACACATTGTTGTACAGATGTTACGCGCCGGCTGGTGTTCGCAACATCGCTGAATTATCGGACAGATTTACTTAACGGGGGCGCCTTTCACTTTGATGCCCATGGAACGCGCCGTCCCGGCCACCATGGAGGCCCCTTGATCTACGTCGTGAGCGTTCAAGTCTTCCATCTTCTGCTCAGCTATTTCCCTGCACTGGTCCCACGTTACGGTAGCCACTTTCTGGCGCAACGGGTCAGCGGCTCCTTTCTCGACCTTAGCCGCCTTCTTGAGCAGCACCGTAGCCGGTGGGCTTTTAATAATGAAGGTAAATGACTTGTCTACAAAGACCGTAATCACAACCGGCAATACCAGCCCCATCTTGTCTTGCGTGGCCGCATTAAACTGTTTGCAGAACTCCATAATGTTGACCCCTTTCTGACCGAGGGCCGGACCAATAGGAGGAGCAGGGCTTGCCTGACCGGCTTTAATCTGTAACTTTATGTAACCGTCTATCTTTTTCGCCATAACATAAACGCGGTACCAACGCCCGGCTAGGAGCTCCCGCACGATTACTCATCAGGGTTATTCAAATCAGCATGAACGACACATAACGGCGCAACTGCCTGCGCTACATCGTATACCATCAACCGGGATCATTCGCCTCCCTGAAGCGGGGCAAGAGCCCGACACCCTGGACGTGCATACCTGGAAAAATCGACGAGAACAACCCGCTCCGTTTTGCCGTATGCGCGCGTTCGTTCCAGGGGTGTAGCCGCCTGATATGCACCGCCGGCAAAGAGGTTCCATCACCGGGCAACTTCAGGGGGCGCCGTTATTCTTCGTGTTCGACCTGGAGATAGTCGAGTTCGAGGGGTGTTTTGCGGCCGAAGATGGAAACCATAACTTTCACCTTCATCTTATCCGGGTATACTTCCTCTACGAATCCAGTGAAATTGTTGAACGGGCCGTCGACAACTTTGATGGCATCGCCGGCTTTGAACGGAATTTCTGGCTGTTCCCCCATTTCCCGCGCCTCGTCCACCTTGCCGAGGATACGATTCATCTCATCCGGCCGAAGGGGGGTTGGCTGATCGCCCGTGGTCAAAAAGCCCACTACGGAAGGTACATTGGAAATAAAATGCTGGAGTTCTTTGTCCAGGTTGGCGAGAATCAAGATATATCCTGGAAAGAACGTTTTTTCCCTGGTCCGTTTTTTCCCCTGGCGCATCTCGAATACCGTTTCGGTAGGTATCATAATCTCGGAGAGCTTCCCGGAGAGGCCTCGCATTTCGGATTCTCGTTCGAGATACTGCTTTACTTTTTTCTCGTGCCCGGAAAAGGTACGCAACACATACCACTTCGGCACGTCGTTTACTTTTAGAGCGGCCATACGTTATCTCCTCGGCATAAGCGCTGCAATTCGTGGCTGTAAGGAGTTCCCTGAACGGTGATGATGTCAAGCGCTACCGTACACCCATTCCAGGACTATACCGATCACTTGATCTGCACCGTAGATCAGTAAAGAGATGATAAGTGATGCGACGACAGTCAACAGAGTATAGCTGCCCAGTTCATTGCGTTTGGGCCAGCTTACTTTTTGCATCTCTTTGTATACTTCGTTTACATACGATACAATTTTATTCATAACATTATCTTATTGCCCTCAGTAGTTCCAACCCACCAGCACACGGCAAGGATCCTCAGGGTAGCACGGGCGGCAGGACTCGAACCTGCAACCTGCGGTTTTGGAGACCGCTGCTCTGCCAATTGAGCCACGCCCGTGAAACGGGGCGCCCCGTTCGGGAACACCCCTGACTCGTCTATGCTAGTCCAGTATCTTCG
>CAZGHT010000046.1:0-28311 GCA_964525535.1 uncultured Rhodothermaceae bacterium
CACAGCACCCTGTTTTGCCGGCGTTGAATGACTGCCTTGCAGCCGTTTTTCAGCTGTTTTTCAGCTATCTGAGCGCCTTCAAAGCCGTCCGGGCAAAACGATAACGCACAGATGCGTAACATCCATTAATTAGAGGTACCGGGCTCTTAATTTCAATGGGGATACTCCTCCTTCACAAAAGAATAATGGTATTTTGATCGTATGCGCATCGTTTCGATACTAGTTTGCTTCTTCTTTGTCCTCGGATATCCTTCCTACGGGCAGGTTGTGCCGCTCCCGCGGGCTCATGCACATAACGACTACGAACACGATAGACCGCTGCACGAGGCGCTGGAACGAGGCTTCGGAAGCATCGAAGCGGACATCCACCTCGTCGACGGCGAGCTGCTCGTAGCCCACGACCTGGAGGACGTGCACCCCTCGCGCACCCTGCAGGCGCTCTACCTGGATCCGTTGCGTGCCCACGTCGAAGCGCGCAGGGGCGTAGTGTACGAAGGAGCTCCACCTCTCATCCTGTTGATCGATGTCAAATCGGACGCTGAAACGACGTACAGGGTGCTCCGGGACGTACTGGAATCCTATGCCGATATCCTTACTCGCTTCGAAGGGGATACGGTGGAAGAAGGCGCCGTCACGGCGATCGTTTCCGGCAATCGCCCCCGTGCGATGATGAAGGCCGAATCGGTTCGGTACGCCGCGTACGACGGACGACTCAGCGACCTCGGGACCGACGAGCCTGAGCCGGCGTCGTTCATTCCCCTGGTCAGCAGCAACTGGAGCGCTATCGCCCGATGGCACGGGGTCGGCGAACTGAGCGACGAGGCGCTCGCCAGCCTGAGAAAGGCAGTACGCCAGGCCCACGCCGAAGGGCGAACAATCCGGTTCTGGGCCACGGCAGACCACCCCGCGGTCTGGCAGGTGCTCTACGAAGAAGGCGTCGACCGGCTCAATACCGACGACCTGGCGGGACTGCAGGCGTTTTTGCTGGAGCGATAGCGCCCCCGAGGAGGATCGGTTCTAGGGCGTGTGGACATTTAGCGCTGACCGCCGCTAAATGTCCACACGCCCTAAAACGATGTCTGCCGGGGTGCTGGAATAATAGCATTTTTCAGCCCGGCCTGTAACACTTCCACCGACGGACACGTAACGTTCTCGTGTCTCCTCCGCAAGTTATCCCCGTACGCTCATGCTTCGCAACTACCTGATTACCACTTTTCGTTCTCTCCGGAAAAGAATCGGTTATACCTTTATCAATGTCTTTGGCTTCTCTGTCGGCATGGCGTGTTGCCTGCTGATCTTCATGCTCGTTCGGTACGAGTGGAGCTACGACCGATTCCACGATAACAAAGACCGGATATTCAGGACGACGATCCCGTACGAAACGCCCGAAGGCGAGCGCCGGTATCAAAACATGATGATTCCTGACTTCACGCCGGCGCTGGATGAAGCGTTTCCGTCCATCGAAGCGGCCACACGCTTCGTTCGTGGAAGCCAGGATTTCTGGATCGGAGAGGAGTCTTTTCGGCAGGACATGGTCGAAGTCGACGTCCCGTTCTTCGAAATCTTCTCTTTCCCGTTGCTCGCCGGGGATCCCTCGACGGCGCTCTCGGATCCGTCAGGTATGGTGATTACGCGGGATGCAGCGGCCGTTTTTTTCGAACTGGATGAAAACGACGCGGAGCAGGCGATGGGGCAAACGGTGTCGATCGTGAGGAACGAGGTGGCGTACGACTTTATCGTGACTGGCGTTGCTGAGAACATCCCCTCGAATTCCAGCCTGCAATTTGACGTGGCCATCTCCTTCGAGAACTACGACAATATCTACCTCGGGGGTAATAACTGGGGAGGGCGGACGTCCACCTATATTCTGATAGATGAAGGACAGACGGCCGAGCAGCTGGAGGCCGCTCTGGCGCCGTTCGTAGACACCCAGACCGGGCAGTACCAGGAAGCCTTGCGGAGCAACGGGTTTCTTGCAGAAGCGGACGACGCGTTTCGGATGCGGCTCCAGCCCCTGCCGGCTCTGCATCAGACACCGGACGTCTGGGTGCCTTACGAAGAGTCTCCCCACGAACCTCTGTACTCCTACATCCTGGCCGGCATCGGTTTGCTCATCCTGCTCATTGCCTGCATCAACTTCATGATTCTTTCGATCGGCCTGTCGACGAGCCGGGCACGAGAGGTCGGTATGCGGAAAGTATTAGGCGCCCATCGCGGCCAGCTGATCGGGCAGTTCTGGGGCGAAGCGTTACTGCAGACCACCATCGGGCTGTTATTCGGCGTGGTGCTGGCGCTGATCGCGTTGCCCTTCTTCAATCAGCTAACCGGAAACGAACTCTCGTTATCGATCTTCAACGGGCTGGAGTTTGCGCTCGCCATCCTGGTGCTGATCGCGGTCGTCGGCCTGATCGCAGGGGGGTACCCGTCGATGTTTTTGACCCGTTTCCAGCCCGTGGTTGTGCTCAAGGGGCTGTTCTCCAGCCATGGAAAAAATACGTTCAGCAGGAGCCTCGTCGTTCTTCAATACACGATTTCGGTCGGGTTTATCATCTGCACCCTGTTCATGTCCCAGCAGTTGAATTACATGTTCGAGAAAGATCTGGGATACAACAAAGAACTGGTGATGGTGGTTCACGCCAACCAGGTGAGCCGGAACGACGCCCCCCGTGTACTCGATCATTTCAGGAATACGCTGCTGCCGGACGTAAACGTCGAGCGCATCGCCCGGGCCGGCACGGCCTTTACCCGTGGTTCGGACAGAAACACCTGGCAAGATGCGCAAGGGGTGGTGCGCAGTGCGTATAATTTCGGCGTCGACTTCGACTATATCGAATTGATGAACATGGAGATCGTCGAAGGGCGTAACTTCTCGGAGGATCTGGCGTCGGATTCGACGCAGAGTGTGCTCGTCAACGAAGCCCTGGTGAGAGCGTTCGAACTGGAAGATCCGGTAGGAACCCGGCTCAACGGCTGGCTGGATGGCATTTACGAAGAACCGCCGACGATCATTGGCGTCGTGAGAGACTTTCACTTCCGCTCGCTTCGCGAGGAAGTAGAGCCGGCGGTGATGAATATGCATCCGGGGTATTACAACTACATGAGCGCCATCCTGGTCAAGGTCAGCGGCGAGTCACTCAGCGAAACCATCTCGACGGTCGAAAACACCTGGGGGGAGGTGTTTCCCGGCAAGCCCTTTACCTATTCATTCCTCGATGAAGACCTGGCCAGCCAGTACATGACCGAGGAGCGGTGGCGGCACATCGTTACGCTGTCCGCCATCTTCGCCATCCTCATCGCCAGCCTGGGTCTATTCGGGCTCGCAACGCTGACGGTAGCACGCAGGACGAGGGAGATCGGAATCCGCAAGGTGCTGGGCGCCGGCGTGGAGCGCGTCGTGTTTTTGATCACGAAGGATTTCGTGAAGCTGGTTGCCATCGCCTCCGTGCTCGCCTCGCCGCTCGCGTTCTTCGGCGTTCGGCGCTGGCTGGATCAGTTTGCTTACCACATAGACATCAACCTGTGGCCGTTTGTGATCGCCCCCGTGGTGGCGATTGTCATCGCGATGCTGACCATCAGCTCCCGCGCCGCTCGCGCCGCGCTCATCAACCCGGTGCAGACGCTGAGGAATGACAGTTAGGGTAGAGCAGGCAGCTCTTAGCTCGACTTTAGCCATGTTGATTTAAATGACAATGGGTGTTTTTAGCTTATTGGGGTGATGGTACGCAGGTTGTGCACAGCGCCCCGTTTTCCCGGCTTTGAAATGATCCATTGCAGCCGGTTTCCGCCTGTTTTAGCCATTTCAAAGCCGTGGTGGCTGAACGATGGCGCACAGATGCGTAACATCCATTATTTGAGCATCTTTGATTGAGTTATTCCAAGGTTTCATCGGATGTTAATTACGCTCGAAGGTGCTCCTGCAGTGGGGAAATCAACTATTGCAAAACAGCTTTCACTAACATATGGGTATGTACGAATACCTGAGGTAAATGAACTATTCCCCAATCGGCCGGCCTCAGAACCAACATATTGGTACTGCGACAGACAACTTGATAGGTGCAATCTAGCTGCTAGGATTGAAAATGGTGTTTATGATGGAGATCTCTTCCAGCCGATCTGGTTCGCCTGGCTGTATCCCAATCGAGGACATATGCGATGGGTAGAAACCGCTGAATATTTCATCAAGAACCACCTGTCCATCAAAATGCCTTCTTTCTATGCATATCTACAGATTGATGAAGGCGAACGTTATCGACGCGAACAACTTCGGGAAAAGAAGAGAGGCCATACTCATGAGCGATTTCTGAACAAATGGGCCCGATACAAAAATTTTCCAGGGCCACAGAGTGCTCTGTTTAAAGCAATGCACGAGGCGTTTCCTGGTTGGGTGCATTTATTTGAGTCATCCAGTATTTTCCGGTTAGCAAGTGAACTCGTTTCGATCGAAACATCAGCACCCCCGAATGCTGAATATTTTATCGAGTGGCTTATAGCATGGCTTGATCGAAATCATGCAGCTGATTTTTACTGACCAGAAGCGACCTATGTAAAAAGGCCGCGTATATAGCGAAGGGCCAAATGTGGGTTTCCCCCGCATTTTGGACCGACATGAGAAAATTAAGAAAGTAATGAGCCTATACAGCTTAAGAACGGCTATTCGCTTTTTGTAAATGGCTAAAGTCGAGCTTAATACAAAAACCCGAGCTTGACGTCCACGATCGTGTCTTCTTCGGAGAAGCCGACGCTGGCGTTGATCACGGCGAGGTCGAAGAGGCTGAACCAGATGCCGCCGCCGTAGCCCTGGTGCCAGGTTTTGCCGGGGGTCGGGTCGGCCTCCGTCCAGACGCGCCCGTTGTCGAAGAAGCCGAGCACGCCGAGCTCACCCAGGGCGATGTAGGTCGAATAATCCAGCAGCTTGAGGCGGAGTTCCGCGTTGGTAAAGAAGCTGGTCCTTCCGGCAAACCGATCGCTCCGCCACCCACGAACGCTGCGCCGGCCGCCCACCGTACTCGCATCGAAGAAAGGAAATTCCCCGACGCGGTGTTCGACGCCGACCCGGGAAGCGAAGGTGACCTGGGGAGAGAGCGAGGGGGAAACGAAGAACGAGAAGGTCGAAAACATAGGGGCGTAGATCGACTTCGAGTCGGCAATGCCGGCGTTGAGCTCGGCGCGGTTGTGCCAGATGAACCCCTGCTTGGGATTAACGGGGTGATCGGTGATGTCGGCGATAAATTCGGTATGCATACCCGCGAATGCCTGATCGCGGAAGCTGCGCGTCGATATGCCGGGTTGTCCGATAAAGAGGTCCAGCTGGTCCCTTCTCAGGTCGACGTAATACAGGTGAGCCCCGGCAGAGAACTCGTTGCCGAACTCGTCCGACAGCAGGAGGGCGGAGGACAGTTTCCCCGTCGAGAACTGGGCCTCGTAGAAAAACGGGTCGTCGGCTTCGTTTTCGGTTTCGTTGCCCAGCCCGAAGAAGTTGCGGATGTTTTTGGGGGACCGGTAGTTCAATTCGGTAAGGACGTCGAACATCCCGATAGCATCGGTGAACTGGCTTCGATACAGGATGTTGAAGGCCCCTGTGCGAAAAGCGACGTTGCCGACGATCAATTGCTCGCTCTGAAAGGGGAGCCTGCGGAAGCCGTGGTTGACCAGTTTGAGGCCGCCGCCCACGAATATGCCGTCGTCGCTGTTTCGGCCGAAGAAGACCTGTGGCAGCCGGGCATTGTGCAGGTACTCCTTCTGATTATAGGCATTGATGCCCGGGTCGGGGGACCGTAGGACGGACGTATTCAGGCCGGGCTGAATCGTGGTCGGCGCCATCGTGTCGTAGAAAACGACCTTATTGCCCCCTGTCGGGATCTGTGATTCATCGATCAGGGTGTCGTGGCCGGCTCCGCCTACGGCGCGGATGCGGATGCCCTGTTCGGCATATCCGGTGATCACGAACTGGTCGTTCCCGTCGAGCCCGAAGAGGCGAATTTCGCTGGTTTCGCTCCGAAAAAACATGCGCCGGTCGAGCTCTTTCAGGATCTCGCCTTCTTTGTCCGTTTTGTAGATGACCACCAGCGTGGCCTCTTCGTTCAGGCGCGTGACCTCGAATCGTTCGTGTTTATGGGATCCGACGAGGTCTACATATCGGGCCAGCAGTTCGTAATAGATCTCTGCCGCTTCGGGAAGCTGATCGCGGCGCGCCTTGAGCCTGGCGACCACCTCGTCGCCGTGGTAGTCGATGATCGAACGGGGCCACTCGAGGATGGCCTCCTCGATCACGTCGTCCGTCAGCCGCGTTTTTAACTCCTCGGCGATTTCGATCCAGGTCTCTCGGTGTACGGTGGCCGTCAGCCGTCGGTCCTGCCATAAACCGTTTCGGGTAAGCCCTTTCACGTTGTCGTACGCGTAATTGAACTCCTGGAATTTCGGGTCCACCCCGATGCGCATGATGCTGGGCAGGAGGCCGTTGAACCGGTTGAAGGCCCAATCCCGATCGCGAGGTATGGGGCGATAGATTTTCCCCTTCGTGCGGGCTTCGCCTTCCAGGGTGGGGTCGAGTTCGTACGGCTCGAACGAGGCCCACCGCCACTGGTACTGGTGCCGGTCCCAGTCGCTGAGCAGCATATCGAACAGGCGCGCCCGGACGAAGGCGTCCTGGTCGGGCCGGTGGTCGTTGTCTTCGGTGATCTCCTCGTAAAACTTGTCGGCACTGACGACGTCTTTCGAGTTGCCGAAGTTGTCGAATTCGGACATGTCGTCGTCAGGGCGAAGTTCGAGCATCATGAGCTCGCCGCCGAACAGCTCGCGATAGACGCCCAGGCGGGGGTCGTCGGGGACATACACAAGGCGGGGCTGCGTGTAATAGATGCCGGCTGCTCTGGCCAGGGGAGGAATGATGTAGGCGGCGAACGGATGGATGGACGCGATCTGGTCCTGGACGATCTCGGTGGCTACTGTTTCCCGCAACGGTTCTGGAATGGATACGGAGGGATCTTTGTCGACCGAACGAAGGGAATACTCGTAGCCGTCGGCGCCCTGGAGCCGGAGGGAATACGTCTGCATGCCGCCGCCTCGTTTAATGGGGGTGAGGCCGCCGGCTTCGCGCCCCAGGTCGAGATAGGGCGCCTCGACCGGGATGGCCCACACGTCCCGATTTTGTTTGCCCAGGAAAAACTTGTACACGGCGCCGGCCTGGTAATCCGGGTTGGCCGCCACCACGGCGACGCTGTCCGAGTAGTCCGGGTATTCGATGTAGGATTCCAGCGAGAGCTCAGGGTCAACGCGGTCGCGCGCCGGATCCTTGATCGGATACGCGAAAACCATCGAGCCGTTCGGATCGGACGCATCGACGACCCACATCTCCATCCACACCGACCCGTCGTCGTAGTAGGTCAGCACGGAGTACCCCAGATCGCTGTAGGTGAAGCCTGCTTTCCCGCCTCGGGCGACATACGAAGGCCGGGAGCCGGTACCACTCACGATGAAATCGTGATGCAGGCCTTCGAAATACTGCAGGCTGTGTTCGTGACCCGAAGCGTAGATCAGAGCTTCGTGTTCGCCGAAGGCCCTCAGAAAACCGTCGCGCATGCCCCGGTAGGAGCGATGGGCGATGTCTTGCCGGGTGCCAACGTACCGGATGTACAGCGGGACCAGAGAACCGAGCAGGGGGAGAGGAATGTATGCACGGTCCGAGAGTTCGGTGAGCGGGAAGAGGTGGGTTTTGAGCGGGAAGCGGCCGGCGTGCTCGCCGTTGGAGTATAGCGGGTGATGCCCTACGACAAGCACGTGTTCGTCGTCGTTATCCTGGATGACTTCGTGCAGGGCAAGCAGAACATCGCCTTCCTCCTCGATTTCGTACGATCCGTTGTCCCCTTCGCCGCGTTGATGAGGGGTCAGCCACCATTCTGTGTCGACGACGACGAGCGTAATGTGATCGGTGAGCTTGATTTCGTCCGGGCCGGGAAATCCTTTGTCTGGCCTGAATGTATTGCCGCGGTCGAGGTACTCTTCGACGAATTTCTCCTGGCGAGCAAGCGTCTCCAGGCCGCCCGGTTTGGAGTTGTTCCAGTCGTGGTTGCCCGGGGTGAAGACGATCCGCCCGGGAAAGGCGCGTACCGCTTCGAGCTGTTCGGTGAGGCGTCGTTCGGCGCGCGGTCGCGATGTGTTCGACGAGTCGGGCAGGCCGCAGCAATAGATGTTGTCCCCGAGGAATACGACGGCCGCCTGTTCGCCGGCACGGTCCAGGTGGCCGGACAACTGCGCCAGCAAAGGCGATTCTCCATCGGTACCGCCGGCGTCACCCACGAGAAAGACCTGGTATTCGATCTCCGACGCGGGGGGGCGGGACAGGGTTTGCCAATCCTGAAACTCTTCGGCGATGAACGGCCGCGACGCCGTACACGCGCTGACCAGCACAGCAAGCAGCACGAATAACGTCCCACGGCATAACGTCCCATGGCATAGCTTCATATACAGATCCTCATCGTCCTCGATAATCGAAGCGAAGCAACGTCGCTCTCGCACCGCGACCTTCATTCGAAATGAACAGGTCCCCATTCTTCAGGAAAGCCATCCCTTCCGGCTGGGGAAACAATCGATCCGGGAGCGACCATACGGCGTTAATCTGACCTGCGGGATCCAGGGCGATCAACAGCTTGCGAACGGAGGATACAACATAGAGTTGCCCCGTTATCGGATGGATCGCAATGGCTGAAGGTTTAAAACCGTCCATGCCGGTGAAGGACGCCGTGAACCGGCGAAGGGCTTTGTTGAGCGGATGTTCGGGCCGGCGCTCTTGAATGGATTTGAGGTCGATCAAAAAGGCCGGTTCGGGGTCGACCTCCCGCGTCCACAGGTCGAACGCATAAATGGCCTTTTTCTGTTCGATGCCTTTGCCGGCAAATTCTTTGCAGGCAATGAGCAACCGTTGATTGAGAGAATCGTATGCCAGCCCTTCGGTGTCGTGCCGCGCCTCGAGGATCGTCTCGTGTTTGATGGTGTCTTCCCGTTTCATCGGCCATCCCGACGTTTCGAAGAGGTCGCCATCGCTGCGGAGCACGAAGAAAGAGAATCCCACGCGGGTTATGTCTTCGTAGTCTCCGTCGTCGTCGAAGCGATCGTCTTCGACGAGGCTTCCATCGGCGATTCGGATTTTGTAGACTCTCCCCTTTTCATCCTGAATGGCGGCCAGGTGTTCTTCATCGAATAGCGTGATGCCAGAGATCTCACGGAGGTCATTGTGGAGCTCGAAGCGGACTTCGGGGGATGAGAAGTCATAGGCATCCTGTATCGACCGGCCGTGTAAGCCGGCATCCCCGGGTATATCATCCCCGGTTATAATTGCACCCGCGGTTTGTGCAGAGGGACCATACGCATCCGATGAGTCGTTTAATCGAAAGGCAGTGCTTCCGGTACACAACAGCCCAATGCACAACAACCCGATAAAAGATGGCATGACGGGTATAGACCCGGATAAGGGGGGAATAAAGCGTGAAGGTGTTTTCATGGGCAAACCGTTATTCTTTGGAGATCTTAAGACTTTTTCGCCTATTTGTTCTAACGGGGATGGAAGACCTGCTTATGGCTCCGTTCAGGTATCTTTTCAGTAGTTCGAGGGACTCTATATGCTGGAGGAGGTAAAGAAAGCAACCGGGATTGTGCGGGAGGGAACCGAACACGCCGGCGAACCGGTGTTGGACCGGCAGGGTTCGGATGGACAATCCGAAGCCGTGAAAAAGAAGAAAAAGAAGAAGAAAAAGAAGAAAAAAGAGGAGCTGGGTTCCTCCAGAGGCATCGAGACGATGTTTCGGACGTCCTATCGCACGAATATGGATCTGAGCAGCCTCGCTGATGCAAAAGCCAATATCATGATCAGCATCAACGGGATCATCATTTCGATCATTATCGCATCTATTTCACCGAAGATCGACGCAAATCCGTGGTTGCTGATTCCGACCTCGGTACTATTGTTGAGTTGTCTTCTTTCGATCATCATGGCGGTATTGGCGGCCAGGCCGCGATACAAAAGCAGTCTCATCGATCTCGAAGCCGTACGGCGCAAAAACGCCAATATTTTGTTCTTCGGTAATTTCGTCCACATGCCGGAAGAGGAATTTATTACGGGCATGAAAGAACTGTTGCTCGATCAAGAGCGCCTGTACGTGAACATGATGCGAGATATCTACGGGCTGGGTTCTGTGCTGGAAAAAAAATTCCGTTTTTTGCGAACGTCATACACCATATTTATGATAGGTCTTATTCTAGGCGTCGTGTTGTTCATCGGAGTGTATGCCTGGGTTGTTATCGGGCTCACCCAGACTGTTCCGGGTGGCGGAGGGATTTGAACGGTGAGATATCGTTTAACAGCGGGTTGATGGGTTCGATACACCGTAGTGTCTACAGTGATGGCTAACGTAAAATACCACGACCGCAGTAGTGTGATGCTGCCAGGAGAGTATAGTAGATACGCGCCGGACCTTGTACAATGTCTGGCAGCTAGATATCGGGAGAGAGGTCCTGTGCATGGTCTGGATATGACGCCCATGTCCGAGCCCTATCTGTCGGGACAACTGTTCAACGACCCTCCTTCGGCCTTTTATGCGACTATATTCTTATGGAACAGGCGTCTTTCTCTTTTATACAGATGTTACGCGCCGGATGCGCATAGGTCCTGCCAGAGCGGCTTTGCACACGTGCAAAGCCCCGTAAACAAGCCTGCTGTGCACAGTTCGCGTAACATCACTTTTATAGAAGTTGTGGAGGAATATGTCTGAGGAGCCTCATATGATCGTTAAGTTCTGGGGTGTGCGAGGGTCTTATACTACGGCGCGGGCTGAAGTCCTTCGCTACGGAGGCTACACGTCGTGCGTCAGCTTCGAGATCAACGGCCGGATGCTCGTGATCGACGCGGGCAGCGGATTCCGGGTTCTCGGAGATGCGCTTTCTGAAGACATCAAAGACATTTACGTACTGCTTACCCATCTGCATCGCGATCACATCAACGGATTCCCGTTTTTCACTCCTTTATACCAGAAAGATCGCCGTTTGCACTTCATCGATTACGTGAATGGCAATCGGAAGTGGTCTTTACTCTCTATGATGGACGGCATCAGCTATCCGATGCACCCCAATGCCATTGTCGCGGAATACGACACCATCAGTACGGCTCCCCTTGAATATCTGGAAGAACATGGATTTCGGGTCTCCCGGCTGCAGATGAACCATCCCGGGGGGGCTTACGGATATCGGGTTGATTATAACGGGGTGTCTGTCGTCCATATGCCTGACAATGAACTGTGGGCGCCCGATTCGGTGACGCCTTACAAAGACATGGTCGAGTTTTGCCGGGGGGCCGACGTCTTGTCTCACGACGCCATGTACGTGGAGGAAGATTTTCCCGATAAGCAGGGCTGGGGCCACAGCATGGTTCCGCAGGTATGCGAGCTGGCCGCGGCAGCCGGAGTCAAACACCTGGTGCTTTTCCATCACGATCCGGCCCGTGACGATCAGGAGATCGATCAGATCCAGTCGCGTGCCCGTTTCCTCCTCGAATCTCACGGCATCGAGTGTACGGCGGCGTACGAAGGGCTGAAGTTCGATTTCTCATCGGGCTCCTGAAGCCGCTGCTCCAGGAAGAACTCACCGCTGTTGCTGCCGTTATTTTGTATCCTGAGCGGAATTGGGTACCTTATCGTCTCTTTATCCCCATGCACACGGACTAATTTTCCAATGAGGTATCATAGGCATACGGTTTCGCTCGCGATGCGCATACTGCTGTCCTGTTTCGTCGGGCTGATGACGTCGGTCTCTCCGCTATGGTCTCAGGCGCTGGTGGTCACGGATCCGGCAGAAGCGGGCATGGCCCCTCAGCGGATCGAACGGATTTCCCGGACCATGCAGGAGTTCGTCGATCAGGGAAGGCTGCCAGGATCGGTGGTGCTCATCGCTCGCAAAGGGAAAATAGCCTATTGGGAAGCGTTCGGGTACAGCGATATCGAAGAACAAACGCCTATAGAGCGAGATGCCATTTTTCGTATCGCTTCTCAGACGAAAGCCATCGTGAGCGTTGGCGTGATGATGTTGCAGGAAGAAGGGAAACTGCTCTTGAACGATCCGGTCGGCGACTATCTGCCTTCTTTCTCGCAAACGACGGTGGCGGTGGCCGAGGAAGGCGGGGGATACAGGGTCGAGCCGGGGGAGAGGCCCATCACGATTCGCGATCTGCTGACGCATACCGCGGGCATCGGATATGGCAACGGGGTAGCCGCCGACCAGTGGGAAGAAGCCGGCATCCAGGGCTGGTATTTCGCCGATCGTGAAGAGCCGGTGGGGGTTACCGTTGCAAAAATGGGAGAATTGCCGCAGGATGCCCACCCGGGGGAACGCTTCGTGTATGGATACAACACAGATATTCTGGGAGCCCTGATCGAAGTCGTTTCCGGACAGCCTCTCGACGTGTTTCTCAACGAACGTATTTTCGACCCGCTCGGCATGGAAGATACCCATTTTTATCTCCCTGAAGACAAAAGGAGTCGTCTGGCTACCGTGTATTCCGCCTTAGAGGACGGGGGCCTCGAAAAGGCGCCTGAGCCGGGTCATATGGTAGGGCAGGGCATGTACGTCGATGGCCCTCGTACGAGTTTTTCCGGAGGCGCCGGCCTGTTGTCTACGGCCCAGGATTACGCACGCTTCCTGCAGATGACGCTCAATGGAGGCATCTACAACGGTCATCGTATCCTGTCGCGCAACACCGTGGAATTGATGACGGTCAACCACCTCCGGGATATATCTTTGAACGACGGCACCGGTTTTGGGCTCGGTTTTTTTGTGGTGACTGACCTTGGAGCGCGGGGGGTGCCGGGCTCGATCGGCGAATACGGCTGGGGCGGCGCCTACCATTCGACGTACTGGGTCGATCCGGTCGAAGAACTCGTCGTGGTGTATTTCACGCAACTCATACCGGCCAGGGATGTAGACGACCACGGCAAACTCCGGGCGCTGGTGTACCAGGCGTTGCTGGACTGACCCGCTGCCGATTCGCACCCGCGTTAATCCGCTCCCAAACGCTGCTTCAGCTCCTCAATCAGGGCCTGCGCATTGCGCTGGTTGCGGACGTCCTGGCTGCTTTGCGGAGACAGCTTCACCAGGGTTTCTAAATGGCTGAGCGCCCTGGCGTGCATGCCATAGGTTAAGTATGTCTGTGCCAGCTCGAAGTGTAGAAAGGGGAAGTCGGGCTTCAACTCAGCAGCACGGAGCAGCAAGGCGAGTACGTCCTCCAACGTGATATCGGGCAGGCGGCCGTAGAACATCCGAGCCAGTGCACGTTCGATCCAGTTGAGCTGCGCGAGTTCACGATAATAGATGCCCAGCGCCACATAGGCATACGCAAAGGTAGAGTCGATCTCGATCGCCCGGCGGCTGTGTTTTTCGACACTTCGACCGATAGCGACCTTACGTTTGCCCCCTTCGAAGAGGGCCAGGTTCCCCAGCGTGGCCGCATACATAAAATGGGCTTTTGCGCTGTCGGGAAATAACGTCACCAGGATGCGTGCGTGTTCAGTCGCACGTTCGAAGTGCGTCCTGGCGGTTTGTTGATCGTTCCGGGCGAGTTGGTCGAGGCCGTAGTCGTAGTGCGTCCTGGATAGCTTGAGCCGGGGATAGAAGGCCGTCGTATCGTACTGAAAAGCGTGCTGGTAGTGGACGAGCGCCTTGACGTTGTCGAAATCGCGGTAGGCCGCGTCGCCGAGTGCCTCAACGTCGGACGCGGTGAGGGACTCCTGGGCGAGGCCGACCGGCAGAGTGGAGCAGAAGACGGTGAAAAAAGCGGTGATGTGCAGGAAGACGGGGGTGATACGAGCGGTCGTGTTCATGCCGGCAGTACGTCAGCAGGTTATTCCTCCATCCGAATCGTGCGGACCCGCAGCTCTGCCTGTTCGAGGCGGGCCAGGCAGTCCCTGGCGATCTCTACACCGGTCTCGTACGCCTGGAGCGCTTCCTCCAGGGGGGGTGTCTCTTTTTCGAGCAACTCGAGGATAGACTCTAGCTTTCGGAGCCGAGACTCGAAGGTCTCCCGAGGCTCTTCGTCGGGTGTAGAACTCATCAGGAAGTGACCGGTTAGTTAGCAGCTTTCTACCTCCATTGTACGTACGCATATTGTTTTGTTCGACACACTCAGATATTATCTATGGATTTAGGGTTACGCAAGAAAGTAGCAATCGTTACCGGCGCGAGCCGGGGGATCGGTAAAGCGATCGCGGCCTCGCTGGCAGCCGAGGGCTGCCGGCTCGTGATTTGCGCACGGGGAAAGGAACGGCTGGTCGAGGCGAGCGAAGCGCTGAGCGCCCTGGGCGCTGAGGTGCACCCCGTCGCGATGGATATCGTAGAGCCGGAAGCCCCGGCAATGCTCGTCGAGCAAGCCATCGCTGCATTCGGCCAGGTGGACATCCTCGTGGGCAACGTGGGGGGGAATCGCCGAAAGCCCCTGGTCGAGACGACCGACGAGGATTGGAACGACATCGTGCAGCTCAACCTGATGGCTCACATTCGATGCAGCCGGGCCGTGGTCCCTGAGATGCGGAAGTCGGGGTACGGTTCGATCGTCTTCGTTTCTTCGATCTTCGGCCGAGAAGCGGGGGGGCCCGGGCTTTCGATCTACAATACGACCAAGTCGGCCCTGATCAGCATGGCCAAGATCATGGCCCTCGAACTCGCCCCGGAGGGCATTCGCGTGAATACCGTAGCGCCGGGGTCCATCCGGTTTCCAGGGGGGAGTTGGGACAGGCGGTGCATCGAAGACCCGGAAGGCATGGAGGCCTTCGTTGAGCAACATCTGCCGCTCGGACGTTTCGGGCGGGCCGATGAGGTCGGCGACGTCGTTGCTTTCCTGACCTCGGAGAGAGCCAGCCTGATCACGGGAGCCTGCGTCACGGTCGACGGCAGCCAGTCGCATTCGTTGATCTGACGGTGCGCCGGATCTCTGCTCCCGTGGGCGGCTCAGATGAACCGATAGATCGACGCTTCCAGCCGGCGGCTCTGGGACAGCGTGGAATGCCATTGGACCAGGATGGGGCTCTGATACGTGCCGCTCTCGATCGATGGGCCGTTCTGGGCATCTTTCACCAGCAGGCTGACGCTGCGTTTCATGCGCAACGCTTTTGCGGCCTGCGTGGCCAGAACGCTCTGAACCCCCCGTCCGACAAACGAGGCGTTGAGGTGAAACTTGTCCAGCATGCGATTCACCACGTGAACCAGATCGTATTTGGCATAATTGAGCATCTTCATGGGGACGGCGCGAGGATTTCTCAGCATGTGCCACCCTTTCTGAACCATGAATCGCATCGGATTGCTCAATACGTCGGCGAGGTCATTCTGCATCAGCAGGGTTTCGAATTCGTTCACCGTGAGAGCGACGTGGTCTTCTTCGGGGGCCAGCACGATGTCGATGCGCCCCCGTTCGATCCCGTGGCTGGTAATGAGGGACTGGAGCTGCTCGAAGACGCCCAGCCGCGGGTCTTTGAGATTGACGGAATCGATACGGTGCGTGGATACCGGAATGGTCAACGGAAAGATGCCTACGAGCTCTTCGTTGTTGTACCCGATCACGGTCGTCCTACGCCTGCGGGCATACCCGTCGCACACGCCATCCAGGTCGATGAAATAGGCGGGTTTATGGGGCTCCAGCACATAGGTCACGCAGTTCTCGAGACCAGAGCTGATGTAGGTGAGATGCGAATCTGCGTTGAGCGGCTCGGATAATTTTTGCTCCTCGGTCAGTTCGGAGCGCAGATGCAGCTTGTCGTGATTGTAGTTGGCTCGGGGCGGAAACAACTCCTGGAACGGATGCAGGAATCGGCGAACAGAGTCGCTATTGTGGTTGAGACGGTCGCATACACTTTGCTCCAGGTAGCCGGCCGTCGTATGGTACGAGCAATATACCGCTTTGTTGTGTTTGGCGAAAAAGCCGTCGTAGTGCGAGTTGATCTCCTGGTTCACGTCGATGATATCGAACCTCGATCTCGGCGTTATTTCTAAGCGAAGTTCTGCCATATATCATGTAGAACACACTCGGCGGCCGGCATGCCAACGGCTGAGCATGAAATCTTTTACTGAAAAGTGGTAGGGAACGGCACAGGTGTGGCGCCCAATATAGGCATTAAATCGGGAATGCACAGGTCGCCTGCACAGTATAGGGGTTGACTGGAAGCGATTCCAGTCAATCCGTAATACGAGCGTTGTGTTTCCCGTCGTCAAAGTGCAAAGTGGCCGGATGGTCGGTCCGTAATGCACGTGCAGAACGAACGAATTGTCCATCTTGTTCTACTATGGCGTACCCTTTTTTCAAAGGGCGCCGCGGGTCGAGAAGCTCGAGCTGCTGCTGTGCGCCGTCCAGATACCCCTTGAGTCGCTCCAGATACCGATCGCCGGCGTGATCCAGCCGGACAGCCAGATTATCGACCTGCTGTTTATACTGATTAAGCATATCTACCGGCTTGTTGAAGCTGTGAGCCGTTACGATAGCTTCGATGCGTCGCCGGTGTCGGTCGACGATATCGCTCATTTGTTCTCTCGAGCGTTCACATACGTTGTGGAGGTAAGCGGCTAGCTCGGCACGGTCCGGGGCTACCAGCTCGGCTGCCATCGAAGGCGTGGCCGCGCGGCAGTCTGCGACGAAGTCAGCGATCGTAAAGTCGGTCTCGTGGCCGACGGCACTGATCACGGGCAGCGTCGACTCGAAAATGGCTCGCGCCACACGCTCTTCGTTGAACGCCCACAAATCTTCGAGCGAGCCGCCGCCTCTGCCGACGATCAATAGTTCTACACGGTATTCTTCGCGGGTAACCAGTGCGTTGAATGTCTCGATGGCTTCGCAAATGGAGGGCGCCGCCTGAGGGCCCTGGACGTGCACGGGATAAACGAGCACGTCGATCAACGGAAAACGCCGCTCGATGATGGAGAGGATATCTTGAAGTGCGGCGCCCGAGCCTGAGGTTACGATGCCGATGCGGCTCGGGATCGGAGGAATCGGCTTCTTGTGTTCGCGGTCGAACAGCCCCTCGAGCTGGAGCGTTCGCTTCAGCTCCTCGAAGGCTTTCTGTAAGCCCCCTTCGCCGGCATGCCGCATCGCCCGGGTGATCAGCTGGAAGTCCCCCCGTTTCTCGTAGATGGAGGCCTTGCCGTAAAGCCGCACGAGCATGCCGTCGGAGGGGGCGAAATAAAGCGCCCTGGCGATGTGACGCCACATGACGCAGCGAACCTGCGCGTGTGCATCTTTCAAGGTGAAGTAACAATGGCCCGAGGCGTGTTGCTTGTAGTTCGAGATTTCTCCCTCAACCCGAACGTCGCTGAAGGCCTCTTCCAGCTGTTCTCGTGCGAGTTCGGTAAATCGACGTACCGTGAGTACGTTCGGCGTCGTGCTCGAAAGCTCCATCTGTTAAGAAATGCTAAAGTGTGCGTATGGCGTTGCCGGCTGGAAACTATTATTCAGGAGATCGATAGGGATGAACGTAAATCGAATTCATGGCCTGTGTCCCACGAATCGGGCGATACCCACCGTCCGAAAGGTACAATACAAATTGCAGGCAGCAAATTAAGGTACGAACGAGATGAATGCTAAAGATTCGCTGATCCGGATCATGTTTGTTTGTGCCGGCAACATATGTCGCAGCCCGCTGGCTGAGGGTGTGTTCAGGCACGTGGCTCGAGAGCAGGGGGCCCTCGACCGGTTCGAGATCGCCTCGTCGGGAACGGGCGGGTGGCATGTCGGCGAGTCCCCGGACCGTCGGATGCGGAAGACCGCGTCCTCACACGGCGTGTCTCTGGACGGGCAACGAGCGCAACAGTTCGAGGCGGGCGATCTGGAGTATTACGACCTCATTCTCGCCATGGACAAAAACAACTTGAGTCACATTCGATATATGGATGCCCGGAATCGGTATGGGGACAAGATCAAGTTGTTCAGGTCCTACGACCCCGAGCCCGGTGACGAGGAGGTGCCGGATCCCTATTACGGAGGGGCACAGGGGTTCGAGGAGGTGTATCGGATGGTGGATCGAACGGTGAAAGAGATCTTAAAGGCGTACGAGGAACGGTGAGGGGTGCATCGTCTCGGATCGCTCGGCTGTGCTCGGGCCCCAGGTCTTCGGGGCTGTCCAGGCAAAACGATGGCGCACAGATGCGTAACACTGGTTAACAAGTCGTGTTACGCAGGTTGTGCACAGCAGTACGTATTGCCGGCTTTGAAATCATGCGTAGCAGGCGGTTTTCGTCTGTTTCATCGTTTTCAAAGCCGTTGTGGCAAAACGATGGCGCACAGATGCGTAACACTGGTTAATAGGCGCCTTTGCGGCCCAGCACCACGGAGACGGTGCGAACGAGGATGGCGAAGTCGAGATACAGCGACCAGTTTTCGACGTAGTAGGGATCCCATTTCTTGAACCCTTCGTTGCCCGAGTCGCTGCGGCCCGATACCTGCCACATGCCGGTGATGCCGGGTTTGACGAGGGCGCGAAGCACACGGACGTCGTCGGGCAGGGCGCTGAGGTGGTAGGTAGCCAGCGGGCGAGGGCCGACGAGCGACATCTCCCCGCGCAATACGTTGAACAGCTGAGGGAGTTCGTCGAGGCTGGTTCTGCGCAGGATATGTCCGATTTTTGTTATGCGCGGGTCTTTTCGGAGTTTATAGAACATCTCCCATTCCTGACGCAGCTCTTCGTTTTCGGCGAGTACCTTTTTCAGCACCGCTTCCGCATTCGGCACCATGGTTCTGAATTTGATCGTCTTGAAAGATCGACCTTCTTTTCCTATCCTTTCCTGGAAAAACAGCGGATTTTCGCCGTCCTCGAACCAGATTGCCAGATAGATCGCCGCGCAGATCGGAAGCCAGAGGGGTATCGTGATCAGGACGAAAACGACATCAAATATGTTCTTGACAGACTGCAGCATTTTTGAATGATTTACGTTGCGCGTCAGGCGGGTATTCGGAGATACGTAGGTTGTTTGCATAGGTGGGAGGCCAGATGGAGGTTGTTTGAAGAACGTACTGTAAGATACCCACGGATCGGGGCCAGCCTGTAAGTTTGAGGGGAATGAGGCGCGTAGAAATAGCCTACTTACGGATTATGCGTTTGGTGCCATGGGATAAGCCTGTGGCGTATTGGGTGCGTACAATTGGCGCACTCGCAAAGCGTCTGCTTATACTCGCCCTGAAGGAGGTCGGGCTATTAGATTCGAACGCCACCGAGATAAAGCGCTACAGCCTTTCAACCCTAATTGAAGCATAATGAGGTAACAGGTCTTACGCGCCGGATGCGCATACGTGCTGCCAGAGCAGCTTTGCATGGTTGCAAAGCCGCGTAAACCAGGCTGCTGTGCACAGTTCGCGTAACATCACTGAGGTAAATGGACATCAAACGCAACGAGCTCCCTCTTCCTGAATCCCTACTTCCATCCCTACAGGACGTCACCGGCGCGATTTATGGCCACGAGTCCGTAGGAGGGGGATGCATCGCCCATGCGACGAGGCTGGAGACAGAGCAAGGCCTTTTTTTCTTGAAGTGGGGCACCTCGACGGTGTCGTTACCCTTCGAGGCAGAAGCCGCCGGCCTGGAGGCGTTGCGGCGCGCCGGCTCTTCCCTCGTCATACCGAGCGTCATCGCCTGTGAGCAGGCCCGGCACGGGTATTTGCTCCTGGAATGGGTCGAGCCGGGCGCCGTTCAGGCCCATACCTGGGAGGCGTTCGGGCGAGGGCTGGCTGCCTTGCACCGGCGTGTGGAACAGCTCTATGGGTTTCCAATCGATAACTTCATCGGCCAGGCTCCTCAGGAGAATGCCTGGCTGGACTCCTGGCCTGCATTCTTCCGCACGCGTCGCCTGGAGCCCCAGGTCATCAAGGCCCGGCAGGCCAGTCGGTGGAAAGCAGAGTGGGACTCGCTCCTGGAATCGCTCTACGGCCGCCTGGATTCCGTCCTCCCGGCCCAGCCCCCTGCTTCGTTGCTGCATGGCGACCTGTGGAGCGGGAATTTCATCGTGACGGAAACCGGCAACGTGGCCCTGATCGATCCGGCTGCGTATTTTGGCCACCGCGAAGCCGATCTGGCCATGACGGAGTTGTTCGGCGGGTTCGAAGACGCATTCTATGATGCGTATCGGGAATCCTGGCCGCTGAAGGCCGGGTATACAGAGCGACGCGATATTTATAACCTGTACCACCTCATCAACCACCTGAATCACTTTGGATGGGGGTATGGGCGCGGAGTGGAACAGATCCTCAAACGATATGGCTAAAAATTACTCGGATCAACCGGCCGCCGCCGTGCGCCGGAAGGACAGAGAGGTTACGGATGCGTCGTGGATCCGGTCCTTCCTGGAGAAAGCGCCTTACGGTGCATTGGCTACCGTTTATGACGGCCAGCCTTTCATAAATAGCAACCTGTTCGTATATGACCCGGAAGCGCACGCGGTGTACGTTCATACGGCTCGTGTTGGCAGGACGCAGGCCAACATCGAAGAGGGCGGAACAGGAGTGCCCGCCAGTTTCACGACCTTCAATATGGGGCGCCTGCTCCCGGCCGATACCGCCCTCGAATTTAGCGTTGAGTACGAAGGCGTAACCGTGTTCGGCGTCGTACACCGCGTTACAGACGACGCACAGGCTGCGGCTGCCTTGCAGTTGCTCCTCGATAAATACGCTCCCCACCTCGCTCCTGGCAAAGACTACCGCCCCATCACTTCGGACGAACTCCGACGCACCGCTGTATTCAAGCTGGCCATCGAATCCTGGAGTGCGAAAAGGAAGGAAGAGGCGCCGGATTTCCCCGGGGCGTTCCACTACCCGGTACAGCCCTGACATTCCGCCGGCGCAGGGCTGGTGCCGAATGACAGGTATTCGTAGTTCAGCCTGGACGAGATGAAGACGGCTGAGCGTGTACCACGCGATCGATGAAGGCTTCGGCGTCTTTTAAATGGGGCAAGAGCAGGTCGGGCCTGTGGATTTCGAGCTCTTCGGTCCTGTAGTGTCCCGTGGAGACTGCGACGGAAAACACATTGAGGTCTCGACCGCAGAGAATATCGTGTTTGGTATCTCCGATAATCACGACGTTTTTTTCGCGATAGGTCTGTCCGTTATGATCGCGGGCGCGTTTGAGCGCGACGCGAGGAAGCTGGTATCGGTCGGCGTGGTCGCTGCCGAACGCGCCGAACGGGAAATAGCCCGCAAGCCCCAGGGCATCTACTTTGATATACGCCGTTTTCTGAACGTTCCCGGTGAGGAGGGCGAGTTGAACGTGGTCCAGTTCGGCCAGCTGATGGATGAGATCGATGATGCCCTCCAGGATCGTGATACGCTCCGGCATGAAGGTGTTTGCAAAGGTTTCCGCGTATACTTCGATGACGTCCGGAAGCACCTCGGTCGCCTGATCGGCGTCCAGGCCGTTCGCCGTGAGGATGTCGTGCAGGATCTGGGGATCGGTCCTTCCGCCGAAGTCGATCCCCTCGAAGGAAACGGTATCTGCGGGCACGAAGTCCGACAGGCAGAGCTTCATGGCCCGCCGGCCTGATCCATTCGAGAGGAGCATGGTGCCGTCGATGTCGAAGAGTAGAAGTTTCATACGCGGTAAGGAGAGAGTCAGTCCATAAGATACGGAGAGCCGACGATGTCTTCGTGCCGGATTTCGTCGACCGGTTGTTTTTTGCCTTCCCCGGCATAAAGCGCATTGGGGCAGTTTATCACAAACGCGTCCCGGGAGCCGTCGTTTCGATAGGCATGGACGACGCCCGGAGGGACGATGGCCGATACGGGGTTCGACTCGCCGACTTCGACGACCATACGATGGGCGTAGGTCGGCGACGGCCTGCGGGCGTCCCACATGTACAGGGTGAACAGGCCGCTGAAAAAGAGGAAGAGGTCGGTTTGAGCTACGTGCTCGTGAGGGCCACGAGCGATACCCGGGCGCGTCGTAGAGACATACCCCATCACCGGATACAGCGCTTCGTCCAGCTCGTCCTGCCGAAAAAACTCGGCGAGCCATCCTCGCGCGTCGTTGTATTGTTTCAACGGAGTGATGATGCAACCTTCGATAGCCGCTTCTTTCCAGGTCATAAATCTGTGGGTCTGAGTGGGTGATCCACGCCGGCGGCGCGTATCAGTGGGTATATGGACGAGCACGGCCGTCCGGTATGGCGGGGGCGGGTCACCGGTCGGCATACTGGCGTGCGTAATAGTCGCGGTACGACTGATCCGTCACGGCGGCGAGCCACTCCTGATGGCTCAGGTACCAGTGCACGGTGTCTTGCAATCCCTCCTGCAACGTAAAAGAAGGCGACCACCCCAATTCATCATGGAGGCGCTGGTAATCCATGGCGTACCGGAAATCGTGGCCGGGTCGGTCTTTTACAAAGGTAATCAGGTTTCTGGAATGGCCGGATTGCCGCCCCATCGCCCGGTCTAACTCATCGAGCAGCAGGTGTACCAGTTTGAGGTTGGTGAGTTCATTGCCCCCGCCGATGTTATACGTTTTGCCGGGTTCGGCGGCGTGAAGAATCACGTCTATGGCTTCGCAATGGTCCCGCACGTGCAGCCAGTCCCGGACGTTGTCTCCTTTGCCGTATACCGGAATCGGTTGCTCGTTCATCGCATTCATGATGACGAGAGGAATCAGTTTTTCCGGGAACTGATAGGGTCCGTAATTATTCGAGCAATTCGAGATGACACAGGGCAGGTCGTACGTATGTCCATAAGCGCGGACGAGGTGATCGCTCGCGGCTTTGGACGCCGAATAGGGCGATCGAGGGGCATAGGGGGTATCTTCTGTGAAATACCCTGCCGGCCCCAGGGAGCCGTAGACTTCGTCAGTCGAGATATGGTAAAAGCGATGCGTGCGTTGAAGGTCAGGCTGGCCCATCCAGTGTTTTCGGGCGGCATCCAGCAGGGCGGCCGTGCCGAGTGCGTTGGTCTTCACGAACTCGAGCGGGTCGAGGATCGAGCGGTCGACGTGGGATTCGGCAGCGAAGTTGATCACGGTTGTAAAACGATGCGCTTCGAAGAGAGCGTGGATCGTTTCGAGGTCCGTGATGTCGGCATGGACGAAGGAATAATTGGGCCGGCGTTCCAGAGCCGCGACGTTTTGCAGGTTGCCCGCGTACGTGAGTGCGTCCAGGTTCAAGAACTGGATGTCGGGATATCGCGGCACCATGAGGAGTAAGAAGTTAGACCCGATAAAACCCGCACCGCCTGTGACCAGTATGCGTTCAGGGGAATGACGAACGGATGCCGTACGTAAGAGATCGGATTCCGGATTATCTATATTCATCTAAGGCAAGTTCGCTGAATGATTGCTCGGCCTGTAAATAACGGCCGGCGGGGCCCGGCCTGTGCCACCTTACTCGGTACGCAGGGAGAAGGTTCGGCGGGGCGCGAGCTTGGCTCCGGTATCCCTCGGGCTAATGTCGTACCTTGAAGCCTGCTGTGCACCGTTCGCGTGACACCACTAAACCAATAACTCTCTACAGTGCCACATCCAGAACGATTGTTTTTGCTCGACGCGATGGCCCTCGCTTATCGCTCGCATTTTGTCTTCATCAGCCGGCCCCTCATCAATTCCAAAGGGCAAAACACGTCGGCAACGTACGGGTTTGCTTCGGCGCTGTTGAAGCTCATCGAAGACCACCAGATCGAACACATCGCTGTCGTTTTCGACGTATTAGGAGAAGGAGGCACCTTCAGGGATGCCTTGTATGAAGAATACAAGGCCCACCGGGATCCTCCGCCCGATGAACTGCTGGCCAACATCCCTTTTATCAAGGCGCTCGTCGAGGCGTTCGATATCCCTGTCATCGAGCGCGAAGGCGTCGAGGCGGACGATGTCATCGGAACCCTCGCACGGAGGGCTTCGGAAGAGGGGGCCGACGTAGTCATCGTGTCGCCGGATAAAGACTTTCAACAACTCATCGATGAACATATATCGATCTTCCGGCCCGCCTACCGTGGAGAGGAGTTCGATATGATCACGGTGGAACGATTCAGGGAAAAGTACGACCTGGATCCGATCCAGTTTATCGATATGCTGGCGCTCATGGGAGATAAGGCCGACAATGTGCCCGGGGTCTACGGCATCGGAGAAAAAGGGGCCATCAAGCTGATCAAAGCTTATGGAACGGTTGAAAACCTGCTCGATCACGCAGAAGACGTAAAAGGCAAAAAGGCGCGAGAAGGGTTGATATCGCAACGCAAAGAAGCCGAGCTCAGCAAGGCGCTCGTAACGATCAAAACAGATCTGGAGGTCGACCTCGACTGGCACCAGCTCAAACAGAGCAAACCCGACGTCAGAAAACTCGATGTATTGTGCCAGGAGCTGGAATTCGGTTCGTTGCGGGAGCGCATTCTGAAGAAAGCGGCCCAATTGACGGGGGAGGCGGCGGCGGTCGACCTCAAGCCCAGAGACGAGCTCGGCGCAGAAGACCAGGCCGATCTGGAATTCGACTTCGGTCCCTATGAAGCGATCACCCAGTATGACGCTGAGTCGGTAGACTACACTATCGTCCGAAACCGGCAGGGCATCGGTGGGCTGATCGAAGCCCTTGCAGAGGTCGATTTCTTTGCGTTTGACACCGAGACCACGTCGGTAGACGCGATGCAGGCCTCGCTGGTAGGTCTTTCGTTTTCCTGGAAGGCGGGGCACGGCGTGTACGTTCCCACGCCTATGCCGGACGGCACATCGACGGAGGAGGTGCTGGCCGAAATCGGCCCGGCGCTGCAGGGTGAGGCGCTCAAGATAGGGCACAACCTCAAATACGATATCACGGTGCTCGCCCGGCACGGGGTGCTGATCGAAGGGAACCTGTTCGATACTATGGTCGCCCATTATCTGCTCGCCCCGGACGATCAGCACAACCTGGACGGGTTAGCCCGGTCGTATCTGAATTACAAGATGATCCCCATCTCGGACCTTATCGGCACCGGAAAAGAACAGCTGTCGATGCGAGACGTACCCCTCGATCGCGCCGCTCCCTATGCCGCTGAGGACGCCGATATCACGCTGCAGCTCTACCGCCTTCTCGAGCCGGAGCTCGAGAAGGAAGGGTTGAAAGATATCGCCGAAAAGATCGAATTCCCGTTGATCGATGTGCTGGTAGATATGGAGATGACCGGCGTACGCGTTGATGAGCGTACCCTTTCGGATTTGTCCGCCCAGTTCGAGAAGGACATGAGCCGGTACGAGCTGCAGATCTACGAAGAAGCCGGCGAGGAGTTCAACATCGGCTCGACGCAACAGCTCGGGCACGTATTGTTCGAAAAGCTGAAGCTGCCCGTCATCGCGAAGACCCCGAAGGGCAAACCGTCTACGCGCGAGTCGGTCCTGTCCGAACTGGCTACCGAACATCCTCTGCCGGGACTCATCCTGGACTGGCGCCAGCTGGCGAAACTCAAGAGCACCTATGTGGATAGCCTGGGAGAACTCATTCATCCGGAGACGAACCGGATCCACACCAATTTCAGCCAGACCGTGGCGGCCACAGGCCGGCTCTCGTCGAACTCGCCCAACCTGCAGAATATCCCGATCCGTACCGAGGAGGGGCGGGCCATTCGTAAGGCCTTCGTGCCTGTTGAAGGCAATGTGCTCATGGCTGCCGATTACGTCCAGATCGAATTGCGAATTCTGGCGCACATGAGCGGCGACGCCAATCTGAAGCAGGCGTTCGAGGAGAAGCAAGACATCCATACCGCAACAGCTGCGCTCGTGTACAAAGTGCCCCTCGACGCAGTGACCCGAGATCAACGCAGAAAGGCCAAAGAGGTGAACTACGGCATACCGTATGGAATTTCTGCGTATGGCCTTGCCCAGCGCCTTCGGTGCCCGCTCAAAGAGGCGCAGGAGCTGATCGAAAACTACCAGCAGTCGTATCCCTCCGTCGCCGGGTTCCTGGCCGAGCTGGTCGAGCGCGCTCGCGAGAAGGGATACGCGGAAACGTTGCTCGGCCGGCGCAGATACGTGCCCAACATCCATGCGCGCAATCGGAATGAACGTTCGGCCGCAGAACGCATTGCCGTCAACATGCCGATCCAGGGTACGCAGGCCGATATGATCAAAATTGCCATGGTGCGCATCCACCACCAGCTTCGCTCGAAAGGTCTGGCGGCCAAGATGATCCTCCAGGTTCACGACGAGCTGGTCTTTTCGACGCCGGATTCGGAAGTAGATCCGTTGCGTTCGATGATCGTAGAAGAAATGGTTCAGGCGCTGCCGCTCGACGTGCCCGTCGAAGTGGATGTCAACGTCGCAGACAACTGGCTCGATGCACACTGACGTGGATCGACCCGCGTATCATCGCTTAATCCCCTAATCTCGTACCCAGGGTGAAAACAAGTCACGACGAAAGTAGAGATCGCAAGGCCGAGCACATCGAGCTTTCGCTGAGGCCGGACGTACAGCATCGCCGCAACTATTTCGACGACTACAGATTCGATCACGTGGCCTTGCCGGAGATCGATTATTCAGCGATCGATACCTCAACTCCTTTTCTCGGCAAACGATTGGGGGCGCCGCTGCTCATCTCGAGTATGACGGGAGGGACGTTTTCCGCCGGGGCCATCAACAGAAATCTGGCCCGGGCCGCCGAATCTCGGGGCGTCGCCCTCGGGCTCGGGTCCCAGCGCAAAGCCATCGAAGATCCTTCACAGGCAGACACGTTCCGGGTGCGAAGCCAGGCGCCGACCATCCCCGTCCTGGCTAATGTGGGCGCCGTCCAGCTCAATTATGGGTTCGGCATCTCAGAGTGCAGGCGAATTGTCGATATGGCCGGCGCCGATGCGCTCATCCTTCACCTGAATCCGCTCCAGGAGGTATTGCAGCCCGAGGGGCAGACGAACTTTGCATCGCTGTTGCCGAAAATCGAAGGCATCGTCCGGCAACTGGAGGT
Organism: uncultured Rhodothermaceae bacterium; assembly: GCA_964525535.1. Classification (GTDB taxonomy): domain Bacteria; phylum Bacteroidota; class Rhodothermia; order Rhodothermales; family JAHQVL01; genus JAHQVL01. The sequence continues at coordinate 26,902 of CAZGHT010000046.1, forward strand.
ACCCGTCATCGTCAAAGAGATCGGGTGTGGGTTGTCCGAGACGCTCGCACAACGTCTCGTATCGATCGGCGTCACCGTGCTGGATACTGCCGGCGTAGGAGGGACCAGTTGGGCCAAAATCGAATCCTACCGGTCGGGCGAGATGGAGCTTGGAGAGCTGTTTGCCGGCTGGGGGATACCCACGCCCGAATCGATCGAACAGCTGAGGCGCATACCGGGGATCACGGTGATAGGCAGCGGGGGCATTCGCTCCGGATTGGACGTGGCCAAGGCGATCGCGATCGGCGCCGACGTGGTCGGCCTCGCGTCGCCTCTGCTGCCGCCAGCGCTCGAGTCGGCCGAAGCGGTGGGCGGCACGCTCGACCGCATCGTGCAGGCGCTCAAGATCGCCATGTTCTGTGTCGGGGCGAAGTCGATCGACGAGCTCAAGCGGGCGCCCCTTGTTCATCGAGACGAAGGCAAGCGGTAACGGTGTTCCGCTTCGCGGGATACGGTCTCGGACAATTGACTGCAGCCGGCTTCGATGGGAAAGCACGCGATCAGGCCGACCGCGCGCTGCAGGACCAGCGAGGCGTCGTAGGCGGACACATTCCCGTTGCCCGATACCTCGGCGAGGTTGATCGCGTCGCCCTGGAGAGGGATCTGCCCGATGGTATGCGCCAGGATCATGGACGCATCGAGTGCGGAGATGGCGCCATTCAAGGACACGTCACCGGGTATTTGGCCGGGGGTGACTGGAGGGGCCGACGCGGTGTGAAAGAGGGCGCCGGCTGGAATTTCCTGCTTGGGTATACCGGGCCCCTGCCAGCTTACCGTCAGCGCATCGTCGCCTGAACGTTCGAAGTAGGTGACAGTCAACGCGTGTTTACCCGCCTTGAGCTGGATGTCGCCGCTGCGTTCCTGAACGGACTGGATGCTGTCGTTGTCGACGATCAAACGATCTCCGATGAACAACTGGCTGCCGTCGTCGGAAGCGGTGTAGAAGGTATATACCCCGTTGCCGGGTACATCCACATACCCTTCGTATTTGAACAGAAAGCCGTCTTCCTGTTGCTTCGGTGCGAGGGAGATGGTCGGCAACGTGCCGGATGAGACGGGGGTCAGCGTGCTGAAGTCCGGTAGGAAATCCCGGGTTTCTTCGTAGTAGCTGTACTGGATCTGGGGTTGTGTGTTGGCCGGGTTGTCCGGTTCGCGCAGCGTTGCCGACGTATAGGTTGCGGTTAAGGAGACGTTGGTCGATGGCATGAGGACGGACGTCTGGGGGGCTGTGGGGTCTTCCACGTGTTGTGTGTGTCCGGTCCAGCGTTCAAAAATGAAGCCGTCCTGCGGGGCGTGAGCGCGGATGAATACCCGCGTGCCGGAAGGGAATACGCCCGAGCCGCTGCCTCCCTGCACCTCCAGGGTAAACGT
>CAZGHT010000046.1:28411-38627 GCA_964525535.1 uncultured Rhodothermaceae bacterium
CGCCGCCGCTGCCACGGGGAGACTCCGGGTAGCTCGTGTTTTCGGGGTCCGGCGTCCCGTCGAGGTATATGTGAATGCGGTCCATGCGGAAGTTGAAGGAGCGGCCGGAGATGAACAAGGTATGCGTTCCCGGTTCGAGATAATAGATCGGGTCGATGAAGTCCCCGCCGGAGGGCTCCATGAACATGTCGAAGGTGAAGCCGTTATTCATGGCTGCCGCGGGGTGGCCGGCTTTGGTCCAGTTCCCACCGGCATTCATCCGGACCCAGGCGTCGTTCCATTGATCGCCGGCCGGCGCTCCGAGATGAGAGGAACGCATCTTCACCCAGTAGTTGCCTGCCTGTTCGACGGTAAATGGAATCTCCAGCACCCCGGTACCTGGCGTTCCGAACAGGTCTGGACCGTTCCATCGCAGGTACCCCGTGCCGGTAAAGCCAGCGTCGCTGCTCTCTACGGCCCAGTCTCCCGAAGGACCCAGCGATTCTGCCTCGATAACGACGAGACCGTCCTGGATCTGGTAAGGATCCTGCTGCATGAATCCGGATGACTCCAAAGGCAGCGCGGCATAATAAAGGAAAAGAGCAAAGACCGGGGTCAGAAGTGCGTTTTTGGTTTGCACAAAACCGATGTTTTTATGGGGGGTACAGGGGCGAGTGTTCATGTATGCACGTGAGCTTGTCGGGGTGTCTATGGGAGGGAAAAGGCATTAAAACCTGGATGTGTCGCCTTTTCAAGTTTGGTGCCAGCATTTAAGCCGCCGGTTACTTTGCGCCAAAGGCGCACCGATGGATGCGCTATTTCAGGGCGCCGGGGAGGGGAGATGGTTTGTGGCTGGATGCGAAAGGCGTATGGAATATGGAGACATACACCTGTAATGGAAACAGCGCCTCCCCGTTTCAGTAAGACGCATGCCGAGACCGATTTACAACCCGACCGCGGTCTTTTGATCGTGAAACTATGATGAATCGCTTCGATACCGAAAAAGATACGACGCCAGCGTCCTTTCGCCTGGTCGAAGAATTAGAAGGAATCCAGCATTATTCGTTGCCCGAGAACGGGCTCAATATGCTCCTGCTTCAGCAGAAAGCGGCCCCTGTCGTCGCTTTTATGGTTACGTATCACGTGGGAAGCCGCAACGAATCTACGGGATTGACCGGCGCTACCCATTTCCTCGAGCATTTGATGTTCAAAGGCACCGAGCGCTTCAACAAAGAGCGCGGCACGTCGGTCTTTAATGTACTGCAGCGCGTCGGAGCGCAGATGAATGCAACGACGTGGTTCGACCGGACGAACTACTACGCGATGTTGCCCAGGCAACACCTGTCTCTGGCTGTAGAGATCGAAGCCGATCGCATGCGCAATGCCCGGTTGTCGGTCGACGACCTGGAGAGCGAGCGAACCGTGATTCTGAACGAATTCGACCGGGGCGAAAATGAGCCGATTCGCAAACTCTATCATTCGGTATGGAGCGCCGCCTATATGGCCCATCCTTATCACCATCCCACGATCGGGTGGCGATCCGACATCGAACAGGTTACGCCAGAAGGGTTGCGCCATTTTTACGACACCTACTACTGGCCTAATAATGCGACGCTGTCCATCATCGGCGATTTCGACCCGGCAGAAACCTTCGACCTGGTATATAAATACTTCGGAAGCATCCCTGCATCGGGGCGCGAAATACCGGAAGTGAACGTACATGAGCCGCTTCAGAAGGGCGAGCGCCGTGTGAAGGTGAAGCGATCCGGAGAGCTGGGCGCTCTGATGATCGGGTACAAGTCCCCGGAAGGGGTGCACCCCGATACGGACGTGCTGGATATTCTGGGGATTGTACTGGCTACCGGCAAGAACAGCCGCTTTTTCCAACGCCTGACGGACCGAGGGCTTACCACGCATGCCTTTGCTTCGATTTCCCGGTTTCGGGACCCCGGCTTGTTTACCATCTATGCGTTTCTGAGCCCCGAGCACGGGCACGAGGAGGTCGAAAAAGAAGTGCTCGGAGAGATCGAAGATATAAAAGAACACGGCATCCGGCAGGAAGAACTGGATCGAGCCGTGAACTTGCTCACCGCTCAGGCCGCGTTTGAAAGAGACGGCCCTTTCTCTATCGCCGCACAACTCAACGAGGCCATCGCTGCCGGCGACTGGAAGCTGTATGCAAACTTTATCGACCGGATCAAACGCGTACACATTGACGACGTGCAGCGAGTGGCCCGGCAATACTTGAACGAAGATACGTCCACCATAGGGTGGTACGTCCCGGTGCAATGAATGGATGGCGATCCATGAACCCTGAACCCCCATACTCATACCCTGTTTATGCCAGAACAACCCGCCGAAACCAGGCTTGTTGATCCCGCTCACTTCGAAAGCCGGATCATCGAAACGAAAGTCGGTTCATGCAGCCTGTACATGTTGCCTGTCGCCGTAGACAACGTCGTATCGTGGAGAGGTTCATTCAAGAGTAATCCGGTGTTTACGGAACGCCAGGATTTGCTCCAGAACCTGGTCGTATCGCTGCTCGACAAGGGTACGAAGCGCCGCGACCGGTTTGTTATTGCAAATGTGCTCGAAAACAGGGGAGCCCAGCTGAGTTTTTTGAATGGAGCGATCGGGGTAGGATTCTCGGGGCGCTGCTTGAAAAAGGACCTGACGGAGGTCATGGCGGTGATGGCTGAACAGCTCAAAGAGCCTTCGATGGAAGAGGACGAGTTTCAAAAAGCGCGCATGCGCGTAGTAGCTTCGATTCGTCGTAGTCTGGAACGAACGGGGGCGCAGGCTTACATGGCGTTGTGCCGGCAGATCTATGGGGCGGCCCACCCCAATTATACGTTGAAGCCGGAAGAGGAGCTGGAAAAGCTGGCTCAAGTCACGCTGGATTCGTTGCATCAATACCACGCCGAACATTTTGGCGCCAACGACCTGGCGATGGTCGTCGTCGGCGATATCGACCCTGATGAAATTACGCGGACCGTCGCGGAACAGCTTGGCGCCTGGGCGCCTCACGATAGTCCGCCTGCGTATGAAGTGTCGACCCGTGAACAACCGCCCGATGAAATGGTCATAACGATGCCCGATAAATCGAGCATCGACGTGCGGATCGGCCATGGGCTGGAGGTGCGCATGAACGACGACGAATACGTTCCTCTGTATCTGGGCAATTTCATCCTCGGCGGCAACTTTTCATCGCGCCTCATGGACATCATCCGGGACGAAATGGGGCTCACGTATGGGATCAAATCCAACCTGATGGGTATTAGCCGGCATTACGAGGGCCACTGGCAGGTCAGCGTCACGCTGAGCCCGGATAAGCTGGAGCAGGGGGTCCAGGCCACCAAAAAACTGATCGAGGAGTACATAGACCAGGGGGCCACCCAGAAAGAATTGGATGAAAAGAAAACCACGATAATCGGTTCGTTCAACGTGGAATTGGCGACGACCAGCGGGCTCGCGAGGAAGATACTCCGGGGGGTCAAAAACGGGTTCGGCGTCGGATACCTCGACGAGTTTCCTGCCCGCATCGAACGGACGACACTGGATGAAGTCAACGACGAGTTAGCCAGACATCTCGACCTCGACTGCGTGCATACCGCGATCGCCGGCGTCTCTCCGAAGGACGTGTGATGGGCTGACCCTCAACTGTCCCTGATAATCGTGATGCGCTCTTCCGACTTGCTGCCTCCTTCCGGGCCGGGCATGATCTTGGAGAGGATAAAGTAGGCGATCACGATAGCGAAGAAAAAGCTGGGAAAGGAAAAGATAGCGCCGATAACGAATGCGATGCGGACCAGGGTCGGGTCTATGTTGAAGTATTCGGCGATGCCGCCCGCCACACCGGCAATCTTTTTGTCTCGCGACTTGGTGAGCCGCCGCGTCTTGGAAGGCTGTTCCTTCTCGATCTTCACTTTGGGCTTGCTCGCTTTCAGGTCGAACTTGAGCTTGTTGACCTTCTTTTTCTTCTTCGGCCGCCAGGATAACACGCCGAAACCGAGCAGCATAATCAGCACGGCCGCGAACCAGGGAAGGAAAGAGACAAGATCCGGGGGCAGAGGGACTTCCCAGAGCCCCACGCGCTCCATGATTAAACTGGCGCCGACCAAAATGAGCGAAAAGCCAGCGATGGTGGGGAGGTTAAAAATGCCTGTTTGTTTCTCCTCCGGTTCATCGAAGAGCAGCTTCTCAAGCTCGTCAGAAGACAGGGCGTCGAGATCGAGATCGAACTCTTCCGGTTCTTCGAATAGTTCTTCTTTCGCTTTTCGTCGGGTGCGTGTGCTCATATCGGGTCATCTGGTCAATATATAAGGTACGTGGTGTACCGGGGTCAGGTTGCATCCTTCGCGATTCGTACAGAACCCTTTTCGGAGAGGATGACGTCGACCGGGATGTCGTACGATGACGAGGGCAACCGATTCGTTATGCAGCACTCGAAGGCCGGGCAAAGAATCGGGCAGGTTGCTTCAGCAAGGAACTCATCGTAATACCCCATGCCGTAGCCCAGCCGGTATCCTTTCAGATCGACGGCCAGAGCAGGGGCTATAATGACATCTATATTCGATACAGGGACTTCCACCGTATGCACGGGTTCACCTATCTCCCAACGATTTGCTCTCAGGTTGGTTTCTCCGGAAAAGAGCCGGTGTTCGAGGCGGCGCAGGCCTTCCTGCCTCCCTGAGTAGGCAACGACCCGGGGCAAAACGATCTGTTTTCCGCTCAGGTGCAACTCGTTGAGCAGCGGCCGTATGTCGGCTTCGCGTTTCGAGAGGATGGGCCAGTAGGAGTGTATCACGCGAGCAGCGCGAAGTTCGGGAAGGGCGCCGAGGTGAGAGGCGATGCGTGCAGAATGGGCCCGGTATTCGTTTTCCGGCATGGCCATTCGCAGCGAAAGGAAGTGGTCACGCCTCTCATTTTTCTGGAAATCGAGGTCGGAATGAGCGGACACGCGTTCTTTTTTCAAAAATTCGACAAGAAAAAATGAACGAACTTGCGGTTAGCGCGTTTGTTGGGAGATTTGTGAATTGCTGCAAAGGAGAGCAAAAAAGTACGTTACGTATCCTTGCTGAAAGTAGCAAGCCGTATATACCAAAAACCGTAAACGATGTTCGACAACCTGACCGACAAGCTCGAGGGAGCGCTCAAGACGATATCCGGCCAGAGCCGCATCAGCGAGCTCAACGTCGCCGAGACGATGCGCGAGATCCGGCGTGCGTTGCTCGATGCGGATGTCAATTACCAGGTTGCACGCGACTTCACGAATAACGTCAAAGAGAAAGTAGTCGGCGGCAAGGTTCTCACATCCGTGTCTCCGGGGCAACAGCTCGTCAAAATCGTATACGACGAGCTGGTTTCTTTTCTGGGCGACGAACACGTCGAAGTCAACATGGCCCCCAAGCCGCCGACCGTCATTTTGATCGCCGGCCTTCAGGGGTCGGGCAAAACGACCTTTTGCGGGAAGCTGGCTGCTTATTTCAAAGCCAGAGGGCTTGCGCCCATGCTGGCTGCGGCCGACGTCTACCGGCCCGCTGCGGTCGATCAGCTCAAAACCCTCTCCACGCAGGTGGATGTGCCCGTACACGCCGTGATCGAAGACGGAAAGGTGGTGCAAGATGCCGTTCGGGTGGCCAGGGAAGCCGTTACGCAAGCTCGAAAAAATGCACGCAATGTGCTCATCATCGATACGGCCGGCCGGATGCACGTAGACGACGCCATGATGGAGGAAGTGTCCAACATCAAGAAAGCGGTCCATCCTACGGAGATCCTGTTCGTGGTAGACAGTATGACCGGGCAGGATGCGGTCAATACGGCGCTCGAATTTAACAATCGCCTCAATTTTGACGGCGTGGTTTTAACCAAGCTCGACGGCGATACGCGCGGAGGGGCCGCTCTATCCATTCGTTCCGTCGTCAACAAGCCGATCAAGTTTGCCTCTACCGGTGAAAAGCTGGATGCCCTCACGCCCTTCTACCCGGATCGCATGGCCCAGCGGATCCTCGGCATGGGCGACGTCGTCTCTTTCGTCGAAAAGGCGCAGGAACAGTTCGACCAGAAGCAGGCTGAAAAGCTGCAGCGGAAGATACGGTCCGAGGATTTCAACCTCGAGGACTTTTACGACCAGCTTCAGCGCATCAAGAGTATGGGCTCCCTGAAGGACCTGATGGGCATGATACCGGGGGTCGGCCGGCAAGTCAGAGATCTCGACATCGATGACGACGCCTTCAAGCACATCGAAGCGATCATTTGCTCGATGACGCCCGAAGAGCGCCACCGCCCCGAGGTGCTCAATGGAAGCCGGCGGAGGCGCATCGCGGATGGATGCGGGTTGGAAGTGCGCGACGTCAATCAGCTGATCAAACAGTTCAAGGAGATGAAAAAGATGATGAAAACCATGTCCAAGTTGATGGGCAAAGGTCGCTCCATCGATCTCCCGGGGCTGATGGGGGGGAGGATGTAAGAAATGGGTCTTCGTAGCAATTGTAATAAAACACACACGTAAGAGAGAAAGTGGCAGTAAAACTGAGATTGCGCCGAATGGGGCGCCGAAAACGTCCGATCTATGCGGTCGTCGCAGCGGATTCTCGAAATTCTCGCGATGGTCGATTCATCGAGGATCTGGGGCGTTACCATGTCGTGGAGGAGCCGGCACGCGTAGAGCTCCAACACGACCGGATTTTGTACTGGTTGGAGAAAGGGGCACAACCGACCGATACGGTGAAGAGCCTCCTGAGCGACCAGGGTATTATGTTGACCCTGCATCTGAGGCGAAAGGGAAAGTCGGAGGAAGAAATTCAAGCCGAGGTCGAAGCGTTCCTCGAAAAACGCGCTGCTCGAACACCCGCGAAACAGTCGGCTGAGGAGCGGCGCCTGCAAGCTCTGGAAGCCGAACGCAAACGCGTAGCGGAGCAAGAAGCGGAGGAGGCGAAGCTTCAGGCTGAAGCGGAAGCCAAGGCCCGGGCAGAAGCCGAAGAAGCCAAACGCCTCGCCGCTGAGCAGCGCCTCAAAGAAAAGGAAGAAGCAGCTGAAGCGGCTCGCCAGGAGCAGGCCGAGAAAAACGCAGAGCAGGCCGCGAAAGATGCTGTGAAAGATGCCGCGAAAGATGCCGCGAAAGATGCCGCGAAAGATGCCGAGAAGGCGGATGCTGCCGGCGAAACGAAGGCCCCCGAGAAAAAAGACGCCGAAAAAGAAAAAGCCGCGGTAAAGGCTGAAGCGGAAAAGGCCGAGACGAAAAAGAAGGACGCCAAAAAGAAAGCGACCCCCGAATCAGCCCCTGAAGCACCAGAACAGGACGCGAAAGCGGCCAAAGCGGAAAAAGAAAAGACCGCTGGCGACGATAAGAGCGGTGAAGGAGACGCTGAGACCGGCAAAGAAAGCGCTAAAGAAAAGAACAAAGGCAAAGACGAAGATAAAGACGAAGACAAAGACAAAGCGTCTTGACCCGTCGTTTGTTATCATCCTGGGCCTCTTCGTTCTTTTTTGTTCAATGGCCGCTATCCTGATTCAAGTTATCCGGATTCAAGTTATCCGGATTGTCGCTATCGATATCGACGCTCAGCCTTTCCTGTTATGGCATCGCCCGATGAACTCATACTGGTAGGCCGGATCGTCAGGACACACGGGGTGCACGGCGAGCTGAAGGTACGGCCCGAGACCGACACCCCGACGCGTTTTTCGACATTCGAGACGCTCTTCGTCGGCAAGGATCCTGGGAAGGTCAGGCCCTATACGGTGCGGGGCGTACGTTTTCAGCCCTTGAAAAAAGGCACAACGGTGTTGCTTTCGCTCGAAGAAATCGGCAGCCGCGAGGAGGCTGCTTCGCTGTTGAATGCACAGCTCTTCGCGACGGCCGCAGCCCTCGATCTGGGTGTCGATGAATACTTCATCCACGACCTGATCGGATTCGACGTCGTAACGGACGAGCGTGTGTTCGTCGGCCTCGTCAAAGATATCCTCGACATGCCGGCTCATGCGGTATACCTCGTTGCTGCCGAGGGCAAACCGGATATCATGATTCCGGATGTCGACGCGTTCATTGAAGAGATAAATCTGGATGCCCGCCAGATCGTCGTTCGGCCTATCGAAGGACTTCTCGACGGATAGCGGTCGCCCTGAAAGCCCCGTCGAACCATGCGTATAGATCCATGCTTATTGACATTGTGACGGCGCTGCCGGGTATCGTCGAAGGTCCTCTGGAGCAGAGCATCATTCGCCGGGCCAGGCAGGCCGGGTTTGTTCACATCCGTGTGCACGACCTTCGCCAGTATGCGGCAGGAAAACATCGCCAGATTGACGACTACCCGTACGGCGGAGGGCCGGGCATGGTGCTCAAGCCCGAACCCATTTTTGCCTGTATCGAAGGCATCCTGGACGACGCCGAAGGGGCCGGCCGCCCTGTTGACGACGTCATCTTCATGACGCCCGACGGAGCCCGGTTGGACCAGGAAAGGGTCACCCGCTGGTCCCTCTGTGGTCACCTGGTGCTGCTCGCCGGCCATTACAAAGGGGTCGATCAACGCGTTCGGGATCGCCTGGTGTCGTCCGAGATCTCGATAGGGGACTACGTCCTGAGCGGGGGGGAACTCCCGGCGCTCGTGCTGGTAGATGCGCTCGTTCGTCTCATACCCGGCGTCCTCGGAGACGCTACGTCGGCCATGCACGACTCCTTCCAGGAAGACCTCCTCGGTGCGCCGGTTTATACCCGCCCCGCCCTTTTCAGAGGCGACGCGGTGCCGGAGGTGCTCACGTCGGGAGATCACGAGGCCATCAGGGCCTGGCAGGAAGAGCAACAGGTGAGCAAAACCCGGGCGCGACGGCCAGATTTGCTTCAAAAAACCAGGAAGGAGTCCTGATCGATCCGTTCCGCAGACCATTTGACGCGGTGTACATCACGTACGCCCGAATGCATTCGAATTACACCAATAAAGGATTACACCGTTAAACAGAGGTACCCATGTCTAGCGATTTGATGGGAGTCATTGAGGCGACTCAATACAAGGAAGAAATCCCAGAATTCGACCCGGGTGACACCGTAAACGTGCATGTGCGTGTTATCGAAGGGGATAAAGAACGCATCCAGAAGTTTCAGGGCGTCGTCCTCCGCAAAAAAGGGCAAGGCCCGACGAAAACGTTCACCGTGCGCAAAATCTCGAACGGCATTGGCGTCGAGCGTATTTTTCTGCTCAATTCACCCAAGATCGCCAAAGTCGAACGTATACGCAAAGGGCTGGTTCGCCGCTCTAAACTCTACTACCTGCGTAACCTGAGAGGAAAAGCAGCGCGCATCAAGGAGAAAATGATGGACCGATAGCGGTTCGTTGCGCCCAGATGAAGGTTGAACGCCATGACCAAAATTGCGCTCTGGGACGAGTCGCTCGTGGATCACTTTGCCCGGTCCGTTTCCGAGTTGTCCGAAAACCTGTCCCTGGACCTGCTCAGGGTCTCGCGGAGGGCCTGCCGAGACCGCCTCATTTCCGGAGATGTCGATCTGGCGTTGATCCCGATTCTGACCGCCCTTAACGAGCCTGACTTGTTCGATGTGATGCCGGCTGTAGCGCTCTCTAGCTGGGCCAATCCTTTTATGCGCCTCAAGATGGGGAAAAGCCTGGACAACTCGGTGGAAACGATCGCCATCGACCCGGCTTTCCCGCAAGAAGCTCTGCTCACTAAGATCATTCTCAAGGAGCATTACAACGTCCAGCCCGTATTCCATCCCTATCCAGATGCCTCGCAACTGGTATTGGACGAGCTCGAGGAGGAGGCGCTGCTCGTGGTGTCTACCTCGCCGGGGAGCGGCGCCGACGAAGGCTTTTCGCTGGATATGGGCCGCGATTGGTTTGAACTGACCCACTATCCGATGGTATGGGGGGTTTTTGCCGTTCGCATAGGGGAGGGGTCTGATGAACGGGTGCATCTTCTCAGAACGCTCGCTCAGTATACGGAGTTATACAGCCCGGGCTGGCTGGAAGAAGACGATTTGCCGGAATCCGTTGCCGCCTTCTTTCGCGAAGGGGTTCGATATCGCCTCGACGACCTGGCTACCGCCGGCATTACCTCGTTGCAGGACTACCTGTTTTACATCGATGCCATCGAGGAAATAAATCCCTTACCGCTTTACAGCGTAACCGACGAACAGGGCGACGATGAAGATACGCCCCTTCTCTGAACGACAGATCTCGCACCCCGCCTTACAATGGCTGAAGATAATGGCTGAAGATAATGGCTGAAG
>CAZGHT010000046.1:38727-41541 GCA_964525535.1 uncultured Rhodothermaceae bacterium
AATGGCTGAAGATAATGGCTGAAGATAATGGCTGAAGGCATTAAAATCATCACGTCGAATCGGAAAGCACGGCACGAGTATCACATCAGTGATACCGTGGAGGCCGGCATTGTGCTGCAAGGGACCGAGGTGAAATCGTTACGTGAAGGACGCGCAAACCTCCAGGATGCATTCTGCACCGTGCAGAAGGGGGAGATGATGTTGATGCAGTGCCATATATCGCCGTTCAAACACGGCGGGCACACCAACCATGAACCGACGCGCCCCCGAAAGCTGTTGCTGCACCGCAAAGAAATCCAGAAGTTCGACGAGGCCATCAAACAGAAAGGGTTCACGATCATACCCCTCAAGTTATACTTTAAGTCAGGGCTCGTGAAAGTTCAGATCGGTCTCGCTAAAGGCAAAAAACTGTACGACAAGCGCGCGGATATCGCTGAGCGCGATTCGAAGCGCAACCTGGATCGTGTGATGAAGCAGGGAATTCAATGAATCTCCCCCTCTGCGATCCTTTGTGCAGCGAGGATCGCCCTTATATTATCCCGTATTTATCGAGCGCCCTTTTGAAGGCGGCCGGGGCCGCAAAGCGACAGGCTCGACCCGGCGAGGTCCTGTTTGGAAGGGCGCTGAGGCCGATTGACCCTGAAACCAGATTGATTATTGTCGCCCATGTCAACATTTCCGCCTGTTGAAGAGCAGCTGCGTGTCGTCAAGCGTGGCACAGAAGAAATTCTGCCGGAAGACCTGTTGGTGGAAAAACTGAACCTGTCGTATACATCCGGCAAGCCGCTGACCGTGAAGCTGGGTTGTGACCCGAGCCGGCCCGACCTCCACCTGGGGCATTCGGTCGTACTCCGCAAACTCCGCCAGTTTCAGGAACTCGGCCATCACGTTATTCTCATCGTGGGCGACTTCACCGGCATGATCGGCGACCCGAGCGGGCGGTCCAAAACCAGGCCGCCGCTCACGCTGGAGGAGACCCGGGCAAACGGCCAGTCCTACTTCGAACAGGCGTCCAGGATACTGGATCCGGACAAAACCGAGATCCTGTACAATTCGGATTGGCTCGGCGCGATGACGTTTCGGGACGTCATCGAGCTGGCCGGCAAATATACGGTGGCCCGTATGCTGGAGCGGGATGACTTCGAACGCCGCTACGAGAGGGGGGAGCCGATCGGGGTCCACGAGTTTCTTTATCCGTTGGCCCAGGCTCAGGATTCGGTGGCGATACAGTCCGACATTGAGCTGGGCGGTACCGATCAAAAGTTCAATTTGCTGGTAGGGAGAACGATCCAGGAGGCTGCCGGGATGAGCCCCCAGGTGTGCATCACCTTGCCGCTGCTGGAGGGCACCGATGGCGTCGAAAAGATGTCCAAGTCCCTCGATAACTACATCGGCATCTCTGAGCCGCCCGAAGAGATGTATGGGAAGACGTTGTCTATCCCTGATGCGTTGATCTACCGGTACTACGAGCTGGCCACCGATGTGCCGACGAAGGACCTGCCGGGCATCCGGGAATACGCAGAGCGGGACCCCCGCAATGCGAAACACGACCTGGCATTCAAATTCGTCGAAATGTATCACGATGAGGGCGCTGCGCGAGAGGCCCGCGCACACTTCGAACGTACGGTCGTACAGGGAGAAATCCCCAAAGAAATCGAGGAATACATCCCGGACACCGCAGACGGGACCGTAATACCCGTGTTTCGGCTTATAACGAGTGCTCAGATGGCAAAATCGAACGGAGAAGCGCGCCGGCTGATCCAGCAAAATGCGGTGTCGATCGATGGAGAAAAAGTGGCGGACCCCACGCAGGAGATCGACGTGGCCGAGAGCGCCCCATTCGTCTTGAAAGTGGGTAAACGCCGCTATACGCGGATCGTTTATCCCGGATAACGTCTAACCTGTTTAAAACGAACCTGCTTTTTATGGCTTTAGCGGATCTTTCTTCGAGTGTAACGACCCTGTCAAACGGAGTACACATGCCCTTGCTCGGGCTCGGTGTGTGGAGGATGGATGAGGGGCCAGAAGTAGAGCAGTCGGTTTCCTGGGCGCTCGAGGCTGGATATCGTAGCATCGACACGGCCAAAGTGTACGGCAATGAAACAGGGGTAGGGAAGGCGATTGCCGGGAGTGGGCTGCCTCGCGAGGATCTATTCGTGACCACGAAAGTGTGGAATTCCGATCAGGGTTATGACCGAACGATGCGGGCCTTCGAGGACAGCCTGGTTCGCCTGGGGCTCGAATACGTCGATTTGTACCTCGTCCATTGGCCCGTGAAGACCCGGTACATCGATACGTGGCGCGCCCTGGAGACGCTGTACGAAGAAGGACGCGTGCGGGCCATAGGCGTCAGCAATTTCATGATCCATCATCTGGAAGATCTGCTGGCTAATGCGAAGGTCGATCCTGTGGTGAACCAGTATGAATACCATCCCCGCCTGCAACAGCCGGAGCTTCACACCTACTGCCTGAAACACAACATTCAGCCGGAAGCCTGGAGCCCGATCATGAAAGGGCGTGTCGTCGAGATTCCTGAGCTCGAAGAGATAGGTGGAAGACACCAGAAGAGCGCCGTCCAGGTAACGCTCCGCTGGTTGCTCCAAAAAAACGTCGTTGCCATTCCAAAGTCCTCGAAACGCCAACGCATTATCGATAACGGCGACCTGTTCGATTTCGAGCTGTCCGAAGAAGAGATGACCGCGATCGACGCTCTTGATCGCGATCAACGCGTCGGACCCGATCCCGACAATTTTGATTTTTGAATGGATGGTACGCATCTGTGCGCAAACGAGCTGCCGGGAAGGCATTTCGCTT
>CAZGHT010000047.1:0-1825 GCA_964525535.1 uncultured Rhodothermaceae bacterium
TGAAATAAATGTAACCTATTGGGGCGCAACACCCTCGTAGACTGGCTCTAGCGTTTCCTAATCGGGAGAGCCTGTGCTGAACTCGATTCAGTATCGGGTGTTCGACTTGATCGGGTATCGGGTGTTCGAGTGAGCCTGCCCTGAGCAAAATCGAATGGGTCGGTATTCGGGTTACCCAGGGGGCGCAACGCTGAATTGCCTGAAATTAGTTTATTCACTGTTTTTACGGATGTTACGCATCTGTGCGTTATCGTTGCCCGTACGGCTTTGAATGCGCTCAGATAGGTAAAAAACGGCTGCAAGGCAGTCATTCAAAGCCGGCAAGACAGGGTGCTGTGCACAACCTGCGTAACATCACTGTTTTTAGTAGATTTTCTGATTATTGATCATTTGCAAAACTCCCATATTTCTCTGTTTGCCGACTTCCGGGGTGGTTATGTGTCCTCATAGTGTCTTTATCTCCCATGCTGGTTGAGAAATTCTCAATAGCTGGGCCTATCACGAATTATTTACCAGGTAGCGCTAATTAATTTCGGGTTCCGCACCACACTTGTAGCTTTGTGGATAGTATCTAATCAATTCTGACTAACTAACCTTTCCGTTTCTATTGCCGGGTCTAGGTCTGTATCATTTTTGCATCAGTTGACAATGGTGATCCTTCTCAGCGAGGTTTTACGATATAGAGAGTGAAGCTTGTATTCGCCCAATCAACCCGCTGAAACCTAAGATGAGCATACCGTTTTGCTACCGAGTTAATACGGTCCTTTCTGTAATCTTCCTGCTATTCATGGGGAGTCCGCGACTGCGGAAAGCTCGACTCGCCTACAGGCCAGGTTTTGGGCGCGAGTCGCGATCTCTCCGCTTCGTCACAAAAGGCGCCTTGCAGACACAAGACGTTAGCAGCGTGTGCACTATCTGATACACGCAGCACCAATTTCAAAACCAAGAAGGACAAATGAATACATTAAGAAACAGTCCTTACATAATAATGAGCATGCTGCTGATGCTGATGAGCCTGCCCGCTGTGGCGCAGGTGAACGAAGACCTGAAGATAACAGCCAGTGACGCAGCGCCTGGCGATGATTTTGGAGGGGCCACGGCCATCGATGGGAACCGTACTATCGTGGGGACACGTCGTGATGACAATGATTCCGGGGCGGCCTACATATACGAGTTTGATGGTAGGAACGTGGTCGAGACTAAGTTGACGGCTAGCGACGGTGCGGCAGGCGATGAATTCGGATGGGCGGTAGCGCTCTTCGGCGATAGAGCCCTTGTAGGCTCTCCCTTGGACGACGATAATGGCGAAGCTTCCGGCTCGGCGTATCTGTTCGAGTTTAATGGTACGGATTGGGTGGAGATTGCCAAGCTGACGGCCAGCGATGCTGGGGCAGACGATCGATTTGGAGAAACGGTCTCGCTCTCGGGCGATAGAGCTCTTGTCGGGGCTAGAGGGGACGATGATAATGGCTCTGGTTCCGGCTCGGCGTACCTGTTCGAGTTTAACGATACGAGCTTCGTGGAGACGAAACTGAGGGCCAGTGACGGTGCGGCTTTCGATGAATTCGGAATATCGGTCTCGCTCTTTGGCGATAGAGCCCTTGTCGGGGCTCACTTGGACGACGATAATGGCTCTGCTTCCGGCTCGGCGTACCTGTTCGAGTTTAACGATACGAGCTTCGTGGAGACGAAACTGAGGGCCAGTGACGGTGGGAGAGGCGATCGATTTGGATTTTCGGTCTCGCTCTCGGGCGAGCGAGCCCTTGTCGGGGCTTTCGTGGACAGCGATAATGGCTCCGTTTCCGGCTCGGCGTACCTGTTCGAG
>CAZGHT010000047.1:1925-41187 GCA_964525535.1 uncultured Rhodothermaceae bacterium
TTCCGGCTCGGCGTACCTGTTCGAGTTCAACGGGACGGAGTGGGTGGAGGCCCATAAACTGGGGGCCAGTGACGCTGAAGCTAGAGATGAATTCGGTTTCTCAGTCTCGCTCTCGGGTGACCGAGCTTTTGTCGGAGCTAGAGGGGACGATGATAATGGTTCTGGTTCCGGGGCGGGGTACCTGTTCGAGCTGGGAGAGGAGCGCGAAGATGCCAGGGTGAACGAAGACCTAAAGATAACGGCCAGTGACGCAGCGGCGAACGATTTATTTGGAGAAGCCATGGCCACCGATGGGAACCGTACTATCGTGGGTGCTAATGATGATGACGATAATGGTACAAATTCCGGCTCAGCCTACATCTACGAGTTTGACGGTACAAACGTGGACGAGACCAAGTTGACGGCCAGTGACGGTGCGAGGAATGATCGATTTGGAGAATCGGTCTCACTCTCGGGCGACCGAGCCCTTGTGGGGACTCCTTTGGACGACGATAATGGTACAAATTCCGGCTCAGCCTACATCTACGAGTTTGACGGTGCGGAGTGGGTGGAGACCCATAAACTGACGGCCAGCGATGCTGGGGCAGACGATCGATTTGGAGAATCGGTCTCGCTCTCGGGCGATAGAGTCCTTGTAGGGGCTAGAGGGGACGATGATAATGGCTCTGGTTCAGGTGCGGCCTACCTGTTCGAGTTTAACGGGATGGACTGGGTAGAGATCACCAAGCTGACGGCCAGCGATGCAGCGGCAGACGATGTATTCGGAGTATCGGTCTCTGTCACGGGCGACCGAGCCCTTGTTGGAGCTATGTTCGACGACGATGAAGGTGAAGATTCCGGCTCGGCGTACCTGTTCGAGTTCAACGGGACGGAGTGGGTGGAGACCCATAAACTGGGGGCCAGCGACGCTGCAGCGAACGATGTATTCGGAACTTCGGTCTCGCTCTCGGGCGACCGAGCCCTTGTGGGGGCTCCCTCGGACGACGATAATGGGACAAATACTGGTTCGGTGTACCTGTTCGAGCTTACAGGGACGAACGTGGTCGAAACCAAACTAACGGCGAGTGACGCTGGGGCGGGCGATGCATTCGGATCTTCGGTCTCGCTCTCGGGCAATAGAGCCCTTGTCGGGGCTAGAGGGGACGATGATAATGGCTCTGCTTCCGGGGCGGCGTACCTGTTCGAGTTTAACGATACGAGCTTCGTGGAGACCAAACTGACGGCCAGCGACGCTGAGGCAGACGATCGATTCGGAGTTTCGGTAGCCATCTCAGGCGATAGAGCCCTTGTGGGCTCTCCCTTGGACGGCGATAATGGCTCTCGTTCCGGTTCAGCGTACCTGTTCGAGCTAGAAGAGGAGGGCGAGGTGGGCAACATCCATATCGCGGACATCTCTATCCGGGCCTTTCAGAATAAGCGGGGCGCGTTCCGCGTAAAGGCCACCGTGCTCGTGGTAGATGGCGATGGTAACAGAGTGGGCTCAGCCAATGTAACCGGTCGTTTTTCAGGGGATATTAACATGGTACAGACCAGGCTGACCAATGAAAGGGGCCTGGCGAGGTTGAATGAGGTGGTAAACGCAGAGCCAACGAACTACTTTTTCTGCGTCGAAGCCATTACCGGGGGGGCGTTTGCCTACGATAAAACGAAAAACCTGAGCAGCGACTTCGATTGCAGCACTGCAACGAATACTCAAACGATGGCCCTGTAGCCGGAGTCCATCAGGTGCACTTCGATACGAGCCCCCTCAGCGCCGATATGTATACCTACACAATAAAGTCAGACGCGTTCGTGCATAGCAGAAAGCTAACGATGCTGAAGTAGCATATTTGTGTGTTTCTTTATTCATCCTATACAGCTAATCCACATGGATACCTTAGCGTACACCTTCAGAACTTTTTTACTCTTGCACCTCGTTCTTATGCTTGTTTCAAGTCTTTCAGCCAGTGCACAAACGCAGCCGGGGGAGTACGTCGGTGTTTTTGTAGAGGGCGGTCTCGAAGGGCCTACTGATCTCGTCTTTGGCCCCGATGGCAATCTCTATGTCAGCAGCTCCTTTACTGACGAGGTTCTGCGCTACGATGGCGTAACTGGAGAGGCGATGGGTGCTTTTGTAACGGCCAGCAGCGGTGATCTGAATGAGCCGACCGGTCTGGTCTTCGGCCCGGATGGGGATCTCTATGTTAGCAGCTACATTAGCGATGAGGTGCTCCGTTACGATGGGAAGACGGGCGAGTTTAAGGGGATTTTTGTAACGGCTCGAAGTGGTGGACTCAGTTTACCTCAAAATCCGATCTTCGGCCCCGATGGTTATCTCTATACCACGAGTCAGGAGACCGATGAGGTGCTGCGCTATGATGGGGAGACAGGGGCTTTCCTGGACGTCTTTGTAGAGGCGGGCAGTGGTGGACTTGATTTTCCTACGGGCGTGGTTTTTGGCGTCGATGGTGAACTCTATGTCAGCAGTTTATTTACCGATGAGGTGCTGCGCTATAACGGGGAGACAGGGACTTATACGGACACTTTTGTAGCCGAAGGCAGTGGCGGTCTCAATGGCCCTGATCGATTGGTCTTTGGACCCGATGGTGATCTCTATGTCGGCAGCTTCCTTACCGACGAGGTGCTGCGCTATAGCGGGGAGACAGGGATTTATAAGGACACATTTGTAGGTGCAGGTAGCGGTGGACTTCTTGCCCCAGTAGGTCTGGTCTTCGGACCCGATGGCGCTTTCTATGTCAGTAGCTCAGAGACCGATCAGGTGCTAACCTATGAAGGTTTAAACGAAACGGGTGTGGCGGTAGAGAGAAGAGAAGGACCACCGGAAGTGTTTATGCTGCTTCAGAACTACCCGAATCCGTTCAACTCGCGTACTAAGATTCGTTATGCCTTACCGGAGGCGACCCATGTGAGGGTATCGATTTACAACGTGCAGGGTCGGGAAATGGCGGTGCTTGTGGATGGGGTAGAGCGAGCAGGCAAACACGTGGCGCTGTGGGAGCCTGTGGGGCTGGGCAGCGGTGTGTATTTTTACCGGCTTGAATCGGAAGGTTTCGCGGCTACGCGAGTGCTTACGTTTATAAAATAATCGGCTGGAATCTTCATGCAAGAGAACTGGGAGATCTTTCAGTTTGAAACAGTGCAAATTAATTCATTGCTTGATCTGAGAACATCGATATCATCCTCTGGTATCATTCTCAAAACATTCTCACAAGGTAAGTGATGTTACGCGAACTGTGCACAGCAGCCTGGTTTACGCGGCTTTGCAACCGTGCAATGCCGCTCTGGCAGGACGTATGCGCATCCGGCGCGTAACATCTGAAGGTAAGGTGACCCAGTCAATAACAAAAGAAGATATCGTTCGAGCCGTCTCAGACTTACCCGATGACGCGACCCTTGATGATGCATTCGAACGATTGTTTGTGCTGCACAAGATTCAACAAGGCCTGAAAGAAGCTCAGTCAGGTCAGACCATGACACACGAAGAGGTTGAGACTTATTTTCGTGAGCGGCGTAAGTCCGGAAAGATGGGATAATATGGCAACGATACGTTGGTCGGTACAGGCGCGAAAGGACCTTGAGATTATCTCTGATTATTACCAGGAAGTTTCTCCTTCTTATGCAGAACGCTTTGAAGAGCAGATTCTTGAAACTACTCGCAAACTGATTTACAGGGAATACCGGATCATGTATCACGTTGATGATACAAATGAGGAGGTACTGATTCTAACAGTGATACATTCATCACGTCAGTTTGGTGAATGAATAGGCCAAGAATGAAGTCTGTCATGCCATAAACTGTACCCAAAATGTACCAGTCAATCTTTAAAACACTATAACTCTTTGGTACACAACAACTTGCATGACTAGCCTCAGCGTTTCCTAAACGCCAGTGCCTGTGCTGAACTCGATTCAGTATCGGGTGTTCGAGTCGCCCCGGGGGCGCACCGGAAAACTGTCTAAAAACGGCGGTTTTGCTGTTTTATGGCAGTTTATCTAATATGTGCTCATCTCATACGACCGTCCAATGTCCCCGTTGTTCGCCTTCTGGGATGGCAAAGTGCCCTCATGTTGTCCTCGCTGCGTATTCCGAGACGCGATGCGGGGTATCTCGCGAGGAACGTAACGCAGAGATGCGCAACATCGGCGAAAAAGAGCGGATGCAGATGAATGTCCACACGCCCTAATGCGAGCTTACCTTATTCTCCAGAAAAGCGAGTAAAACCCTGTGTCCAGTTGGGGTTCAAAACGAGCCTGTAATTATTCCATGGAAGAGAACGAACCTACGATCATACCAGACCCGACGTTGCCGATCGAACCGGCCGGTCGCCGGTCGCGATATGTACGCATCGCCCGTATCGTGGCCTACGTCGCCCTGGCGATGGTGCTGGGCAGCCAGGTGTGGGTGCTGGTCTACCGGTTCGCCATGCCACCAGCCACATACCTGACGCTGCGCGACCGACTCGAAGGCCTCGACGTACAACGCCAGCCAGTCCGCCTGGCTGATGTTTCTCCGCACCTCGCCCGGGCCGTCATCGCTTCGGAGGACCAGGCCTTCTGCACGCACCACGGCTTCGATTGGGCGGCTATTGCGAAGGCGCAGGACTACAACGAACGGAGCTCTCGCACCCGCGGGGCGTCGACGATCACGATGCAGACGGCGAAGAACGTCTTCCTCTGGCCGTCGCGATCCTGGTTGCGGAAAGGGACTGAGGCATATTTCACGCTGCTGATCGAGGGCTTCTGGCCCAAGCAGCGTATCCTGGAAGTGTACTTGAGCGTGGCCGAGTGGGGGCCTGGCACCTTCGGGGCTGAAGCGGCAGCCCGCTATCACTTCGGCAAGCCGGCAGCCCGGCTTACGGCGTACGAAGCGGCGCTGCTGGCCGCTGCCCTGCCCTCACCGCTTCGTTCTCAACCTGGCCGCCCCTCCGCCTACCTCACCGGCCGCGCCCATGCGATCCTTTCGACCATGGACAAAATCGAAACGGAGTGTGTAATGTAGAACGGTAGTAAGCCCAGCCTGAGAATGAAGGTTGTCATGTCAGAAAGCATACCCCTCCTTCTCTGGTCAAATGCCCGAAAGAATCTCCGGGATTGCATCTTCTCCCTCGTTAAACTCAATCACCTGTCCAATCGTATTTTCGTACTGTAAGACTGCAACAGCAACCGCAGCAACATCCTCTCTGGGCACGCCTTTCCGAGCGGTAGGATTTTTTATGTCGATTTTACCCGTGCCAGGAACATCCAATAATCTACCCGGCCTCAAAATGGTATATTCCAGGTCCATACCTTTAAGGATGCGGTCGGCATAATGTTTTGCTACGAAGTAGGGTTTGATAGAGGAGGTCTCCCAGGCCTCACGATCATCAGCGCGTAGGGCGCTAACCATCACAAACCGCTTTACATTCATGTTCAAAGCTGCATCCATAGCCTTTACTGCACCATCTAAATCTACCGTAAGGGTTTTATCCGGTCCGGTTTTAGCGCCAGAGCCGGCCGTGAAGATGATGGCATGTTGCCCCTCCATGGTTGCAGCAATGTCGTCACCCAACCCTTCCAGACTGGCTACTCGGGTGGCAATGCCTTTCGCTTCGAATACGGCTCTTTGCCCTTCTTTTCTGATGAAGGCCGTAGGGGTAAAATCGGGAGAGGCCTCCATAGTTGCGGTGATCATTTGCCCGATTGCGCCGTTAGCTCCAATAACTAATACGTTCATTCTATTTTGGCTGCGGTTTTTATGAGCGATTGGGGACTACATGTCAATATGAGCCCACGCGGCTACCAGGTCTACTTTTTATTGAATTCCCACTGTGCGAGAAGACGAGTGGCGGGGTCGATGGTGACCTCAACAACTTCTTGAGCGAACGTATACGATTCCTGAGCAACAGTCCCGGTAGATGACTCGATTTTGATTAAATCGGTCGACCCATCAGCAAATGTAATCTCGAATTCAACAGGAATAGTGAACGTGTATTCAGGTTGCACCTGTTCGAGTTCCAGAGTAAGAGAGCCGTTCCTGAAAGACCAGGATCCATTGAGGTGGGGAATTCCTCCCTGGTACAGCCACTGTCTGAAGAACTCGCTCAGGTCTAAGCCCGAAACGTGTTCCATATGCCGGCGGAAATCTCCGATATGGGCTGTACTGTTTATAAACTCGGCATAATAGGCCCTGACTCCCTTGTGGTACGTCTCTGTGCCCATCATTTCCCGTAGCATATGTAGTGTCCAGGCTCCTTTCTGGTAGATCATAATTCCGGATACGTCATTCAGATCGTCAAAGTGGTCACGGATGATCTGGAAGTCGTAGTCGTCCCGGTAATAGGATATGACCTGGTTTCGGGCGCCTTTTAATCCTTGTTTGAAGTCATCGACGCCGTACGCATATTCTCGGAATAATAGCGTGTAGTAGGTTGCAAAGCCTTCACTCAGCCACAGGTGATTCCAGTCGTACTCCGTTACTGCATTGCCAAACCACTGGTGAGCTACTTCATGGACGATGATGTGCTGCCATCGGCGGTCCCGGGTACCGGTAACGGATCTGTCGCCATAAAAGACAGACGAAGCTGCTTCCATGCCACCCCCAACGGAGTTTGATTGTACATTGGCCAGCTTCTCATAAACGAACGGCCCTACTAAATCGGAGTAGTAGGCCAGGGCTTGTTTGGTCGGAACGGCGAAGTCATAGAAGCCGGCGTCTCGGTCCTGTCGATAGACCCAGGTCTGGATCGATTTGCCATCGAAGGTGTCGACGTACTGTACGGCAAACTCGGCTGCCCCCAACGCAAATAGCCAGGTGGAAATGGGGACCGAATTTTTCCAATGGGTCTTGCGGTTTCCGTCCCCAAGATCTGTTTCCTCAACGAGCAATCCATTGGAGATAACCTGCATCCGGTCTGGGGCCGTGACGATAAATTCACTGGTTGCCTTGTCGTAGGGATGATCGACAGTCGCCAGCCAGTTTCTCGCCTTTGATGACCAGTTATCGCTGAACACGGTGAAGTCTCCATACTTATTGGAATCTAATATAAGTCCGGTTGCGGGTTTACCGTGATAGGCGACGGATACCTGCCGGCGTTCACCGGCGGGAACGGATTGCCCCAGGTTGATAAACAACTGGTTGTCTGAATGGTCGTAAGCAAGTTCCTGATTTCCCGAGAATACACGGTCCACGATCATTCCTTTGCCGTCCAGTGCATCCGATTGGTGGACGAGATCCAGGCGCAGTTGCGACTGGCCTTCGGATTCAAAACGCGCATCTACGGTAGCTACAACTTGAATCACCTGCGATTCGTCCGTGAGGTGGATGTCGAAGCTATAGTGCAGGATGTCGATGCCTTCGTTTTTGGGGTAGTGGTCGCCGACACGGTCATAAGCAGTTTCTTGAGCACGTACCGGCGTAGATAGCACCAGGCATATCCATAGTACAACGTTGATGTAGCGATCCATAATAAGGGCTTCAGTCAGGTGTCCGATATCTATATAGAGGAATGTAGGTAAAACAAGATACACTTCGTATTGAACCGTCCCGGGGCAACCACTTCATAGAGTAAAGGGGTACACTTCACTGTTCAGCAAAGACCGGGAAGGTATTTCGTAGATCTAGGCTGATGCTGGCCAATCCCTTATTACAGTCATTCCCAACTCGATTGGGAATCCAGAAAACGCAGAAGTTGATCTAAACGGTCTCTGGATCCCGCATCAAGTGCGGGATGACGCTTCCTGTTCATGTAGAGTTTGACTTCGCCAAAAGTATCCATGGTTCACAACGAAGAGAAGAGGAATCTCTGACGTGATCCTCTGGCAGCGAGTTTTACGATAAGTAGAGTATGGTAATGTATAGATGCGGATTCGTACGCATACCTCCTCAACTTGCGCTAAGAAAATAGAACCACAATCATGAGTCCTTTTGTCAAACTTCTAACGTGTTCTTGCCTGTTCACACTCCTCATCTTGCCAGCTTTCGCTCAAGTGCCGGAAACGATCGGTTATCAAGGCATTCTTACGGGTAGCGATGGTAACCCGATACGAGATGGCGATTATGAAATCACTTTTATTCTCTATGATGCAGCCGAGGATGGCAACGCGCTATGGAAAGAATCGCAATCGGTCCAGGTTGTGAATGGAATATTCAGCACGTTATTAGGTACCGTCGAATCACTGTCAAACATCCCTTTCGACCAGCCCTACTGGCTGGGTATCGCGTTAGAATCCGACCCAGAGATGAGACCCCGTATTGCTCTGGCTGCAGCACCGTATGCCTTGAATACCCGCGTACGCTCCTCTAATGGGGAAGGGCTCACGCTGCCTTTTGAAGCAACGGTAGATGCAACTTTAGCTTTTGCGATCTCCAATACCGGAGTAGCGTTACGGGGCATTACCACCGGTTCGGGTCCTGCCGTGTTTGGCGTTGCACGCCAGACTGGTATTGGCCTCTATGGATCGGCAATGGGATCGGGTACGGCAGTTCTTGGCGTCAATGAAGGTACCGGTGAAGCCGGCTCGTTCGTCATCTCAGCCGATGGCAATGATTCAAATGCACTGCGGGCCAACACCTCCGGGACAGGCAACGCGGGCAGTTTTACCCATTTTGGTGCGGAGGGCAGTGCCGGTGTATTTACTGGCACGAACAGTAACAGCTCTTCGCCAACCGTATATGTGACATCCTCTACCGAGGTCCTGGCTATTCCGGCTCTACAAGTAGAGCCCACCGGCCGAGGAACTGGAGGCAGCTTCGAAATCAACAACCCGAACAATCCGGCTCCAGCCCTGGTGGGTACGCATCAGGGTAACGGCATCGCCGTGCAGGGCTCGACTATCGGTAGTGGTTTTAATGCGGTAGGTGTCTGGGCCCTTGCCTCCAACGGAAGCGATGCACTCCCGCTCCGTGTAACGCAGAATGGCAGCGGAGAAGACATCGCCATATTTCAGTTCGCCGGGACCAACGTAGCCCGGATCGATCAGACGGGTAAAGGGTTCTTCAACGGCGGCACCCAGACTGGTGGTGCTGATGTGGCCGAACTGTTTTCTGTAGAAGGCCATCCGTCGCAGTACCAACCCGGCGACGTTCTGAGTATTTCGACAGCCACCGACCGCGCCGTCACGCGTTCGTCCACACCCTATTCGACCCTTATCGCCGGGGTGTATGCCACCAAACCGGGACTGGTCCTCACTGAACGTACACTGGGCGAGTCCACAGACGATCTCGTGCCGATGGGCGTGGTCGGGGTTATTCCAACCAGAGTAAGTGGTGAAAACGGTCCGATTCGCCGCGGCGACCTGCTCGTCTCGTCCACCATTCCGGGCCATGCTATGAAAGGTACGGACAAAACGCGCATGTTAGGTGCGATTCTGGGTAAGGCCCTGGAGGACTTCAACGAGGCTGGAACGGGCACGATCAAGGTACTTGTGAACGTAAAATGAGAATGCACATGCACGACTTACAGGAACGAACTACGCGAGCACGTCTGGTCATTGCATGCTTTGCATGGATTGTGATTGGATGCAGCAGCATAACGTCAATCTCGAAGGCTCAAACCATCCAGGGAAGTTATGTGGTGGCTAACGGTGGCCAGGAGGTTCGCGGCAACAACATCACCCTACATAGCACAGTAGGCCAGGCTCTGGTTGGTGCAACAAGCACACAAAGTCTCTTGCACGGGGCAGGGTTCTGGTATACAGAAAGCCTGGATGTAATCCTCCAACCCGTCAGTGTAGAAGATAGTCGAACGTCGACCGACCAACCCCAAACCTTTTCACTGGATCAAAACTATCCGAATCCATTTAACCCGAGTACGAACATTAGTTATGCAGTAGCTACTCCCGGCCCAGTCTCAATTGTGATTTATGACCTTCTGGGTCGAGAAGTGCAGATGCTGGTAGATGAGCATCACGCGACAGGTACGTATGAGCTTTCATTCGATGCTGAAGACCTTCCCAGCGGTATGTATTTGTATGTGTTTTCATACGGGTCATCCAGCATCACGCGGCACATGATTTTGCTCAAGTAACAGATGTTACGCGCCGGATGCGCATCCGTGCTGCCAGAGCGGCTTTGCACGGTTGCAAAGCCGCGTAAACCAGGCTGCTGTGCACAGTTCGCGTAACATCACTCAAGTAAATCCGTGTGAGGAACTGGATTCGCTTCCATAGGGCGAAACGATCGAAGGATCTATCACGAGCCATCAATCCTGGCGTGTTACGAGCACGACCCAATCACGCTGCGAAGAACCGGGAGGCGTGCCGAGCGATGCAACACCGGGCCCGTTGACTTCGGATACCGATCCTTGTTGTAAGTCGCCCCCTGCGGTGGGATTGTACCAGCTCACCGAGTACGAGCGCGCCTCGTTGCCGAGATCCAACGGAATGTCACCCCCTTGATGCATATACACGGCATAAATCTCTCCGGGGTCGGCAAGCGCGTACACGTGGTCTTTATCGACAAGCTCATCTGCCGGCTGCATGGTCCAAAAAGGTAGATGGGTATAAAGGAACTGCAAGGCGTGATTGACGTCATTCCAGACCAGATCGCGGCTGCGCCAGTCTTCCAGATTCAGGTCGTTATGGGGATACTCGTATCCAAAATAATATTCAACACCCGCTCCGCCGGCCATCAGATTTCCCCACAAGGTATGTCTTCGAATCTCTTCGCGATTACTGTCCGGGCCGTCCGGGGTAACCCCTACCGTGTGAGGCCCTTGCTCGTCGTTCGAAACCACCCAGGTGCGAGAGGTCGAAGCAGATTCCTTGACCCATTTTAGCGTCACATCGTGCACGTTATCAAAGGCGGTTTGAATCGAAAGTCCATCCAGATTCGACGCGGTACCCAGAAGAGGCCTGTACACCTGCTCGTACTGACCCGGGTACGTATGGATGACTACCGGATGATCGTAAGGGTCGAGCGCCTGGATGTAGTCGATATATTGTTTGATGCGCTCCTGGGTCGGGTCGTTTTTCTCTTCCCATATATCGTTTTCTTCCCCTAGATTCCAGTTTGAAGCGTGGTGATGGGCAAACCGTGCGATGAGTTCACGGTAGTACAGTTTCCGTTCGATACCCAGATCGCCGTTATCGAGAAGGGTGTCGTTCTCCGTTTCCTGCGTCTTGAAATGGAGAAAAAGTCCGAGCGAGTCCGCGTGAGTGAATACTACGTCCCACTGATCCATTTTGGACACATCGAATCGATCCCGGACATCCGGAGCAACCCAGGGCCATACATCCTGCCCGTCCCCTTCAACGTTCATAGTCAGAAATGAAAAAGCATTAACGCCTGTACTCGCGAGGTAGTTCAGTCCGCCAATCAAGGATTTACCGAGCCCTCCTCTCCACGTGGGATCGCCGGGGTTCCAATCGCTTTCGTGCGGAGCGTAGGTGTGCAATGGGGCTGTCGGCGCTTCCCCTTGACGCTCCTGGCCCGTGTTGAGCAGCGAATAGGTGTCATCAAAGGCCCCATAGGCCAGAAGGTTCTCAGGACTGTCAGCGCCTCCTTTCACGAAATAGGTCCCGTCATCGAAACGTAAATACCGCTCTCCCACGTAGCGCAACATGCCCTTGCCACGGTGATCCCGGCCCGATTTATCGGTTTCGGCTATGTCAAATGCACCGGAAGCTCCATCAAATCCAGCAGCCGTCCCTTCGTCGGGGTCCTGACTGAGCGCGATATCTCCCCCTTCTCTAAACGACGCTGTATAGCTCCATTGCCCGGTTTCATGGGGAGTAAAGCGGACGCGCCACCGGGTCCCTTCAGTAGCTCCCGATTCGCCGGCATTCCCATCCGCTGCAAAGTAACCGGGCACAACGACCTCGGTGCCCGATTCGGCGTGCGAGAATGTCACCGTCAAACGGTAGTCGCGAAAGGGGTTAGGAGTGCCCTGTTCGTCTGCTAGCGGCCCGTCAAACGTTACGGCTATGGGGTGCCACTTTTTGAGCTCGCCGGTCACTTCGCCTTGGTTCGGCGACGAACACGACACGAGCAAGGTTGAAAAGGCCAAAATGCCAGGGAGTGCGAATTGGAAGAAACGAGTCGGGTGCATCGGTTTGCCGCGTCAATCAGGAGGTTTGCAGGGAATCACTGCTCTGAGTATAGGAACTGATGACGTCAATCTCTACCTGTTACATGGACCTCACCGGTAGTTGTGATTATTTCCGATCGCCTCCTTATGGCAAAGACAGCCGCCTGATCAGAATATATATGCGTTAGCATCCCGACGCGAAACCCCGGTCGAGGGTGTATATCAAACATCCTATCCTGGTTCAACCAAGTATTCGAACGCCATGCCCTACCTGAACATGGTTATGCTGATTGCCGGTGCGGCAATCGTACTTATCTTACTATTCCTGGTCATTTTTCTGCTGTTTAAGGCAAAGGACGCCGTTCTGGCCGTGTTGATTTCCGTTGTCCTGATCCTGTTGCTCATCGGCGGCTGGTATATCCTGAATCCGGTTGTGCAGGCATACCTCAAGCTGGCTGAATATACTGCCCATGCCGAAATCGACGAGGGCATGGTCTTGAGAAGCAGCGTCGTCCTGGTCGACTCGTTGAATAGCCTGAATGCTGCCCTCGTCGCCGAGAACGAAGAGCAAGGGGAGCGACTGAGCGACTATGACGATTTGTTGATGCAGACCGATAGCACTTTGGCTACCATACGCGATTCCTTAGAAGTAGAACGTGCAACGAGGAAGAAGGCGATCGAAGAGCTGACAGAAACGCTGGCCGAGGAGTACGAACATGAAATTCAGGACGGTCTGGTGAAGATCGAACAACTCGAGAACAGGCGAGTGAAGGTGTCCTTTGATGAAAAAATTACGTTCAGCACGGCGCAAGGGCAGCTGAATGCGAGGGGCAAAAAGGTGCTCAGCAAAGCGGCGCCCCAGATGCGGAGCTGGCTGGAGGAAAAGGACAAACTGATCCGGATCGAAGGGCATACGGACAGAGTTCCAATCAATACCCGCACTTATCCGTCCAACTGGGAATTATCCGCGTTCCGTGCAGCCAGCACGGTGCATTTTCTGAACGAAGAGCTGAAGTTGCCGGCCAAACAACTCGAGGCAGCCGGCCTCGGCGAGAGTTACCCCGCTGTAGTCTCCCTCCCAGACCGCCTGGATATGGCCCCGAATCGCCGGATCGAGATCTACTTCGAATCCTTCCTTTCTCGCCCCCAACCGGATACCTTATACCTCCAAACAGCAGGCCGGCGATAATGGAAAACCCATGAAGTATTCCCAGATCTGAATTCATTCCAGCATCGTATCTTTAGAACTATTCCCATCAGTATTCCAGGAGTAACGAGGATTTAATGCGCGAGCGGAGAATCTCTTGTTCGATTTCACCCTTCAACTTTCTCAACAGGCGACTCCCCAGAAGGGCTCTCTTCCAGACCGACACTCGCGGACCACCAGACCCTCGCCCCCGAGCTAGCAGACACGCTCTCTGGTCTCGGGCCAGAGAGCATTCAGTCTGCTCAGAATTCGATTTTGTAGCTCAACACAGGGAGTGGAAATCCCTCCTTCACCTCGTCGACCGTTCTTGTCCTGAAGTTATAATCGGGATAGATTTCCTTTTCCCCCAGCACATTCTTGATCTGCAACGCCCAGACGGCGGAATAGCGCCTGTGGTTGCGGCGATACGTCAGCGTGAGATCGATCAGGAACAGGTTGCGATCTCGCTCTGAAAAAGCGTTGCGCTCATCGTAAATCACTTCCTGCTCTTCCAGGGAGGACGCTACATCGACGGGGCTGCGTCGCTGCCCCCCGACAAACGACAGGCGTCCATTCATGCCGAGCAGGTCGTTTTTTCGAAGACTGAACTCCTTACCGAACAAGCCATTGGCGGTATAGCCCCGATCGAAACGGGTGTGTCGCCAGATGCCGTCACCCCCCCGGTATCGGGAGGAGAAGACCGAGCCCGTGAAGAGGTAGTAATAACCGTCGTGTAGGAAACGTTCCAGGGTCAGGTCGACCCCGAAATTTTCTCCCCGTCCTGTATTTACCAGGGGGTCGTCGAAGGTGTAGTCCTGCTCGAAGTTCAGCAGGGAGTACGAGCTATCTGCGATGACGGGCACATCGAAGAGAAGCTGGGCATACGGCTCCAGCTTCACGCGGGCCCGCTCGCCGACGTTCAGGTCGTACCCGAGCACGAAGTGATGGGCCCGGGCCATGCGAAGCTCCTTGTTTGGGTGAACAGGGCCGTCGGCGGATGGACGCTCTACCAGATAGAGGCGTAAATCTTCCGTTTGGCTGTGGAGGCCGTAACCCGCGCTGAGCACCTGGCCTTCGCTGAGCGTCCAGCGTATCCCTGCTCGCGGTTCGAGGAGCGACTGGCCGGTGAGGGCGAAATGCTGAACATGGATCCCGGCATGCACCGACCACCGGGGAAAAAGATCGAACTTCGACTGGGTATAGACCCGAACGAGCGCGCTGTTATTCGCATCGTTTACGATAGGGATGAGAGGGCTCGTGGGGTCAGGTGCGTTTCTCAGGTCCAGGTCATAGAAGAGCCATTGTACAGAGAGCCCGGTTCGATTGACATGACGCGCACCGAATTTACGACTCAATGAGGTGGAGCCGATCAGCGATCCCTGTGTGTTATGGATCTTGAGGTCATCCTCAAGGATGAGCTCGTCCGATATCCGTTGCTGGTCCAGTAGAGTCTGATTGATCGTGGCTGCTACCGTAGAGCGAAGCAGGGCGCCCCGGCCCAGGATCAGGTCGTGGTTGATACCGGCGGCGCCCACGCGCAAGTTCAGGTCCGACCCGAGCCGATCCCAGGTTTCGTATTCCCACTGTGTCGAATCCGTTTTTGCCGTGCCCGTCTGGCGGTCCAGGCCGCCGATGCCCCAGACGGCAAACCGACCGACGGGGGATCGGGGAACGTTCAATTTGAAGGACAGGTCCTGATACGTAGCGACGTCTTCCGTCGGTAATATCGGGAGCAGCAGGCCGATCGTCGAGTAGCGGTAGTTGAAGAGATACGTGGCGGGTTTTTGCAGCACAATCGGCCCTTCCGAGGCGACTTCAACGCCCAGCACGCCGACCTGGGCGGCGTGTTCGCGACGGGTCGGATGCCCATTGCGAAATCGCATGTCGAAGACGCCGGCGAGCGCATTGCCGTACTCGGCCGGGAAGGCCCCGGTGAAGAGATCCGAATCGGCTAGCAGATGGCTGCTGAAGAGAGTCAGGCCGCCCCCGCCGGCCACGCTCAGGCCGGCAAAGTGGTTCGGGTTCGGGATTTCTACCCCCTCGAGCCGCCAGAGGACCCCCTTGGGGGCATTGCCGCGGATCACCAGCGCATTGGTCTGTATGTCGCCTCCTGCGGCAATACCCGCGAAGGCAGACGCCATCCGGGCGGGGTCGTCGACCCCGCCGGCATAGCGGCGGGTCTCTTCTACCGAGAAGGATCGGGCGCTGATGAATGCGAGATCGTTCAAGGGCTGATCTTTCTGTGCGTCGGGGGTGACAACCACTTCGTCAAAGGCGATGCTCTGTTCCTTCATCGTGACGTGAAGAACGACCTCTTTGCCCGTCGTGACGAGAATGTTGGGCAATAGTACCGGCTCGTACCCGATGTAGCGAATGGACAGGTCATGACGACCGAGCAACAGTCCGTCGAGTACAAACCAGCCCTCCGTATCGGTCGTCGTTCCCCGGAGGGGATCTGATTCGAGAACAAGGACGTTCGCCCCGGGCAGTGGGAGCTGCGTCGTCTTGTCGACGACCTGCCCCCGTAGGGTCTGCCCTGCAGTAGGCGACGCGACCGCCAGGCAGATAAGCCATGCGATGGGAAGGATATATCTAGAAGGAGTCGAATAGGCCATGGGAAATACCGGAAAGAGTTTATGCGATACCAATTACTCTGCTAGGTACTCCCTTTTTGGGCCTGAAGCGTCTACGCCAGCGGGATTGGACGTATAGTTGACCTGTTGCTTTGGACTATGACGGGGTTACAATGGCCTGCTTGCGATACTGGGAAGGGGTCATCCCGGTGTGTTTCTTGAATACGGCGTTAAACGAGGATTTCGAATTGAATCCTGCGTCAAGTCCGATGGCGAGCAACGTATAGTGGTCCTGCTGTGGGTCTTCCAGGCGTTCCTGGACTTCCCGGACCCGGTACCCGTTGACAAAATCGTAGAAATTTTGACCGAACTGGGTATTGATGACTTCAGTCAGGTTGTGCGTTGATATGCCGAGCGCGTCCGATAGATCTTGCAGCGTGAGCTGGCTATTTCGATAGATTTTTTCTTTTGTCATGAGGACGAGCAGTGCGTCTTTGTGGCGCGCTGCTGTATCCGGGTCCATACCGGACCGCGCATATCGCGCTTTTTCGTCGGGGCCTGTTTCGACGGCGGAAGGAGAATCCGATGGAATTTCGTCTAGGATGTATGCCGGTTCGCTATCGGCGTGTCGCGTTCCCGACGCTTGCCACGGATTGAACAACAGTTCGGGCTGTCGTAATCCCATAAATCCAGTCGCATAAACGAATAAAGCCAGCCCCAACAAGGTGTAGTCGTCGTAGCGAACGGCTGGATCCATGCCTATGACGAACGAAGTTTGATTCAAGGTAAAGACGTATAAGACCGTTGAGATGACGAACAGGCAAACAATCCCTATCAATAGGTTTCTAAGCCAGAGGAGGTTGATCCGGTCTGTAGAGGAAAAGGTATCCCTGATTCGATGGCGATATCGGTTCAGCATCACAAAGAGGGCCCCCAGATAAACAAATCCATGGACCATTTTGGCGTGATTGATGGCGCCCAGCACCTGCATCCAGGCGCCTGCTTCCTCAGGCGCCTGGATATATGCCAGCTTTTCAGTCCCGTGCTGTGCATAGAAGGGCGTCAGGTAAAGAACGATCAATCCGAAGGGCACGAAATGCCAGAGGTAGCTCCGGCGGAAAGAGCGTTCCCGGTGCGTAAGCGTCCTCGCATATAAGTACAACAGTGGGCCATACAGAAAGGCCAGCGGATAATCGATGCCGATGAAATGAGGAAAGACAGAGTCATACCCGGTTACGTGATACACCGCAGCTGCAAGGTCGAGGGCGAACGCCGTCATGAGCACTGCCAGGATGCGGTTGGCGATGGATCCCTGTCGCCTGCTCGCTAAAATAGAGGCCAGGAATACACCCTGTACCGCACCGAGCAGGTGAGCGATCACGAATCCATTCCCCATAAGCAGTCCGATAATTCGAGTCAGATCGTGTGAATATGTCGTGGTACGCAGGTTGTGTCTAGTTCGAGGCGCTTTTCGTCGCGTCATCGACCGCCTTCTGCGTATTTTCGATCGATTGCTGTTGTTGCTGCGCTTTGCTCTGGTCGTACGGCCGGGTTGGCTTATGAACGGCGTTCGGGTTCACGTCAGGGTTCTCAAAGGCAAGCGCTTTTCTGACATTGCCGGCCCAATGCCACTCGCCCGAAGATTCAAATACTTCTATGTCGCCAGTCAAGCGATCCACCCGGGTTGAATCGTACGGCTTCACACGTTCGGTACGAGGTCCATCGCCGGGAGGGTAATGCACGTATCGAGTAGGCCACACAAAGTATGCAAACAGGCCGAGGGCAACGATAAAAAGGAATAACTTTTTCACTATAGCACCGAGGCAAAAGGTTTATAAAAGCCAGGGGGCTGAATAGCGGGGGACGTATGCACTTTAATATATGCACGAATGTGGTTTTCTCCAATGGGAGAGTCCACCGTGCCCCGGAAGAAGACCCGGGCGTGTGGACATTGAGCGGGCTGTTTACCCGACAACATTCATGCAACTGCGCTTAGCTGTAACCAAACAGCAGGTCACTTCGGTGCTGTGATAACTGTCGTTGGACGCTTGGACAACACGGCCTGCTACACGGAACAGCACAGGACGCGTGACGACCGTCGAAACGATTGTGCCGTTGCATATACCGAGCAAGGGTATCCCGTCGCCGGTCTGGAACAGAATGTAACTTTTGAAAGAGCATGGATCCTCTTGACCGTACCGCAGATATTTACCGATTACATGGGTCGAACCGTTCGTGTTAAAGGAACCATACGAAGCGAAGGCGTTCTGCTGCCCGTGCGCGTAGAAGTCCAAGATTATGACAGTTGGACCTTCATCATGTGACCTTTATGAGAAACGCCGTATTCGCCGGCAAAACGATCGACTGATCAATATCCACTGATCAATGATGTATCCCCGTTTCTTTGAGCCCTCCCTTTCTTTTTTTTACCTCGTCCTGCTCATTGGACTCATATCGGTGGGCGCCGGGTGTGAAAACGAGACCGCTAACAATACCATTGAACCCGAATCGACTCAGCCTGTATCCGTCCAGACGTACCAGAGCCGTGGAGTCGTCAAGTCCATCGTTCCCTCTAAAACTTTCGTGAATGTAGATCACGAAGAAATACCCGGATATATGGATGCCATGACCATGTTTTTTGCTGTCGCCGATACGATGGAACTTCAGGATGTCCTCGTGTCGGATTCCATCTCTTTCACGCTGGTTGTCGAAAGGGACAGGACGTATTTGACGGATGTTGATGTGCTAGGTCGTTAGCTTTACCTGGATCAGGAACCCTGCAGAGGTCTGTTCTACACCAGGCCCAGATGCCGGCTCGCATGGGTGAAGGATGCCCTGACGTTCTCTTCTTCGAAGGCCAGACGATCCTCGGGAGTTTTTTCTGAAACGCCGGGCAATGCCGTTTTTGCCCCGTGCTCCCTCACGAGACGAAGGGCCTGCGCGAGCTCTCGCCCGGAAATGTCTTCGAAGGTCTCCCAGTACGCCTCTGTAATACAGGGTATACGAAGGGGATCTCTCGTGATCATCTCGAGATTAAACGTGATATCCGGATTGTAGCGCTCACACACGGCAACGATCTTCTGTAGATCGAGAAATCCTTGCCCGAGGGGCACTTCGGATAACAGGAACCCATCTTCGTATGGTGCAACGGACATATCCTTGAAGTGTGTCGTAAAGGCATACGGAGCCAGGCCGGCTACGACCTCCATGGGGTCCTCCAGCAAGGAAATGCTGTTGCCCGTGTCCAGGGTTACCCCGACCCATTCGCTGCTCAAATGTGCGAGCAGATCGATCAGTTCAGGGACTCGCCAGTCCTTGTGGTTCTCCACGGCAAGCCTGACTCGGTGCCTTCGAACGACCGGCTCGGCCCGTTCGAGCGAAGCGACGGAATCCTTTCGGAATTGATCGAAGGCCTCGGCCGACGTAAAAGTCTCGTATCTTCGGCCCCTGAGGCAGACCGTGCGGAGAATCGTTGCCCCGGCTTCACGGGCAAGGAGGACTTCAGACTCGAACCGGGCCACGTCCCCCGCATCCCGGGGGAGGGTAATCTGCCCTTCCAGGTATACGTCGGCCTTTTCCCGAGCATCGCGCATCCGGCCGGCGAACTGCTCGGACCAGCCCCGCACGCCGATCTGAATCCCTCCTGCCCCCAGCTTCTGGCAGTGCCGGAGGACGTCCATCGCGTCCTGGAAGGCCGGAAACGTACGGCTTTCGGTTTCAGACTGCCATCGAATTGCGTAGGAGGCGATGCTGATGCCCATTCGTTTGCGGGAAGAGACCGACAACGCTGTCTGGTGGGATGAAGGGGCGGCAACCGTAGCGGCGAGGCAGGCGGTTCGGTGCAGGAAATCGCGGCGATTCATGGCATTGGAAGGTGGGTTGGGGGAGCGGGGGAGACTAGTCGAACGTGGCTTCTTGAAGCTCATCGGCGGTCCAGGGATACACGCGCCCCTGGGAACCGTGGCGAATCCGGCCTACCGTTCCCGGAACGATAGTCTCCGCCCGGTGGCCCCAGTCTTTTCTGATGTAGGTCAGAATAGCAGCC
Organism: uncultured Rhodothermaceae bacterium; assembly: GCA_964525535.1. Lineage (GTDB taxonomy): Bacteria > Bacteroidota > Rhodothermia > Rhodothermales > JAHQVL01 > JAHQVL01. Next base: position 21,735 of record CAZGHT010000047.1, read on the forward strand.
AGTTCACGGTCGTTCAACGCTGAATGCGACGGCATGACGGGGAGGATGTCCGGTGATGCATAGCGGATCCCATCGACCGACAAGGGACCCTCCATACCGTGCAAGAGGATGCGGACGAGGTGCTCCTCACTCCCGAGCACCCATTCAGAGCGTACCAGGGGCGGTGCAAAGCGTCTCAGCCCTTCACCATCGCTCCCGTGACAGCCGGCACAGACGGCCAGGTATTTCGTTCGACCGAGCACGTATAAGGACTGCGTCTGGTCGTCCCATACCGGGTTGTTTTCTTCGGGCGCGCGATCCAGGCGGCGCCCGGGCCATTCGAACACCGATTCGATCTCGGCCAGCTGGATCTGCCGGCGCCGGCTCCAGGACGAGAGGTCGTCGAAGATCTCCGGGGATTCGCTCAGGCGGAGAGGAACCCTTCCCGGCATCTTCGCAAAAAGAGCCATTCCGTTCAGCAAGGCTTCGGCGCGCCAGTCGGTTTCTGCAGGTTCTGAATGAAGGACTGACAGGACCTGTTCCAGCTCAGTCGGATCCCCCTTTTTTGCGATGGCCAGGGTCAGGTTCTCAATGAAGATCGATTTCTCCGGGTGATGCACGGCCCAGTCCGGGGCGTCCCAGAGCCGGCGCAGGAATGAGAATTCTTCATTCTCCAGACTACTGAGCACGGCATCTCGCATGACGGCCCGGTCGTAATACGCGGTGATGATGGCTTCGAGGACGGGCAGCGCCTTGTCGGAGGGAAATCGTCCGGCGGAAAGGGCCATGGCGAGAACAACCTCCCACGAAGCGTTTTGCCAGCTCTTCGAGACGGCCTGTTCCAGGCGAATGCCCGTCGAGGGGTGCTGGCTGGCTCGTTGTTCCAGTATGCGAATCGCTGCAGCCTGAACGGTAGGGCTGGAATCCCCCAGTGCTTCGAAGAACGTATCCGTCCCCGGGGCATGAAGCCCTTCGAGGGTCCAGAGGGCATGGAGGCGTCCCAGGGGGTGTATTCCGTCGACGGCCCGTTGACGCAAAAGAGAAAGGGAGGCAGGGTCTTCTCGTTCCACCAGGAGTCGTTGCGCCGTATCTCGCACCCAGCCATTCGGGTCGGAAAGCAATTCCACCAGGGTGTCCGTCGACGCTCTCGACAAATGTATGGGAGGCGGAGCCTGCCAGTCGTCGGAGACTATCCGCCATATGCGTCCGTAGTGAAGGGGTCTTTCGAGTCCTCTTGCCAGCGTCTGCTCCCGCAGATAAGGCGTCATATAAGCCCCGTGTTGAATGATGCCCCGGTACATATCGACCACGTACAGGGCGCCATCTGGGCCGGTAGCCAGTGAGACCGGCCGAAATCGCTCGTCGGTCGAAGCCAGGAACTCGAAATCGGGATAAGCGAAACGGGAGGTGAGCGAAAAATCTCTTTCGTCGACGAGATTTCTTTTGATGAGGTTGCCGGCGGGCTCACAGACGAACACATTGCCGTAGAACTCCTCGGACAGGGCCGTGCCCCGGTAGACGAGCGGGGAAGACGCCGATGTGAACTCCAGCAGGCGGCCGTTCTCGTCGAGCGAACCGGGGATATAGCCCCTGTTTACAGCGGGATTGGGGCGGATCGGGTAAATGCGGAGGTCGGTCGTCAGGCCCACGTCGATGCCGCTGGTCGGCGTATGGTGGGCATTACGAGACAGGGCGTTGGGTGGGACGAGGTCCGCGTGGAGTTGCGACCAGTTGTAATTATAGTACAGACGCCCTTTGTCGTCGTGAGAGATGCCCCACTGGCCTCGAAACTCGGTCTCATCCCGAATCCAGCCCTCTTGGGTCCGGCGGTATCTGAACTGGGATTTCGCGTTGTAGTACCAGTTGTCGAGGCCTCGCCAGAGCCCGTTGCCGGAGTGCTCCGGGAGCCCGCTGCCTCCGTATTCGGGGTCGATCAGGGTCTTGCTGTCCGCCTTCAAGTCTCCGTCGACGTCTTCGACGAACCACAGCGGTTTGTTTTCGGCGATCAGAGCGCCTCCTTCGACGATAGCCAGAGCTCTGGGCAGCACGAGGCTGTCCAGGAACGTCGAGCGCCGGTCCATGACTCCGTCTCCGTCCAGGTCGTGCAAAACCGAGATCCTTCCGACGGGCGCTTCTTCGTGGCGGCCCTCTACATCCGGCATGAAGCCTCGCATTTCGACGACCCAGAGCCGGCCGTCTTCATCAAAGGTGATGAAGACGGGGTCTTCGACGAGGGGCTCGCTGGCGACGAGATCGATGCGCATGCCGGGTACCAGCGCAAACGACGCCTGTTCTTCCTCTGGCGTGTGTATGGGGGAGTAGTTCGATTCGGTGTCCCAAGATGACGACCGGCTGCAGCCGACAACGAGCGCAATGAACAGGAGGACGAGATACCCTTGCATGGCGGGGCTACATGACTCTATGTAACGTTCTTTAATATATTGATTTCAAAGTAAGAAAAGGGCTTTTTAACTTGAGAGTGGATCTAGAGCCGGAATTTTGCTTTATTCGACAGCAGAACTACACGCCTGAGCACGCAAAAACCAGAAAATCCTATGTCAGAATATCCCTTACCTGTATTCCACTTCATGGTCGAGTGGGGCGGTACAAATATCGGTTTTACGGAGGTGTCCGGTCTCGATGTAGAAACCGAAGTGATCGAATACCGGCACGGGGCTTCTCCCGAGTATCACTCCACAAAAATGCCCGGTCTGACCCGGTATTCGAATATCACTCTGAAGCGCGGCATTTTCTTGAACGACAATGAATTCTACGATTGGTGGAAGGAAAATAGCAGTCTGGGTTCAGTCGAGCGGCGGGATCTGACCATCTCCCTGCTTAACGCTGCTCACGAACCGGTCGTCGTATGGAAGGTGAAAAGTGCTTTTCCCGTGAAAATTACCGGGCCTGTCCTGAACGCAACGTCCAACGAAGTGGCCATCGAATCGATCGAGATCGTCCACGAAGGGCTGTACATCCAGAATGGGTAGTTCGCTCAATCAATGTAGGGACCAGACATGCCTGAGTTATTACGAAGATCACCTTCCGGTGACATGGACGTCGTTCTCGATTTCGACTTCGAACGGGGACTCTTCTTTATTTTGATCCAGAATCTAGCTCCAGATCCTGTTTTCGACGTGTCCTTCGCCTTTGATCCGGGATTTACAGGGCTCGGAGGCTCGAAGAAGATGCACGAACTGCACATCTTCAAGTCCATACCTTTTCTGGCGCCTTACAAAACCATTCGGTTTTTTATGGACGCTAGTCACGCCTACTTCGAACGGGAAGAACCTGAAAAAGTGAACGTTCGCATCCAATACGAGAACGTCAAAGGAAAGAGGACGAAATATACAATTACGCATGATCTCGGTATCTACAAAGATCTCGTGTACCTCGTCGGGCCCTACGCTTCCGGTGAAAGTAGATCCTGAGAGATTCGGGCCCTCTGCACCCTGTGCCTGATACGCCTGGTCTTATGCCGATCTTCGTCTCCCAGCGTGGGCGTGTCTGGGCCGAGCACTGCAATTCAGAGGGGTTCATGGCGTATAAACATTTCCCAGGAAGAGTGAGGTCTTGCCGCAACCCCTTTGACAATAACAGGGAATTAGGCCCGAAGAATAGGGGTACAGTAAAAAAACTGGATGGATTGTTCTGAAATTAGTTATAAACATTTCTGATTTGTAAGTTTGCATAACAAACCCATGTGTAGGCGCCCACCGGGAAACTGTTGGCCTCAGGACTGCTTTCCATCCGCGTATTTTTTTGCCCACGTATCGAGTACCCAGGCCCCCCATGAACGAGTACGCGAAATATAGCTTTGCGTTATATCTGCTATGTATGTGTCCGGTAGCAGTATATGCGCAAGTAGGATCCTATGTTAAGATCGGCCACAGCAGTCCCGGCCTGTCGCTCGGCGATGGAGATAATTTCGGTCATGGAATTACTTCCCTGGGCGATCTTAATGACGATGGGGTGATCGACATTGCCGTAGGGGCATTAAAACACGACGACGGCATCGGAGCGAGCACAGATAAAGGGGCCGTCTGGGTTCTTTTCATGAACCAGAATGGCACCGTTGATAGCAGCGTAAAAATAGCCGAGAATCGAGGCGGGTTCACCGGGAATCTCAACGAAGGCGATCTGTTCGGAAGTGGGGTAGGCAATGCGGGGGACCTGGACGGTGATGGCAATAATGAATTGGTCGTCGGCGCCGTAGGTGTGGATGAGGGGGGAGCCGACAATGGAGCGATCTGGGTCTTGTTCTTGAACAACAACGGGACGGTGCGTACCCAGCAAAGAATTAGCGAAAACGCTGGAAATTTCAGCGACGATCTACAGAGCAGTAACTTCGGGATTGACATCGCTTCTATGGGCGACCTCGACGGCGACGGCATTCCAGATCTGGCCGTCGGCGCCCAGCAAGATCAGTTTCCATCGAACGAAACCGGGTCGGTCTGGATTCTCTTCATGAACCGTGACGGTACGGTAAAGGCGCATCAGAAAATTTCGGAAGGGGTTGGGAATTTTCAGGGCTCTCTCGGCCAGGGAGATCAATTTGGACGCTCGATAGCGAATATCGGCGACCTGGATGGGGATGGCATCAACGATCTGGCCGTCGGTGCAATGCACGACGGTGTATTCGATCGGGGAGCCGTCTGGATTCTGCTCCTGAACAATGACGGAACGGTGAAAGCGCACCAGAAAATCAGTGATACCCAGGGAGGGTTCTCAGGAGCATTAGATACCTCGGATCGCCTGGGGCGATCCGTTGCCTCGTTCGGCGATGTCAACGGAGACGGGGTCGTCGATCTCGCCGTAGGTGCTGACGGAGACGACGACCGGGGCACCGATGCGGGGGCAATCTGGGTCATGTACCTGAGTGTAACAGGCACCGTCATCGGCCAATCGAAGATTACAACCTCTCAGGGAGGCTTCACGGGATCTGTGTCGCAACGGAATTTCTTCGGTATAGCCCTGGGTTCACTGGGGGATATGGACGGAGATGGACGAGCCGATTTGGCCGTAGGAGCCGTTGGAGACAGCGAGCGGGGAGATGATCGAGGAGCGGTATGGATTCTCAACTCGGGCCCGGGGAATAATACGGCTCCTTCCTCGCAGGGTATCCCCGGTGTGGTCGTCAACGAAGATGCATCATCGTATCAACTTACCCTGTCGAACTATTTCAACGATGCCGAAGACGGGTCGTCTTCGTTGTTGTATTCGGTCGTTTCTAGAAGCAATCCTCAGCTCGTATCCGAAGCGGCCATTACCTCGAACTCGGCGGTGTTGAGGCTGGTATTCGGATCAAACCAGAATGGCTCATCCACTGTCAGGGTACGAGCGAGAGACTCGGGGGGGCTCATCGGTGAGGCCGTTGTAAACGTAACGGTAAATCCTGTAAATGACGCCCCGTCGTTTAGTGCTGGAACCAACATTACCAGGCCTGAGGATGGGGGGCCTCAGACGATCACGAACTGGGCCCGGAACATCAGCGCGGGGCCCAACGAGAGTGGGCAGAGCCTGACCTTTTCGGCGGCGGCCACGAACTCAAACCTCTTTTCCCAATCTCCTTCGATATCGAATACGGGTACGTTGACGTTTGAGACCCGCCCCAACGAGTTCGGCGTTTCCGTAGTCACTGTGGTCCTTCAAGACGACGGTGGTACGGCCAATGGAGGAGCCAACCGAAGCGCCGCCCACACATTGACGATAACCATAGATCCGGTCAACGACGCGCCTGAGGCATCGGGGATTGCCGACATTACGGTTAATGAAGATGCGCCGGCTTCAGCGATCGAACTGTTCCCCTCTTTTTCCGACATCGAGGATGGAGACCCCGACCTCAATTTTGCCGTAGTGAACGAGTCCAACCCTGGACTGGCTGACCCTACGGTGGAGGAAACTACCGGCCGATTGATCATACCCTATGCCGCTGATGCCAATGGAGACACGGAGATTACGGTTCGAGCCATCGATACGGGAGGGCGATTCGTCGACGATACGTTTACCATTACCGTACTCCCGGTCAACGATCCGCCGAGCTTCTCGATAGGGACGCAGATCTCGGGATTCTCCAGCGGCACTGAAGTGGTCCGTCCGCAGTGGGCTGCAAACATTTCGGCCGGCCCCCCCGATGAGTCGGGGCAAACGCTCGAGTTTCTGGTAGCAGCGAATAATCTGGATATCTATTCCGAAGTTCCGGACATCGATGAGAATGGAACGCTCCGTTTTACCCCGTCGCCCAGCGTTATTGGGATATCCGAGGTAGAGGTCCGCCTGATGGATGACGGCGGCACGGAACGAGGAGGGCTCGATACGTCGCCCTTGCAGACCTTTACGATAACGACGTCGGAAAATCCTGAGCCCCCTGTCATACTCACAGTACCGTCTGACACTGCAGTCGTAGATCAATTGTATACGGGAATGGTTGAGGCGGATGGCATTCCCGCACCTCGCTATTTTCTCGACAAGCCGCCCTCGCCCGGGAGTATGGACATTGATTCTATCTCGGGGGTGATTCAATGGACGCCTTCGGAAGAGGATCGGCCCTCCGTGTCGGTACGGGTGGTTGCCATAAATTCAGCCGGAGAAGCCCCGATCGATTTCACCATCCAGGTACAGCCGGCGCCGCAGGCTCCCAGCATTACTTCGCAGCCCTCTACCGAAGCGGCGCTCGATGGTCTGTACCAGTACCAGGTTGTAGCGACCGGATATCCAGCCCCCACACTTTCCCTGATCAAACCCCCGACTCCTGAGCGCATGTCGATTGATGCGTCGGGTTTGATCCAATGGACGCCGGCCGTAGGCGATACCGTCGTGAACGTGCTGGTCGAGGCTTCCAATGACGTGGGAACGGACAGGCAACCCTTCAGCATTTTGGTGACCAACCCGCCGGCGCCGGCCATCGAGTGCCGGCCGGCGGACGTCACTTCACCGAAGACGGCCGATTTGTTCACGGATGTGCTCACCCACGGCCAGGATGTTTCGGTGACTTTTGAATACGGGCCGGATAGCGGTCCTCGAAGGGAAGTGTTCGGCAATCCTGCAAACCTCAATAACGAGGCGAAAGAGCCGGTCAGGGTTACGATTTACGACCTCCTGCCCGGCACCAGCTACACCTTTACTGCAACCGCTACCAACAGGCTGGGAGTAAGCACAAACTGTCAGGGTGTGTTCACCACGGCGGCCTACCCTGAGCAAACGGTCGTCCAGGCCGATCAGGGATTCGGCGATTATGCACAATCCGAAAGTTACCGGATGGTGAGTGTGCCCGGCGACGTTGCCCTCGATGTCGCTGAAACGCTGGTGGGCACGGAAGGGGTAGACTGGAACGTGTTCTACGACAACGGGGGTGAGGACGACGGCTCAGGAACGAATTTTTTCGTTTCCTACCGGAATACGTCTACCTTCGAGTTCAGACCGGGCCGCGGCTTCTGGATCTTGAGCGACGGGAATTGGAATGTCGATCGAAGAGAGGTAGATAATGTGCCTCTCGACAGCACCGGTACGTTTGCGATCGAACTGCCCCACGCCGGGTGGACGATCATCGGAAATCCATATAACCAGCGTATCGCCTGGGCCGACGTAGTCACTGCAAATCCACCGTTGCCGTCCAATGCCCCCCTGTTCAGCTACGAGGGCAGCCAGTCAGACTTCAGTTTCTCCAATCCGTTCATGGAGCCCTATAAAGGCTATTATTTTGAGAACAAATACCTGGACGACCAGGGAAATCCCCTTCGATTCCTTCGGATACCGTTTGCTCCTGCGGCCGGAAAGTCTGCTCAGAATTCCGGGACATTGCCGTCCTCTTTGCATATCGCCCTGAAAACCGAGGGTGAATTCCTGGCGGCTGCCCGGATCGATTTCATCGAGGAGGCGCAGGATGGAGTTGGACTCTTCGATCATGCATTAGGACGATCTACCGAGGGGGGCTCACGCATGAGGATCGTTTCTCACGTTGAGTCTAATTCCGATCGAGAGCTCGTCATTGAGTCGCGTTCGCGGATCGGCGACGGGCAGGTATTCCGCCTGCAGATCGAGCATGCCCAAGAGGTACCCGCGTTCTTGCACATCGAAGGCCTGAAGCACTTCACTGAATGGTCTGTCGCCCTCGTGGATACAGAGAGCACACGGCAATATGATGTTCATGATCAGGCAGTCGTCCCCCTCGGGACTTTCGAAGGGTCCCGATCCTTTGATTTGATCATCGGAGCCCGCGACTTTGTGGAGGACGTTAAGAGCACTTATGTGCCCGACGAGTTGATGCTGCACGCTCCTTTTCCTAACCCGTTCAGGACGGCGACCGAGCTCCAGTACACCCTGCCCGAAACCCAGCGCGTGCGAATTTCGATGTATGACGTGCTGGGCCGATTGGTGCAGGTGCTCGTGGATCGGGAAGTCAATGCGGGTTTCCACCGGGTTGCCTGGCATGGACATACACCGGACGGATCACCGGTATCCGCGGGGATGTATATCTTCGTTTTCGAGACCGAGAGCCAGCGTCTTTCCAGGACCGTGGTTGCCCTCCGATAGATATCGCGTCAGCAAAGAGCCCGTATATGCGCCTCAGGCATCAGAGGGTTGCGTTGCGGGGTTCCTGACGATCAAGGGCATGAGCAACGTCATGAGGAGCAGGAGGACGGAAGCGACTTGGGGAATGTACCACTGCGCAAAAGGGCCGGGCTCGCCCAACGTGTAGACCCATACGACAAAAGCAAAGGTGGTGTAGATCGATTGGAACCCGAACTTCACCTTCTGCAACTTCATCAAATACAGGGGCGTCAGCACCAGGAGAATACCGAAAACGGCCCATAATATGTAGGGAGCCAGGTTAACGGTGGATCCTTCATCACCGAATAGGATTTCTCCGCCGACGATGTTTTGAACGAACAGGTATGCGGCTACGATTTCGCTAGGAATGAGCTTCAACAGTTTTTCGTTGAAACCGTCGCCAGGGTTGATTGCGCGTGCCATTCTATCAGAGCGTTAATGATTTCGTGTAATTAATGAATTGACGAATCAAAATCAAAGTTCACTGTGTGTTTCAAGAGCGCAACTGACCCGCAATGAATCCCGTCGTCCAGGCAGCCTGGAAGTTATAACCTCCCGTAACCCCGTCGACGTCGAGCACTTCGCCGGCAAAATATAGATTCTTGCAGACCTTGCTCTGCATGGACCTGAGGTCGACGCTGTCGAGGCTGACGCCGCCGCACGTCACAAATTCTTCTTTGAACGTAGTTTTGCCCTGGACCTGGTAATCGTCTCCCGTGAGCCGTTCGACCACTTTGTTCATGTGTTTCTTGCCCATCTCTTCCCACCGGCGCTGCGGGGAGAGGTCGATCTTCTCGATGAGAAATTGCCAGAGTTGGCGGGGTATAGAGAACGGGTTGATCGTGGAGATCTGCTTTTTGCCATGGCTGCGGGCCAGGGTCTGCAGGCGTTCCGCGACCACGTCGTGATTCGTTTCGTCGATCCAGTTGACTCTGGCCGTGAATCGGTAGTCCAATTCACTCAGTAGCCGGGCGGCAAAGGCGGAGAGCTTCAGTATGGCCGGCCCGCTAACGCCCCAGTGGGTGATGAGGAGCGACCCCCGGGTCCGGTATTTGGTGCCCTGAATGACGACCTGTACAGGACTGGCGACCACCCCCATGAGCTGTGTAATGGCATCCCCGGGCATATTGAATGTAAACAGCGAGGGCACCGGAGGCTCGATCGTATGGCCGAGCTCCTCCAGCCAATCCAATCCGTTTCTTCGGGGAGATCCCCCGGTCGCAACGATGACTTTGTCGAAGGGTTCGCTCGTCCGTCCGTTAGTGGAAAACCGCAGGCCCAGTCGATCGCTTTCTCGGTTTATGCGGTGTACAGCGGCCTGTAGTTCGATCTCGACACCGAGGCGACCGGCCTCACGCGTCAGGCAATCGATAATGGTTTGCGACGTCTGGGAGGCGGGGAAGACACGCAGATCCTCTTCGACGATCAGGGCTACGTCTCGCGATCTGAACCAGGCCATCGTTTCGGCGGGACCAAAGACGCCGAAGGCCTTTTTTAATCGATTTCCGCCTCTGGGGTATGCTTTGCATAAATCGGGTATCGACAGGCATCCGGTCGTAACGTTGCACCGCCCACCGCCGGAAATTCGGACCTTCGACAGCACGTTCTTCGACTTCTCGAACAGCACGACCCGGGCATGAGGGTGATTGGTTTTGGCCTGGATGGCCGAAAAAAATCCCGCCGCTCCGCCTCCTATGATTGCAACGTTCATCGCATACGCTGATTAAGTGACGATCGCATTGCCCGTCTGTAGCGCATTGCAGCAGCGCCCGGGGAAGTTTGTACGTTGGCCCTTATTGTCTGGCCCTTATTGTAACGAAGTCGTAAACAATAGGATTGTCAAGGGTATGAAAGAGACGCATCCCACGTCTGTTATGGCAAATGCGGAAGGCGGCCATCGGGTTCGTCCCCCCGGATTTAATAACCGATTTTTCTTTCACTCCATCTGTCAGTACAATGAATACATCCAAAGTAAAGGTCGTCGCGGACGCACCCCTCGATAAGAAGGAAGCGCCACTTGAGCAAAACACAGTTCGGTTTTCGCTCCTGAAAAAACTCATATTCTTATTCGCAGTACTGGTTATCCCGAGCCCTACCTATGCCGGCGGTACGGTATGTGGCTATTGGGATGGGTATTGCAGCTTTACGTATACGAGTCAGAGCAGCTGGTTTACTACGAACCATGCTTTTCGCGTTAGTTGCGGCTCGTCGACTCATGTGCAACGGTGGTCGAGCAGCATATGGGATAGCGGGCCCGATTCGGTCCTGTGCGACTGGTTTCGGGACATAGGCGGATACTGCTGATAGAATCGAGTCACTTCAGTTCAATAATCCATACCTCCATTCAAAATAAGAACTGTCATGAAGAAGAGTCTGCTTTTTGGTATATGCACCGTGCTTATCTGGGCCGGTTGCGAATCGAATGATATGACCGAATCACCGCCTGAAACAGGAGAACGGGTCATCTACACCAACCAGTTCAATTATGACGAACTCGAAGGGGTTTCCCCCGAAGCTCGAGAAGAAGCCATCGCGTTGACCCGTCAGGCCGTGAGCGACGTCGTCGGAGATGTGCTCCGCAACAGTGACCGGATGTACCGGTCTGATCGCGATCTCTATATCCGGGATGACGAGCTGGCGTTCTTCGATACGAAGATGCGGGCGTTCCGGGATCAACACCAGGAGGATCCTGCTCTTCCGATCATCGACCAGGAAATTGCGATTCCGGCTCTCGACCAGCATCTGATGAATGCAGCCGTTGAGGATGTGATCAGCCCGGAGAGAAAGGCGTTGATTTATGCCTATACGAGGATGTTGATCGAGGCGAAGTCGCCAGACATTCGCGTGCTGAGTACATCCCTGGTTGCCTCGAAGGAATACTGGGATGAAGAAGAACTCCTCGATGCGATCGACTACGTAATCGAACTGGAACGAGAACAGGCTTCTAAAGCATCGCATTCCCTTCAACAACTCCCGGAATTTCTCAAAGAGTCCCGGCTACGAAACGAGGAGGTGGCCCGGGCAGCCTTGAATGAGCTCAAGGCCATGCAGCGGGCGCTCACAACGCAGCCGTAGAGCGGCTCTCGGGCAGACCGGTCTGGCCAGAAAACCCCTTGAGCGATATGCCTTCCTCCCGATCACGTGCCAACGAAGAGACGTTCCCGGAGACGTATTCCAGCATCGGCGTAACCCCCCTCGGTATCACGCATACAGGCGTGTTAGTTCGATCGGCCCTGAATGGAGACGTAGTTGAACTGCCTCCGGAAGACGTAGACCTGCTGATGGCTTGCCGGCGATTTATGTCTCTGGACGAACACTCCGAACGGTGCCTCAATCGGCTGGGGCTGCCGGTGCTGCGGGGTAGGGCAGGAACGGCTCGAAGAGAGGATATCGGACAGGGGTTGCAGCGGCTTGTCCGGAGAAAGTTGCTGTGCTCCCGTTCGAGCCTCGTTCGGCTGTGGCTGGACGGGAAGCCTCTCGAAGAGCCGCACACCCCCCGGCCTCGGATAACACACCTGGGCATCCCCACGAAGGGCCGGCCTGGAGCGTTGACGAGAGCCCTGGAGAGTTATTCCAGGAATGCAAGGCTGCACGGGAGGGATGTCCTGTATTTCATTGCAGACGACGAAAGGAACGAAAAAGCCTCCTCGGAGAACAGACTCGCAGTAGAAAGGGGCTCAGCGCATATTCGCTCGTCTGTGAAAGTTGCCGATCGGACCTTTCGAGCCAGATTCGCCATCGAGCTGGCGCGCTTTGCCGGTGTACCCCCTGCGTTGAGCGAGTTTGCCCTTCTGGGAGATCCTGCCCACCAGCTTTCTTACGGGGCTGCTCGCAACACACTGCTGCTCCTGACCGCAGGACACGTTTCCATGCAGGTCGACGACGATACGGCATGCACCCTGGCCGAAAGGTCCAGTACACAGCCCGGACTATCCGTGACGTCTTCGCTCCCGAAGGAGTTCTGGTATTTCGACAGCCGGGCCTCGGCAGAAAAAATCCTGCAGCCTTCGGATGTGGATTTCCTGGGCCTCCACGAGCAGTTGCTAGGCGTTGGCGCAGCACGACGGATCAGAGATACACTTCGATGCGGCGAGGAAATCGGTTTCGACAGTATCTCTGACGAGACCTGCATACGGGCAAGAAACGAAGATTCTCGGATTGTGCTCACCCAGATAGGATGGTACGGTGATTCTGCCCAGGGAAGCTCGGCCTACAGGTTGCTTTTGGACGGGGCCTCTTTCGACCGCTTAACCAGGGATAAGCGGTCATACCGAACGGCCCTGAACGCGCGCGAGGTCATCAATACCGTGCCCCGGCATGCCATTACCGACGGCGGTACGCTCATGGCCATGAACCTGGGGCTGTACGGCTGTGACCTGTTGCCGCCTTTTATGCCCGCAGGACGGAATGAAGACGCGGTGTTCGGAGCGCTGCTGAAGACCTGCTTCAAATCCTATTTCCGGGGATATCTCGCAGGTCCGTGCATGCTGCACGACCCCCCCGAGAAAAGGCCGAGGCCTTCCCTGCGATTCCACCCCTTTAGAGGAAATGCACTCCTTGCGATCTTGATACCGTCGTTAGTTGAAGAGATCGACGCCGATCCCGTTGCTGCGTTGAATGCCGCCGGCGCCGGCCTGATCCATGTATGCGCAGTAACCGATCGGGCCTTTGAAGACTTTGTCGCGAGAACGTGTGAGGCTGCCCTGTGTGCCCGGATCAATTTCGCCGAACAGTTGCTCTTGAGTCGACCAGAGAGCCCCACATTCTGGAAAAGGGACGTCGAGAAGCATCTGATCGATATCAAGCGCGCGATATTCGAAGGCAGAACATCCTTTACTGCGGCCAGCAAACAAGATCGAGACCTGGAAGTACAGGCTACCCGGCGCATGTTCAGGCTTTTCGGTCAACTGCTCCAGGAATGGCCGGCCCTGTACGAGGCGGCCAAAGAATTCGATCCATGGGGCGAACAGCCGGCATGAATCCGTATCGATAAACATCGGCAAAACCCACTAAAAAAGCCTGACTTACAGAGTCAGGCTTTTCAGAATGTGCGAGTCTCAGCACTTCCTCAGATTTCTGAAAGGCGTATTCGTCGAATAGGCCTGGCATTTGTTTGTTAAGAAGGGGCTCTCACACATTCCAATGTTAAGAAAACAATAAGAACCTGTCCGTTCTTAATCAACTGCCGAAAGCCTGTTCGTTGTTGGAACCGCCCATTATGGCAAGATTGTTACATTGGCCCAGATACAGGCTCCAACCTGTGAATGGTATTCTGAATTACCCCCTGGAACGGCGTTCCGTCCTGCCCTTGCAGCGAGTATTCGATTTCCATGACCCAGGTTGGTTGGATAGAGGGAACTTCGAGGTGGATGGTCCGAGCGTCCTCATTGAGTTTGACGCTTTCGATGCGCAGCTCTTTGATGTTGTACCGATCTGACCCATACTGGCGCGACCTTTTTAGATCCCACGTCCGAAGGACGTATTGCCCTGGGTCGACGGCCGTTTCGCGGCTCAGCGGCGAGGCAAAGGTCAGCTCTATCCCCGACGCAAGCGCTCGCATGGCGATGGGGAGGTGGAGGTTCTGCCCCGTGTACCGAATGCGATAGAGACCGCCCACCTGGATCATCTGATTGGTCGCCCAGGCCGACATACCCAGGGCATAAAGCTGTCCGTCGGACGGATTAAAACGGCCCCGCATCATGCCGGTCGGGAATTGGGGGACGGGCAACTCGACGATGCCGCCTTGTTTCGTGTTGTCGAAGAGTTGAGGCATTACGACGAAGATCTTGCCGTATCCATACGACAGGCTGAGCAGGTGGTCATTCAGCGGCCCCCATCGATCGGTGTGCGCCCAGATCAACTCGGCAGGAGACCGGTCGTATTTCTGGTCGATCCAGATCAGCGGCTGGACCATGGCGGCGTCCGATGAATCGGCCGGCGCCCCGTACCCGTACATGTTGCCATAGAAGCCACCTTCTTCAACCCAGTTGATCCGATTCATCGGATTCCAGTATCCCTCCTGATCGGTAACGATAAACGATCCGTCCGGGTTGAGAAGCACTCCGTTGGCCGCGCGAAATCCGTTGGCGATAATCGCTGAATGTTCACCGTCTGGGCTGACCCGAATCAGGGTGCCGTGCTGCGGGACGAGGGCGGTACGCGCGTGTCGACCGCTTTTGGCGTAGTAGAAGTTGCCGGCGTCGTCCGTCTGCAATCCCATGGCAAACTCATGGAAATGCTCCGTGACCTGGTGATCGCTGTTGAAGCTCTCGTAGAAATCGGTTTCCCCGTCACCGTTCAAGTCGCGAAGGATCGCGATTTGATCGCGGCAGCCGACGTATATATCGCCTTCGTGGTACTTGATGCCGAGGGGTTGAAATAACCCGGTAGCGATGCGGCGCCATTCGATCGACCCCTCGGGTTGCGTGATGCCTTTTAGGCGCCATACTTCTCCGTCAATCGTGCTGACGACGGCCTCGTCACCGTCCTCGAGAAAATCGATGCCAGTAGGGCGCATGCGACTCTTCCACGGGTTCTCAAAGGGCAACGCAAATACGTCTGCCGCATAGGCATCCTCTTCATTTCCTCTGATGATCGAAGAGGTGAGGACTTTTGGATAGTGAGCCGGCCCCCCGTGGGTGTACGCATACAAGTCAGCCGGCGGCTCTCCTTGAGCGGCGAGCAGCTCCAGATCCAGTGTGGTGTCTACCGTCATCCAGATTTTGACCTGTATCGATGCCCCGGGGGATACCTCCAGTACGTGGAACCCCTCATCCTGAGTTAAAGACGCATTAGTCCCCTGGAGATAGACCGCCACGTCGTCCGGGGCGATTCGCACGCGGAGCGTCGCATTGACGTCGGAAAGGGTCAACGATCGACTCACGACCGGTGATTCGCCCCCGGCTTCCAGATCGTAAGATTCCAGTACATCCGTTTCGCCGACCGTGTACTTGATGACGACACGATCGCCGTGATAGTAGAGGCCTTTATAGTGAGCCCACGCCCGGGGTAGCGGGCCGAAGCGCCGGCCGTCGACGGCGACGAACCTGGGATCTTCGAACGAATGGGTTTCCGGGTTTGCCCAGCCCGGTGTGATCGGGTTTTCGAATTGGATAGCGCCTACCGTTCGCGGGAAGATATTGTGCCGGTCGTTCAGCAGAATATCCTCGTAGTCGATAAAGCCTTCTCCTGTCCAGAAGCCGGCAAGGCGAAGCAGGTCGTGATCGAATAAAACAAACGCATTGCCCGCGGCGACGCCGCCCTCGCCGGAATCCAGCCGTATTGCAATGCCTTTGTAGGCGAAGTTGACGTCTCTGAAGTCTTCGTTTGGGAGCGGGCTCCTCCCTGTAGAAATTCCTCGCGGCGGGTCACCGCTGTTGGCCAGTTCGTACGTATGAATGAAAAAGCGGCCGTAGTCCATCTCGGCCCAGGGCTGATAGGGGGTGGGTTCTGGGCCGATCGTGTCGCCTTTGGGGAGGCTCCGGATCCAGCTCCGGGTCACCTCGAAATACTGCTCCGGATTGTGGTCCCGGATGAACTCCTCTCGAATGAAATGAATGACCTCGTATTTTTCCCGGGGCGTAAGATGAACCTGCGGCGGCATGCGTCCATGGCCGCGGGTCAACGTTCGATAGAGGGCATACGGATCTGCACCGTTTTTAAAAGGCTCTTTCCAAAATTGCCGGGAATTCGGGATCGACCCGGGCTGTTCGAGATCGCCATGACAGCTGTAACAGGCATGGCGATAGGTGATCATTCCTTTGTGGTAGAACTCCTCGCTCCAGTCCGACACCAGGGCCGCGTGATCCAGATTCCGTTCGTAGTCAGGAATTTCATGTTCCGCAAGTATATACGTAGTCGTTTGTTGATCGGGGTACTCGTTATCACACGAAACGACCATTGCGGCGACGAACAGGAGTAGGAACAGGCTGTTTCTGGAGGGCATGACAGGTAGGAGCATGAGGCAGGGTGAAGATTCAGGAGCTCGCTTTTAATCTCCGGATTCTTCGTAGGCGTACCCCGAGATTTCGATGTTTTGCTCCTCCCAGTATTCGTCCGAGTGGAAATTGTAGGCCGAAGGATTGAATTCACCCACGATGTCTACATTGGCTTCGGCAGGCACCTCCATGTCGAGCAAGTAATAAGCGGCATTAACGAACAGGTGGCGAACCCCTTCGTTGGCCATATCTGTAGAAGCCCCGATGGTCGAGGTAAATGACATTCCAGCTTGCCCGCCGGGGAGCTGGTAGGACTTGGTCCAGGCGATGGGCATCATCGGATCATTCGGGTTGTACTCGCGCCGGCTTCTGGGGTTGGTCGTAGCGACTTCGCTGTCGGTTGGTCTCAATCCGAAATAGGGATCGTTCTCGTCAAACTCGCCTGCACGATTGATGACCTGGCCCAGGATAATGGGAGTTACCGCCTCCTGCATAGGCAGGCGAATGCCATATACGTCAGTCGGCCCCCAGATGTCGCCGTCTTCGAGGCCCCGGGTGATGGGGTGATCTCGGGCGCCGTCGGCGATCAATCCCCGCGTACTCTGGTGTTTATGGTGTCCGTGGTGGTTTACCCAATTTTCACCGAGGACCAGCCGGCCGAATCCGCCGTCCCAGGCCGAACTCTCGTCCTTGTAGAAATTGCTCCACCGGGTCCATGAGGTTGACGACGGGCTGGACAGGTACGCTTCTCTGAAGTCGGGGCTCCATTTTTTCCACTGCATCGAGGTGTCTTGCGTCTCGAAGGCGTGCGTTGACGTACGGATTCCGATAATCGGGTTGCCCTCCATGAGGTAATCCTGGATGTGGGTCATCTGTTCGTCAGGAAGGGCACGAAACCGGGTGAATAATACCATCAGGTCCGCGTCTTCCAGCATCTCCAGCCCGGGAATATTGTTCAAGTAATTGGGATCTACGATGCCCGGCATTGCGGGATCTTGCGCGAACAGAACGGTGGTTTTGAACCCATGACGAAAGGTGAGTATTTTGGCGAGCTGGGGGAGGGCTTCCTCCGAACGATACTCTTCGTCGCCGCTGACCAGGACGATGTACTTGCCCTGACCCGGGCCGTCGGCCGCTTCGTAGGTCACCCACTCCATGGGATCGGGTTCGTTCGTCTGGGCTTCTGTAGTGGAGGAGCAGCCGGATAAGAGGCCAAAAATGAGAATCAGGGTGAAGGTGAAAACTTTCATGGTGCTTAAAAGGCGATACTGGATGGTCATGCGTGGGTTATGGATGAAAGCGCGGCCCGGTAGGTGACTGCTGTATCCATGTGGAGGTAGAAATATAGTATACCACCGTATGGCTGGGATATCAACTATAGGAACGAAATCGTACATTTCGTTTCGTGTACTTGTCGCGTCGCATCCGGCGCGTAACATCTGTATCTAACCGTGGATCTCCATGCGTCTTTCGCTGCTATTGATCGCCTTGCTTAGTTGGAATTGTGCCGGGGCCCAACCTCCCGTTTTTTCCGACCGCCCCAACGTCATCCTCATTTTCGCCGACGATCTCGGATACGGCGACCTGGGGGCATTCGGATCGTGGATTCACCGCACCCCCAACCTGGACCGCCTCGCTGCGGAAGGCATGCGCCTCACTTCGTTCTATTCGACGAGCGGTGTATGCACCCCCTCGCGGGCCAGCCTCATGACGGGCGCGTATCCCCGCCGGGTAGGACTGGACGTAAACGCGAGACCTTACGGCGAGACCGGCCGGCAGGTCTTGTTTCCTGTAGCTCACGAAGGGCTGCATCCTGAAGAAGTTACGATCGCAGAAGTGCTCAAAGAGCAGGGCTACGCGACCGCCATCGTGGGCAAGTGGCATCTGGGCGATCAATCGGTCTTTTTACCCACGCGACAGGGCTTCGATCAATACTTCGGTATCCCGTACAGCAACGACATGAACCGGGAGCATGCGCCGTTGCCTCTCATGAGGGGTGAAGCCGTTATTGAAATTCGACCCGATCAAAATCTGCTTACACAGCGATATACGGATGAAGCCATTGCGTTCATCGAATCTCAGAGTGACGCCTCTTTTTTCCTTTATGTGCCCCATTCCATGCCGCACAATCCTACAGCTGCCAGCGACGCCTTCCGCGGGAAGTCGAAAAACGGCAGGTACGGAGATGCGATCGAGGAGATCGATGCATCTGTGGGGCGCATCCTGGAAGCGGTAGAGCGCCTGGGAATACAACATCGAACGTTGATCTTTTTTACGTCAGACAACGGTGCGGCCTCGCGGTGGGGCGGCAGCAACAGTCCGTTGCGCGGCTTCAAGGGGAGCACCATGGAAGGTGGTCAACGGGTGCCGGCTATCGCGTGGTGGCCCGGGCAGATTCCTGCGGGTTCTTCTTCCGACGAGCTTACCTCCACGATGGATGTGATGCCTACCTTGGCGGCCCTCGCCGGTACGACAGCGCCCCAGGACCGCGTCATCGATGGATTTGATATCCGGCCTATCCTTTTCGCTGAAGAAGGCGCCGCTTCTCCGTACGAAGCATTCTTCTATTACTCAAAGGATCAGCTTCAAGCAGTCAGGAAAGGAACATGGAAATTGCACCTCGCCCTCGATGAGAAATACACCAATATTCATTTTCACGAGACAGCGCCGAGCAGCATGATGTTGTTCGATCTGTCCAGCGACATCAGCGAAAACACCAATGTAGTCAGCGAGTATCCGGAGGTCGTGGATGAATTGCTTCTGCTCGCCGATTCGGCCCGCCACGAACTGGGCGAATACGACCGGGCGGGGGCCGGGCAGCGATCCGTGGGCTATGTGGAAAATCCGGTTGCGCTCTTGCTGGAAGAAGATCGGTAGGGCTCAGGGTAGATGGACTTCGGGTTTGCGTCTCGACTATCGTGGATTCCATTCCTTAAACGAACCCCGAACCCCGAAAACCGAAACCCCAAGCCCAAGACCACACCCAC
>CAZGHT010000048.1:0-21725 GCA_964525535.1 uncultured Rhodothermaceae bacterium
CTGAAAGATCGTTGCCCTAACGATACGTACAGATTGCGGTATTATCAATGGGGGGTCTCAGTTCGCAGTTCTCAGTTCGTAGTTCTCAGTTCTCAGTTCGTAGTTTTCAGTTCGTAGTTCGTAGTTCTCAGTTCGTAGTTCGTAGTTCTCAGTTCGTAGTTCGGGGTATGGATATCTTTCATTTGTCAGTCATCGTCTTTTTTAGTATGGTAAGCTTCGCGACACTCGACGGAATGTGCAGACCCTGGATAAATACGTTCTCGTCGATTAGCGAAACGATAATACCTCTGATACTAGGGCGTGTGGACATTTAGCGGCGGCCAGCGCTTTGTTGATGGATGTTGAGCAGATCAAGGCGCATTCCGAGACGCGATGCGGGGTATCTCGCGAGGAATGGTACGCAGCGATGGACAACATCGGCGAAAAAGAGCGGATGCAGATGAATGACCACACGCCCGAAGCCGGCCCCACATTCTTTTCGCATACCTCTTCGCCTCCGGACTTGAGATTTTTTTGAGATCATGCGCATATTACTCGCAGAAGACAATCTGGTGAATCAAAAACTCGTTCTGAGAATGCTGGACCGGAAAGGGTACTCGGCGGATACTGCCATGAACGGCGCCGAGGTGCTGAGCGCCCTCGCGTCGAAGTCCTACGACATCATCTTGATGGATATTCATATGCCGAAGATGGACGGGTTGGAGGCGACAAGGCGCATCCGGGCGCATCTTCCGGGGGCGGCCCAGCCTTACATCATTGCGCTGACGGCAGACGCCATCTTGCGGGTGAAGCACAAATGTATGGAGGCCGGCATGGACGATTACGTGAGCAAGCCGATCGACCTGGAATCACTCCTCGCCGCCCTGCACCGCGCCTCCCTCCCTGAATGATCCCGCGCCCCATCCACCGGATATCGCCCCCCTAATTAACCCCGCACAGCGTCTCTTCGATGAGCATATCGACGACGGCCTTGAGGGCTTGCTCGTGAGAAGCGCCGGTCGACCTGGCTTCGTGGTACGTTTTGAGTTGCCAGTGGGCGCTGGTCCCCTGCCCCAGGATCGTTCGCGCGTGCGTGACTTCGTCGACACAGTCGAAGAATTCGGCATCTTCCCGGATATGGGTCAGCAACTCGTCGAGGAGGCGGGCGTACGGAACGACCTGTCCGTACCCGAAATCGATCAGGCCGCGTTCGAAGCCGTAGCGCTGCGCCCGCCACCGATTTTCGTTGAGGAGAATATTGGCATAGGTGCGCCAGCGCTGGTTGTTGACGCGAAGGCGGTATAACATGCGCAGCCAGCATCGATACAGCGCCGCGATACAGATCCCGTCTTCGAGCCGGGTGCAGATGTCGGCAATGCGCATTTCGAGCGTAGGGAAACGCATACTCGGCCGGATGTCCCACCAGACCTTGGAGCTATCTTCGATGACGCCGGCATCGACGAGCACGTCGATGTGACGCTGGTAATCCGCGAAGCTCGCATAATGCTCCGGCAGGCCCGTCCGGGGCAGCTCATTCCAAACGGCGATGCGATACGACATGAGCCCAGTGTTATCGCCTTCCCAGAAGGGGGACGACGTGCTCAGCGCGAGCAGGTGCGGCAGGATATACCGCGCCTGATCCATCATGTCGATGCGGACGTTCTCGTTTTCTATGCCGACGTGGACGTGCATCCCACTGATCACCATTCGCCTCGCGACCGCCTGCATGTCGCGGGCCAGGATGGCGTACCGGTCCTTGTCGGTATGTTTCTGGGATTGCGCCGTCGAGAAAGGATGCGTGGACGCCGCAATGATGGCGAGCCCGTACTTTTCCGCGACCTGAGACACCCCGCTCCGCAAACGGGCTACCTCCTCGCGTGCCTCTGCGATCGTGGTGCACACCCGGGTGCCCACCTCGATCTGGGATTGAAAAAACTCGGGCGTCACCTGTTCCTTCAGCACCTGCTGGCATTCAGGGATCATCGACGGGGGAGCCTCGCGGATGAGATTCCCGGTTTCTTTATCGACGAGCAGGTATTCTTCCTCGATACCGATTGTGAAGGTGGGTTCCTTGAGCATACTGCCTCTCAGGTTTTCGCTGTCGGGTACCTACAATATGTGATGTTACGCGAACTGTGCACAGCAGGCTGGCTCACGCGGCTGTGCATGTCTGCAAAGCCGCTATGGCAGGATCTACGCGCTGGATGCTAGTACAACACCATATCGAACATCCGTCGATGTTTGACGGTTATTTCGTGTTTAGGGCCCAGCAGCGAAAAGATGGCAATGCATGCTTTCCTGGCTCCGTCATCGTCGTAATAGCGATTTTCCTGGATCGCCCCGATGAACGCCGAAAGGGCCGCATCCCAGTCGTGCGCCTTTATGGCCCTGGCCCCCGCAATATAGGAATCCCTGACCTTCTCGTCAGGCAAGGTATCCGCCTGATCTGCCAGTTGGCTCATCCGGTGGAGGGTTTGAACCGCTTCGACCGTGTTTCGCAGGGTGACGTCCTCTATGGATACGTCCTCGAGCAGGCCGGCCGCCTTCGATACGTCGTCCAGGGCTGTAGCGCGCGCCAGAAGGACGAGCGCCTTTTCCTGGTCCGAGCCGGCCTCGACCAGCGGCTCGAGCACGTTCCGCGCTTCCTCGTCGCGCCCCGTCTCGATGGCTTCCTCAGCCGCCTCGATCAGCGCTGCTTCTTCGGACGGTATGCTCTCGTCGAGCCACTTGCGAACCATGTGCTCCGGCAATGCGCCGGTGAATTCGTTCACCACCTGGCCATCCACAAACAATTTCACGGCCGGTATGCCGCGGATTCCATACTGCACGGACAGCTCCTGATTCTCGTCGGTGTTTACCTTTGCTAACTTCCAACGCCCGCTTCCCTCTCCGGCCAGCTTCTCCAAAACAGGCCCTAGTACCCGGCAAGGGCCGCACCAGGGCGCCCAGAAATCCACCAGTACGGGCTGTTTGAAACTCGATTCGATGACGTCCTTTTGAAAATCAACAACATCGTTAGCCATTATCTCTAATTTCTCGTTAGGTTGAAAACTAATTGGGATTCTGTGCTTATCACACGAAATTACGATCCCTCTCAACTAGTTGTATTTCCGACTGTGATATTTCCGTTACTACCCCATCGTCGTTATTCAGGGTTCCGCCCCGCCTCTATTTTGTCGATCTTTGTCCTGTCAGTCGCGCTGGCCTCCGGCTGTACGCCCGAACCGGCCGAGGCGCCTTCCGAAGAACCGGCGGCCGCCTACGATGCGGTTTCCGACTCCCTTCGCTTCGAGGGGGAAACGCGCCTGCGAAACATTCGCCAGCTCACCTTCGGCGGCAACAATGCAGAAGCGTACTGGAGCTTCGACAATACACAACTCGTCTTTCAGAGCGACTGGGACCGGATCAACGACCAGGGGTGCGATCAGATCTACGTCATGAATGCCGATGGGTCGCCCCTTTCCGATGGCCAGACCTATCGCGAAGTATCGACCGGCGCCGGCCGAACCACCTGCAGCTACTTCCTGCCCGACGGGCGTGTGTTGTTCGCATCGACGCACGAAGGAAACCGGGCGTGCCCGCCTACGGTGCGATCCAGCCAGGGGCGGTACGTCTGGCCCATCTACGACACCTATGACATCTATACGGCCAATGCGGACGGGACAGACCTGCAGCCGCTCATCACCGGCGCCGGCTACGACGCCGAGGCAACCGTTTCCCCCGACGGCGCCTACGTCGTGTTTACGTCGACCCGCTCGGGCGATCTCGAGCTGTGGCGATACGAAATCGCAACCGGAGACCTCCTCCAGCTGACCGATGAACTGGGGTACGACGGCGGCGCTTTCTTCTCTCCGGACAACCGGCATATCGTCTGGAGAGCGAGCCGGCCTCAGGGCGAGGACGCCGATCTCTACACATCCCTCCTCGACGAAGGCCTCGTCGAACCGGGCGCCCTGAATATCTTCGTCGCAGACATCGATGGGTCCAACGTTCGGCAGGTCACCGACCTGGACGGCGCCAACTGGGCGCCCTTCTTCCACCCCGACGGCGAACGCATCTTGTTTACCTCCAATCATCACATCGACGGCGGGCGTATCTTCGACATCTTCATGATCAACCTGGATGGCACCGGCCTCGAGCAAATTACCCACTCCGGCACGTTCGACGCCTTCCCCATGTTTTCCTTCGACGGTAAATACCTCGCCTTTTCGTCTAATCGTAACGTCGAACGCCGAGAATCGCGCGATACGAACGTCTTCGTCGCAGAATGGGTTGATTGAGCGCTCGCCAGATCCAGGGTCGCAGCTCGATCGGCGCCGGTGAGGAACTCCTCTTCGAAGTATGGCTATAAGTGAAGTATATTATTAGCACAAACTAAAAATATATTTCGCTCTAGTGTTCGTACTGGACCTTCCTCCATGCAACCCCGCGCCGACTATGAGTTACCTGCGACGCCGTGTATTCGAAACCCGGATGCTGATTCCCCTTGTCTGTACGGTCTGTTTATCGATGACGATCGCCTGCACCCCGGGCTCCGACTCCGGCGCCACGGGCAACGGCAGCTCCACCCTGAACGTTGTCGCCACGACGAGCATTGTCGCGGATCTCGTGCGGACGCTGGGCGGCGAACACGTGCAGGTCACCGGCTTGATGGGGCCGGGCGTCGACCCCCACCTGTACAAAGCGAGCGAGGGGGACGTCCTGAAAATGGCGCAGGCCGACGTCGTCTTCTACAACGGCATCCATCTGGAAGGCAAAATGACGGAGGTGTTCGAGCAGATGAAACGACGCGACATTCCGACGGCCGCCGTCGCTGAAGAAGCCGTGCCTGACTCCCTCCTCATCGAATCCAGCTATTTCACCGGGAATTACGACCCGCACGTCTGGTTCGACGTGAGGCTCTGGAAACGGTGCGCCGAATACACGAGGGACGTATTATCGGAGCATCGCCCTGACCGTACATCGTATTTCGAGGAACGGACGCAGCGGTACCTGTCTACGCTCGACACGTTGCACACCTACGTGGCGAGGCGCACCACCGAGATCGTTCCCGAGCAGCGTGTGTTGATCACGTCACACGATGCGTTCGGGTATTTCGGGGAGGCGTATGGGTTCGAGGTCAGGGCGCTCCAGGGCCTGAGCACGGTTGCCGAGGCGGGCGCTGCCGATGTCCAGGAGCTCGCCGAGTTCGTGGCGAGCCGGCGCATACCGGCTATTTTTGTGGAGTCTTCGGTGTCGCCCCGGGGCATCGAAGCCGTGAAGGCCGCTGTGGCCTCGCGCGGCTTTTCGGTGGAGATCGGGGGTTACCTGTTCTCGGACGCCCTCGGCAACCCGGGCACCCCTGAAGGCACCTATGCAGGCACCGTGCGTCACAATATAAACACCATCGTCGATGGGCTGGCTGCCGGGAATGCTCCGACCGAATAGCCGCCTCGCCCCCGTTCCCACCAATCCCTGCACAGTTGCCGTGGAAAACCAACCCGCCATCACTGTTCGAGATCTCACCGTTGCGTACCGGGACAAACCCGTATTGTGGGACATCGACCTGACCGTCCCACAGGGCATCTTGATGGCCATCGTCGGCCCCAACGGGGCGGGGAAAACCACGCTGATCAAATCGATTCTCGGGTTGCTGAATATCGCTGCGGGTCAGGTTTTGATCTTCGGCAAGCCCTACAGCAAGCAGCGGCATCGCGTCGCTTACGTTCCCCAGAGGGGCAGTGTGGACTGGGAGTTCCCTGCCAGCGTGCAGGACGTCGTTCTCATGGGCCTGTACGGCAAGCTGGGCTGGTTCAAGCGGCCCGGTAAACAGGAAAAAGCGATGGCGCGCGCAGCGCTCGCCGAGGTCGGCATCGAAGACCTGGCGGACCGCCAGATCAAACAGCTGTCCGGAGGCCAGCAACAGCGCGTCTTCCTGGCGCGTGCGCTGGTGCAGGACGCCGAATTATATTTCATGGACGAGCCCTTCCAGGGAGTTGACGCCACGACAGAGCGCGCCATTATCGACCTGCTGCGTACCCTGAGGAAACAGGGCAAAACCGTGCTTGTGGTGCACCATGACCTCCAGACCGTCACTGAGTATTTCGATTACGTGATGCTGCTCAACGTCCGCAAGATTGCCAGCGGCACGGTACAAAGCGCATTCACCATGGAGAACCTGCGCGCCACGTACGGCGGGCGCGTCGGCTTCCTGCATGCAGGCAAAGAGAGCCTCGTAAAATATTGACCTGCCCCTGTGAGGTGTCGCATGTTCGAATTTTTTTCTGACTACACGTTCCGGACGGTGGCAGCCGGCGCCGTCATGCTGGGCATCGTCAGCGGGTCTCTGGGCACGTACGCCGTACTGCGAAAGCAAAGCCTGCTGGGCGATGCCATTTCTCACGCCGCCTTACCCGGCATTGCTCTCGCTTTTTTACTTACGGGGACGAAATCCTCCGGGCTCTTGATGCTGGGCGCTATGATTGCCGGCTGGATTGCCACCCTCGTAGTTATGGCGATCACCAAAACGACCCGGGTTTCCTACGACAGCTCTCTGGGCACCATTTTGTCCGTATTTTTCGGATTTGGGCTCGTCCTTCTCACGCTCATCCAGAAGCTGCCCAATGCCAACCAGGCGGGCCTGGGCACCTTCCTCTTCGGCCAGGCGGCGGCGCTGGTTCAAGAGGAGGTGATCACGATGTGCATCCTCGGCATAGCAGCGCTCATTCCAGTCGTGTTGTTCTGGAAAGAATTTGCCCTCCTGGCCTTCGACCCCGAGTTCGGAAGAAGCCTCGGATTCTCCATGCGCTGGCTCGATGTGTTGCTGACCAGCCTTCTCGTTATCGCCATCGTGATCGGTTTACAGACCGTGGGCGTCGTCCTGATGAGCGCCATGATCGTAGCGCCGGCGGTGGCTTCCCGGCAGTGGACCGACCGCCTGAGTGTGATGATCCTGCTGTCCGCTTTTTTCGGCGCCTTCTCGGGATTGGGGGGCGCTTACCTGAGCAGTACGTTGACCCGGCTGCCTACCGGCCCGACCATCGTGCTCTGCATCAGCGTCATCGTACTGGTGTCCCTGGCGGTAGCGCCGAACAGGGGGCTGATCTGGCAGGCCCTACGCAACCGGCGCAACGCCCAGAAGCTCAAGCTGGACACCGTCCTTCTGGACGTCTATGCGCTCGCAGCGCAGCATAGTCCCATGGACCACCCCCACTCGGAGTCGGTATTGAACGTGATGAACGAGCATGCTGCGAAGACGGACCGGAGCCTTTCCCGGCTGTCCGAGCTGGGCCTGGTCGAGGAAGCCCGAGCAGGCCACTGGTCGCTGACGCCGCGTGGGAAGACGTACGTCGAGCAGTTGATCCAGGAACGTTTCAACGTGGAGGGCCGATAAGATGCATCAGGCGCAAATCGAGATACAGCTCATCGCAGTGATCGTGGCTGCCTCCTGCGCGCTGCCGGGTGTCTTCCTGGTGCTGCGTAAGATGGCGATGATGAGCGACGCCATCAGCCATGCTATCCTGCCCGGCATCGTCGTTGCCTTTTTCATCACCGAAAACATCAATGCCCCGTTGCTTATCATAGCGGCTGCTCTGACGGGGATTCTGACGGTTGTCATGGTCGAGGTCATCCACCGCACCGGTCTGGTCCACGAAGATGCGGCCATCGGCATCGTATTTCCCGCCTTGTTCAGCATCGGGGTTATCCTGATCGCTCAGTATGCAGGCGATGTGCACCTCGATACCGACGCGGTCTTGTTGGGCGAGCTCGCCTTCGCTCCCTTCGACCGCATCGTAGTGAGCGGTGCGGATCTGGGGCCGCGGTCTCTGTGGGTCATGTCGATCATTTTGCTGATCAACGGGCTCTTCATCGTCCTGCTGTACAAAGAGTTGAAGCTGGCCACGTTCGACGCCGGCCTGGCTGCTTCGCTGGGATTTGCGCCGGCTATCTTGCATTACAGCCTCATGTCCCTCGTTTCGGTAACGGCAGTAGGGGCGTTCGACGCCGTCGGGTCCATCCTGGTGGTGGCGCTCATGATAGGACCGGCCGCTGCGGCCTACATGATCACCGATCGACTGTCCCATCTCATTGGACTGAGCCTGTTGATCGGCATCCTGGCCGCACTGTCGGGCTACTGGATGGCGCACTTCTTCGACGTGTCGATTGCGGGTTCGATGGCCACGATGGTGGGCGTCTTTTTCCTGGGGGCGCTCCTTCTCGCGCCGCAGCGCGGCATCTTTGCCGTGCTCCATCGCCGGCGTATACAGCGGCTGCAATTCGCCGCCAAGATGCTCACGATTCATCTGGCCAATCACGAAGGGACGCGGGAGGAACTGCGCGAAAGCCGGGTCGACCACCTGGAAGATCATCTCAACTGGACGACGAGGCTGGCTTCTCAAGTGGTGCGGTTCTCGACGCAGAGGGGTTACGTGCAAAGACGCGCAGATCAGCTTATTCTAACCGAGGCCGGCCGGCGCCTGGCCAACGAGGCGATTACCGCAACGTGAGCGCCCCTGCTCCGCGGGCCCCCTTATCGCTGGCAGCCCTTCCTGACGCGCGGAGATCCGGCGTCACCATTCGGCCTTTCCGCCCACTTTCTTCGCCTCGACGTACGATACGAGTTCTTCATGGACCGCCTTCAGGCGACGTTCCAACCGATCGATGAGGTCTTTCGTATCCCCATTGAGCTCTCCGCGATGGCCCCGTTCTTCGATATCCTTGCAGATGTCCGAGGCTGTCATCGCCCCGAACGTGGCGCTGCTCGACTTCAGCGTGTGGGCCGCGCGCTCCAATTCGGCGGCATTGCCCACCTCCTGAGCAACTCGTATGCTGCTCATCAACTCGGCCCCGTCTTCCAGGAAGTCCTTGATCAATCCGCTGGCAAAGTCCATATCGTTTCCGAGCATGGCAACCAGTTCCGTCAGCACCTCGTAGTCGATGACCGACTCCTCCTCGGGATCGCATTCTTCCTCCGGGTGCTCCTGTTCGGGACATTCAGGCATACGATCGAATGCTGTTTGGAGATCTTCGACGCGGATGGGTTTGCTTACGTAGTCATTCATGCCCGCTGCGATGCATCGCTCGCGGTCTCCGTGCATGGCGTTTGCCGTCAGGGCAATGATATACGGTCGGACCGGCTCCGGGTATTTTTCGACAATCTTACGAGTCGCTTCCAACCCATCCATCTCAGGCATCTGCATGTCCATCAGAATGACGTCGTACTTCTTCTGTTCGAGCGCTTCCAACGCCTCCAGACCGTTATTCGCGATATCCGCTTCATGGCCTATGCGTTTCAGCATGCGAAGTGCGACCTTCTGGTTCACAGGATTGTCTTCAGCAAGCAAGATTTGCATACGTAGGTTCAACTAGGTGTGACGATCACATACCGATGTTACGCGCCGGATGCGCCTGCGACCTGCCAGAGCGGCTTTGCAGGTATGCAAAGCCGACTAAACCAGGCTGCTGTGCACAGTTCGCGTAACATCATTCACATACTGTAATCAATCGACCGAAATCGTCGATTCTTGAGCCTTTACCTGTTTTTTTTCATCACGGGAGGCGAGACAGGCCGATTCTTGCGGTCTATGCGCTTCCTCGATCAGGATCTCGAGCAGCTTATTTTGCCTGGAAAGACCGATCCTGACATCGATCAAGGCGTTCAGGCATTTGCGTGCGACGATTTTCTCGCGATACCGGATTGCGGAAGGGTCAGGCATGGATGCTGGGTGAGCGGCGTTCAAGGAGTCCCTTTCGACGCATTCATCTCTCTGTACAGGAGCTCTTGTTCGAAGAATCGAACGAGAAAATGCTGAATAAACGCCGAGGATTTATTCAGCCTGTAGTAAACCGTCTGAGCATCCCGCCGATAATCGACGAGTGCCTGCTTTTTCAGCTTTTTGAGCTGCTGCGAAATAGCCGGCGAGGTCAGATTGAGAATGGCTGCAAGATCGTTGACACGAACCTCCTCTTTTCTCCAGAGCAGATATAAGATGGACATCCGAGTCGAATTACCGGCGGCGTTCATCATGCCTGTCAACGAATTCAGCTGACTGTTTCCCTCGAGGGTTCGTCTTAGAGACTCAATCTGCCACGTTTCCATGCCAGATCCATTTTTGTACGTCCCGTTTGTGTACTCAACCATAATAGGCACTCTTCTCGTTGTTTCTGAACTTGAGTACCGTATCGGCAAAAATGTCCGGCCTTTAATCAAAATCGACGTATATCTGGAAGATGATGCTTTTTTAGGAGAAACATTTTCCTGCTGGACGAGCACAATGTCCCGACAAAAAAAGCCCCTGGTCGCTCATTCCGTGCAGGATGGCGCCAGGGGCCGCGTCGAGATCGGGTCCCGTAGGTAATCGGATTTTTAGTTTAGGATAAGCATCTCATAGCTTGCCAGGGAGCGCTCAGGGGCGCGTTCTGGCGTTGCGGTGATCCTGGATACGCCGGCCCATGGCAATGGTAAAGCCTACCGACAGGACGATGATGCCCAACCACACGAGGTTGATGAAGGGCTTCTCGTACGCCTGTACGACCACCCAGTCTTCGTCTGCGACTTCTCCCCCTTCCACGACAAAGTTCGCGCTTCCGGAATCCACGTTCATCCCCGCGAAGGTCACGGTCAACCCCCAGTCCGCTACTCGATTCTGGATGAATTGCTGCCTGCCGTCTTCCATAACCAGATAGACCGGGCTCAAACCGCGGATTTCCCGGGTGAAGGTGTTGGTCAGATTCAAGCTCGCCGCAACAGCGATGGCGGTCGAATCCGGGATCATGTCCGCATCTACGTCAATATCGAAGTCGAGGAATCTGAGCGTGTACTCCCCGTTGTTCAACGCGATGGAATCGCCTCGGGACAGGGTGAATGACGCCCCCCCGGAGGTGTTTTGCTGGGGATCGTCGAACATCACGTTGGGAGACACGGCAACGAAGATATCTTTTTCAAAGTAGGTCTGGATGTCGGGATTCTGAATCCACTGGTCCTTGTTGCTTTTGTATACTACCGGCTTCATGGTAAAGGAGCGCCCCCGGGGATCGACAAAATCGATGAGGTACTGCGGCCGGCCTTCCGCC
The DNA here is from genome assembly GCA_964525535.1 of uncultured Rhodothermaceae bacterium. Lineage (GTDB taxonomy): Bacteria > Bacteroidota > Rhodothermia > Rhodothermales > JAHQVL01 > JAHQVL01. Next base: position 11,032 of record CAZGHT010000048.1, read on the forward strand.
GTGAAATCTTTACCGCGATAATTAACCTGATACCCTTCGATGGCTCTCGTTTCGCCCAGAGACAGGATGAAGTTCTCCCGAGCGGCCTCTTGTGCATTTCCGGCCAGCGGATTGTTGAAGCTGCTGGAAGCAATGATGCCGAGGACCATGATCATAAATCCGATGTGGGAGATCGCCCCGCCGGCGAGCCGGAGATTACCCCGGCCAATTTTCCACAGGACCAACCCGTTGCCGTAGAGGGCGAAGAAGGTCACAAAGAGGAGCAACAGCAGCAAGACGCCGCCGCCGTACGTCGTCCAGAATCGATCTATGCCGCTCAGCAAGGCGGCTTCGTTGATGGAGGACACGACGGGGTCAGCCGCCAGGATGGTCGCTGTCTCTTCCACAAACGGCGTAAAAATCAGCACGATCAGCGTACTCACGACCGACAGCACCACCGGCTTCAGCAAGACCCGGTTCACATTCTCGATGGACATCTTGTTCCACCAGAATAGCTGGCCGAGGCCGGCGAGGAAGACGAAGCCGATGGTCAGGGGCAACGTCCAGACATTGTAAAACGAAATGGGGACTGCAGAAGGGTTGTCTCTGAATATGCGCCCGAGAATCGGGGCGCTCGTCCCCAGTATAACGACGACGGCCACGCCGCACAGCAGCAGCGCACCGGAAAAGATCATGAATTCTCTGGACAATACCTGGGGTTCCCGGACCGGCTTCGGCAGATCCCGATACCGATATGCGAACAACCCGAACCCGACGACACACATGGATAAGATCCAGATCAACAACTGGTTGTATAACCCGAGGTCTACGAAGGAATGGACGGATACGTCACCGAGGATACCGCTTCGGGTGAGGAAGGTGGAGTAGACGACGAGGATAAACCCGAGGATGCAGAGAAACAGCGCGGATTTATGGGAGGCGCCGCTTTTTTTCTGGACGATCATCATGTGGAGGGCGGCTACGCCGATGATCCACGGAACCAGTGACGAATTCTCGACCGGATCCCAGGCCCAGTAGCCGCCGAAGGAGAGCGTTTCGTAGGCCCAGTACCCGCCCATCGCAATGCCAACGCCGAGAATCATGACGGCGAAAATCGTCCAGGGCAACGCCGGACGAACCCACTCCGTGTATTTTTTGAGCCACATCGCCCCGATGGCAAACGCGAAGGGGACGATCATGGCGGTAAAGCCCACGAACAACGTCGGCGGGTGGATCGCCATCCAGTAATTCTGGAGCAGGTCGTTCAACCCACTGCCGTCCGGCGGGACGAATCCCAGCGGGGTTTGTGGAAACTTCTCGTAGATGAGCATGAATGGGGACGAGCCTATGCCGAGGGCTCCGAATTTCAGCCCCACCACCATCGAGATCAAGAAAAACTGGCAAAACGAAACCACTGCCATCACGGTAGACTCGTAAAAGCCGGCCCACCGCATCAACGCCCCGCCCATCAGGCTCATCATAACGATCCAGAGCATAAAAGAGCCTTCCTGGCCCGCCCAGAACGAGGACAGCAGGAAGTGCACGGGCAGATCCCTCGAAGACTGCTGCCAGACGTAGGCATACTGGAATTGATGGGTGAAAATCAGATAGGAGAGAATGACGGAGGCAACGATCACAGACCCGCACATAACCAGCCAGGCCGACCGGCCAATACGCTTCCAGTCGTTTTCCCGGACCGGTTTGCGGACTGCCATAAAATACGCTACACCTGCCATTCCGCAGGTGACGAAGGCGAGAATGAGGAGGAGTTGACCGATGATTCCCAGCATAACAATAACAACTATCTGATGGCGACGTTGGGGTGGAGGATTCTTATCGCTTGAAGCCCGATCGTTAGCATAGAGTTCCGAAAAATCGCTACCCGTTCAGGCGAATGTTTATCGAGAAAGCCATCGAGGATACGCGGTCCGCCCTGATTCCGTCCAGGGAAATCCACGCTCCCCGAGCAGCGGCCCTGTAATAGCCCGTATTCGTCCCCATGCACGCGAGAGCCGTGCGCATCCACGTGGAATGTAATTACGTGGAATGTAATTACGTGGAATGTAATGAGGACAGGAAGGAACGATAACAAAAAAGCGTGATGCTCGAACGCAAGTTCGAGCATCACGCTATCTGCTTTTAATCGAGGTAAACTTGTCATAGGTGCGGAGTGCCGTCTCAGGACGACCCATCCGCTCCCTATCGAGGGTAAACGAGGGTAAAGCAGCCATCCCTGCCCGGCCGGCAGATCATTCGTGCGGGTCGGGCAAGATCCGCCGGCCGAAAACGCGTGGATGACAAAGGGGCTCGCTTTGTTCTGGTAGAGGACGTCAGCCCCTGGCAATGTAACAACATATCGTAGACAGTCGCTTGTCTCGGACGAGCCAGGCAGCAGTGGTACGCAGTCCCACATGGCAGACAACCAGTAACACGAGGTTCAGCAGGAGTAAACATTCTGACCCAACGGTTCGACCGGCATAGGCTCAATGGAACGGAAACTAATTAACGGATGAATTCTCCACAATTTGTCATCCACTTGTTAGAGGAGGTCCTTGATGTTTGGCGTTGAATTATTTTGAGACTATACACCGGGGCGCATTCGTTTTTGATCCAAACCTTTATACTCTGAATGCTCCAAAGGCTACGCGCCAACCCTCTTCTGTATCATGCCGACATCAAAAAAACGCTTTTTTGACGAAATGAAGGCGACTCCCTCGCAACCCTGTTTTTTGCGGCTCCATGCTGAATCTGATACTCAAATTGGGATGGCTCATGTGGATAATGGCGATTGACTCCAGGTACGAAATGCAACGGAAAACGACAGATCAAAGGGTTGTCTCTGAAATTATATACAATCGTAACATTTCGCGGGCGTAGCCCGCTCGTTCGCCTGCGCACCGGTGGCCCCTCTTAGCACGATCGACACTGCGGCATCGACACTGCGGCATCGACACTGCGGCATCGACACTGCGGCATCGACACTGCGACGTTCTCTCTGGATAAACGCTGAACAGAAATGCCGTTTCAGTGCCCTGAACCGAACGGGTAGCCGGCTCCTCAGGGCCCTCTGCGGGAGCCCCCCGCTGCCTCGACGAAACCGAGCCAGGATGGGTACGGGGGAATTACTTGGCGTAGGAGACCGATCGCACTTCTCGAATTACCGTTACTTTCACCTGTCCGGGATACTGCAACTCGCTCTGGATCTTCTTCGAAATATCCACGGCCAGCATTTCGGCGGCAGTATCGGAGATGACGTCGTTGTTGACGATGACGCGGATTTCCCGCCCCGCCTGGATGGCATAGACTCGTTCCACGCCATTAAACGACCCTGCGAGGGCTTCCAGCTTCTCCAATCGCTTGATATACGATTCCAGCGCTTCGCGACGAGCACCGGGGCGTGCCCCGGAAATGGCGTCGGCAGCCTGAACGACCGGGGAAATCAGGCTCGTCATCTCTATCTCGTCATGGTGGGCGCCCACGGCGTTGCAGATCTCGGGATGTTCACGGAATTTGCGGCACAGCTCCATCCCGACGATAGCGTGCGGGTTGTCGAGTTCCTCCTCGACGACCTTCCCGACGTCATGCAGCAGGCCGGCGCGGCGGGCGAGGTCTGTGTTCAGGTTGAGTTCCGCAGCAATCATGGACGAGATGCGGGCCGTTTCGATGGAATGAGCCAGGAGGTTTTGCCCGTAGCTGGTCCGGTACCTCATTCGTCCGATCAGCTTGACCAATTCCGGGTGCATGCCGTGCAGGCTGAGGTCGATCACAGTACGCTCCCCGATTTCGATCAACTCCTCATCCATTTCACTTTCTACCTTGTCGACGACCTCCTCGATGCGGGCGGGGTGGATGCGGCCGTCCTGGATCAACCGGAGCAGCGAGATGCGGGCTACTTCGCGCCGTACGGGGTCGAAGCCCGACAGAATGACGGCTTCCGGGGTGTCGTCGACGATCACCTCGATGCCCGTCGTCGCTTCGAAGGCTCGTATGTTACGCCCTTCCCGCCCGATGATACGTCCTTTCATCTCGTCGGACTGGATGTTCACGACCGATACGGTATTCTCGATCGCATGGGAAGCCGCAGAGCGCTGGATTGCCGTCAGGATGATTTTCTTGGCCTCCCGGTTGGCTTTGAGCTTGGCCTCGTCCCGGATTTCTTTGACCGCGCCGGCCGACTCGAGCTTCACCTCTTCGATGAAGCGCTCCATCATCGCGTCTTTGGCCTCCCTGGCGGACATGCCTGTAATCGCTTCCAGGCGACGAACCTGGTCGGCAAGCACTTCGTCCAGCTTCTGGCGGTCGGACTCCATGCGTTCCTGCAGCGCCGTCTGGCTTTCTCTCAACCGCGCTGCTTCTTCACGATCGGCACGCGCCTCTTCGAGCAGTTTGCTCACTGCGCGGCGCAATCGCTCGGCGTCGCGGTGCTGCTGGCGCGCCTCTTTACGCAAAGCATCCAGGGCATCCGACGCCTTCTGGGTGATTTTCTCGCGTTCCGCGAGCCGCTGCACCCGGCGGGTTACCTTTTCCTGACGCTGGTCGAGCTTTTCACGCGATCGGCGGAGGGCACGCTTGGTTTCAGTCTTCTCTTTTTCGAAGAATTCTTCCCGCTCCTGAAGCGCAGCCTCAACCTTTTCAATCTTTTCAAAATGAATTTTTTGAACCTCTTGCTCTGCCTCGTCGAGCAACTTCTTCGCCTCCAGCCGAGCTTCGGCGAGCTGCCCGCGCGTAGTACGAGCAAGGACGAATCTATCTGTGAGAATACCAGCGCCTATGCCAAGAGCGAAACCAAGGATGACCACGATGACCGCGGTGACCAGAGGAACCGCAGATACATCCATAGTACTTCTCGTTTATGTATAAGAATGCCCCGGTGGGTTCCACCCAAACGTGCGGACCACACCGGGGCATCACTTTTAAAGGACTGTACTAACCCGTCGTGGGATATGAAGAACTTCTTCATAACACAATGGGCGCCGCTCAGTTTCTTCCATCTTCCACGGCTTTCCACGGCAGGCGGGCTGCCTCTGGAAAAACCCGATGAACGGGCGTGGCCTGTTGTCCGAATCTGAAGGGTGGCTCCCTTTAAACGTAATTGTAAAGTTCTTATACGTAACGTCGGGCCAGTACATGTATGTCCCTTTCAGGACATATATCGTTTATATCCTACGGCACCTTAGCAGTTCCATCTCTGGACGCTGCAAAAAGGGGGCAGGCGCCTGCCGGTGTTGCATCCAGTGCTCCGCTCCTTCGACCGAGACGAACGAACGGACACGTTCGAGTGTCCGATTAAGGAATCAAAAAATTTGCTAAAATGCCACTCCTTTGTCCCGGCGCGTAGATATTCGGCGTCGGTCAGGCATTCTTCGCTTTTTTGCTGGATTTGGAGGCGCTGGACCTGGCGACCCCGTTGGCGCCGCCCTTGAGCGCTTCGCTCAGGAGATCCGCGAGGTTGTTGATCTCGTCGTCGATCTCCTGGTCCGTGTCCTCGGTCAGGGCCTTGAGGCGATTCCGAGCCGTGAAGAGTTCTTCGCCGATGGCCAGCGCGGCAATGACCGCAGAGGTGATTTCCGGTTGTTTGGGAAACGCCGCTCGGAAGGCCGACATCTTTCCGTCGACGTACGCCGCCACCTCACGAGTGATCGCTTCGTCTTCCGGATTTACACGGAGGGTGTACGTCCGGCCCATAATGCGTACGCTTATCGACTTTTCCATGGCATTTCGTTTCGAAAAAAGAGTTGGAAACGTGCGATCGGGCCACCGTCACTGCGTCTCGTCCAGGTAGCGGTCTATCGCTTCGATGAAGCCCTCGACTTTTTTCTTGACGACCTCAGGGTCGGATTCGAAGAACGGTTTTTGCTGCTCGGCGCCTTTTCCCGAGGCCGCCTCCAGCTCCGCAATGCGATGTTGAAGCGACGTATTCTCCTCACGCAGGACGCGCAATTCGTGCGCCGCCCGTTCTACCCGGTCTCTCAGGCGCCGGAGCGATCGTACGCTTTTGAGGGACGAGGGGCCCTCGGAGGCAGGCTCGCCGGCCGGGGCCCTGGACCCTTCCTTCTGTTGCGACGGCTTCTTGTTCTCTTCAGCATCCATGTTTGGCTCGGGATTAATCGGAGACGCACGACCGCGATACCGGTCCGATGTCCGTTTTTCCCGGTCGTTGCGTCTTCCCGGTCATAGTATCGACACAGATCGGGATAAGTACTTATTTCCTATTAATATAACAATCTAATTGCGAAGTTCAGCCCCATAGTTTTTGCTCAGCGTCTTTACGATAGCATCGACACTTCGATCGACTTCTTCATCTTTCAGCGTCCGACCTGCTCCGAAGCGGAGCCCAAAAGCGACGCTTTTGCGCCCTTCTTCGACCTGTTCTCCTTCGTACACATCAAAAACAGCTATATTTTGCAAGAGAGAGCCCCCTGCTTGCCGCATATCCTGCATGAGCGATCCGACGTTCTGATCTTTGTCCACCTTGAGGGCCAGGTCCCTCTCTACCACCGGAAAACGGCTAAAGGGGCGATATACGGCCCTGAAATGCGGGACCAGATGAGGCGAGAGGGCATCCCAGTTCAACTCGGCAAAATAAACGGGATCCCTCAACCCGTGCGCGTCCTGCAACTCGCGAGCCAGTTCGGCGATCACCCCTATGCGCTGGTTGTCCACACACACGTCGAGCCGATACGCCGTGCTGGTCGACGACTCGTACACGGCGTTCATGGACACTTCGGTCGCCACACTCAGTGCATCCAGCAAAGATTCCACGATGCCTTTCATATCGTGAAAGGTGGACGTCTCCCCGGTTGTATTCCAGCTCGTCTCTTCCCTGGGGCCGGAGAGGGTCGTGAGCAGCGATACGTGCTCCCTGTATCCCGGAACGACAGCTCCTTCCTGATCCCCTTCGAGAAAGACGTGCCCGAACTCCATCAGGCGAAGCGCCCGCTGCCCGTGATTCTGATTATACGTCATCACAGCCAGGTGCCCCGGCAGCATGCTGGGGCGCAAAGCGGCCATCTCCTGCGAGATGGGTTTCAACGTGCGAACGACGCGGCCGTGAAATCCGGTCAGCACCGGATCGTTGAACGAGAGGGCAACCTCCTCCCGCAACATGCTGTTGGTATAGGTTTCCCGGAAGCCATGGCCCTGCAAAATCTGCCCGGCCCGGGTACGCAACGCAAGGTCCGGCCGGGAATGGGGAGTCATGCTCGGGATGGCCGTATGGGTGGGCTCCGGTATGTTGTGGTACCCGTGGAGGCGCGCGATTTCTTCGATGACGTCGATCTCGCGGTCTATGTCCGGCCGGAAACTGGGCACGTCGCAGGTGTACACCGGCGATTGTGCGCCATTAACCGTCACGTGAAAGCCGATGCGGCCCAGCAGATCGACGACCGCCGACGCATCGATCTCGACGCCGATGATTTTTTCGATACGCGCATGACGTACGTCCACCCGGGCAGGAGCCACCGGAGCCGGATGTGCGTCGACCCCCCCTTCGACTACGGTTCCGCCGCCTAATTCGGCCATGAGATGTGCCGCCCGCGACGCCGCCCATACCTGGCCGGCCGCATCCACGCCGCGCTCGAAGCGGTAGGAGGCATCCGTTTGCATCGAGAGGGCTTTCGCCGTCCTACGAATCGTCGATGGGTCGAAATAGGCGCTTTCGACCAGCACATTCACGGTCTTATCAGTGACTTCCGAATTTTCGCCGCCCATGATGCCGGCCAGTGCCACCGGACGCTCCGCGTCGCAGATCAGCAGGGTCCGGTCCGGCAGCGTACGCTCTTTGCCGTCGAGGGTCGTAAAGGCCTCATCGCCTTCGCTGAACCGTACGACTATTTTTTTCCCCGCAATCCGATCGTAATCGAACCCGTGCAGCGGCTGCCCACACTCGTACATCACGTAATTCGTGACGTCGACGATGTTGTTGCGCGGGCGCAAACCGACGGCTGTCAGCCGCTGTTTGAGCCAGGCCGGCGACTCCTGCACCGTCACTCCGCGCACGACCATCGCCACGTAACGCCGGCAGGCCTCGGGCGCCTCGATCTCGATGTCGATCAGGCCGGCTGCGTCTCCCCCTTCGGTCGGCTCGGGCACATCGGGATAAACCAGGGGTACGCGCGTGATCGCAGCCACGTCCCGGCCGGCGCCAATATGGCTGATGGCATCCGGCCGATTCGGCGTGATGCTCACGTCGATCACGTGATCCTGAAACGGAATGCCGCGTTCCAGCAGATAGGCCTTGAACGGCTCGCCGACGGCCGCTTTTGTATCGAGGACCATGATCCCTTCGTGATCGTCGGACAACCCGAGCTCGTCCTCGGCGCAGATCATGCCCTGCGATACTTCACCGCGTATTTTCGACTTCTTGATCTTCAGGGGAACACGCTCTCCGTCGTTCGACCGGTCGGGCACCATGAGCCGCGTTCCTACCGTCGCAACAGGTACTCGCTGGCCGGCCTCGACATTGGGAGCCCCGCATACGACGGGAATCGGCTCGTCGTCGCCCACGTCGACGAGGCAGCGTTTCAAACGGTCGGCATTGGGATGCGGTTCGGCGGACACGACGCGGCCCACGACGACGCCGTCCAGCGATGTCCCCATCGTTTCGACCTCCTCCACTTCAAGGCCGCTCATCGTCAATGTGTCGGCCAGTTTCTCAGGAGACAATTCGTGAGCAACGTACTCCTTCAGCCAGTTGTAGCTCAGCTTCATGAAAATATCGGTTAAAATTGTTCGAGAAAACGTACGTCGTTCTCGTAGAAGATGCGCAAATCGTTGATACCGTACCGCAGCATCGCGATGCGTTCTACTCCCATGCCGAATGCGTACCCCGTATACCGTTCCGGATCCACGTTGACGGCTTCGAGCACGTTGGGATCCACCATCCCGCACCCGAGAATCTCGAGCCATCGCCCTCTGTCCGGCAAGTCCTCATTGGGCATCCAGATGTCGAACTCGGCGCTCGGCTCGGTAAACGGGAAAAAGCTGGGGCGAAAGCGGGTCTTGACCTCCTCTCCGAACATCGCCCGGGCAAACATGTGCAACACCTGCTTCAAGTCGGCAAGGCTCACGCCTTCGTCTACATACAGGCCTTCGACCTGATGAAACACACAATACGACTTGAACGAGATCGACTCATTCCGGTATACCCGACCGGGCACGATCACCCGAACGGGCGGCGGCTGCGACTTCATCACCCGGATCTGAACGGGGGACGTATGCGTCCTCAACACGATAGGTTCTTGCGCATCCGACGGTTCACGCAGGAAGAACGTGTCCTGCATGTCGCGTGCAGGATGGTCCGGGGGGAAGTTGAGCGCCGTAAAGTTATGCCAGTCGTCTTCGATCTCGGGTCCTTCAGCGATCGTAAATCCATAATGACCGAAGATACGCTGGATTTCCTCGAGCGTCTGGGTCAACGGGTGGGCAGAACCAACCAGGTACTTTCGGCCGGGCAGGGTCAAATCCCTCACGTCTACTTCGTTATTAGAGGGACGATTGAGGTGCAGGTGAGCCTCTTCGAGCCGGCTTTGCACCAGTTGCTTGAGCGAATTCAAGCGTTTGCCGAAAGCGGGGCGCTCGGACTCGGCCACGTCTCTCACCTTTTCGGAGAGCGCCTTGATCCGGCCATTTTTCCTGCCCAGATAGGTAACCCGGAAAGACTCCATAGCCTCTCGGGTATCGATAACAGCCTCCTGGATCTCCCTGTGCAATTCGTCGAAGATTTCTGTCATGATGTTCGTGGGTAGGTTGGCGTTAAGAGGGCCACATGGGAACGCAGACCTCATGTATAACAAAAAATCCCGCTCACCTGAAACGCAGGGACGGGATTGGTACGTATTGTGCCGAACACGGAATCGCAGGCCGGGTCATCAACCGGATACGTGTTCGACGACTTTCGTAAAAGCTGCAGGGTCATGCACGGCCAGATCGGCGAGCACCTTCCGGTTCAATCGCACTTCGGATTTACGCAGCGCACCGACGAGGCGGGAATAGGTGGTCCCATTCAACCGCGCGGCCGCGTTGATGCGGGCAATCCACAGGCGACGAAACTGGCGCTTGCGCTGCCGGCGATCGCGATATTGATACTGCAGCGATTTCTCGACCGCATTTTTGGCGACGGTGTATACTTTGCTGCGACGTCCCCAGAATCCCTTGGCCAGGTTGAGGATACGCTTTCTGCGCTTGCGCGAGGCTACTCTGTTCTTCGCTCGTGGCATAACTCCTGGATGCTCTTATACTCTTAAGTTCTCCCTTCATCACGAAGCGATCATACGCTTCATGCGAGGTTCGTCAACGCCCGCAACGAGACCTTTCTTCCGCAGATTCCGCTTACGCTTCTGCGACTTCTTGGTCAGTATGTGGTTTGCAAACGCTTTGCTCCGTTTCAAACGCCCCGTTCCGGTGACCTTGAATCGTTTCTTCGCGCCGCTGTTGGATTTCATCTTTGGCATATCGTACGTATTCTCTTCGCGGTTAAGGCTTCACGGTGCACGCGATCACGGTTCTAGGGAGCGTGCGCAGGGTCTAAAGTGGACCCTATACGCCATCGACCTCGAATACGTTTCCAAAAATTGTGTTAAGAAGTGATGTTACGCGAACTGTGCAAAGCAGGCGGGTTGACGCGGCTTTGCACACGTGCAAAGCCCCTCTGGCACAACGTATGCGCATCCGGCGCGTAACATCTGTATATAAAGGCGATGTTACGCGAACTGTGC
>CAZGHT010000048.1:21825-41039 GCA_964525535.1 uncultured Rhodothermaceae bacterium
ATGCGCATCCGGCGCGTAACATCTGTATATAAAGGCGATGTTACGCGAACTGTGCAAAGCAGGCGGGTTGACGCGGCTTTGCACACGTGCAAAGCCCCTCTGGCACGACGTATGCGCATCCGGCGCGTAACATCTGTATATAAAAGGCGATGTTACGCGAACTGTGCAAAGCCCCTCTGGCACGACGTATGCGCATCCGGCGCGTAATATCTGTTACGAATGGATGTTACGCATCTGCACGCCATCGTTCAGCCACAACGGCTTTGAAATAGCTAAAACAGACGGATACCAACGGCAACGCCTTATTTCAAAGCCGGCTTAACGAGCTGCTGTGCACAACCTGCGTAACATCACTTACGAAGCCGAACCGGCCGGCCGATCAACCCTTTTTCTTCTGCGGGGAGAGAATGACGGTCATCCGCCGGCCCTCCATCCTGGGCGGCTGATCCACCCGGGCAACGTCTTCCAACTCGACGATGAATCGGTCCAGAAGCTCTTGCCCGTGCTCCTTATAGAGAATGTCTCTCCCGCGGAACTGCACCCAGGCTTTCACCATGTTTCCATCGGAGAGAAATTGACGGGCATGTTTGGTCTTGAAGTCGAAATCGTGGGTGTCCGTTCGAGGCCTGAACCGTATCTCTTTGAGCGAGACGGTCTGCGTCTTTTTGCGCTGTTCCTTTTCTTTCTTCTGCTGCTCGTACCGGTACTTCCCATAATCAATGATCTTACATACCGGAGGGTCTGCATTCGGGGAGATTTCCACCAGATCCAGATTGTAATTATCGGCAAGGGCGAGGGCCTCCTCGATCGGGTAAACGCCGTGTTTTCCACCGGGGTCTACCACGCGAACTTTCGGAACTCTGATTTCCGAATTAATACGTACTCTTTTTCTTGCGATGGCTCTTCGATAGTTTAGTGAGTGATGTTATGCGCTGGATGTATTTCCTTCAGGCGCCCCGTTCCATATCCGTGCCAGAGGCGATTGGGCTGCGTAAATGGGGAACGCACTGCGCTCCAGGTCCGAATTATGCCGTCCAGAACGGAAAAGAGGGGGTATTATGTAATTGTTACAGGTATAAGATAGGAACTGGTAGACTTCAACGAATTATTTTTTTTGTCAAGTGAACAATCCTCAAAGAATTATTATCACGCCAGCAGGTAGGGGGGGTTCCGATAACCGGGGGAGCGTGGGCATTTAACGGGTATCATCCACATCCTCTACTGCATGGCCGTCTCGATCTCGGTGCGCAGGCGGTCTTCGAATGCGTCGAGCGAAGACGATTCCTGGGCGCCCTCCCCGTGCTTCCGCACGGCAACCGTGTGGTCGTCCAATTCCCTTTTCCCGAGGATGAGCATATACGGGATTTTCTGCACTTCGGCCGCCCGGATTTTGTAGCCGATCTTCTCGTGCCGGTGGTCGGTTTCGACGCGAAATCCTGCTTGTTGCAGGCGATGGTGCACCTGGTTTGCGTACGCGAATAAATCTTGAGAGATCGGGATGACCATGACCTGCACCGGGGCGAGCCACGTGGGGAAGTTGCCCCCGCAGTGTTCGATCAACACACCGATAAACCGTTCGAGAGAACCGAAAGGGGCTCGGTGAATCATCACGGGCCGGTGTTTTTCGTTGTCTTCGCCGATGTAGGTGATGTCGAACCGCTCGGGGAGGTTGTAATCGAGCTGCACGGTACCGAGTTGCCAGGACCTGCCGAGCGCATCTTTAACCATGAAGTCGAGCTTTGGCCCGTAGAAGGCGGCTTCTCCTTCCTCTTCGATCGTGTCGATCTCCATCTCGTCGGCAGCTTCCCGGATCGCCTGTTCGGCCTGCTCCCACTGGGCATCTTCCCCCACGTATTTATCCTTGTTGTTGGGATCACGGAGAGACACCTGCGCCTTGAAGGTATCAAAGCTCAGGGCCCGGAACACATTGAGGGTCAGTTCGATGACGGCTTTAAACTCCTCTTTGACCTGGTCGGGCCGGCAGAAGAGGTGCGAGTCGTCGATGGTGAAGCCGCGTACGCGGGTAAGCCCTCCCAGCTCGCCGGACTGCTCGTAGCGGTACACCTGTCCAAACTCGGCCAACCGCAGGGGCAGCTCCCGGTACGACCGCAGGCGATCCGCATAGATCATGATGTGGTGGGGGCAATTCATCGGTTTCAGCAGGTATCCCTCCTCTTCGTCCCCTTCTTCGAGCATCGGAGGGAACTGGCTATCGCTGTAGTACGGATAGTGCCCGCTGGTTTTGTAGAGTTCGAGCCGGCCGATGTGGGGTGTGATGACGGGCTGGTAGCCGCTCGCCAGCTGCTTCTTCTTGAGGAAGTCTACGAGGGTTTCGCGCAGAGTAGCCCCTTTGGGCAGCCAGAGCGGCAGGCCCGGCCCTACTTTCTCGCTGAAGGTAAACAGTTCGAGTTCCCGCCCCAGCTTGCGGTGATCGCGCTGTCTGGCGAGTTCGAGCCGTTCCAGGTACTCGTCGAGTTGTTTCTTTTTGGGAAAGGTGATGCCGTAGAGACGCGTCAGTTGCGGCCGGCTCTGATCTCCACGCCAGTACGCACCGGCGATATTGAGCAGCTTTGGATTTTTGATCCGCCCGGTAGATGGCACGTGAGGCCCGCGGCACAGGTCGACAAAGTCGCCTTGCTGATAAAAGGTGATCGTCCCGTCCTCCAGGCCGTCGATCAATTCGAGCTTGTACTGATCGCCTTTCTCTTCGAAATAGGCGATAGCCTCTGCCTTAGGCACTGCACGACGGGAAAAACCGACGTCTCTTTTGGACAGCTCCCGCATTTTGTTTTCGACGGCTTCCAGGTCGTCGGCGGACAGCTTCCGGTCGCCCAGATCCACATCGTAATAAAATCCCTGCTCGATCGCCGGGCCGATCCCGAATTTCACCCCGGGATACAACGTTTCCAGCGCCTCGGCCATCAGGTGCGCCGAAGAGTGCCAGTAGGCCATCTTACCGTCGGGGTCGTCCCACGTCAAAATCTTGAGGTCGGCGTCTGCCTCGATGGGGCGATCGAGATCCCATACCTCACCGTTTACCGAAACGGCCAGCGCCTCACGACCCAGCCGCCCCGAAATGCTTTGTGCTATCTCTTTCCCCGAAATGCCGGCTTTTTCCTCTCGAACCGATCCATCCGGTAACGTAATTTTTATCTGATTCGACATGAATACAAACGCAGATTCCTATCCCTGGATTGAGAGATGCACGAACCGCCTACAGGATACATTGATCCCTCCATCTACCCGCCGGGCGCTAAATTCCCTTATTATACACAACAATCGGGTACCGTTATGTACCACCGGTGGTTATTCCGCCGGTTTCCAGCCGGGGTCGACGATCGGAAAAGGCATCTTGTTCGAATTGCTTTTCATGAGCAGGACGGTCATCTGCGGGTGTTGCGGCGAAACCTCGGTACGCAGGGTATCCAGGATGTGCGTGTGCACCTCTACGCCGTACCTGTCCAGCAGGGGCGTCACGTGAGGGGGGGCCTGATCCCACGCGCTCGCTGGGTCGGCCTTCTTGAGGGATTTGTATTCCTGGAACAACCACTTATTTTCCCACAGCCGCAGCGTTCTCCGGTAGCCGGGGTGATCGCCCAGGCGCTCCTCCCGAGCCATCTCTAGCAGCACCTCGTCGCGCACGACCAGCGCGATGACATCTGCGAGACGGGCCTTGAAGGCGTCGAACGCTCTGGCCCGCAGGGTGTATCTTGCCGGCGTGAATCGCTGCAGAAAGTCCTCGACGGTCCAGCGTTCGCGTTCCGTTTCCACGAGCAGCACCTCGTAGTTCTCGGCGAGCAGCGTCGTGTAAGAAGTTCTGAGCCCTTCTTCTTCGATGTAATAGTATAAATTACGTACCGGTGTGTTCTCCCGGTACCAGGCCCACAGCGCCTCGGCGAGCAAGTCGAACCCCTCCCGCTTCGTCCTCACATTGAGCGGTTCCATGGTCGAGGCTACAAAAGCCCCCCCCTTTTCCAGCGCCTTCCGGTTGTAGATGACTTTGTGAAACGTGGCCGACCGCTTTTCGTATTCGTCGGGGCCGATTCGGCGCCGGCGAATGTCGCTTACTTCGAAGATATACCACCCTCCCTGATACTCGACCGGGCGAGACGGGGTGTTGAGTTCGAGGCCTTTGATGATGTCCAGCAGTTCCGGGTCGATCTCATCGGCCCCCAGGTACGGCGAGGTGAGCTCACTCGCCATTGCGCCGAGCTCCGGGATGCGATCCATCTGCTGCTCCAGCGCCGCTTCGTACCCCTGTTCGGCGATCAACGCGTGTAGCCGTTCGGCGTCCGATTCACTCGCCGCCGGCAGAAACCGAAATTGAAAACGGACGGCCGACCTGTTGATTTCTTCGTTGATTTCTTCCTGGGTCACCTCGATGCCTGCCAGCACCTTTTCGTCGAACACGCGTTCGATCAGCAATTCTTCGCGCAAGGTATGCCGGGCGTGTTCGATGGCCGCCAACGTATCGAGCTGCATCGCCCTCGCCTCCTGGGCCAGCAGCGTCTCGTAAATCATGTAGTTGAGGTATTCCCGCTTCGGATCTTCGCCGGCGCGGAGATGCCCGTGCCCGAATTCGTAGTTGAGACGAAACTCCTCGACCGTGATCACTTCGTCGCCCACTTCGGCCAGTATGACTGCAGACGGATCGAGATCCGATTTGGCACAGCCGGCAACCATCAGAGCTGCACCGAGCCATACCGCGATGAATTTCGTCATGCGGTTGTGTGTCCCGTCCTTAGCTCGGTCTGCGATCGAGACAGGCATGAATGGTGTCAAAAAGTCAAACTTCATCCCGCGATGCCCTTTGATGTATGGGGAGCTAAAGTATTAAAAGGCAAAAGAGCCGGCGGGGGTCCCGCCGGCTCTCTCGCTACGCCATAGAAGTCCTCGTGTTTACTTCACGAGCAGCATCTTTTTGACGCTCACATGTGTACCGGCTTCGATCCGGTAGAGATACAGGCCGGAGGCGAGCTGCGAGGCGTCGAAGTTGACGTTGTAGCTGCCGGCGGACTGGAAGCTGCTCACCAGCGTGGCGACACGCTGCCCGAGGATGTTGTATACCGCCAGCTCTACGTCAGCGGCTTCGGGGATCGAGTACGCGATCGTGGTTGCCGGGTTGAAGGGGTTCGGGTAGTTCTGCTCCAACTCGAACGCGTGGGGCGTCTCGGAATCCTCCACGTCGGTGATCACGATGGGCGAGCCGTCTTGTTTCGTGACGCTCAGGTTGTACTCACCGCGGGACGGGTCGCGATCGGTCGCTTCGCCGAAGTCCTGAGAACGCACCTGTACGTAGTAGGACCCGGCCGTTTCAGCGACGAACTCGATGCGCGAGTGCCAGTCGAAGCCGCCGTCGTCGTTGTCGGCGATGATCGTGCCGGACTCGTCGAGCAGCTCCATGAAGCCGTCGTAGTCACGAGGCCAGAGCGGGCCGTCGACCGGAGACGTCTCGGCAATCAACGTATCGCCGGGTACGAGCTCGTACTTGTAGATATCCACGTCGTCGCCGAAGCGTGTGGAGATCGGGTCCCCCTCAGAGAAGGGGAAGCCCGCGTTGTAGAGCATGTAGGTCGATACGTCACCGGGGGCGTTGAACTCCTGGATGCCGAAGGCATCGGCTTCTTCCACCGTGTTGTTCGGCTCGCCGAGGTCTTTCAGCTCAGAGATATCGCGGCCTTTGATGCCGACGAGGTAGACGCCGTCTTCGGGGGCGCCGGTCAGCTCCAGGAAGTACGTCCCGGTTTCATCAGGGATGATGTTCAGCTTGACGTTGTCACCGGAGTAGCGATTGTTGTACCCGGTGTTCTCTTCGTCGAGCAGGTTGGTCGACGTATCGCTTTCCTTGAAGAGCTTCGCGCTGAAGGGGCCTTCGTAGGCGCCGTCGCCGTCACGGACTGTACGTACGTGATAGATGAAGTCCTCCTGCAAGGAGAGGGCGTACACGTCGACGCTATCTTCGGCGGAGTAGGTAGCCTCGATGAACCCGGTCACGAGGTTATTCGCTTCGGCGAACGTGTTGTTGGGTTCGGCTTCGCCGACTTTCACGTCGATGTTGAGCAGGTAGTCGCCGCGGTTCAGGCTGCGGTCGTCGGCTTCTTCGGGCGTACGGCTCGTACGAACGACGACGTACACCGTCTCGTTGCCGGAAGCCACGTACCCGGCCCGCGAATACCAGTCGTTTCCGCCGTCATCGTCGTTGGCCAGCTCCGTCGTGCCGTCGGCAGCGAAGATCACGATACGCGTATCCGTATCGCGGGTCCAGAGGTCGCCGCCTACCGGTTTGGTTTCGGCTGTGATAGACTGGCCGGCGGCAAGCTCCACACGGAACCAGTCTTCGTCGCCGAAGAACCGCGGATGATTCTGATCCGCCAGCGCGAACATGACGTCGGCGCCCAGCGCCTGATAGGCGCCCTGCGCATCGGCTTCGGCCATATTGTTGTTGGGTTCCCCTTTGCCCTGGAGGGCCAGGTAGTCGGGGTTGACGCGGGACGTAAGCTTGTAATCGCCGGCGCCGCCCGCCACGCTCAGGTAGTACGTACCCGTTTCGCGCGGGATGATGTTGGCGATTTTGAAGTTGGCGCCGCCGTAGTTATCCGGCCAGCCGCTGTCGTCGAGCAGCGTCGGTCCGTTCACTTCGTCGTAAAACCCGACCGACAGTTCGCCGCCGGTGTTGTTGTCGAGAGAGCGGAAGGAATACAGCTTACCGGCTTCGAGCGTGAACTGGTAGAAGTCGGTATCTCCGCTGGTCAGCTCGGCATTGTAGATCTGGCCCAGTGCGATCGCGTTGGCATCCGCAAACGTTTCGTTCGGCTCGCTCTCTTCGAACGGCACACCGCCGGAGAGCGTGTAGAATCCGACCTCATCGTCGTTGACCGGGGCGACCTGCACGACGTAGGTGCCTGCCGACAGGGTCTGGGAGATGGCGTCGGTTCCCGTAGCGACTTCATCGAACGCGTCGGTGAAGAGCGTCATCTGCACGTCGAAGTCGTCCACGAGTTCAGCCGTCGTCCCGCCCAGCGAGAGGGCCAATTCGAAACCGTCCGCCACGGTGAAGTAGTAGTGGTCGATGTCGCCGGCGGGGAAGATCATCGCGGTTTCGGACTGAGCGCCAGGACCGACTTCCATCGCTTCCTGGGCCAGCGCGTCGGCGGCTATGTCGTCGGGCTCGTTGGCGACGCGGCCGAAGTAGACTTCGCCCTTGTCGATGAGACCCAGTTCGTAGTCGCCCGCCGAAGCCGAAGACAGCTTGACGAGGTATGCCCCTGTGGCTTCGGGGACGAATCCGGAGAGGATGAAATCGTTGTTGCCGGCATTACCCGCGACCGATCCGGTCAGCAGGTTGCCCGTCAACTGGAGGGCGCCTTCACTGTCGATTTCTTCTTCGCGGAAGATTTCGATCTCGATGTCGCTGCTCACCGTCGAGTTGGCCGTGAAGAGCGTGTACATCCGGAGCTCGTGCATGAAGACGCGGAAGTAGTCGACGTCAGATCCGTCAGCGAACGAGCCGGTGTATACCGTCTGGCTCCCCGCCGTAGCTGAAGTAGCCTCGTCGGTCGTGTTGTTCGGCTCCATCTCCACCCCTTCTTCGTTGACGAGCGTCGCGTAGACGTCGTACATGAACCGGCCGGGGTCCCGGTTGTCGACGCTGCGCACGTTGCCGTCGTTGGGGTCCGTGATCGTTCGCGTAGAAGAGGCCCAGGCGGACACCCAAAACCAGAGCGGGGTATCTTGCGTGATGCCTTTTTCGGCGAAGAAATCGGAATCCAGCACGAGGCGGGAGTGGATGTTGTTGGGTCCGTCCATGCGTTCGCGCGCGCCGTCGTCGTCTTCGGCCAGGATCTCGGTGAAGTCGGCGTCATAGATACGGATGCGGGGGTCCGTGAAGCGCGTATTGCCGGGGCCGATTGTGCCGTCGCTTTCGCGGTACCAGCCGAAGTAGGGCAGCGTCTCGACCGTCAGCGTATGGCCGGCTTTGTAATCTACGAGGAACAGGTCAACGTCTTCGTCCCCCTGCGCGAGGAGGAGCGGGAAAGCGCTGTTGCTCTGCGTCGGGACGTCCGGGGTGACGACCTTGACGGTATCCGGGGCAAAGGCCATATAGGTACGCACGACCCCGTCGACCGGCAGGACCGCATCGGGATTCAGGAGCGCATTCTGGAACGGGTAGTTCGGTTCAGCGCGGGAGACCCAGGGTTCGAAGTCGATCTGGTAGGCGGCCATGAAGTAGGTTCCCTCGACGCCTTCCCGGTTGGTGATCCAGAGGTAAAAGTCCCCGGTCAGCTTTTCGCCGGTATCGGCATCGATGGGCGCCGACCAGCCGGTCAACCGGAAGTCGCCCGAGTTGGCGCGGTAGTCCGTGTTGCGTCCGAGGATGCTGCCGACTTCCTGCTCGTTGCCTTCGATGCCCAGGAAGCTGGGCACGAGCGTCGTGTCGAGATCCGACTCATGATACAGCCGCATGCTCACGTTCATCGCGTCTTCTCCGGCGGAGTTGAAGGAGTGTGTAGACGCGAAATAATACATCTTCGTGGTATCGACCGTAAACTTGTAGACGTCGACGTCTCCCGGGGAGAGCGAACCCTGGATGAGCTTGCCGTTGTATTCGGAGGTACGCCCGGGCAGAGCCAGCACGTCCATGATGTCGTCGGCCGTCTCGAAGGTGTTGTTGGGTTCAGCCTCTTCCCGGCCGATATCGCTCAGGTCGCTGGGGGTCAGCGAACGCATGGCGTCAGCGGCGGTCGGGAAGTGGTCTCCAGCGAGGATGCTCTGCTGGATTCCAAGGAGTTTGGCGGGGTCGTCGCCGTATTTTTCGAGCACTTCTTCGTAGCTGTCTCCGTATTGAGCGCGAAGGAGTACGTCTTCGGCGGAGGTACGCTTCTGCTGAGCGTTGGCGGAGCTCAACAGCAATACGCACCAGACCATGCAGCATGCAATCTTCGTATAGATTTTCATGGTGGCGTTATTTAGTGAATGAATGAGAAAAACGATAAAGAGATAGCGTTTGCGCACGCCTCGAGCAGCCCTGTAAGCCTGCACGGGTGATGCAGCATCAGAGATATACACCGACGCTAATGCGATGTACATTTTGGAGAATGCCCCAGTCGGAATAGGCATAATCGAATACGAAATCGCTTCGATCCTGGAGCGTGTAGCGCAGCCCGCCGCCGAGGGTCAATCCGTTGATCGAGTCGCGCTCGAACCGGTTGAGGTAGCCTGCGCGGAAATAGATGAGGTCGTTAAAGCCGTATTCGACGCCCATATTCATGCTTTCCGTCGACCCGGTGGGGTGCATCAGGTCGACCGACGTCACGAGCGATCCGTTGCCGGGCAAGAGGGTCGTGTAGGACACCCCGAAGCGGAAAATCTGCGGCAGCGGCGAGGCGTCCGTTTTGTATTCCACCGGCACGTTCGAGATGCCGCTGTTCACCTGGTCGGGATCTATGACGTCGTTAAGATTTTTACCGGTGAGGCTGATGTCGCCGCCAAAGTTCGAGATGCTGGCGCCGAGGGCGAGGCCAGGCAACGGCGTTTCGTAAAAGACGCCGGCGTCGAGGGCAAATTGGCTGCCCTGCTCGCTCGAGATGCGCTGGTTGATGACCTTGCCGGAAAGGCCGAACGAGAAGGTCGGGATGACGCGTGCCGAAAGCGAAACGTTGACGGCAAAATCTCGGGCGTCATAGAACTCGCCGGTGCCTTCAGGGGCTTCGACCGTGCGCACCTCCTGTTCGGGAATGGCCAGCGTGGTGAAGCTCGCACCGACCACGGCGTTAAAGAAGGGAAGCGGCGCCGCGAGGCTGAAAAAGTCGAACGAGGTGCCCGCCAGCCATTCCGTATGCGTAAAGGACGCCCCCACGCCATCTATGAACGCGAGGCCGGCCGGATTCCAGTAAATCATCTCGGCGCTGCCGGACTGCGCCGTGTAGGCGCCGCCCATCGCTTCTGCCCGGGCGCCGACGCCGATCTCGAGAAACGCAGCCGCCACCGTCCCTTTGTTCGAGACGTTGGTGACGAAATCCTGGGCGCTGACCTCCGGCAAGGAAAGGAGAAACACCGAAACGACCACGAGGGAGATAGAAGTAATACGATTCATGATGCCTTAGAAAAACTGCAGAACAACTGCATTACTTGATGATGGCGAAGCGACCTATTTTTTCTCCGATGTCCGGCGCTTCCACGTGGTAGATGTACACCCCGAAGGACACGTCCAGTCCGTCGTCCGATTGGAGATTCCAGCTCGCTATGCTCTGGTCCTGGGTCGACACGTGATCGATGACCTTGACCTGCCGGCCGCTCATCGTGAAGATTCGGATGGTGCATTGCTGCGGCAGATTCCGGAAGTCGATGCGGCGTTCGCCCCGCCCCGAGAGCAGGATGTTGCGGGACTCGAGCGAGTTGACGGCCACGTAGGGATCGGGAACGACGTAGATCGCATCGAGCACGCTTTCGGGAAGCTCGTCCGCCATCGCATTGCCTTCTACCGAGAAGGCGACCACGTCGTCACGATCGAACGGCTTGCTCGTCTCGAGCAGGTACACGTCGCCGCCCCTCGGCACTTCATTGCGAATGATCTGATCGAATTGCTGCAGCCGTATGGAGGGCGAGACACTGTTCTGGATGACCTCCTGCAGCCCCTGCAGATTGACCAGCGAATCGAGCGTCGCTGTATACCATTGGTCCAGCTCCTCGAAAAACGGATACAGCTCCAGCACGTCGAGATCCTGCCCGTACGGCCGCTGGTCCAGGCCCCGGATACTTTTCACGGCCAGGGAATCGTAGAGCGTGTTGGCTTCCTTGTTCGCCTGAGCGACAAGGTCTTTCGCCTCCTCGGTCAGGCTCACGCCGAAGCGCCACGTAGACAGGGCGTAGAACCGGTAGCTGGCGATGTCGACCCCGCCGATGCGCACATTGACCACGTCCCCCGGCGACAGCATGCCCGGGATGTTATCCCCCGGGACGGAGGCGTTCTCAACCATCTGGAAGGGCACCTGCCGGGGAGCGTTCAAGTTGGAGACGTCCCAGACCTGGAAGTTGGTGGGTATGCGGTTCCGGGGGTTCAGCGAATTCGACGTATCGGCTCCCATCTCACTGATGCGGATCTCGTAGTCGATGGGCACCGCGACGTTGTCGCCCGGGGCCGACACATCGACGACCGTGCGGGGAATGGCGGAGCCGCGCCCAGAGACGTTTCTGTTGTCCAGCCAGCCCGCGTTGAGCACCTGAGGCGACACCGTGTTTTTCACGGAGAACTTCATGCCGTCGAACACGGCCGGCACGAGCACGTCGTCGAAGAGGGCCTGTCCGGTGGCTCCGGGAAGGCTCCTCGCCAGCGTATCCCCGGTAGTAACGTTGCGGAGGACGAAGCCGGTCGTGATGCCGTTTTCGAGGAACTCGGGGTCTATCTCGGCGAAGGAGTTGTCATCTGTGAAGGTGAACTCGTACGTGTAGCCTTTGCTGTTCGCCTCATCGGGTACCAGGAACTGGATGTCGATGTCGCCCGAGGCATCCCCGGAGACGCGCTGCACGCCGGCCGAGGTCAGTTGCGGCTCGATATAGCCGAGCGAAGGCGGCTGCGGCGCCACAACGGCAGCGTTGCGATCGACGTTGACCGGCCGGTCGAACGCATCCACTTCGATGAGCTTGGAGCTCTCGGTCGGCGAAATTTCGGACAGCGCCTCGAGCGGCGAAATGCCCTCTTCGAAGAAGGAGTTGTGATACCCCTGATCGACCGACACGACCGCATAATAATACGTCCGCCCGTTGTCCACTGTGGAATCGACGTAGCTGTATTGCAGGCCGCTGTCGGTGCCCATGTCGTAGCTCACCCCAAAGGAACCGACGGGCACGGGGTGGGCGCCGAACAGGCCGTTTTTGAGGTCGAACTGGACGCGATCTCCGCTCGGATCGATGAGCGGCTCCCATAAGAGGGCATTACCGAACGCATCGGTGATGGTCTTGATGTCGTTGAACTCGGGATCGGTGCTTCGATACACCTTGTACATTTCGAAGTCGAAGCCATAGATAGGATCGCGGGAGGTCTCTGCGCTCTGGTCCCAGACGAGGGTCACCTTTTTGTCGCCGGGGACGGCGGTCAGGAACGGGGTTCTCGGCGGCCTGGCGAAGTTGTAGTCGGAGTCGTAGATATTCTGCATGGTGCGCTTATTGCGCAGCATGTCCTGAAAATCGTTGCCGCAGAAGTAAGCCAGGGAGAAGCGCTGGCTCTGCCCGCGCAGGATTTGCGAGAAGCCGGAGCTGTAGGCGTAGATGACGTCCGCCGTTTCGGTGGGCACGATAAACTCGGATTCGGGGACGGGCTGGATGTATTCGTTCCAGAACAGCCGGTCGTCGTCGAGGTCGCGATCGAAGTCGGACGGCGTCCGGATGACCATGTTGGTCAGGCCGATCTGGTCGATTTCGTCGTTGTCCGTAAATTCGAAGTTGGGTTCTCCGGGATCGGGAACGCCGTTGGCTTCGGTGCCGTCGGGGTCGGGGCCCGGGTAGTCTTCGTTTTCCGGCCCGAGGCCGTCCGAACCGACGTCGTCGTTGGCCGGCTCGATCGTAAGCTTGCCGTCGCCATCGAGGTCTTCGCCCTCATCGAGGACGAAGTTGTTGTTGAGGTCTTCGTTGTCGAACCGGCCGTTGCCGTTGACGTCGACCCAGACGCGCCAGTCCCCATCGTCGTCGATCCCGTTGTCGCGGCTCTCATCGACGAGGCCGTCGCTGTCGTTATCGACGCCGTCTTCGGAGATGCCCGGGCTTTCGAGAAAACCGACGCCGGCGTAGCCGACACGAAACCCGTTGAGGACGAGGTCCCGCTTCAACCACTGGTAGGTGATGTCGTCGATCGTATCGAAGAGCGCCTGATTATCGCCGGTTTGCCCGGCGATGTCGTAGTCTACCATCATCGCAATGATCGTTCTGGGGAGATCCTTGCGGCTGATGTTAGTCACGTCGTACGTCGTGATGAAGATGTCTTCGGCGAGGATGCTGGCCCACTGGTACTGGCGGGCGCTGATCTCGACCCCGAGCCCCCGGCGGCCGCCTTCGTCCCAGGATCTGCGATCCGGCTCTCCGGTGGCGGGATCGATGAATGGGGCGTACGAAAATTCGTCGTTGTCGCGGTCGTCGGCGATGTAGTACGATTCCTGATCGCCGCGCACGAAAGCGCCGAAGGCGCCGTTCCAGCGCCCGGAACGTACTCCCGGGCCGGGGTTGCACGTACTCCCCTGCTCGAAGGCGCAGGCGGGGCGGTCGTCGCCCACGTAGGATTGCGGCGGCCAGAACGCGGGCCAGGTTTGCGGCAGATTGGACTGGGCCGGATATTCCACGTTGTTGGTCAGCTGTACATCCAGCTGGCCGTTGTTGTTCAGGTCTTCGCCCGGGTCGAGCTCGCCGTTGCCGTTCGCATCTTCGTTGAGGCCTCCTACGAAGTAGTATCCGGTTTCGCGCAGCCGGGCCCGGTCGTCGCTGTTATCGTTGAGCCGGTTGGTGGTCGCGGGATCCCCGGCCATGTTGTAATATCCGGGGACGGCAGAATAAAAGAACTTGTGGCTGCCCGACGGGTGCGTGTCGCCTCCGCTCCGGTTATAGCTGTCGGAGATGATGACGAGGCTGTCGCCATTGTCGTTGACGACCTCGCCGGCCACGATAAAACTCATCGTATGCCCGTATTCGACGCCGGAGCCTTTCGGCCAGGTGACCCGGCTGGGCGAAATGGTGCTCCCCCAGTATCCCCCCGACACGTTGACGTTGGTCACGTAAGGCACCTGAATCAGGTTGCCCGTCGCGAGCCCGCCGCGCACGAAGTTACGGAGGGACAGGTTCTGGACGGCTTCGACGACGCGTGCGTCGTCCCCCCGGGCCGCCGAGGAGCGTCCCCGCTGCCGCCGGCTTTTTCGCTCGTGCCGCTCGATCTGCCTGTCGACCGAATGGGACACCTTGAGCGCTTCTCGCTCAGACCCGAGGTCGTCCTTCGCCTGCGCATACGCCCCTTCCGCTCGGACGGCGATCAGAAGCGCCAGGGTCAGGACCCCCAGACGAACGAGACCGAGAAATGAGCCGGGACAGAGGCGGCTGCGTGATGTTGAGTGCATACTTACGTCGCTGGAAGCAGGGTGGTCGACCGGGAACAGGGCCGTGTATTTCGCAGGGTGAATGGCAGTATGGATGCCAGTATGGATGCCAGAAACATGCATGATGCTCGACTAAAAGTTTACCGTGAGCGCCAGTCGAATTTGACGCGGCGCTGAATACCAGTGGGGGTTGATGTCGTCCTCGATGCCGAAGAGGCCAACGGTCTCCTTGACGCGGTTGCGGTCTGCCTGGACGTCGGGCAGCCGCACGATCTGGTCGGCGCGGCCGGAGATGCTGTCCACGGTTCGTTCGTTGAGGTGATTAAAGAGATTGTCTACCTGCAGGCGCAGGCCGTACTGCACACCTCGGACCGTGAATCGCTTCTCCGCGCTGAGATCGAACGTGAAGATGACCGGTTTCTGCTCGGCATTGAGAAACTCGTTGTCGGGGAAATCTTTGGAGGGATCCAGGAAGGAGGGGGTATAGGGCTGACCGGTGGCCAGCTGGCTGATGAAGCCCACGCTCCAGTTGCCGGCTTCGCCGATCTGAGCCGACAGGTTGGCCGTCAGCGTCTGGTCCCAGTCCAGGGGTGTGATGCTTCGTTCGAGGAAGAAGTCGCCGACTTCTCCGGAGCGCCCGGCAACGACGACATTGGCGACGTCGTCCGGATTCGAAGAGCTGCCGCGGGCATCGGAATAGGTAATGTCGAAGGACGTGCCCAGCAGCATGCCTACGGGCCGAGTCACGATGGAGAGGGTGCCGCCTCGGACGAGGCCGTAGTCCCGGTTGACGCGCCGGAAGTACTGGACGTTGTCGAGCGTACCCAGGATCTCGGTACCGAGCAGGTTTCTGATGTTCTTGTAGAACAGGTTCAAATCGATCCCGATGTAATCGGAGATCTGCTGCTGCAGGCCCATCTCGTACTTGATCGTGCGTTCCGGCTCCAGATCCGGATTCCCCACTTCTCGTCCCTCAAGGCGACCGACGTTGATGCCGGCGAAGATCGGGTTTTTGAACACCTCTCGGTAGGCCGGCATCTGGACGAAGTGCCCGTAGGCCACGCGGAAAGCGCCGTTCGTCGAAATCGGATACGAAATCCCCAGGCGAGGACTCAAGTAGTACTTGGGGTCCGTGTCTTCGAAGTTGTCCTCCCGGCCAATGCGATCCGTAGGGGTCCTCACGTCGATGAGGTGTTTCTCACGGACGTCGAATACCTCGAAGCGGAGCCCGGCTTTGACAACCAGCCGGGAATCGAACTCCAGTTTGTCCTGCAGGAATACGGCATACTCGATCGGGTCCTGCTCGAACCGGTCGTCCACGACGAAGTCGGCCAGTTGAGGGACATCCGATTCCTGCACGAGCATCGGCAACCGATCCTCGACAGCGGCGAAGTACTCCTCGAAGCTCGAAAACGCGCCGGCATCGGGATAAAACAGGTTCAGGAAGATGCTCGAATCGGCGGGGTCGATCCACTGCCGGTCCAGGTCCTCGATGACGAACCGGTTGCTGCGAAACTGAAATCCTCCCTTGAGCTCGTTGCGGTCGTTGACCTGCCAGGTGAGATCGGCAGCGCCGATCCATTGATCCTCCGTACGCCGGCTTTCGCTGTTGTCGGTCTCTCCCAGGCTGAAGCCCGTCACGTCGTCCTGTCCATCGATGAACTGGACGTTTTCGCTGGACGGCGAGCGGAACGCGTACGACTCGTACTCGGCGGTTTTGTAGGAGGCCCGGGCATTCAGCACTTTGTCGTTGCCGATCGTCTGTTTGAAACTGACGATGCCGGTCAACGCATCTTCGTAGTTCGTACTGCGGAAGTCGGGGGCGAATCGACGCTGGGCGTCGGTAGCGCCGGATCGCGAAAAACCCTGCCCTTCCGAGTTATTGTAGACGGCGGACAACGTGAGTTTGGAGCGGGGGGTGGGCCGGATGACCAGCTTGGGGTTTACCGTGAATGACGTACTCCAATCCATATTCACCACCTCGCCGTCTCCGCTGGCGAAGGTGATGGGATGGCCTTCCGAATCCAGGATGGGCGTTCCGCTCGGCGTGCGCGCGGTATCCAGCGGGATGAGCCGGGTATCGTCCGGCTGGAACACGTCCCGATACCAGCGGCGGTACGTGTCGATTTTGAAGCCGTCGCGGGCGGTGAAGAGGCGCTGCCCTTTGAGGTGACCGACCCGGTCTTCGTACCGCCCATTCAAGAAGAAGCCCACATTCTGCCAGCGCTTGAGGATGGGACCGCTGAGCGTGACCGAATAATCCTGGCTTTCGAGGGGGTCGAACGTGTTGCCTTCGATGAAGATGTCGTCATCGTCGGCGAGAAAGCCGCTGGTCTGCGCCCGGAAGCTGCCCTCCAGAGCCTGCCCCGGATCGCGGGTGGTGATGCTCACCACGCCGGATTGCGCTCCGCCCAGCTCGGCGTCGAACGTCCCCGTATATACCTGGAGCTCCTGGACGGATTGCACTTCGACGTCGATCGTGTTGCCTCCGCCCTGATTGAAGACGTCCTGGACGGGTATCCCGTCGACGATGTAGGCGGTTTCCCGCTGCCGGCCTCCGCGAAAGTTGAATCCCCCCGTCGAGTTGGTCACTACGCCTGGCTGGAAACGCACCAGGTCGCTGA
Source organism: uncultured Rhodothermaceae bacterium (assembly GCA_964525535.1). GTDB lineage: Bacteria > Bacteroidota > Rhodothermia > Rhodothermales > JAHQVL01 > JAHQVL01. Next base: position 38,522 of record CAZGHT010000048.1, read on the forward strand.
CTTCTTGCACGGGCAACTTCTCGATCGCATCCCGCGCCACGAAGGATACCGTGGTGGTACGATCTCGAACGACGATCGGCCGTTCGGCGCTGACGACGATCTCTTCGCCCTGGATGACTTCTTCACTCAATTCGCCGTCGAGGTCGGTGGTCCGCCCCGAGAACACCTGTACGTTCTCGTTCTTCACGGTGGCGTATCCGACAAAAGACATGACGACGGTGTACGTCCCCGGCGGCACGCTCAGCATGAAGTACTTCCCGTTGACGTCGGTGACGGTACCGATAAAGTTGTTTTCTTCGAGATAGACCGTTACGCCGGGCAGCGACTCGCCCGTGGTCGCATCGCGAATGGTCCCTGCAATTTTTCCATTGGATTGTGCGTGCACCTGGGCCGGAAGGGAGAGCAGTACGGACAGCGTACTAAGGATGCACAGGCGGCTCCAGAGGTTCAGACGGACTGTTTGCATTACGTGATAATCTGCTACCGATGCTGGGCCAGAAAGCAGCGGCCGGGGTGACGGCACACCTGCTTTCGAACGAGAAACACATCGATGGAGTATGGGTGGTGTGGTTGTGTTCAGGAGCAAATATCGCAGCCCCGATCTACCCGGGCGTTACCGGACCGTGAGCAGAGAGTTATCAATTTGTAAAACGAAACCCCCTGGAAACCGACACCCCCTTATTTAACAGAAACATCACTTGCATATTCCGAAAAGACCTGATCTAACTTTCGAAATGAAAGGAAATTGTAACGAAACCGACTCGCAATGAAGCCCTGGGCCGACTCACACGATGAACTTCTCAGGATAATGGATTGCCCCGAAACTCGGGGTCACGCAGGCAGTATGCAGTTTACTCGTTCGATCGATTTTACCAGATGTATCACCATCCAGGACCATGTGACGTTGGAATCAAACGCTCACAGTACCTCGTACGACCCACCAGAGGATCAAACGACTCCTGCCAAATCCGAGTACAGCAAAGCAGACCGGCACAACGAAATCTGCCAGTTGCTGCACGAAAAAGGACACGTTTCCGTGACTCACCTGAGCAAGAGCCTGGGAGTTAGCGAAGTGACGATCCGAAAAGACCTGACGGCGCTCGAAGACACCCACATCGTCGTTCGTACGCGCGGTGGAGCGGTCCTGGCTGAACACTTCAAATTCGACCTCCCTTTCAGGAAACAGCTCGCGCGGCATGCCAAGGAAAAGAACGCCATCGGACAGGCCGCAGCCGGTTGTATCGAGGCCCACGACACCATCGTCCTGGGCAGCGGCTCGACGACTGCCGCCATCGTCCCGTACCTCACGGACTTCGTAGGCCTCACCGTCTTCACCAACTCGATTCGAATCGCCAACCAGTTGATCGAATACGAAGAGATCGAGCTGCTGATGCCTGGGGGCTTTCTGCACAAACCGACGGCTTCCATCGTGGGCCCCTACGCGGAAGACATGCTGCGCAACCACCGATTCAAAAAGGCGTTCCTCGGCATGGATGGGTGCGACGACGATAACATGATCACCTCAGCGAGTATGCTGGACGCCGCCCTGCAGCAGATGATGATCGAAGTGGCTGACCGGCTCTTCATCGTAGCCGACGCGAGCAAGTTCGGCCGGAGTAGTTTGAACCGCGTGTGCCACGCCGAAAAGGTGCATCGATTCATAACCGACGCCCGGATTTCCCACGAGGCCAGGGCCCGGCTCGAATCGGCAGGCGCTCACGTTACGGCGGTATGAAGTACGATGTACCAGGTACATCGTACTTCTATCAATCGACCTGCACGTCGAGGGTAATCATGGGGTGGGTATCAGGCGCCGTAACGGCATTGAGCACCTCGAAAGGCAGTTCGATAGTATCCATACGATCGATGGTTTTCACCTGCAAGGTGGTCGTAGCCTGCGCTTCGATGATAACGACGTCTGCGTTGGCGTGGAGCGTGTAGTCGGATTTGTTGTCCAGGATGTAGGAAACGTCCGAAGCGTTTTCGACGGAAACATTCAGGACCGTGCTATTGCCGCCGTAGGACGCTTTGACCACATTCATAGAGGCGTTCAGGAGCGGCGCCAGGTGTTCCTCTCTGCCTACCAGCATATTTTTGAAGTAGGCGACGGTCCGGCCGGCCCGGAGTCCTTCCAGAATCGCCTCCTGGGATCGCTCTGTGGCAAAAACGAGGGTAATAGGGCGATGCCCGCCGTGAGGCACTTCAAAGTCCCAATCGACCAATCCGTGAATGTCCGAGGTCCCGAGTATGGTCAGGTCGTTTTCCAGTGCGATCGTCAGGGCTTCATCCGAATACGTATTGAAGTTGACCACCTCGATACCGCTCAGCAACCCCTCTTCGATAAGCTGGCGGTGCATATCCGTCAGCTTCGCGATCCCGTCCGGGTACTGGGCTGTCCAGTGCGGGTGGTCCCAGAAGGCGAAACCGCCCTGGCGTTGCACTTCGCGAAACACCTCGATGGGGTCGTCGATGAGCAGCTTATTGGCATCCTGGATGAAGACCGCGTTGTTGTGGCCGG